>NZ_JAYRPD010000050.1:0-5331 GCF_041911335.1 Flavobacterium sp.
ATCCCACCAATAAAATCTTAAAGAAAACTACAGGATCTATACTCTCCTGTCCTTCCTTACCATAATACTTTTGAGTGGCTTTATAAATGAATTGTAAATCGAGTTCCGTTAGCAATTTTCTGTAAAAATTACCCTCTGGAACCATGTCCAACAAATTGACCGAAACAAATAATTGTGGTCTAAAACTCTTCTTGCCTTGCATACATCAATTTACGAAATATCCCGTTTTTATACAAGTTTATTTGTATATTTGAGTTGTGCAACAAGCACAAGGGTTTTGCGTCAGGCGGGCTGAAGTGAAAATTCAAGTTTTGTAATTCTATTGAAATTTGTATATTAGCTGAACATTTCGGCTTCGATTTCCCGCCCGAACGCAAAGCCCCAAAACGATGTTACCCAACATAATAAAGAAAAGGACAGCATATAATTAAAACCAATAAATACAGTATTTTTGAGAAACATTAAAAAAACACAATTATGGAAAAAGTTTTGAAAAATAGCATCTTTCTAGCATTCTTTTCGATTACATTTTTTTCTTGCAGCGATATAAGCAAAAAAGTTGACGAAAAGATGGAACAGTTACTAAAAAAAACAGAATCATTAGACTCATTGCTAAACCAAGAGGTCGATAAAGTTTAAACTCTCGATTCACTTATCGATAAAGAACATCAAAAGGTAATAAAACTTGATTCACTTATACAGAAATCATCCACTAAACTTGATTCTGTAATTAATAAAATTACAAAACCTTTAAGTAAATAATTATAAACCAATTAAATACCGCAAAAATGAAATGTCCAAATTGCAAAGATGTAAATCTGGTTATGACCGACCGCAACGGAATAGAAATTGACTATTGTCCTGAATGTCGAGGTGTTTGGCTTGACCGCGGTGAACTTGATAAAATCATTGAAAGGTCAACTCAAAACGATACTCCCACACAAAGTGATATATTTCATGGCAAGCAATATCATTCAAGGGATAATGAATATCGTTACAAAAAAAAGAAAGGCATCTTAGGAGAGCTTTTTGACTTTTAAAAGTAATTCTATTGAATCTGTTTGGAAATAATTTATTATTATGTCACAAAAGTTGCAAGTCAAAAATAGAGAATTAGTTGTCTTTTTGAAAAAAGATGATTTTTTTGACAATACATTATCAGAAAAAGTAAAAAAAATAATTAGTAAAATACCTGACAGAAATCTGACATTATCTGAAATAATAAACCTATTAGGAAACGACGGTTTATTACTATTTGCATCAATTTTATCTATAATATTTCTCATTCCGGTATCAATACCTGGTTTCAGTACTGTATTTGGGATTTTCATCTTTTTTATAGGAATAAGTAATCTAACAAATAAAAGCTTATGGCTACCTTCCTCTATAAAAAATAAGTCATTTCCAGCCGAAAAGTTACGCATTGCTCTAAACAAAGGGTTAAAGTGGTTCCATTATTTAGAAAAAATGAGTAAGCCGCATCGACTTAGTCTCCTTATATGCAACAAAATTGCTAGTACAATCAATGGTTTTTTGATTTTATTTGGTTCTATTTTGCTAATGGTACCATTGGGATTAATGCCCTTTAGTAATACTTTGCCTGCATTAATTATTCTTTTTCTATCAATAGGAATTATTCAGAAGGATGGAATTATAATTCTTCTTGGATATTTTTCCGTTTTGGGAGCTTTTATATATTTCGGATTATTTTTTTCGACTATAATTTTAGCTTTAAAAAAAATAGTTGAAAGCATTACATTGTAGATTTTTATTAACAACCATACATTATTATTCACCAAGATGTTGAAAAACGAAAGCGGAAAATGGCATGCCATTGACTATAAAGAGGTTCTTGAAAATTTCGAAAGTTCATTACAGGGGCTTGAATTGGAAGAAGTAAATAAAAGACGACAGAAGTACGGATTAAACGAACTTAAACGTAAAAATAAAGATGGAATTTTAAAAGTGCTTTGGCGGCAAATTAATAATCCATTAATTTGGGTTCTAATAGGTTCAAGCACACTAGCCACCGCTTTGGGCAAAATTACCGATGGAATGGTAGTGCTTGCCGTAGTGGTAGTGAACTCAATTATAGGCTTTATTCAGGAATATAAAGCAGGTAAAGCTATTGAAGCACTGAGTAACATGGTTCCCGAAAATGCTACTGTAATTAGAAACGGCAATATTATAACCATTCCGGTTGTTGAGATTGTTCCCGGCGATATTGTTCAGGTGGCTGCCGGCGACCGTATCCCTGCCGACATGAGGATAATACAGCAAAAAAACCTGCAAGTAGAAGAAGCTGCTTTAACAGGTGAATCGGTACCGTCACAAAAAACTACCGAAGCTGTAAGTCCCGATGCTGTTATAGGCGACAGAAAATGTATGGTTTATAGTGGTACTTTAGTTGTTTCTGGTACTGCAACTGCTGTAGTTGTTAAAACGGGTATGGATACCGAACTTGGTAAAATATCCGACATGCTTAACGAAACAGTTAATTTAGACACGCCATTAACCCAAAAGCTTGGTGTTATTGGCAAATACTTAACCATTGGTATTGTTGCTATTACAGTTATTATTATGATTGTAGGTACATACCGGGCTTTAGGGCAAGGAATACTATTGTTTGATGCACTCAGAGAAAGTTTAATTTTCGCAATAGCTTTGGCAGTAGGTGCTATTCCGGAAGGACTCCCAGCCGTTGTTACAATTGCCCTTGCCATTGGGGTACAACGTATGGCAAAGCGAAACGCTATTATTCGTAAACTTCCTGCGGTTGAAACCTTAGGTAGTACAACTGTTATTTGCTCAGATAAAACCGGAACGCTTACACGAAACGAAATGACTGTAAGTGAACTGTGGAACTATAACCATAGCATACAAGTAACAGGTGTTGGTTATCACAAAGCAGGTGTTTTCAAACAGAACAATGCTGAACTAGCTGCTTTACCGGAAGATATGTTGCTTTTGCTGAAAAAAGCAGTGCTTTGCAGCGATGCAAACGTGGTTTACAGAGCAAACGAATATAGTATATCGGGCGACCCAACCGAGGTTGCTTTAGTGGTTGCTGCTGAAAAAGCTGGTATTTCAATTGATGGTTTACGTCAGGAAATACCAAGAAAAGACGTATTGCCTTTCGACTCGGAAAAGCAGTACATGGCGACCCTTAACGACAATATTATTCTCAAAGGTGCCCCCGAGGTTGTGCTAAAACGTTGTTCAACACACATTTGTGGTATAACCTTGGATATGCAAAAGGTAATTTCTCAAATCGAATTGCTTGGTTCCAAAGGAATGCGAGTGCTTGCCATAGCTCAAAAAACTCAAAGCAAAAGCGATGAAATATCGGTTGATGATGTTGAAAATGGATTTGAGTTCATTGGCTTAATAGGCATGATTGACCCGCCACGTAACGAAGCTATCGAAGCCATAAAAGCTTGTCATAATGCGGGAATAACAGTAAAAATGATTACGGGTGACCACCATGCAACTGCCCGTGCTATTGGTATGGAATTAAACCTCTCGGCAAATGGAGCTGTTGTAACAGGAGTGGATTTATCGAAAATGAGCGATGCTGAACTTGACAAAACCATACAAACAACCAATATTTATGCACGTGTTGCCCCCGAACACAAACTGCGTTTGGTAAAAGCCTTGCAAAACAACAATGAGGTTGTTGCTATGACCGGAGATGGCGTGAATGATGCCCCATCGCTCAAACAATCGAATGTTGGTGTTGCCATGGGAATTACCGGAACTTCGGTATCGAAAGAATCGGCAGACATCGTACTGGCCGATGATAATTTTTCGAGTATAGCAGCAGCTGTTGAAGAAGGGCGAAGGGTTTACGACAATCTGCTAAAATCTCTCGCCTTTTTATTACCAACTAATTTAGGCCTTGCATTTATATTGATTTATGGCATTATGTTCTTTCCTTTTAATCCTATAACGAAAGAATTATTGCTTCCTATGTTGCCTGTACAATTGTTATGGATAAACTTAGTTGCAGCCATAGCATTGGCTTTGCCACTTGCATTCGAAGTAAAAGAACCTAATGTAATGAACCGTCCCCCCCGTAAACCCGATGAAGCTCTTTTCAACGGATTTGTAACTTTCAGGGTATTTTTTGTTTCGATACTTATGACAGTTGTAACTATCGTGCTTTTTAACTGGGAGTATGCATACTCGCTTAAAACCGGAATGGCTCAAACAGATGCTTTGGCTCGTTCACAAAGCATTGCTGTAACGTTTATTATATTTTTCCAAATATTTTATTTGATAAATTGCAGGTCGCTGAAAGATTCGGTTTTTAAAATTGGTCTATTCAGTAATGGCTTTATCTTTTTGGGTATTGGGTCAATAATGCTTCTGCAAGCAATGTTTTTATACACTCCATTTATGCAAAAAGTGTTTGGAACAGCTCCTCTCGATGAGAAAGGTTTATTTATTTCGTTTGTAGCTGGTTCATTGATTTTTGTTGTAATTAGTATCGAAAAATGGATTCTAAGAGAATTGTTAAATAAAAAGGAAAAAGAGAACTAATTATGTTTAAATTAGGAATTTTAGAATAAAAAAATTACGTTGGGTAACATCGTGTATAAAACATTTGGCAATCAGTGGTTTATCAAGCGTTTTAGCTCGTATCAAAAGTAGTTGTAACTTGATAGGAAATCGCTTCGAAATGCCAAACGTTTCATACACGCAGTCGATGTGGCAAAATCCGCTCCGCTCCTTTGGCTACGCCGAATCGGGGATTTTGCCACATCGGTTCGGCGGATTACATCCGATTGGCAGCAATAAATCAAAAAACGTGCAGAAAATAGAATCTCCAAAAATTAACGAATGGTTAGAAAGTGCTATAAAATGGCAAAATGTTTCTCGTCCATTGAAAATTTCAAATTTCCTTCCAAAATTTGACAATTATGTAGGTTTAACTTGGAAACTTGGCATAATTGAAAATTTTCCTTTTAATGATTTTATTGAAAATGCAAAATCACAAACAGAAATAAAAAACAATAGAGAGATTTGGCATAATTATCCTGAAATATTTAATGAAGACTCTGAAACTGGATTTGTAGAAATTGCAACAGAAGAAATCTTTAGAAAATTCAAAATTCCTTACCATGATTACAAAAATGATGGAAAATTACCCTGGAATACAAGAGCAATAAGACTTTTAGAAAGCAAAATCAAAGAAAGCTTATCTTTAATATTGGAAAAAATTCCTGAAAATGAAAATCTAATCATGTATTGGGAAGATAATTACAGATACAATATTGAAGATAATTTATTCAATATTTCTAAAGAAGAATTCTTAAAAGAAATGCAGAA
>NZ_JAYRPD010000051.1:0-9240 GCF_041911335.1 Flavobacterium sp.
TATTTTTCGTAATACTTCCAAAATTCTTTTGTAATTTGCGTCTAAGTTGTTCATTGTAAATGTTTTGTGGTTAATTCAATTTACTGATTTTCAATCAAATGAACAACTTTTGTCTCACTTAATTCATAATGCACAACGGGTTATAAATTGTTTTTTTATCTGCATTGCTACTTTCATTATTGTAAAATACCTCAATTATCCGGCAGTTGGTTTGGTGGATAATAAAAGGGCAACTTCCGTTAGAAACTGGATTACGGGAATCACCTTGCTGATGATTATTCCGAGTGTGTATTTTGCTTATCGCTTTATTCAGCAACAAAGATTTTATGACAAAGTTTCACAGTTTATCACCAAAGAATTTGAAGATAAAGGAAATACCATAGTTTACCGGAAAACATTTTATTCCACTGATCCGCGTCGAGTGGAATTGGCGTTTCTTACACGACGTTTTACGGCGGCTCAAATTGCCGAAGAAAACCAAAAAATGGCAGACTTCGGTTTAGAAAATACCAAACTGATTATTCGTCAGGACAGTGCTTTCCTCGCAAAAGCCAATAAAATTCAGAATAATGAAGCCGGCAATGACGCTGCGAAAATCGCTTCCGAATTGAACGCCAAAATAGACCGCTATACCTTCAATACAGAAAATCTTTATTCCGAAGCCAAAGCAATATTCCCCGACTTGAAGTCACTTTCTGCTGCAAAGCAGGAAATACTTTCTGATGCTGATTCTGCCGCTGTAATTCCTGTAGCGATATACGAATCTGAAAAAGAACTCCCGGAAGCCGAAAAACAAAAACTTAGAAAATGGTTACAGGTTAGGTTGAAGGTAGATACACTCGAACTTTACAACAGAAAAAAATAATGATACCTTATTACTATTTAATACTTCTTATTTCGTTGTCTGCGGGTTTGGCGTATGTCAATCAGCGGTTTATCAAACTGCCTTTCGTTATTGGTTTGTTTTTTCTCTCTGTCGTTTTGTCGCTTGTGGTAATAATCACGAAAAATTTTTATGCGGAACCTTTTCTTCAGATTCGTGATTTGGTGGTACAATCCGACATCAGTAGTTCGGTATTAAATATCTTTTTGGGTTTTCTGCTCTTTGCCGGCGCGCTTCACACCAATTGGTTTGTACTTAAAAACCACCTGAAAAACATCAGCGTTTTGGCAGTTGGCGGAGTTCTGTTTTCCACGATTTTCATTGCGTTTGTCTTTCATTATGTCGCATTGCTTTTAGGATTGGATATTCCGATGCTTTACTGTTTTATTTTCGGGGCGCTCATTTCGCCAACTGATCCAATTGCAGTTTTAGCATTCTGAAAGAAGCCAAAGTTTCTGAAAAAGTGGAAATTACGATTGTGGGCGAATCGCTATTTAATGATGGTATTGGCGTAGTTTTGTTCATTGCGCTTACCGAAATGATAGGCGTAAATGCGGTGGGCTTTGATGCCGGTCATTTTGCATGGCTCTTCCTTCAGGAAGCCGTGGGCGGAGTTATTTTCGGACTGGTTATCGGTTACACTTTACATTATTTACTTTCCACGATAGACCATTATGAAACCGAAGTTTTATTAACCCTCGCGTTTGTGATGTTGGGCTATTTTATTTCTTCGACATTGCATATTTCCGGGGCTTTGGCGATGGTAATTATGGGTTTGATGGTCGGTAATTTTCGGAAAGGACAGGCTATGAGCGACAGAACCGAAGAGTATGTCGCTAAATTTTGGGAATTGGTGGATGTAATACTGAATGCGCTTTTATTTATTCTAATCGCCTTGGTTTTGGTAGTCATTGATTTCGATATTAAATATTTGATTTTGGGTGTTTTATCCGTCCTTATCCTCATATTTTCACGCTTTTTGGCGGTGAGTGTGCCGAGAAGACTGTTTCCAAGGCTTTTGGACATTCGTAAAGACGAAGCAAAAGTCATCATTTGGGGCGGTTTGCGTGGTGGTTTGTCGTTGGCGTTGGTCCTGTCACTTCCCGATAATGAAACCCGCGATATTCTTTTGGTAGTTACGTACATTGCAGTGGTGTTCAGCATTCTCATTCAGGGGATTACCATTGGCAGATTTTCTAAAAGAGTGTTGAGAGAACAATAGTGATCAGACCGTTCACTCAAGTATACTTGGAACATATTCATTGATTTGCACTGAAACTCCTTACTTAATCAAAGTAAGTAAAGTAACAACATTTCGCCAAAAGAAAATTTTTATTTTTTCTTTCAGAAAAAAAATGGATAAATTCAATGAAGATAAATGCATTCTAATCAGTGTACTTCTTAAAATTGCTTTATTAATCCCTTTTTTAATAGGAAAAATAATTTTAAAAAAATAAAATTTTTCTTTTGTCGAAATTTGGTTACTTACTTACTCATTTATACTTTTCCTCTTTTTACTTTCGATTGCAGGTTGTATATTTAGCAATTAAATTATTTTATAAAATTAAATAAAGCAAATGGCTAAAAAGAAAAAAGAAGAAGTTCAAGAAACGATAGAGAAAACGTTGTGGAAAGCAGCGGATAAGTTGCGTAAAAACATTAATGCTGCCGAGTATAAAGATGTCGTTCTTGGATTGATTTTCTTAAAATATATATCAATTGCATTTGAAAAATTGCATGCAGAATTAACAGAACAGATTGATCAAGGTGCTGATCCTGAAGATAGAGAAGAATATACCGCAGAAAATGTATTTTTCGTTCCACCATCAGCTCGATGGTCTTTTTTGCAAAGCTCGGCAACACAAACTACGATTGGTAAAATTGTAGACGATGCAATGGATGCTATCGAAGCAGAAAATGCGCAATTAAAAGGAATTTTACCAAAAGTTTATGCCAAACAAAATCTAGATCCAACAAGTTTAGGAGAATTAATTAATCTTATTGGTAATATCGACTTTGGAGATACCCAGGAGCGTTCTGCCGATGTTTTAGGTCATGTGTTCGAGTATTTCCTAGGGCAGTTTGCGTTGGCAGAGGGTCAAAAAGGCGGACAATTCTATACACCTCGTTCGGTTGTAGAATTATTGGTAGAAATGTTAGAACCTTACAAAGGTCGTGTATTCGATCCGTGTTGTGGTTCGGGTGGTATGTTTGTGCAGTCAGAGAAATTCGTAACTGAGCGTCAAGGTCGTATTGATGATATCTCGATTTACGGACAAGAGTCCAACCAAACCACTTGGCGTTTGGCGAAGATGAACTTGGCCATTCGTGGAATTGATTCTACGGGTGTAAAATGGAATTCGGAAGGTTCGTTTTTGAACGATGCACACAAAGATTTAAAAGCCGATTATATCATTGCGAATCCTCCGTTTAACGTCAGCGATTGGTCGGGTGATTTATTGCGTAACGATGCGCGTTGGCAGTATGGCGTACCGCCGGTAGGCAATGCCAACTTTGCCTGGTTGCAACATTTTATTCATCACTTGGCACCAACAGGGCAAGCAGGTGTGGTATTGGCAAAAGGCGCCTTAACGTCTAAAACTTCAGGTGAAGGCGAAATCCGTAAAAAATTAATCGAAGAAGGATTAATTGACTGTATCGTCAACTTACCAGCTAAACTTTTCTTGAATACGCAAATTCCTGCGGCCTTATGGTTTATGCGTCGTAAGAAAGTACCGAATCCTAAATACCGCAATACCGAAAACGAAATTTTGTTTATCGATGCCCGTAATTTAGGGCATCTCATCAACCGTAGAAACCGTGAGTTGAGCAAAGAAGATATCGACTTAATCGCTTCTACTTACCACAATTGGCGTAATGTCGATGGGAAATACGAAGATGTAGCCGGTTTCTGTGCTTCGGTTCCGGTATCTAAAGTCGCCGAGTTAGATTATGTACTAACGCCTGGGCGTTATGTAGGTTTACCTGACGAAGAAGACGATTTCAACTTTGTAGAACGTTTTACTTCGCTAAAAGCAACTTTGGAAGAACAATTAGCCAGAGAAGCGGAATTGAATGCGATAATTGCGGAGAACTTGTCTAAAATAGAACTGCCAAAAGAATGAGTAAAGATTTAACCCTTTCCCAACAACATATAGAAAACCGAATTTTTACGATTCGGGGGAAACAAGTCATGTTCGACAGAGATCTGGCAGAAATGTACCAGGTGGAAGTAAAAAGATTAAATGAGCAAGTAAAACGGAACATTGACCGGTTTCCTGAAACATTTCGTTTTCAGCTGAATAGCCAAGAAAAAGATGAACTGGTCGCAAATTGCGACCGGTTCGAATCGTTAAAACATTCCGCCGTAAATCCGTATGCTTTTACAGAGCAAGGTGTAGCGATGCTGTCTGTTATTTTTAAATTCAATTAAGAGTCCTATGACAAACGAAATTATACTCTACCAATCGGATGATTTACCAGAACGGATTGAAGTAATCATAGAAGGAGAAACTGTTTGGCTGTCTCAAGAGCAAATGGCTCAACTCTTTAATCAAACGAAGCAAAATATAAGCTTACATATCAACAATTGCTATAAGGAAGGAGAATTAGATAGAAAGGCAACTGTCAAGGAATCCTTGACAGTTCGAAAAGAAGGAAATAGAACCGTGCGTAGAATGATAGAGTTCTATAACCTCGATGTAATTATCTCTGTTGGTTATCGCGTTAAATCAAAGCAGGGTACTCAGTTTAGAATTTGGGCTACGAACGTATTGAGAGAGTATTTATTAAAAGGGTATGCACTGAATCAACGTATGGATCGAGTTGAAAACCATGTGGACGAGCTCAGTAAGAAAATGGATATCATATCTTTACAGATCGAATCTAATAAACTTCCTAATCAAGGCGTTTTCTTCAATGGACAGGTGTTTGATGCTTACAACTTTGTGTCTAATCTGGTACGAAATGCCAAATCCTCTATTCTCCTTATCGATAATTATGTGGACGACACGGTGTTGACCTTATTAAGTAAAAGGAAAAAGAATGTGAAAGCCAATATCTATACGGCAACTATTAGCCAACAGCTGCGCTTGGATCTGCAGAAACATAATCAGCAGTATCCAGCAATAGGTATCCATTTATTCAAACAAAGCCACGACCGCTTTTTAATCATTGATGAAAAGGAGTTGTACCACATTGGCGCTTCGCTAAAAGATTTAGGAAAAAAGTGGTTTGCCTTCTCCAAAATGGATAGCTTGTGTAAGGATGTATTGAGTAAAATTAAAAAAGAGAAGGATGGAGAATAGGAAAATTATTGAAATTGGAGAAATTCTTGAAAAAGCAAATACAGGATTAGATGCAATTAAAAGAGCTCCAATAGTAGAATATGATTCAGGTATAAAGTGTTTGAGAATTCAAGATGTCTCTCAATCTAAGAAATTTGAGGACTGGGGTTTTACTGAAGTCTCAGAAAATAATTTTGGAAAATTTCAATTAAAAAAGGGTGATATTATTGTAGCTAGAACTGGAGCAACAATTGGTGTAAATAGATTTATAAATGAAGATATTAATGCAGTTTTCAATAATGGCTTAATAAAATTAAAGGTTAATGAAAATAAATGTTTACCAAAATATTTATTTTATAATCTACAATCATATAACTATTGGGGATATATAGATGGTATTTCAGGTGGAACTTCTACTCAACCAAATATGCAGATAAATGCATTATTAAAGTATGAAATCCAACTTCCCCCACTTCCCGAGCAAAAAGCCATTGCATCGGTATTGTCAAGTTTGGATGATAAAATCGACTTATTACACCAACAAAACCAAACCTTAGAGGCTTTGGCGGAAACATTATTCCGTCAGTGGTTTATTGAGCGCTGTCCTGAGCCTGTCGAAGGAGAAGCGAAAGAGGATTGGGAGGAGCTTCCATTCTCTGAATGGATTAATGAAACAGTTGGTGGAGATTGGGGGAAAGAAACTCTCCAAGATGAATTTACTAAAGAAGTTTATTGTATTAGAGGAACTGATATTGCTGATCTTTTAATTGGGATTCCAACCAAAACTCCAATAAGATTTGTAAAAGAAAAGAAATTCCAATCTATAGAACCAAAAGAAGGAGATATAATAATTGAAATTTCAGGAGGTACAGAAAATCAATCTACTGGTAGAGCATATTTTATAAATAATGAGATAAAATCATTATTTGGTAAAGACTTAGTATTCTCAAATTTTTGTAGATTAATTAGAATAAAAGATTCAAACTATTCATTTTTTGTGTATTTGTATTTAAAATACTTATATGATCAGGATGAATTTTTCAATTTAGAAAATGGCAGTTCGGGAATAAAAAATCTCGATTATAAATCTCTATTATTTGAAAATAAGTATAAGATGCCAAAAGAAGATTTAGTTTTAAAATTTAATGATCAAGTATCTAATAATTATAAGAAAATAAATCAAAATAAATTTCAAATCCAAACCCTAACAAAACTTCGCGATACCTTATTGCCTAAGTTAATGAGTGGCGAGGTAAGGGTGAAGATTTAAGTTTGTGAAAAATAATTGACAGGAAGTGTTATCTAAAATAATATAAAAATTGTATCTTTGCAGTGAATATAACATTTGGTGATAAAAAATTAAGAAAGATAGCCAACGATCAAAGAAAGTGTTTTCAAGAATTAGGGCAGCTTAGAGGTAAAAAGTTACTTCAACGTTTATCTGATTTGAGGGTTGCAGAAACATTAGAAGATGTGAGGCATTTGCCAGGACGGTTCCATGAACTCGTTGGTGATAGAAAAGGGCAATGGGCATGCGACTTAGACCATCCCTACCGTTTAATTTTCAAACCACATGAAAACCCTATTCCTACAGACGAACACGGTAAATATATTTGGGTAGAAATACTTGGAGTAGAGGTTATCGAAATTAAAGATTATCATTAATAACACTTAAAGAAGTAAATTATGATACCACAAAATGAATTCATTCTAGATATTGCATTCCATCCTGGAGAAACTTTAGCTGAAAAATTAGAAGAAATAAACATGGGTCCTAAAGAATTTGCTATTCGGACAGGTAAACCAGAAAAAACCATTAATGCTGTACTCAAAGGAGAAAGTGCGATTACTCCGGATATGGCTATTTTATTTGAAGATGTTTTACAAATCCCTGCCCGTTTTTGGCTAAAACAACAATATGAATACGACGAATATATCGCTCGCCAAAAACGACAATCTGTTATAGCCTTAGCAAAAGATTGGGCACGTGCTTTTCCATATGCTGAAATGGCTAAATTGGGTTGGGTAATTCCGACAACCAAAGTTGAAGAAAAAGTTGTACACTTATTTAAGTACTTTGGTTTAAGCTCGTCTGAAGCTTGGGAAGAATATTTCTATAAGCAACAATTAAAGGTTGCTTTTAGAATTTCATTGCACAATACTAAAAATCCTCATGCCTTATCAGCTTGGATACGGCAAGGGGAACTACAAGCTAATAGAATAGAAGCGCCAGCTTTCGATAAGCAATTACTGATAAATCAGCTTTCGGACATAAAAAATGTAATGGCTGCACACCCACAAGATTTCTTTGTGCAATTACAGCAATTGTGTCTAAAAGCGGGGGTAAAAATAATTTATACACCTTGTGTAAAACAAGCACCTATTAGTGGAGCAACTCGTTGGATCAATAATCATCCTGTAATTCAACTAACAGGACGTTATAACCAAAATGATCGTTTTTGGTTTACCTTTTTCCATGAAATTGGGCACGTTTTATTACACGGTAAAAAAGAGATCTTCTTAGAAGATATAGAATATTCTGATTATGATAAACAGAAAGAGCAGGAAGCCGATGATTTTGCTGTAAAATGGACGTTTTCTGAAGAGCAGGAAAATGAAGTTTTGAAAAATGAAGATCTGACAGAGAGAGAAATTGTGGAATTTGCTAATAAATTCAATACACATCCTGCTATAATTATTGGACGTTTACAAAAGAAAGAAATCATACATTATTCACAAGGAAGGCAGTTTTTTCTTAAACTAAACTTTAATAACTCCAACTAATGATATGACCGAAAACGAAATTGAAAAACTCGCTATAGCATTATTAGAGCAACAGGGGTATACGTATATCAATGGGGTTCATTTAGCCCCTGATGCGCCTGATTCTGAAAGAACAACTTTTGAAGAAGTGGTGTTAAAACAACGATTAGAAAATGCGGTTCGCCGTATCAATCCAACTATTCCTCTTGATGCACAACAAGATGCAGTGAAGCAAATCTTGCGTATTGCTTCGCCTGATGTGTTATCCAATAACGAAACATTTCACCGTTTACTAACGGAGGGTATTCCTGTTACCAAACGTGTAGATGGTCAGGTACGTGGGGATCGTGTGTTTTTAATTGATTTTGAAAATCCATTGCACAACGAATTTTTAGTAGTCAATCAGTTCACAATCGTAGAAAATGGAGTAAACAAAAGACCAGACATCATTCTGTTTGTCAATGGTTTACCTTTAGTCGTTATCGAGTTAAAGAACGCTACGGATGATAAAACCACCATTCAGTCTGCCTTCCGCCAAATAGAAACCTATAAAGCAATGATCTCATCATTGTTTACTTTCAATGCTTTTTCGGTTATTTCTGATGGATTGGAAGCAAAAGCAGGAACCATTTCAGCAGGTTTGAGCCGTTTTATGGCTTGGAAAACCACAGATGGTGTCAAAGAAGCATCGAAACAAATCAGCCAATTAGAAACATTAATAAAAGGAATGTTGCAACCAAGCGTATTATTGGATTTGGTTAGACATTTTGTGGTTTTTGAGAAATTCAAAAAAGAAGATGCAGATGGAATTGTTACTGTACAAACGGTAAAGAAATTAGCAGCCTATCATCAATATTATGCCGTAAATCGTGCGGTAGAATCTACTAAAAGAGCTTCTGGTTTTGTTTCAAAACAAACAATAGGGAATTTATTAAATGAATCTCCTGAAAGCTATGGTTTACCAGGCGTGAAAAACCAACCTGAAGGCGACCGAAAAGGTGGTGTGGTTTGGCATACACAAGGTTCGGGTAAATCTTTATCTATGGTGTTTTATACAGGTAAAATTGTTTTGGCATTAGATAACCCAACGGTTTTAGTCATTACGGATCGTAATGATTTGGACGATCAATTATTTGACACATTTGCAGCTTCTAAACAATTATTGCGTCAAGATCCTGTTCAAGCAACGGATCGCAAACAATTGAAAGACTTATTGAAAGTCAATTCAGGAGGGGTAATTTTTACGACGATACAAAAATTTCAACCGGAAGAAGGAAATGTTTTTGAAACATTATCTACTAGAGAAAA
>NZ_JAYRPD010000052.1:0-1911 GCF_041911335.1 Flavobacterium sp.
ATTCGAGGCGATTATCAATTATAAACTAGATGAAAAATCAAAGGCAAGTGTATATCGCGATATGTTTATCTTTTCAATTTTCGCAGGAGGATTACGATTCAGTGATGTATTAGAATTTCAAGTAAAACACTTCAATGAAGAGGAGAGAAGAATACAAAAAGTAATTCGCAAAACAGGAAGAATGCATCAGTTTAAAATAGGTCAGTTAGCATTGGACATCATCAACAAGTACAAAAAGAAAGATGCAGAACAAGATGACTTTATATTCCCTGTAATCACAAATAAAGAGCTCTATTTAAAGAATGATGAATACCGTTATACTTTTATAGAAAGTGCCAATAAAGCAGCTAATTTTCAATTACAGCGCATAGCAAAGAAATTAGAAATTCCAGTAAAAGTAACGTTCCACATAAGCCGACATACCTTTGCAACAAACGCATTAAACAATGGAATGCGAATAGAGCACGTTTCAAAACTAATGGACCACCGCGATATCAGCACAACCCAAGTATATGCTAAAATCATTTCGGAAGAATTAGACAAAGCAGTCGACAACTACATCTACTAAAACAGAACGAGAGTAAATTTTTCAAAAAATTACTCTCGTTTTCTTTTTCGAAGGTAAATTTTACTCTTTTTTACTATCGAAATCCAAAACCCTAGCAAATACAAGCCCTCGCAATTTTGTTAAAAACTTGTGCGAAAAACAACGCAAAGCGGTACTGAATTTGTTCTAATTTTAGGCATCCCAAATAGTAAAAAACTTCCAAAATCATATTGAAATTTACTTGAAGTATACCTGAACTTCAAGCAATTATACCATTTCAAGTCGTGACATTGGAAAAAGTGTAACCAAATAACAAATAATGAACAAATTTAACACCGGCAAAAAACGTGAACTTGAAAGGGCAAAACATCAAAAAATCATTATTCTCAGAATGGAGAACCATCGACACAGCACAAAGTGCAGCTTCTATTTTTGACATTACGCACGACCAGGAACCCACACTGGAAAACTATTGTATTGCTTTACTCGAAAAAGTATTTACAATCCCACAATCCCAACTACCTGAATTCATTAACTACCAACTCCAACTTGCCCAAGACGGTAACACCTGGTTAAATAAGTTCGAAAAATTATTAGCCAACAATGAAGAACTATTCTTTAGCCAAAAGGCACTGAGTAGATTCAATAAATTGTACAACATTATCGAGAAAAAACGAACGGAGCTGCAATCTTCGAGCGTAAAAGAAACCAAACAAAGTACTCCGAAAAGGTTAATCAATGCCGAATCAGAAGATCGTTATTTTTCATTTTTTGAAATCAAACATCAAGTCGAAAAAATGGATTCTTTCAATGAGCAAATCTTGTTTTTAAACGAAGAAATTTTCGAATATAAACAAGCCGACATCATTTCAATCAACAACAAGCTGCAAGCTTATGACCAGCAATGCGTTCAATTCATTGAAAAATTACAAACGCTTCGCAAAATGCGTTCCGAAATTGAGAAGGAAAAAGAACTAGAACTGGAGAAAAAACTAATAACTAAAAAGCTAAAATTCAACGGAAATCTGAACCAATTAGTAGACATATTCTACCAATTAAGTCGTGAATTATTTGTTGATGGAAAATCATTTATTGATGCTTCCAATGGTGACATAGTAAATATGATCGTCAATAACTTCATCGACAAAGACAACAACGAAATAAGTCCCCAAACAGTCGAAACCATCCTCAAACCATCACGTGGCGATAAACGACCAAAGACCCACAAACGAATAGACCTCGATAACTTACTCTAAAAAATAATAGTCCCTTGGGACCCGATTGGGACTAAGGGACTTTTTTTTACTTCACAATTTTGCTCCATAAACTTTTAAAAACTACGAAAATGGAAGCAATTATTTTAA
>NZ_JAYRPD010000053.1:0-131973 GCF_041911335.1 Flavobacterium sp.
ATGAAATAAAACAATATATAAACTATTACAATAACGAAAGAATTAAATCAAATCTAAACAAAATGAGCCCGATTAAATATCGAGCTCACTATTATCAAAATTAATTATAAATTTGTCTAAACTTTTGGGTGCAGTCTAAATTGCGTGCCTTTTTTTATTATTTTTATAAAAAAATATAATGCGATTATTAGTATCCCTTTTTTTTCTATTTTTTGTAACAATTGGATTTTCACAATCTGGAACAAAACCTGTAGTTGATTCTCTTTTTCGTGAAGATCAATTTTATGTATCTATTTCCTATAATTTTCTTCAAAATAAGCCCGACAATTTTAGTCAGTATTCTTTTTCAACAGGATTATCCGCTGGGTTTTTAAGAGATTTTCCTATTTCAGATAACAGACATTGGGCAATTGCGCCAGGTATTGGTTATTCGTTTAATGATTTAAAACAGAATATCGATTTTTCTTCCATTTCTAATAGCACAGATACAGAAATCGTAAAAAGTAGAATTATATTACATTATGTTGATTTTCCGTTAGAAGTGCGATGGCGAAATGCTACTCCGGATAGTCATAAATTTTGGAGAATTTATGGCGGTTTCATGGCGAGTTATTTAATAAATGGTAAGTTTAAATATGAAGGAAGTCTTGGTTCTGGAACTGAAAATATAAATGATTTATTAAATAAGTTTCAATACGCAACGTACTTAACTTTCGGATTTAATACATGGAATGCTTATATTCATTACGGATTAAATCCCTTTTTTGATAAAAATAAAACGACAACAGAGAACAATGTAACAACATTGAAAATTGGTTTGATTTTTTATATTTTATAACCAATACTGATATAAAAACAACTGTGGACCAGCTCCAATAATTATTCCTGCAATAAGTTCTGGATACGTATGTGCTTTCATGTATAAGCGGGAAGAAGCTACTAATCCCACGCAAACAATAGAAAATGCTACAAGGTTTACAAAAGGCATTTGGTAATACATGCTCAAACCAAAAATAAAGCAAGTTAAAGCGCTAATTCCAATCATGTGTAAACTGGCTTTGAATTTTAAAATAACGCTTGCTAAAACGATTACACTGCTTAAGAATCCGCCAAGAAAAAAGAAATATAACTCAGCAACTGTATCTCTTGAAACACTGAATTTTATCAATACAAATAATAAAACAGCTTGAACTGCAATTGGCATTTTTCTTTCGCTAATGCTGGCTTCGGTAAAAGAGGAAACAACGCCTAATGATCGAAATAAAAAATACATCGATAAAGGTAATAGTAAAGTAAGAATTGTTACTTGAATTAACGTTACAATGATTTGTGAGTTATAAAAGAAAGAATTGGTAATTAAAAAGAAAAACAAAGTCCCATATAAAGACACAAATATGGGATGAAAAATATAGGAGAAAACAGGTAATATTTTTTTTAAATCCATCTTATTAGATTTTCTTTCTTAATCGCGCCACGGGAATGTCTAATTGTTCGCGATATTTTGCAATGGTTCTTCTGGCAATTGGATAACCTCTTTCCTTTAAAATTTCTGCTAATTGATCGTCTGGTAATGGTTTTCTTTTATCTTCTTCCGAAATAACTTGTTGTAAGATATTTTTAATTTCTATAGTCGAAACTTCTTCCCCTTGATCGTTTGTCATAGATTCGCTAAAGAATTCTTTGATTAGTTTTGTTCCGTATGGCGTATCAACATATTTGCTATTGGCTACACGAGAAACCGTTGAAATATCTAATCCTACCATATCGGCAATATCTTTTAGAATCATTGGACGAAGTTTGGTTTCTTCTCCTTCTAAAAAATATTCTTTTTGATAATGCATAATGGCATTCATTGTAACATATAAGGTTTCCTGGCGCTGTTTAATCGCATCAATGAACCATTTTGCCGAATCTAATTTTTGCTTAATAAATTGCACTGCATCTTTCTGCGAACTCGATTTTTCGGGAGTGTCTTTATAACTCTGCAACATTTCCTGATAATCTTTAGAAACGTGCAATTCTGGAGCGTTTCTACCGTTTAACGAAAGTTCTAATTCGCCATCTACAATTCGAATGGTAAAATCCGGAACAATGTGTTCTACAGCTTTTTGATTACCGTCGAAACTACCTCCTGGTTTTGGATTTAGTTTTTCAATTTCATCAATAGCTTTGCGTAATTGCTGTTGGGAAACATCGAATTTTTGTAGTAATTTATCGTAATGTTTTTTGGTAAATGCATCAAATTGTTGTTCAATCACATTAATTGCCAAAGTGATAGAATCCGAAGGTGTTTTATGTTTTAATTGCAACAACAAACATTCTTGTAAATCGCGAGCACCAACACCAGCCGGCTCTAAATCTTGAACCAAATGCAAAATGCGTTCAACAGTCGGTTCATCCGTATAAATTCCTTGTGTAAAAGCTAAATCATCCACAATATCTTGAATGCTTCTTCTGATGTAGCCCATGTCATCGATACTTCCCACTAAAAATTCAGCAATATCGCGTTCTTCATCGGTTAAAATAAACGTATTTAACTGATTAATTAAATCCTGATGAAAACTTACTGGAGCCGCAAATGGCATAGTTTTGTCTTCATCATCATCGCTATAATTGTTGGTTTGGTATTTGTAATCTGGCGTTTCATCATTGCTTAAATATTCGTCAATATTGATGTCGCCTGTATCGATGTGTTCGTTATCGTAATCGTCGTAATCATCAGTATCACTTCCATAATCATCTAAATCATAATTATCTTCCTTGCTACTTTCTTCCAAAGCAGGATTCTCTACTAATTCTTCTTGAAGACGTTGCTCAAAAGCTTGCGTAGGCAATTGAATTAACTTCATCAACTGAATTTGTTGAGGCGATAATTTTTGAGATAATTTGAATTGTAAACTGTGTTTAAGCATTTTTTTGTTTAAAGTTTAAGGTTTCAAGTTTCAAGTTGCTTAACAAAGACAGCCTGAAACCTGAAACTTGAAACAACTATTTTTAGAATTCTGCGTTTTGTGGTGTTCTTGGGAACGGAATTACGTCTCTAATGTTGCTCATTCCAGTTACAAAAAGTACTAATCTTTCAAAACCTAATCCGAAACCTGAGTGAACAGCCGAACCGAATCTTCTAGTGTCTAAATACCACCAAAGTTCTTCTTCGTCAATTCCTAAGGCTTTCATTTTTTCTACTAATACATCGTAACGTTCTTCTCTTTGCGAACCACCAACGATTTCTCCAATTCCTGGGAATAAGATATCCATTGCTCTAACGGTTTCTTTTCCAGGTTCAGTATTGTCATTCAAACGCATATAAAACGCTTTAATTTTTGCTGGATAATCAAATAAAATTACCGGACATTTAAAGTGTTTTTCTACTAAGAAACGTTCGTGCTCACTTTGTAAATCAGCACCCCATTCGTTGATGATGTATTGGAATTTTTTCTTTTTATTTGGTGTTGAATCTTTTAAAATATCAATAGCTTCCGTATAAGAAACACGTTTGAAGTTGTTATCAAGTACAAAACTTAATTTTTCTAACAACGTCATTTCGCTTCTTTCTGCTTGTGGTTTTGATTTTTCTTCTTCTAACAATCTGTTTTCTAGGAATTTTAAATCATCGCTACATTTATCGACGGTATATTTGATAACGTATTTGATGAAATCTTCCGCCAAATCCATGTTGTCTGCTAAATCATTGAAAGCTACTTCTGGTTCAATCATCCAAAACTCAGCTAAGTGACGCGAAGTGTTTGAATTTTCTGCACGGAAAGTTGGTCCAAACGTATAAATTTGACCTAAAGCCATGGCAAAAGTTTCACCTTCTAGCTGTCCAGAAACAGTTAAATTAGTTTGTTTTCCGAAGAAATCTTCTTTGTAGTTGATACTTCCGTCTTCGTTTCTTGGAGCAGAACCATCAAGGGGTAAAGAAGTTACTTGAAACATTTCTCCAGCACCTTCGGCATCAGAACCTGTGATGATTGGTGTATTTACGTAGAAAAATCCTTTTTCTTGGAAATATTGGTGTACTGCAAACGCTAACGTTGAACGCACACGCATAATAGCACCAAAAGCATTGGTTCTTACACGTAAATGAGCGTTTTCACGTAAAAATTCTAGCGAGTGTTTTTTAGGTTGCATTGGGAATTTTTCCGCATCGCTATCGCCTAAAATTTCTAACTTCGTAACTTGAATTTCTACTTTTTGTCCAGCGCCACGGCTTTCTGCCAAGGTTCCTGTAACGCAAATTGCAGCTCCAGTAGTAATTCTTTTTAAGGTTTCGTCAGGTGTGTTTTCAAAATCTACCACACACTGAATATTATGAATGGTTGAACCATCGTTCAACGCAATAAATTGATTGTTTCTAAATGTTCTAACCCAACCTTTTGCTGTTACTTCATGTAATGTTTTCGTGCTGTTTAAAAGGTCTATTACTTTTGAGTGTTTCATTTTTGTCTAATATTATTATGCAAACCTACATAAAATTTCAATATTATATAGGGCTTTCTGGTTTATTATGTAGGTTCTTTCTTTCCTTAGGCAAAGATAACACTAAAGAAAAAATATACTATTTCTCGTTTGAATTTTCTTCTTCAATATCTTCTGCTAAAATATCTAATGTTGGTTCTAAGAATTCTTGTTGGTTAGCAATGGTTTTGTCTAAAGAAAGTAGCAATGCTGGCAACAAAATTAAGTTAGATAACATAGCGAATAATAAGGTTGTTGCTACTAATCCACCTAAAGCAACTGTTCCGCCAAAATCTGAAAGCGTAAAAACTGAGAATCCAAAAAACAAGACAACTGAAGTGTAAAACATACTAATTCCTGCTTCTTTTAAAGTAGCGTAAACAGAGCGTTTTATTTTCCAATCGTTTGCTTTTAATTCCTGTCGGTATTTCGCCAAAAAGTGAATGGTATCGTCAACTGAAATTCCGAAAGCAATACTAAACACTAATATGGTTGAAGGTTTAATTGGAATTCCTAAAAAGCCCATTAATCCTGCAGTCATCACTAAAGGTAAAATGTTGGGTAATAACGAAACGATTATCATTTTGAACGAACGAAACATATACGCCATCAACAATGAAATCAGAACAATAGCAAAAAGTAACGATTGTACTAAGTTGTCAATTAAATAATGCGTTCCTTTTTCAAAAACATACGCTTTTCCAGTTAGCGAAACTTCGTAGCGCTCTTTTGGAAAAATGTGATTGATTTTATCTTGTAATCGTTCCTCTATTTTTTTCATTTTATCGGTTCCAATATCGCGCATAAAAGTAGTGATGCGAGCATATTGACCTGTGCTATCTACATAGCTTTTCAGCATGTTCTCATTTCCTTTTTTAGTCGAATTTTTTATATAGGATAAAATAAAAGCTTCCTCTTGTTTGGTAGGTAATTCGTAATATTCAGGATTTCCGTTGTAGAACGCTTGTTTTGAATATTTTACAAGGCCAACAACAGAAACAGGTTTTGATAATTCAGGAATTTCTTCAATAGTTTCTTGAAGTTCTTCAATTCGTTTTAATGTTACTGATTTTAAAGCGCCTTTTGGTTTTTTTGTGTCAATAACAATTTCTAAAGGCATAACACCATCAAATTCTTTTTCATAGAATAAAATATCCTTAAAGAAAGGAGCTTTTTTAGGCATATCTTCAATAATACTTCCCGAAATTTTAATTTGATAAATTCCAATAATTCCCATCACTAAAATTCCAATGGCAGTTGAAAAAACAGCAACTCGGTGATGTCTAATCGTATTTTCAATCCAATTAATGAATTTGGCCATATAGTTTTTTCCAAGATGCGCTAAGTGTTTCTCTTTAGGCATTGGCATGTAACTGTAGACAATTGGAATGATAATTAAACACAGTATGAATAAGAAAACAATGTTTAATGAAGCTACGACTCCAAATTCTTTCAATAATTTACTATCTGTAAAAATGAAGGTTCCAAAACCAGCAGCAGTAGTTAAATTCGTCATTAAAGTAGCATTCCCTACTTTAGAGATTACCCGTTGTAAGGATTTGGCTTTATTTCCGTGATTTTTAATTTCTTGCTGATATTTGTTGATAAGGAAAATACAGTTAGGAATTCCGATAACAATAATTAATGGAGGAATAATTGCTGTTAAAACGGTTATTTCATAATGTAACAAGCCTAATGTTCCAAACGACCACATTACGCCAATAATTACCACAAACATGGAAACCATGGTTGCTCTAAAACTTCTAAAGAAGAAGAAGAATAGTAATGAAGTAATTCCAAGTGCAGCACCAACGAACAATCCAATTTCACTAATAATGCTATTAGCATTCAGTGTTCTAATGTATGGCATTCCGGAAACACGAAGATCTAATCCGGTTTCTTTTTCGAAGGCGTTAATTCTGTCTTGGTTAAGATGTTTTTCAATAAATTGTTTTCTTGCAGGGGTGTTTACAATTTTTTTATCCATGTAAATGGCAAAACGCACTGCGCCACTTTCTTTATTGAACAGCATGCCTTCATAAAAAGGTAAATCGTTGAAAAACTCTTTTTCTTTTTCTTTTAAATAGGCGTCAGAAATACTATCGTTATTGATGAAAGAAACTAATTTGAATTTTTGTTCTAATGTGTCTTTCTCAAGTACTTTTAAATCTTCAATAGATAAGGTGAGCTCAACAGCTTTATCCTTTTTTATTTCGGCAATAAATTTTTCCCAAGCTTTAATGTTTTTTTCATTAAAAAAGGTTTTGTCTTTAAATCCTAAGACAACTAGATTTCCTTCTTCACCAAATTTTTCTAAAAAAGAATTGTATTGAATGTTTACTTCATGATCATCGGGTAATAGATTAGCTTCAGTAAAGGTAAAACGCATGTTTTTCCACTGAAAACTCATGAAAATAGTAAAAAGTAAAACAAGAATTAATAAAAAAACGCGGTTTCTTAAAATTCTACTGGCAATATAATCCCAAAAACTGGTGCTTAACCACTTTAACATCTCTCAAAAATTAGGGTGCAAAGGTAAGTAATCTTCCTTAATTTATTGGTTTAGAATGCAACAATTAAGTTAAATTTAAAGTCCTAAATCTAAATTGTAAGATATTTTGATAGCAATGTTGTCGTCAAACACTGGGAGTTGATTTGGACCATATCGGTAGAAAAATACAAGACCGAATCCTTTGAATATTTTATTGCATTCCACACCGCTTTCGATAAATCCGTCTTCAAGGGTTTTATATTCGATACCAACATGCTGATTGTTTTTGTTGTTTGATCCTACTGCCATTCGGGTTACAACAGTAAATTCGGGATTAATTTTATAACCTATTCGGACTTTGTTAAAGGTGTGTTTTAATTGTAAAGAAGCATATTGATTGGAGAAAAACTCATTGAAATACATGGTTTCAAAACTGTTTTTACCTGCAAAAGTAATACGTTGTAAAATGGCGTCTTTGTTTAAGTTATTGGGAACAATACTGTATAAATGCGTAATTGGAACATCGCCAAATGCAATACCCGTTTGCAACAAAACAGAACTTTTATGACCCGATAAATAAGGAATTTCATAATACGTTTTGAAATCTATTTTAGTGAAAACAAAATCGTTGTCTAACATGTTTGGTAATGTTTGTGTAAATTGAATAGAGAACTTTGGATGTCTTTTTTCAAATTCAATTTTTCCAATCGGAGTTTGCATGTAATTACTAAACGGATTCCATTGAAAAGCTAGTTGGGCTGCCGTTATGTTATAATTGGTGTAGGACTTTCCATCATTAATAAAAGTGTATTCAAACAAAGGTTGAATTTGACTTTGATACAAACTAAAATAGCCTGAAGTTTTTGAAAATATTTTACTTTCTAAAAACACTGCACTGGTTTTGTGATTGTAAAAAGTAGAAATATTGATAGGGCGCGGGTCATAAATTTTAAAACGACGCAAATCGGTAGCAAAATTGGTTTGAGCAATCTCGCTGATGTCGTCAATATATGAGGCATTTATCCAAGTTTCACTTTTTTTATCAAGTAAGTACGATGGTGTAATACCAAATTTGAATTCTTCGTCTTTTAATCCATAAGCGCCATAAAAGGCAATTTTGTAATTTTCGGATAGTTTGGTGTTGGTAACGGCTCCAAAACCAAATCGGAAGCCTTCAAAATTGTTGTATTTGATGATACTTCTTAAATCGATATCAAGGATGCTTACAGGAAAATAGCCGTTAATAATTTTTTTTCCTAAGATGTAACGGCTTTCAATTTTTTCGGCAACCGATAAACTATCTATGGTTAAGTAGGTTCTTAACTTTCTTTTGTCTAAAGTGTCTTTTGTGTGCTGTGCCCAATATTCTTTGGGTAATTTCAAACTGCTTTCTGGAATTTCAATTTTTACCTTAGGTTTTTGAATGGTAAAAGGAGTGTTGATTTCGATATCAAAAGGTGTTGATTCTAATATTAGATAGGCTTGATCGGTAGCATTTTTACTTTCGGTTTCTTCTAAAGATGAAGTGAATTTAATCGTCTCGCCCAAAATATTCAAGTCGTTGTGATTGTTGCCTTTTTTTACGATAAATTTTCTTTTTTCGGGAAACCAAATATTATGTTCTTTTAAATATTTAAAACTATAAGTGGCATTGATGTTTACAATTCCATAAATTCTGTAATAGGCTTTTGAAATGGCATAACTTTCGGTGTCTATATACAAAAGACCTCTAATTCGGTTGGAATTTAGGTTTTTAGGTTGGAAGAAAATTCGATACGCTTTTCTACCTTGGATAGAAACGGTATCAATTAATTTGTAACTATATAGTTTTCTTCCGTAGTTTGAAATAGGATTTTGAATTGGATTTTCTAATATTTCAAACGGATTTTCGTAAACGGAATAAGATACTAATTTCAAGCCTAAGAATTCGTATAACGGTTTTTCAAAACCAGCCATTCGATTGGCAATTAATGTTTCTTTGTTTTCTTTTCCTTTATGTTGAATTAGATTTACTTTTTCGGTTTGATATAAATGTTGTTTTTCTACAATTCGCTTGAATTTATAATTTGAAGAGTCGAGCTTCATTTCTGTTTTTCTCAAAAAGCGTTTTTTGTAGACCGTGTCGATTTTACTTGAAACACTATCTGGATTAGCAGTTACCTGAAGGTATTCGTAATTTTTGTATTGAAAACTAGTTAATGCTTTTTCGGGATCGTTCGTTTTTTTGTTTTCAATTACTTTTTTAATAATGTTGTTAACCGTTTGATCGGAATAAATCTTTTCTCTTTTCTCGTTAAGATTTGTAATGAGTTTTATGGTTAATGTTGTAGTCTGTTTGTTTGCATAAACAATTTTTTCATAATATCCTTTGTGGTTAATTTTAATAGGTAATTGGGTTTCTTTAACGTCAATTGTAAATTTTCCTTCCCAATCGGCAGTTATTTTGGTGTTGTTATGAGTAATAGTTGCAAAAGCTATTGGAACTGAGTTATCAAAGTCGATAACTTGACCTTTTATTTTGGTTTGTGCAACAAAACTATTGGTAATGAAAAAGCACAAAAAAAGCCAAAAGTATTTCATGAAAGGTTTTTATTTAATACAAATATATTCAAAATAAAAAATCCCGAGTGTTAATCGGGATTTAAAATTTATACTTTCATGATTTCAGCTTCCTTAACGGCTAAAAGCTCTTCAATTTTCTTGATGAACGCATCCGTTAATTTTTGAACATCTTCTTCTGCTTTTTTACAGATGTCTTCAGCTGTTCCATTTTTTTCTTCTTTCTTGATATCAGTATTCGCATCTTTTCTGTGATTTCGGATACCAATTTTTGCTTCTTCCGCTTCGTGCTTTGCTTGTTTTACTAAGTCGCGTCTTCTTTCTTCTGTTAAAGCTGGGATGTTAATGATAATGTTTTCACCATTGTTCATTGGGTTTAACCCTAGATTAGCAATCATAATTGCTTTTTCAATTGGGCCTAACATATTTTTTTCCCAAGGAGTAACGGTTAATGTTCTCGCATCTGGAGCATTAATGTTGGCTACTTGTGAAATTGGGGTTTGAGAACCATAGTAATCTACAAAAACACCACCTAACATTTGAGGCGAAGCTTTTCCAGCTCTAATATTTAAGAATTCTTTTTCTAAATGAGCAATCGAACCATTCATGGCTTCTTTTGCACTGTCTAAAATAAAATTAATTTCTTCTGTCATTTTTTTGTTTCAAGTTTAAGGTTTCAGGTTTCAAGTTAAGAACAATAACAACATGAAACGTGAAACAAAATTATATTGTTACTGTTGTTCCGATAGTTTCACCTTCGCAAACTTTTAACAAGTTACCATCTTTATTCATATCGAATACAATAATAGGCAATTTATTTTCTTGACTTAGTGTGAAAGCTGTCGTATCCATTACATTTAATCCTTTTGCTAATACATCTTCAAATGAAATAAAGTCAAATTTAACAGCATCTGCATTTTTCTCTGGGTCGGCATTGTAAACACCATCTACACGAGTTCCTTTTAAAATTACGTCGGCACCTACTTCAATTCCTCTTAAAACAGCCGCAGTATCCGTTGTAAAATAAGGATTTCCTGTTCCAGCTCCAAAAATAACAATTCTTCCTTTTTCTAAATGGCGAGTAGCTCTTCTTTTGATATAAGGCTCTGCAATAGCTTCGATTTTTAAAGCGGTTTGTAAACGCGTTTGCATTCCAGCTTCTTCTAAAGCACCTTGTAAGGCCATTCCGTTGATTACTGTTGCTAACATTCCCATATAATCTCCTTGCACTCTGTCCATTCCGTTACTTGCACCTGCAACACCTCTAAAAATGTTTCCACCACCAATTACAATTGCAATTTCAACTCCTTTATTGTGAATTTGTTTGATTTCTTGTGCGTATTCTGCAAGGCGTTTTGGATCAATTCCATATTGTCTTTCGCCCATTAAAGCTTCACCACTTAATTTTAGAAGAATTCTTTTGTACTTCATCGTGTTGTATTATTTTGGTGCAAATATAGTTAAATCGGTTTTTTCTGAAAAAAATGTTGGAACAATTATAAATTTAATTCCTGAAATGATTTTTTTGCTTCGTTGTAGCCGATTTCAAAAATGGTATCCATCTTAGTTTTACTAGTTTCAAACGTACTAAAATTGGCTAATTCCTTAGGTTCGATAACCCAATCGCACAAATTGAATTTCTGATAATTATAATTTGCATACAACAAATCAAAGGCTCTACTAGTAACAGATTTAATCGATTTTAAGTCCTTGGGTTCTATATTTTGAATTGGACTCACATAAACTCCAATCAAATAGTCACATCTTCCTTGTAAAATGTCGGTTGGGAAATGATTCAAAATACCACCATCGCTATACAATTTGTTATTGATTTCATAAGGGGATAACATTCCTGGAAAAGAGGAAGAAGCTAAAATGGCATCGATAAGTTTTGTTTCGGAATTAAAAATTTTGAGTTTTCCTTTGACCAAGTCGGTCGCTGTGATGTAGGCTGGAATTTTTAATTCGCCAATAGTGATATCACCGAAAATTTCAGCAAAATAACTTTTGAAGGATTCTGAATCAATCAATCCTGCTTTTTTAAAGGTAAAATGTTTCCAATGAAAAAAGTAAATCGATTTAAAAAATTCTAGAATTTCTTCAGGCGTTTTTCCAAATGCAAATAATCCACCAACGATGGCACCAGCACTTGTTCCTGCAATACAAGAGGGTTGCATCCCTTTTTCGGTTAAAAACTGCAAAGCACCTGCATGTGCAATTCCTTTAGAACCACCACCTGACAATACGATTCCGATAGATTTAGAAGGGTTTTCCATGTGTAACATTTCTTACATATTAATATCAAAAATAGAACTAAATTTGCCAAATAAAGTTAATAAGATGATAAATACTATAAAACAAGCATTAGAAAGCAGTTTTTCTTATGCTGATTACCGAAAAAAAGTAACAAGTTTAATCGCTGAAGGGAAATCTACGGGTCACGAACAATCAGAAGATTTGTTGAAATATTCAGAATTAAACGAAGCGAGAATGCATCGTTTAGATAAAACCATTGAAGTAACTCCAGAGGTAAAAGCTAAATTACAAAATTTAGACAAAAAGTACATTTGGTTGGTATTAAGCGAAGGTTGGTGTGGCGATGCGGCGCAGATTGTTCCTGTAATTCACAAAATGGCAGAAGTAACAGATAAAGTAGAATTAAAAATTGCTTTGCGTGATGATAACGATGCTTTAATGCAACATTTCTTAACGAATGGTGGGAAAGCAATTCCTAAATTAATCCTTTTAGATGCTGAAACGTTAGAAGTTGTGGCTGATTGGGGTCCAAGACCTGATGGTGCAAAAAAATTAATCTTAGATTACAAAGCGGCTCATGGTGTAGTAGATGAAACGGCTAAAATTGAATTGCAAAAATGGTATTTACACGATAAAGGAATTTCGATTCAGAATGAAATAGTGGAACTGCATGAAAATATCTTAGCGTAAAGTTCCTATAATTTTTAATTTATCAGAAGTGGAAATTCCACCAGGGTTGCAACCTAGTTGACCTTCTGGGATTTCCATTTTTAGTTTCTCGTAATAGTCAGCCCAAACTTCAAAATACTCATTTGATTTTGGTGATTTGAATGTCATCGGAAATAAATCAAACAAGGGTTTTTTATAAGAATGCAAAAACGCATCATAAATTAATTCCGAGCAATAATATTTTCCATTATCGTATAAATATTCATCATCATAAGGAACACCAACTTGTTGTAACGAAAAAGTGATAGCCTCAGGAATGTATTTTCGGTATTTTCTTTTTAATCTTCCTACGAACATTTCTTCTTTTGTATAGGTTTTGAAGGTTTCGTATGGAGTTATTTTTACTGCTTTTCCAGCAGCTTCAATTACGAAAATAGAATCATTTTTGATGTAAACCATTCCCAAATGACTAAAATCTTTTCCCTGATAACCTTCAGTAACTTCGTTAATAGCTTCGCAAAGTGGACCGCAATTCATCGATTGAAATAATAAATCACCGGTTTTTAGTTTTACATTTTGGGAGAAACTAAATTGGAATAAAACAAGAAATAAGCTTGATAAGTATAATTTTGGTAAAAAAGTTTTCAAAAGATTAGATTTTTATTTTTTTGGCAGTTTTTAAAATTTTTGGAGAATGACTTCCGTGAAAAGCTCTTAAAACTTCAATTCTATTGGCGCGAATTCTGTAAATAATTAAGTACGAGCCTAGAATAATGTTGCGATAGATTTTAGTTTTGGTTTCCAAATGGTGACATTCGGGATGAAGTAGGTATTCGGTTTCTAACCTTTGAACGATAGATTTAATTTCTTGATAAAAGTAAATGGCAGCTTTTTCACCAAACGTAGCTTCACCATATTCAAAAATATCTTGAATATCATAGAGATAAAAAGAAGAGCGAACTACTTTTTTCTGTTTAGCCTCCATTCTTCAAATCTTTTTTCAAACTCTTTTTCAGTCAAAAAAGGACCATTTTCCGCTTCTTTGATTAAGTCAGCGAATGCTTTTTGAGACATCGGTTTGCCTGGAATGGCTAAGTTTTTATTTTTTTTATCTGCAGTTTTCATTGGAAAAGAAATTTATGTTACGTAAAAATAAGAAATAATTTGGTTCTAAACTTCAGATTCAGAATATTTTAACTTAAAGATTCTTCAAAATCATCAGGAGTAATTGCATTTTTAACATCATAATCTCCAATTTTAGTTCTTCGGAGCGCGGTTAAATGTCCGCCTGATTTTAATGCTAATCCAAAGTCATACGCTAACGAACGGATGTAAGTTCCTTTACTACATTTTACTCTAAAATCGATTTCTGGTAATTGAATTCTAGTGATTTCAAATTCGTAAATAGTAGTTTTTCTCGATTGAATTTCTACTTCTTCACCAGCGCGTGCGTGTTCATACAAACGTTTTCCATCTTTTTTAATGGCAGAAAAAACAGGAGGTTTCTGGTCGATTTCACCTAAAAACTGCTTTGTGGTTTCCAAAATCAATTCTTCCGTAATATGTTTGGTTGGAAAAGTAGCGTCAATTTCAGTTTCTAAATCATACGATGGAGTAGTAGCTCCTATCAAAATAGTTCCTGTGTATTCTTTAGCTTGTGCCTGAATTTCAGTAATGCTTTTGGTGAATTTCCCGGTACAAATAATTAATAAACCAGTTGCTAACGGATCTAAAGTTCCAGCGTGACCAATTTTGAATTTCTTTGGTAAGTCGTATTTGCGTTTTAAAATGTATTTCAATTTATTCACCGCTTGAAAAGAAGACCAAGTCAAAGGTTTGTCAATTAAAAGTACTTTTCCCGCTAAAAATTCTTCGGCACTCATTATTTATATAAATTAAAGTACGCTAATAAAAGAATTCCAGCAACAATTCTATACCAACCCCACGGTTTGAAACCGTATTTTTTGATGATTTCAATAAAAAACTTGATAGCTAAAACCGCTACAATAAAAGCCACAACATTTCCGACGATAAACATTTTTGTGTTTTCGGGTGTTTTTAAAATCAATTCGTACCCTTTTAAACCACTTGCTTCATACGATTTTAAAAAGATAGAATAACACGTAACAGCTAGCATAGTTGGTACTGCTAAAAAGAATGAAAATTCGGCCGCAGCTTGTCGTGACAATCCTTGTTGCATACCGCCAATAATACTTGCTGCACTTCGGCTTGTACCTGGCATCATAGCCAAACATTGCCAAAAACCAATAGTTACCGCCTTTTTTATGGTAATATCTTCTTCTTTAAAAATAGTTGGATTCTTAAAAAATCTATCAACAAATAATAAAATGATTCCGCCAATGATAAGCACAATTGCAATTGGTGTTGGGTGTTCTAAAACCGCTTCAATTTTATCGTCAAATAACTTTCCTAAGATTAAGGCTGGGATAACGGCAAAGGCTAATTTAATAAAGAATTGAAATTTCGAGAAATCGAAAAACTTCTTCCAATACAAAACTACAACGGCTAAAATGGCTCCAAATTGAATTGAAACTTGAAAAAGTTTAGTAAATTCTTCTTTTTCAATTCCGAAATAAGAACTGGCAAAAATCATGTGTCCCGTTGAAGAAACGGGTAAATATTCCGTTAAACCTTCAATGATGGCAATAATGATAGCTTGAAAAATATCCATAAAGTATTACTTCTTCGGATTTTTTAAAATAGAGTAAATCGTAATTCCAAATCCAATTAAAACTACAGTTGGAGCCAAGCGGATTCTTCTAAAACTGAATAATTCATCTGCTTTAAAAACATTTGGATCGTCGCTTCCGCCACCACTCATTAAAATAAATCCAAGCGCAATAACGGCTAATCCAACTAAAAGAATTTTATAATTTACTTTATCAAAAAGAAATTCAGGTTTGTTATTGTTTTCCATTTTTATGTTTTTTTAAATCCACTGAACACTGTAAACTGAACACTGAATACTAATATAAATCGTCTGTTTTTAAATTTAAGAAACGTTGTGTAGCAAAGAAGGTACTAATCCAAGTGATTAGAATTCCAATTCCTAAAACACCTGTAATTACTATTCCCAGCGAAACGTAATCTTTAGCAATGCCTAAACTTGGGAATAACCCATCTACATAAATAGCTAAACCGATAATTCCAATAATAGCTAATCCAGAACCAATTAATCCTAATTTAATACTTCTCCAAATAAACGGTTTTCTAATGAACGATTTTGTCGCTCCCACCATTTGCATTGTTTTAATAGTGAATCGGTGTGAGTAAATCGATAATCGCATAGAACTATTGATTAACAACATCGCTACAACTGTTAAAATTCCACTGATAATTAAAATCCAAAAAGTAATTTTAGTTACGTTTTCGTTTACCATATCTACTAATTCTTTATCGTAGATAATTTCCGAAACCATTTCGTTTTTACGAATGTTACGCTCAATTTTCTTGATACTATCTGCATTAACGTAATCTCCTTTTAAGTGAATATCAAATGAATTTTGAAGTGGATTGAATCCTAAAAACTCCATAAAATCTTTACCAACGATGTCCACATTATTTTTAGCAGCACTATCCTTGTGAACAAACGCATATTCTTTGATGAATTTTGCATTTTTCATTTCAGTATCAAAAGCACTGATGATAGAATCATTTGCATCGTTATCAAAGAAAACGGTCATAGGAATATTTTCTTTAAAATCGTTGGTTATCTTTTTCGAATTAATTACAAAAAGTCCTAAAGCTCCCAAAAGGAACAATACTAAAAAGATACTCAATACTACCGAAAAGTAAGAAGATATCAAACGTCGTTTGTTGTAATTTTCAAAAGATGATGCCATATAATTCTATTTAAGCCGTAAAAATAGTAAAGAAATTTTGTTTACATAGAATATAACAACAAAGTTTTAACTTTAGTATTATAAAATGTATTTTTGCATCGAAAAAAATAGTAGTCAGTCGCAGTCGCAGTCATCAGTTGTTCAAATTGAGGCTAAAAACTGAGACTGAAAACTGAGACTGAAAACTAAAATAATGAAGTACTTCCATAACGACATCGAAGCCAAATGGCAACAATATTGGGCAGAAAACCAAACTTTTGCTGCATTTAATAATTCAGAAAAGCCTAAATACTATGTATTAGACATGTTTCCTTATCCTTCTGGAGCTGGGTTACACGTTGGGCATCCGCTAGGTTACATTGCTTCGGATATTGTGGCGCGTTATAAAAGACATCAAGGGTTTAATGTATTGCATCCACAAGGATACGATTCATTTGGTTTGCCAGCGGAACAATATGCGATTCAAACGGGACAACATCCAGAAAAAACAACTCGTGAGAACATTGCACGTTACCGTGAACAATTAGATAAAATCGGATTTTCATTCGATTGGAGTAGAGAAGTGCGTACATCAAATCCAGATTATTACAAACATACGCAGTGGATTTTTATCCAATTATTCGAATCTTGGTACAATAATAATTCGGATAAAGCAGAAAGCATTTGTACGTTAATTCAAGAATTCGAGAAAAACGGAAATGCAAATGTAAATGCGGTTTGTGATGATAACATCGCACCATTTTCAGCAGAGGATTGGAAATCTTTTTCATCAGAACAACAACAAAAAATCTTATTACAATATAGATTAACCTATTTGGCTGAAACAGAAGTTAACTGGTGTCCGGCTTTAGGAACGGTTTTAGCGAATGATGAAATCGTAAACGGTGTTTCAGAACGTGGCGGACATCCAGTAATTCGTAAAAAAATGACCCAATGGTCGATGCGAATTTCAGCTTATGCCGAGCGTTTACTTCAAGGTTTAGAAACTATCGATTGGAGCGAATCTATCAAAGAATCACAAAGAAACTGGATTGGAAAATCAGTTGGAGCAGCTGTGACTTTCAATGTGAAAAATCATGATGAGGTTATTGAAGTATTTACAACTAGACCTGATACGATTTTCGGAGTTACGTTTATGACATTAGCGCCCGAACACGAATTGGTTGCTCAAATCACAACTCCAGAACAAAAAGCTGCGGTTGAAGCTTATGTAGAAGCAACAGCAAAACGTTCGGAACGTGAAAGAATGGCTGATGTAAAAACCATTTCTGGTGTTTTCACAGGTGCGTATGCGGAACATCCTTTCACAAAAGAACCAATTCCGGTTTGGATTGGCGATTACGTATTAGCTGGTTACGGGACAGGTGCGGTGATGGCGGTTCCATGTGGTGATGAGCGTGATTATGCTTTCGCGAATTTCTTCAAAGGAACACACGGAATGCCTGAAATTAAAAATATTTTCAATCAAGATATTTCTGAAGCGGCTTTTGGAGAAAAAAGTGGTTTCGAATTAGTAAATTCTGATTTCTTAAATGGATTGGATTACAAAACCGGAACTAAAAAAGTAATCGAAGAATTAGAAAAAATAGGCGCAGGAAAAGCCAAAGTAAATTACCGTTTACGTGATGCGGTTTTCTCTCGCCAAAGATATTGGGGTGAACCTTTTCCAGTATATTATGTGAATGGTTTACCACAAATGATTGACAAAAAACACTTGCCAATTGTGTTACCAGAAGTAGAAAAATACTTACCAACAGAAGACGGCCAACCACCATTAGGAAACGCTACGGTTTGGGCTTGGGATACGGAGAAGAATGTAGTGGTTAGCAATGATTTAATTGATAACACAAAAGTTTTTCCATTAGAATTGAACACCATGCCAGGTTGGGCAGGTTCTTCTTGGTATTGGATGCGTTATATGGATGCGAAAAACGAAAACGATTTTGCAAGCGAAGACGCATTAAAATACTGGGAAAACGTAGATTTATATATAGGCGGAAGCGAGCACGCAACTGGACATTTGTTATACTCTCGTTTTTGGAATAAATTCTTAAAAGACAGAGGTTATGCTCCAACCGAAGAGCCATTCAAGAAATTGATTAATCAAGGAATGATTTTGGGAATGAGTGCTTTTGTGTATAGAGTTTCCTCTATTGCGAGAAAGGTGAAATCAGACAATGAAGAATTTAAAACTATTAATATTTTAATCTCAAAAGGTTACAAAGATGCTATTGATTTGCATTTTTCAAAACCTGGAAATGATAAAGAATATTTATATAGTGAAGTTTCTGATATAATGGATAAATTATGCAAGAAGTATGACTTGCTTAATATTAATTTTTCAGAATTAGTTCCAATCCACGTAGATTTATCATGTATTAATGACATCACCAACGAATTAGACATCGAAAAATTTAAAGCACATCCATTATATTCAGATTACAAAGATGCTGAATTCATTTTAGAAGATGGCAAATACATCGTAGGTCGTGAAGTAGAAAAAATGTCGAAATCAAAATACAATGTAGTCAATCCAGATGATATTTGTAATGAATATGGTGCGGATACGTTGCGTTTGTACGAAATGTTCTTAGGACCATTAGAGCAGGCAAAGCCATGGAATACAGCTGGTATTACTGGAGTTTATGGTTTCTTGAAAAAATTATGGCGTTTGTATTTTGATGATAATGGTTTAAACATTACCAATGATGAGCCAACAGCGGATATGTACAAATCGTTACACAAAACCATCAAAAAAGTTACGGAAGACATTGAGAATTTCTCTTTCAATACGTCAGTTTCACAATTTATGATTTGTGTGAATGAGTTGGCGCAACAAAAATGCCATCACCGCGCGATTTTAGAACCATTAGCGGTTTTAGTTTCGCCTTATGCACCTCATATTGCAGAAGAATTATGGAGCGCTTTAGGTCACGAAGGTTCTGTAGCAACAGTTGGTTTTCCAAAATTTGAAGAAAAATATTTAATTGAATCAGAAAAAGAATATCCAGTTTCATTCAACGGAAAAATGCGTTTCACGATTAAATTGCCTTTAGATTTAACAGCAGCTCAAATCGAAGAAATCGTAATGGCTGATGAAAGAACACAAAACCAATTACAAGGAAGAATACCAAACAAAGTGATTATCGTTCCAGGTAAGATTATTAATTTGGTGGGGTAATTTCGGCACATTTTTGTCATTACGTAAAAGTCTAACGCAAACTTTGTAGAAATTCTTTCACAGTGACAAACTAGGTGTATAATATTAAACCGCAGATTCGCAGATTAATTTGAAATCTGAGAATCTGCGGTTTTTTCTATTCGTTTTTGTAACATTTTTCATTTTTTACGTATAATAGGTAAACTAAAAAACTATAAAAATGGAAAAAAGAAACGTTGGAAAACTAATTGCTGGAGTTGTAATCATTGCATTTGTATTTATTGCAGCATTAATGTTCGGTTTGCCAAGATATAATGTTTGGCAACAAGAAATGGCAGGAAAAGCAGAAATGGCTAAAGCCGAACAAAACCGTAGAATTTTAGTTGAAGAAGCTAAGGCCAAATTAGAAGCTGAAAAATTAAACGCACAAGCCGAAATCGAACGAGCAAGAGGTATGGCAGAAGCGATGCGAGTTGAAAACGGAACTTTGAGCGAAACCTATAACCAATATTTATTCATCAGAACCTTAGAAAAGCTAGCAGATAAAGGGGATTTGCCTCAAATTATCTATGTGCCAACAAACGGAATGGTTCCCGTGATGGATGTTTCGAAGAAATCTCCTGTAAAACAAATGCAAGAATAATTGTTTTTTGAAATATTTAACGAATGCCAAATTGTCATTTTGTAACTTTGGCTTGTAATTTGTTATTGATTTTACTAAATTTAGAAATTAAAATTTAAAAGATATGTTTGATTTAACTTATATGATATTAATTGGAGCAATAGCTCTAGTAAGTTGGTTGGTGAGTTCTCGTTTGAAGAGCAAGTTTGAACACTATTCAAAAGTGTCGTTACGCAATGGAATGAGTGGTGCTGAAATCGCAGAGAAAATGCTTCACGATCACGGAATTTTTGACGTTAAAGTCATTTCAACACCAGGAAGATTAACAGACCACTATAATCCAATGGATAAAACTGTAAATTTATCAGAAGCAGTTTACAATCAAAGAAATGCGGCTGCGGCTGCGGTTGCAGCTCACGAAGTTGGGCATGCTGTGCAACATGCGCATGCTTACAGTTGGTTAACGATGCGTTCTAAAATGGTGCCTGTGGTAAACATTTCGTCAAGCATGTCGCAATGGTTAATTATGGGTGGTTTGATTTTAGGCTTTGCATCAAAATCTAGTATTGGTTTTTACGTTGCGGTTGCAGGTTTAATTTTAATGGCTATTGCAACTACCTTCAGTTTTGTTACGCTTCCGGTGGAATACGATGCAAGTAACAGAGCATTAGCTTGGTTGAAAAATAAAAACATGGTGAGCCAACAAGAATATGCAGGTGCCGAAGATTCATTAAAATGGGCAGCAAGAACTTATGTGGTAGCCGCTTTAGGAGCTTTAGCGTCTTTATTATATTGGGCTTTCCAAATTTTAGGTTCGAGAGAGTAATTGGTTTGATATTATATTTTAAAACCCAAATTCGATTAGAGTTTGGGTTTTTTCTTTGGTTTTTTACACCGAGTGATACCGAGTTTTTTTGAATTTTATTGTGTCGATTTTGAGATTCACAGAGACGTTTTACTTTTTGAGTTTTGAACTTGAACTTGAATTTTATAATTGTATTTGTCTTTCAATTTGCTGTTCCAAAGAAATATAGGTTTCGGTTCTTGAAACTCCATCAATGGGTTGTATTTTCTTGTTGAGTAATTGCATCAAATGCTCGTTATCTCGACAAATGATTTTGATTAAAATACTCCAATTCCCAGTCGTATAATGACATTCCAAAACTTCTGGAATCTTCTTCAATTCTTTCACTACTTCTGGATTACTTGACGCTTTTTCTAAATATATTCCGATAAAAGCCATCGTACTATAACCCAAAACTTTCGTATCCACAATAAACTTCGAACCTGAAATCACACCCGCTTGTTCTAATTTACGTAAACGTTGATGAATCGCAGCGCCTGAAATCCCAATTTTATTCGCAATTTGTAAAATAGGTTTACGCGCATCTTCCATCAAATCGCGAAGGATTTCTTTGTCGATTCCGTCGATTTCAATTTGTAATTGATTTATTTTCATTTTCAATTGATTTGAAAGTAAAAATACAAATTTGATCTCAGAATTGTATTTTTTATTTGGTTTTATGTCGTCCCTACGGGACTTTTTTCACAGTGTTATTATTCAGTTACCAATATTTCGTTCCTACGGAACTACTAGTATGAGATCAATTAAATAACTTACATGGTTCAAAAATAATTTTAAAGCGCCGTTAGGTGCGAAATTTAGGTAAAATAAAATCGTATAGTATTAAAGAAATCCCGTAGGGATGACATTTTGAAGTTCTTCTAAAAAAAATCCGAAATCAATTACGATTTCGGATTTTCTATTTTGAATTATAATTGCTTAATTCTTTATATTTAGCGGATTGTAACCTAAATACGGAACTTCAGTTTCTTTGAAAATTACGCCATAATCTTCTAATTCTTTCAAGATGGGATTGTAAACTTCTTTTGTAATTGGTAGTTGTACGCCAGGAGTTGTAATTTCTTTATTTAAGATTTTCAATGTGGCAATTGCAACAGGAAGCCCAACCGTTTTTGCCATTGATGTATATGTTTGATCGTCACCAATGCAAACCATGGTAGAATCAATTTGCTTTTTATCGCCGTTTAATTCGTAACCAAATTTATGATACATCACAATCATGTCTTTGTCATTTGGTTCCAAAGCCCATTTTTCAGACAATATTTTTTCTAAAATTTGTGCTGGCGTAGCTTTTATTAAACCAATTTTTTTGTTCGGATTAAACAAATCTATTTCTACTAATTTATCCCAAATGATATCATCTTGGTCAATTTTTTGTGCATGACGCAATTTGATTTCCACAGTATCGGTTGGGTGATAAGGTAAAAATGAGTTCGTAAATTCGCGATACGTCATGTTTTCTGAGTTGTCAATCGTATACGAATCATCGGTCATACCTAATTGTACTAAAATATCCCAAGCTCTTGAATATCCAACTCTTCTAATTGTTCCACGGTAACAAGTTAAGGCATTGTCTAATCCGTAAACGCTTCTATATTTTAAAGAATCTCTGTTGGCATAAGCTTCAAATCTTCCGTAGCCTTCTACTTCTAAAAATTCGGTTCTTCTGAATAATTTGGTATATGGAATGTACTTATAAGTGCCTTCTTGAATAAATTTTGCTGCACCACCTTGTCCAGCTAATACTACATTTCTAGGATTCCAAGTGAATTTGTAATTCCATAAATTGGTATCGCTTTCAGGAGCTACTAAACCTCCACAGAACGATTCGAATAAAATGATATTTCCGCCTTTTTCGCGAATTTCATCTAATACTTTCATTGCACTCATGTGGTCGATTCCTGGGTCAAGCCCAATTTCATTCATAAAAACCAAACCATTTTCTTTAGCTGCAGCATCTAATTCTTGCATCGCTGGGCTGATATAAGATGCGGTAACCATGTGTTTTTTGTAGGTAATGCAATCTTTAGCCACTTCTAAATGCAAATGCGCTGGCAACATCGAAACAACCACATCTGCTTTTTGAATTTCCTCTTTTCGTTGCGCTTCATTAAAAATATCAAAAGCAATTGCTCTGGCATTTTTATGATTATTGGTTTTTTGTTTTGCCAATTCTTCTGACAAATCACCAATAGTAACTTGAAGATTCTCAGCTTCTGAATGGTCTAAAAGGTATTTTATAAGTGATGAAGCCGAACGTCCTGCTCCAATGACTAAAATATGTCTCATCTTTGGTGTGTTGTAAAAATATCACACGAAGATAGTAAAATGTTATATTTATGAAAACATTTTCTTGATTTATGTCATAATTTAACATAAAAACTTTTGCTATCTTTGGTCTCAAATTTTATAAAATGGATAAGAAAATACTGTTGGTTGCGGCTATTTTAGGGGTAACAGCAATAATTTTAGGAGCATTTGGTGCTCATGGATTAAAGAAAGTACTTTCAGTAGAGCAATTGGCAACATTTGAAGTTGGGGTACGTTATCAAATGTATCACGCGTTGTTTCTTTTGTTTATAGGAACTTTTTCTTTTTTAGGAGAGAAAGAACGTTCTATCATTTTTTATTTAACAATTATTGGAGTTTTGTTTTTTTCAGGCTCGATTTATTTTTTGGCAACAAATACTGTTACGAATTTAAAGACGAAATTTTTAGGGCCGATAACGCCAATAGGTGGACTGTTCTTGGTTTCGGCTTGGGGATACTTATTTTACGCTGTTTTATCTAAAAAACACTAAATTAAAACGCTATCTCAAATTTAATTTATAATTTTGCACTTTATTTTAAACACAACATAACCTAATTTTATGGATACGAATGCTCAAACTACGAAATCGATTTCGTTAGAAAAGTACGGAATCGTTAATGTATCAGAAATCATATACAATCCTTCATACGATTATTTATATAATGAAGAATTAAACCCAGCTTTAGAAGGTTTTGAAAGAGGTCAGTTGTCAGAACTTGGCGCGGTTAACGTAATGACAGGTGAATTCACAGGTCGTTCTCCTAAAGACAAATATATTGTTAAAGATAGCGTTACAGAAAACACAATTTGGTGGAATTCTGATAAAGCGGCTAACGATAACAAACCAATTTCTCAAGACACTTGGAATGCTTTAAAAGAAACTACGGTAAAGCAATTATCAAATAAAAAATTATATGTTGTTGACGCTTTTTGTGGTGCAAACGAAAATACAAGATTGAAAGTTCGTTTCATTATGGAAGTAGCATGGCAAGCACATTTTGTAAAAAACATGTTCATCCGTCCAACAGAAGCTGAATTAGAAAACTTTGGTGAGCCAGATTTCGTTGTAATGAATGGTTCAAAAACAAGTTTCAAAGATTACGCAGCTCACGGATTAAATTCGGAAGTATATATCGCGTTCAATTTAACTGAGAAAATCCAATTAATTGGAGGAACTTGGTACGGTGGAGAAATGAAAAAAGGATTGTTCTCTATGATGAACTATTACTTGCCATTACAAGGAATTGCTTCTATGCACTGTTCAGCTAACAAAGGAAAAGATGGCGATGTAGCGGTTTTCTTTGGATTATCTGGAACAGGAAAAACTACGTTATCAACTGATCCAAAACGTGAATTAATCGGAGACGACGAGCACGGATGGGATAATGACGGTGTTTTCAACTTCGAAGGTGGATGTTATGCAAAAACTATCGATTTAAGTAAAGAAAACGAACCAGACATTTACGGAGCTATCAAAAGAGATGCGTTATTAGAAAACGTAACAGTTGATGCTAACGGAAAAATTGATTTCAAAGATGGTTCAGTTACACAAAATACGCGTGTTTCTTATCCAATTTACCATATTGATAACATTGTAAGACCCGTTTCTAAAGCAGGTCACGCTACTAAAGTTATTTTCTTAACGGCTGATGCATTCGGAGTAATGCCTCCAGTTTCTAAATTAACTCCAGAGCAAACAAAATATTACTTCTTATCAGGATTTACAGCTAAATTAGCTGGAACTGAAAGAGGAGTAACGCAACCAGAACCAACATTCTCTGCTTGTTTCGGAAAAGCATTCTTATCATTACACCCAACAAAATACGGTGAAGAATTAGTGAAGAAAATGGAGCAACACAATGCTACTGCTTACATGGTTAATACAGGTTGGAACGGAACAGGAAAACGTATTTCTATTAAAGATACGCGTGCAATTATTGATGCTATTTTAGATGGTTCTATCGAGAAAGCAGAAACGAAAACAGTTCCAGTATTTAATTTTGTAGTTCCTACTGCTTTGCCAAATGTAGATACTAACATTTTAGATCCAAGAAATACCTATGCTGATGCTGCTGAATGGCAAACAAAAGCAGAAGATTTGGCTTCAAGATTCATCAAAAACTTCGTTCAATATACAGATAACGAAGAAGGAAAATCATTAGTCGCAGCTGGTCCTCAATTGTAATCTAAAGAAATTTATATAGTAAAAAGTCCCGAAAATTTCGGGACTTTTTTATTGGTATTAATCAAACAAAAAACCCAAACTCTTTCGAATTTGGGTTCTGTAGATATTTTTGTTTGTTTTTATTTTCCTTTGTTAGCTTCAGCTACATATTTTTCTAAAGCTCCTGTCATCGATGGTGTTCCAGGGCTTGGAGCCATGATGTCAACACGTAAACCATGTTCTAAAGCTTCTTTTTTAGTGGTTTCTCCAAAAACAGCAATTCTAGTATTGTTTTGTTGAAAATCAGGGAAGTTTTTAAATAACGATTTAATTCCTGTTGGACTAAAAAACGCTAAAATGTCGTAATAAACATCTTTCAAGTCTGATAAATCACTCATTACTGTTCTGTAGAAAATACCTTGTTTCCATTCTACTTTTAAACCATCTAATGTTTGTGGAACATCAGCGTTTAATTGGTCGGTATTTGGTAATAAGAATTTTTCGTCTTTGTATTTTTTAATTAGCGGAGCTAAATCAGCGAAGTCTTTTTGACCCACATAAATTTTTCTCTTTCTATATACTACATAACGCTGTAAGTAAAAAGCAACCGCTTCAGATTGACAGAAATATTTTAAATCTTCTGGCACTTTGTAGCGCATTTCTTCAGCCACTCTAAAAAAGTGATCTACAGCATTTCTACTTGTTAATATGATGGCAGTATAATTATTTAAGTCGATTTTTTGAGCGCGAACTTCTTTAGCTGGAACACCTTCTACATGGATGAAAGGTCGAAAATCAACCTTTACTTTCAGTTTATTTTGAAGCTCAAAATACGGAGAATTTTCTACTTTAGGCTCTGGTTGTGAAACTAATATTGTTTTCACTTTCAAATTTGACATATTTCTCTCTAATTTTTTGTAAACCAATTATAAATAAAATAGTAAGGTGCTATTTCAAGGGTGCAAAGATATAAAATAAAATAAAATATTTTACGTAATAGTAAATTTTGATACAATTTCAATGCAACCAAGTAAGTAGTGATGTTTATCGTGATTAGGGTAATCAATAATGTCCAAAAAAACCAATCCGAATCAAACGAATTGTAGAATAAAATGATATTAACAGGTAATAAAATGAATCCAAAATAAGCTCTGTAATTCACTTTCAACAAGTTAAATTGCTCGTTGAATTCTTCAATTTTAAAAGCTGTTGCAATAATTTTTTCAACTAAGAATTTGGAAAGGATAAAAACACTCAAAAAAGTGAAGATTTGGATGTAAACAATCAAGTCCGTTTTTTCAGCTCTATTAAATTGATTTAAAACCAATAGCGTAAAAAATGAAAACGAAATCAATTGTAAAACAAACATCGAAATAGTAAAACCACTCATCAAGTTACTACTATCGCGATAAATTTTAGTGTATTTGTCGGAGTAAGCCAATCGAACAAACTCGTTAAATCGAACAGATGATATAGTTTTATTAATAGCAATTATAGCCACGCAAATCACAAACAAGATGGTGGCCCAATCTTTGCTTTCGATGATTCTGTCGTGTAATTGAATTGCTAACATAATTGCTGCAAAATTACAAAAAATACTGTCATATTCATTATTATAAAATTATTAAGAATAGTCAGCTAGAAATACCTTATTTTTGCAATTGAAATACAAGTTTTTTTATGGCTCAGGGTATAGTTATTATTCCAACATTCAACGAAATTGAAAATATAGAAGCGATTGTAAAGGCGGTCTTTGCTTTGCCAACTCCTTTTCATGTTTTAATTGTGGATGATAATTCGCCTGATGGTACAGCGGCAAAAGTAGAAGAATTACAAAAAGAATTTCCAACACAGTTGCACTTGAAAGTACGCATGAAAAAATCGGGTTTAGGAACGGCTTATGTGGCTGGGTTTAAATGGGCGCTTTCTCATGGATATGATTATATTTTTGAAATGGACGCCGATTTTTCTCACAATCCAAACGATTTAGAAAAGCTGTTAGCTGCGTGTGAAAACGGTGCCGATGTAGCAATTGGTTCTCGATATTCTAACGGGGTTAATGTGGTAAATTGGCCTTTGAGTCGTGTTTTGCTTTCATATTTTGCTTCTGTATATGTAAGAATGATAACAGGTATGAAAATTGCAGATGCTACGGCAGGTTTTAAATGTTACAAAAGACAAGTTTTAGAAGCTATCAACTTAGATAAAATAAAGTTTGTGGGTTATGCGTTTCAGATTGAAATGAAATACCGTGCTTTTGTCAAAAATTTTAAAATTGTAGAAGTGCCTATCATTTTTACCGATAGAACTAAAGGACAATCCAAAATGAGTGGAGGAATTATCCGTGAAGCTGTTGTTGGAGTGATAATGTTGAGATTACGTAAAATATTTAATAGATTATAATGAGTACTATTTTAATTCGAAATGCCAAAATTGTTAATGAAGGAGCTATTTTTGAGGGTGATATTTTAATTGAAAATGAATTCATTAAGGAAATTGCTGAGAAAATTAGTCCAAAATCATCTGACTGTGTTATTATTGATGCAGAAGGGAGTTATGTGATTCCAGGAGCTATTGACGATCAGGTGCATTTCAGAGAACCAGGACTTACTCATAAAGGAAATATTGAGACAGAAAGTAGAGCTGCAGTTGCAGGCGGAATCACGTCATTTATAGAGCAACCTAATACAGTTCCAAATGCCGTTACGCAAGAGCTTTTAGAAGATAAATATCAAATTGCAGCTAAAACATCATATGCGAATTATTCGTTTATGATGGGAGGAACCAATGACAATCTAGAAGAAGTTTTAAAAACCAATCCAAGAAATGTTGCCGGAATTAAATTGTTTTTAGGTTCTTCAACAGGTAATATGTTGGTGGATAATCCGGAAGTTTTAGAAAAGATTTTTTCTTCAACAAAAATGTTAATTGCGGTTCATTGTGAAGATGAGGCTACGATTAAAGCCAATACTCAAAAATATAAAGAAGAATATGGTGATGATATTCCTATGAAATTTCATCATTTAATTCGAAGTGAAGAAGCATGTTATTTGTCTTCTTCAAGAGCAATTGAGTTAGCAAAGAAAACAGGAGCTCGTTTGCATGTTTTTCATTTGTCAACGGCAAAAGAAATGGATTTATTTACCAATAAAATTCCATTAGAGCAAAAACAAATTACCGCTGAGGTTTGTATTCATCATTTGTGGTTTACCGATGCGGATTATGATGCAAAAGGGTCATTAATTAAATGGAATCCAGCAGTGAAAACTCAAGCAGACAAAGATGCACTTTGGAAAGCGTTATTAGATGATAGAATCGATGTAATTGCTACTGATCATGCTCCTCATACTTTAGAAGAAAAATGTAATCCATATTTAACTTGTCCTTCAGGAGGTCCGTTAGTACAACATGCGGTTGTAGCTTTATTTGAAGCGCATCATCAAGGAAAAATTTCAGTAGAAAAGATTGTAGAAAAGATGTGTCACAATCCAGCTAAAATTTTTAAAATTGAGAAACGTGGCTTTATTCGTGAAGGATATTATGCCGATTTAGCAATTGTTAATGCGCATTTGCCTTGGAATGTAAAAAAAGAGAATATTTTATATAAATGCGGTTGGTCGCCATTTGAAGGATATAATTTCAAATCAAGAGTAACTCATACTTTTGTTAACGGAAAATTAGTTTATCAAAACGGTAAAGTAAAAGATTTAAAAGTAGGCCAACGTTTATTATTTGAAAGAGAAATATAATGAGACAGTTATTCATTTTGTTTTTTGCTTTATTTGTAGTTTCTTGTTCAAAGAATCCCGTTCCAAAACCGGATAATTTGTTAGACGAGGAAACTATGATAAATATTTTATATGATATTTCTCTGCTTCAAGCTATTGATGGTTCTATGCCAAATAAATTGATGGAGCAAGACATAAAGATGGATCAATATATTTTTGAAAAGTATAAAATTGATAGTACAACTTATCGTCAAAATCAATTGTATTATGCTGGAGATGCTAGAAAATACAAAAAAATCTACGATAAAGTTTTAGAAAGATTGGAAAAAGAGAACCCTGGGGATAAAGGTGCAAATCAAGAAACAGGCAAAAGCGCTATTGATTCATCTGTAGAATAGCTTTTAAATAACTTTCTTTTTTCTGAAAAGTAAAATTAAGTGCACCTTCAATTTTTGAAGTATCAAAAGTGGTTGCAGTGTGCGATGCATTTGCAGTACTTCGGGTTAATTTTCTTTTACGATTCAGTAATTTTGAAATCAACCAATCCATTCGCCAAGCGAAAGAAGTCATCCATTTTGATGCTTCGATAGTTGGTTTTTTCAATTTCAATTCCTCTGCAATAAAATCGAGTAAGTCTTTCGTGGAAATATTTTCACCCACTAAAGTATAACGTTCTCCATTACTATCACTTTTCATTAATTGCATCATGCTTTTCACAACATCGTCAACGGATACAATTCCAATATTTCCTTTAGTGTAAAATGATAATCCTTTTTTAACGGATTGAATAATTACATCACTTCCTTTTTTCGGGAAACCGTAACCAAAAATCACACCTGGATTCACAATTACGACTTCTAAACCTTCTTGATGTCCACGCCAAACTTCCATTTCAGCGCCATATTTTGTAATCGCATAATCACTATGTAATTCTTCTGGATTCCATTCGGTTTCTTCTGTGATGGTCGTTTCGTATTCTTTTGGATTTCCTAAAGCAGCAATTGAACTTACATGACAAAGTTTTTTCACACCAAAGTCAATACAACAATTTACAATGTTTGCAGTTCCTTCAATGTTGATTTTTCGAAGTTCATCTTCATCGCTTGGGTCAAACGAAATCAAAGCAGCGCAATGATATACGTGAGTGATATTTACAAAAGCAATTTCTAGCGAAGGAATATCCGTAATATCGCCTTTTACCCATTGGATTTTATCAAAAAGAGCGGTTTGATTATAAAAAGCAAAAACATTTTTTACTTTTTCAATTTGTTTTTCGGAACGGAATAAGGCTTTGACTTCCTCATTTTCTTGAAGAAGTTGCACTAATAAATGCGAACCTACTAATCCTGTTGCTCCTGTGACTAAAATCATGTTGTAAAGATACTATTTTTTGAGAAGATAGAATATAGATATTAGAAGTCAGAAAATAGACTTGACTTTAGTATTGGTTTTTGCATTTGAAATTGAACTTGAATTTGCCCTTGAATTTGCCCTTGAATTTGCCCTTGAATTTTGAATAAAACTTTTAAACTTTTAAACTAAAAACTATCTTTGCTCAAATTATTTAAGAATCATGAAAAATTTTATTGAAGAAGTGACTTGGAGAGGAATGCTCCACGACGTAATGCCAGGCACAGAAGAACATTTGATGGAGCAGATGCGAGTGGCGTATGTGGGTATTGATCCAACCGCCGATTCATTGCATATAGGACATTTAGTTGGAGTGATGTTGTTGAAGCATTTCCAATTGAGTGGTCATAAACCGTTAGCGCTTGTAGGTGGAGCAACTGGAATGATTGGTGATCCATCAGGAAAATCTAATGAAAGAAATTTATTAGACGAAGCTACTTTACGTCACAATCAAGAAGCGATTAAAGGTCAATTGGCTCGCTTTTTAGATTTTACTTCAGCCGAAGCAAATGCGGCTGAATTAGTAAACAATTACGATTGGATGAAAGAATTTTCATTCTTAGATTTCATTCGCGATGTAGGAAAACACATTACGGTGAACTACATGATGGCGAAAGATTCGGTTAAAAAACGTTTAACTGGGGAAACTTCAGAAGGAATGTCGTTTACGGAATTCACTTACCAATTAGTTCAAGGTTACGACTTTTTACATTTATACCGTGCTAAAAAATGTACGCTACAAATGGGTGGAAGTGACCAATGGGGAAATATCACAACAGGAACAGAATTAGTTCGTAGAATTGAATCTGGGAAAGCGTATGCGTTAACTTGTCCGTTGATTACAAAAGCTGATGGAACAAAATTCGGAAAATCGGAAGGTGGCAATATTTGGTTAGATGCGGAAAGAACTTCGCCTTACAAATTCTACCAATACTGGTTAAATACTTCGGATGTTGATGCTGAAAAATACATTAAGATTTTCACGTTCTTAGATAAAGAAACGATTGAAAAATTAATTGCAGAACACAACGAAGCACCTCATTTAAGAGCGTTGCAAAAACGTTTAGCAGAAGAAATCACTATAATGGTTCATTCTAAAGAAGATTTGGAAAATGCAATTGCAGCTTCAAATGCATTCTTTAGTCCGTCAATGGATGAGTTGAAAAAGTTAGATGAGAAAACGTTTTTAGAAGTTTTTGATGGTGTTCCTCAAGCTGAGATTTCTATGGAAGATTTGAATGTAGGTTTGGATATGATTGCGGCATTAGCAGCAAAAACAAACTTCTTGGCTTCAAATAGTGATGCGCGTAGAGAATTGAAACAAAACTCGATTTCTTTAAACAAAGAGAAAGTTGGTGAAGATAAAATCATTACAAAAGAGGATTTAATCAACAATCAATTCTTGTTATTACAAAAAGGAAAGAAAAATTATTACGTTATTAAGGTTAAATAACCATCAGGTTACAACCACGAATATCAGAATTATCAAAACGTCCCAACACTTCGAAAGAATGGTTGGGATATTTTTTTCCCAAATCCTGAGTTGCAATGAATGAACACGAATTGATGTTAGCTAAATCAATAACGTTAATTCCACCCGTTTTTCCTTCGGAAACATAAGTTAAAGCATCTTCTGTATCGCGAACTAAAATTTGCATCCAAGGCGGACATTCGAATATCCCATCTCCTAATGAATAGGCTTGTGAAAGTAATTCGGTCATACCATATTCGGAATGAATTTTTGAAACACCAAATCCGTTGCATAAAATGGAATGTAATTCTTCACGAATCATTTCTTTACGTTTGCCTTTCATGCCGCCGGTTTCCATTATGATAGTGTTTTTTAATTGGAATTTTTGCTTCTCAATTAAATCCAACAAAGCATACGTAACTCCAATTAAAATCACATTCTGACCCGAATCATCCAATTCAATCAATTTTGAAATCAATTCATCATAATTGTTTAAATAAAATCCAGAATCTTCATGATTGCTACTTTGAATTAAATCTTCTGCCATATAAATTAAAGATGAACCTTTGCGCTCTAAATAGGATGGAAGTAAGGCTAAAACACAATAATCTTCAATATTACCATAGAATTCTGAAAAGCCTAAACGATAACTCATTTCATACCAACTTACATCAGTAACTAAATGTTTGCTAGTTTGCATTCCAGTTGTGCCGCTGCTTGTAAACGTTTGTTGAACAGTTTCTGAAGAGCTTAAAACGTTATGACTTTTGAAAAACTGAATGGGTAAAAACGGAATTTCGGTTAACGATTTCACATTGGTTTTGTCTTTCTTCAAGAAGTTGCAAAATTGTTGGTACACCAAATTGTTATCGTACTGATGACGAAATACTTTTAAAGTAATTTTTTCAAATTCTTTTTTAGAGCCAATTTGGAAAATATCTTCTTGTGAAATCATGGTGCAAAAATAGGAAACAAATTGGTCTTAAATAAAAAAGCACCAACTTTCGTTGATGCTTTTCAATATATTGTAAAAACTAATTATTGAATAACTAATTTTCTTGTAGCAGTTTTTCCTTCTTCAGTAATTTTAACCATATAAACACCTGAAGCTAGGTTGCTTACGTCAACTGAAGTGTTGTTAACTTTAGTTGATAAAACTTCTTTGCCTAAGACATTGTAGATTTTTACATTCATTTCTGCATTAGCAGTTGAAGTAATAAATAATGTATTTCCTTTTAAAGGGTTTGGATACATTGTTAAACCTTCGATTGCATCGAAAGATGAAGAGGATAATGTTGTTACGTTTCCAGAAATTGCAACATCGTCAATACTAAAATTTCCACCTGCTGCTTCAGCATTATATCCATAAAATCTAAAAGTAACAGGAGTTGTTAGATTTGTAAAACTTGGTCCACTAAGAGTGATGGTACTTCCATTTTGGCCACCTGTTGCATCTGCGTTGTAAAAGAATATATCTCCTGCAACAACTTCTAAAGCTGTATTTGCTGGGTTGATTGATGCCGTTAAGTTTGATGCATAACTATCAGCACTTGATCTTACAGCATAATTTCTTACGCCAGTTCCAGATCTTTGAACTCTAAATGTAATTCCTGTTAAATTATAAGTTGTACCTGAATTTGGTGTAACAGTAACTTGATAGTAAATAGTTGGATCTAGCGCACCGGTATAGTTTGTGTAAGTGTTATCTCCATTAGTTGCGCCAAGAGGTTGATTTGCGAAAGCAAATCTCCCAGCTCCTGCAGAATTAGTAGGAGGAGTTGTTGTGTTAACAGCATTAAAGCTTCCAAGTGTCAACCCTGAAACAACTGGGACAGGTGTTGGATCAGTAGCTCCAGTTGTTGTAGTTACTGAAGCGAAATCATAAGTTGCTGTAAAAGGACCTTGTCCGAAAGACAAACAGCTAATTGTTATTAAAAATAAAGTGTAAAGTTTTTTCATGTTTATATGAATTAAAATTGAATACAAAGATAAAAACAAATTAAATTTCTTACTAATAAAAAGATGTTAAGTTTAAATTAATTTTGTGTTTTTGCTTTTATAATTATCTAAAAAACACGTTTTTAATAAGTTTTTTTATTAACAAAAGGCATTAGAGTAGTAAGAACTTATGCTTAATTTTCAGTTTAGTGTTTTAATTTTAGAAGGGAACTAGTTAATAATTAATTTTCTTGTTGCGGTTGCATCGCCTTCTTTTATTTTGATAATGTAGACTCCAGCAGCCAAATTGCTCACATTTACTTCTTTAGAAGTAATAACCGTCTCTAATACTTTTTTTCCAAGTACATTAAAAATTTCTACTTTCTTGTCTAAAGACGATTTAGTAGTAATGTAAATTTTATCAGAGTTTACGGGGTTTGGATAAATAGCTAAGCCCTCAATTGTGGGTTCTTGAGTTTTAGTTGCAATAGCAGATTTGTTCTCTTGTGCCTGAAGGCTAAAAGAAAACAAAAACATAAGAAGAAAAATATAAAAGTAATTTTTTTTCATGTACAACTATTATTGAGTGTAAAGATAATAATTTTTTTAATTGCAAATACAATGCCAAATAAAAAATCCCTCGCGAAGAGGGATTATGTAATACAATTTTGTTTTTAATTAAAAACCAGTTGTCCAGCCAGTTGCCCAAGTTGGTGTTGCACCACTATTTCCAGCTCCAGTGTTTGTTCCTACAGTTAAATAAGTTGTATTTGTACCAGCGTATTCAGAATTCGTTGTTATAGTTGCTCCAAAATAGATAGGATTGAAAGTAACAAAACCATTATCAACGTTTAAGTTTGAATTAGCATCAGCTGTTGATGAATTGATTTTTAAACCTTTAGTAAATCCATCAATATATATGTTTTGACAGTTCCATTTACCAGTACCTTCTTTTAAATACATTCCGTGCTCAGAACCGGCTAAACTTCCTTTTAAGATTGTAAAGTTTTTTAATGTTGCGTTTGTTGTTGGAGTTGCAGCTCCATTATCTCCGTTGTTTGAACCTTCAACACCAGCTTTAGCGACATCTTTAATGAAAACATTTTCAAGTGTTCCAGAATATCCATCAGCGAAATCTACCGCGTCATCTTCACTGTGTAAAGCAATTAAATACTTAGCGTTTACATTTCCGCCGAAAAATTCAATTCCGTCATCACCACTTTTGTAAGCTTGAACATATTCGAAAACTGTTCCGCTTCCTACTCCAAATAATGATACTCCATTAAATTCTTTAGTAGCATTAAAAGCAGCACCAGTATATTCAACTCTTAAATAACGAATAACACCTGAACTGTCAGTGTTTTCAGTACCACCATAAGTTAAATCTCCAACTTCTGAAGTTGCAGTTTGACCTGTAGATCCACCTTTGTTAGTGTTTGCTCTACCACAAATTACTAAACCACCCCAATCTCCAGTTGCTTTAACAGCGTTTCCACTTGTCATAATAACAGGATTTGTAGAAGTTCCATTTACATAAAGTAATCCGTCTTGTGCAATTGCAATGTACGATGCAGTTCCACCAGTAGCTTCAATTCTTGTTCCAGCTGGAATTGTTAGAGTTGCTCCGCCTCTTACAATAAATGAACCTGTTAAATTATAAACTTGAGTAGGATCTAAAGTAGCTGATTGACCTGCTAATAATTCACCTTTAAAATCTGCAGGATTAATAGTTACTGTATTGTTGTTGTTATCCGATTCTTCTTCTCTTGAACAAGATGTGAAAGTTAAAACAGCTATTGCTAAAGCTGATAATAGTAAATTTTTCATTTTTGTGTTATTTAATTTGTTGATACAAAACTATAATTGAATTGTTTTTAGGCGTTTATCTAAATGTTATGAGTTTATTAAATTAATAAAGGTGAATTTTAAGTAAAATCCACCTTTTGTTTATTAATTGTTAATTCAATGTTTAGAATGAATATTTCATCGAAATACTAAAATTTCTACCCTTCTTGTAAGAGTCAACTACAACATTTTGTATATCTTGTGTTCTTTCAATAGTTGGGTCAGTTAAGTTTTTTGCACTAAATCCAAACCCAATATTTTTGTTTATTTTATATTTTAATACAAAATCTAAAGTAATAACTTCACTATCTACTAAATCTCCTTTTCCGGTAACACCAAGCGCATAAATTCTGTCTGAAAAGTAACCTCCAGCTAAAGTTGCCGTTAGCGATTTATCATTTTTAAAATCTTTGTTGAAACTGATATCAGAGTTTACTAATAAATCAGAAGCTCCTGTAAGTCTTGAATCTTTATTTGTAAATGCTACACTAATTCCTGGATTTTCTTCAATTACTTTTTGAGTATCTAAATCTTGATTAGTAAATAAATAAGAAACATTTAATCCAAATCCTAAATTAGTTTTTTCACCTGTTGTACTATTTTCTCTTGAAATAATGTTTTTTCTCCATTCCCCTTCAATCCCTAAACCGATTGCTTTTTCTCCTGTATTTACCCAAGAAATATCATTTGTAGCAGAAGCAACTGTAACTTGATTGATTGGGTTTTGAATATATTTACCAAATCCTGTAAATGATATAACTTCACCATTTTTAGGATACATTTCCCATTTTAGATCAAAGTTATAATCAGTAGAGTTGTATAAGTTTTCATTTCCAAAGAAACTTTGTCCTACTTCTTCAAATAAGAAAGGTGCTCTTTCTTTAAACTGAGGTAAAGTATAAGTTTTACTAGCTGCAAATTTTATATTTTGTTTTTCGCTTATTTCATATTTTGCAGTTAATGAAGGTAAATATTCCATGGTATCAGATAATTTTTTTCCAGACTTTAATGAAGTGCTGTAAAAAATATCTTGGATAATATATTCTGATCGGAAACCAGCAATTACAAATAATTTTGGTGTAAACTGATATTCAATAGCTCCAAAACCTGCAGAAATAATTTGTTGACCATTAAAATTTTGAGGATCTAATGCATTTGGAGCACTTAAACCACCTCTAAATGTTTGAATATCGAAATACCCTAGATTGAAGCTATTTTGATTAAAATATCCATCAATGTTATTTACATCAATAATTTGTTGCGAGTTAATTTTGAAGTTAAATTGAGTTGCATCAAAATTAATTTCTTTATATCTGGCGCTATATCCTGCGATGAACTTTCCTTTGTATTTATCATCAGATGTCTTTCCAAATTTGTATGACAAGGTAAAATTTCCAGCTAATTCATCATCAGTCATTTCTTGAAAAAATCTATGATTGTCCGATTTGTTTAAGTTTGAAACAATTAGTGGAGATGTTGTTGGGTTGTCATTATCTGATGGTACGAATGTGTTTTGCATGCGATCAGGAATTACGTTTGTCATCATGTTGTATGAAAGTCCCCAATCAAGGTTGATACGATCACTGAAAGTATGATTACCTAATAACTGATTAATAAGTAATGAAGTTCTTTCAAATGTAGAACGTGTTAAATATCCTCCACCATTAGGAGCTGCATCAAAAATATCAATTACACCTGTAAACTCTTCGTGTTTTTGAGATGTAGAATTAATATACATCGTATTTAATTTGATGTTGTGATTACTGTTTATTTTATAATTAATATTAGCCATAGCATTTGAACTTGTTTGGTATTCATATGCTTTTCTAAATAAATCTTTATAAGCAACACCCTGACTTGCTTCAACACCACCTCTTCTTACACCTTCTTTGTAATTGTAATTGTTGTCAAAAGAAGCGTTTAAAAAGAAACTTAATTTTCCGTTAGAACCCACCGAATAAGAATCACCGCCACGTAAATAAAACGAACTTCCTATAGGTGTTGCTGCTTGTTTGTCCCAACTTGTAGTAAAATTATAACTAGCTAATGGATTATTTGGTATAGGTTGATTACTGAAACCATGAAAATTTGGTCCGTCTTGCAAATAGAATTTGTTCTGTGAAATGGCATTTGAATTTGCATTCATACCACTTCCTACTTCAATCATTCCGCTTCCTTTGTATGTTTTAGAAACAATATCAACGTTTGCTCCTGCAAAGTCTCCATAGTTTTTATAATTGAATGTTTTATCAATTCCAATGTATTCTACAATGTCAGTTGAGAAAACATCTAAAGACATGTTTTTAGTAGAAGGATTATTTGATGGTAATGGTAATCCATTCATTGTAGTAGAGTTATATCGATCACCTAAACCTCTAACAAAAATATCGCTTGAGCCTTCTTGTTTAGAAATACCCGATGTTTTTGCAACTGCTGCTGCTACATCTCCAATTCCTTTTTTCGAAATTTCTTCAGCTCCAATACTTTGTTTAATTTCAACTGCCTTTTGTTGTTCTTGCAATAAAGCACTTTCTTTTTCTTTAGAAACCACCTGAATAATTTCAATATCAGCTAATTGAACTCCACTAGCTTCTAAAGTGTAATTAATTACTTTTTTCTCGTTAGCTTTTAAGGTAAATGGAATTTCTTTAGTTTCGTATCCTAAATATCCAATTACTATAGTGTAGTTGCCAGGTTTTAGGGAAATGGAATATTTACCATTTTCATCTGTAGAAGTTCCTTGTTTAGTACCTTTAATAATAATGTTAGCAAAAGGTAAAGGTTCGTTGTTAAATTCTTTATCTAAAATAGTTCCGGTAACAGTTCCATTTTGAGCAAACATTGCTACTGAAAAGAATAATGATAATAATAAATAACGTAGTTTCATTTTGTGTTGTTAATTTTGGTGCAAAGGAACTGCTGAAGTGTTACAGTAAAGTTACTTGCCTGTTATGAATTAGTTGTGAATGCGTTACCGAATTGTTAATAGATTAAATAATTGTAAACTCCTTTGAACATTTTATTTTATCTTTACCTTTACAAACCAAAACATAACAAATTTTGTAATGAAGAAAAAAGACATTAAGATCTTATTGGTTGATGATGAGCAAGATATCTTAGAAATTGTAGGATACAATCTTTCTCAAGAAGGCTATCAAATTGTTACAGCATCTAATGGAAAAGAAGCTGTTGCAAAAGCAAAAAAAGAGCATCCTCAATTAATTATTATGGATGTAATGATGCCCGAAATGGACGGAATGGAAGCTTGTGAAAACATTAGAAAAATTCCAGAACTTCAAGATACAATCATTACTTTTTTAACCGCTCGTTCCGAAGATTATTCACAAGTTGCTGGTTTTGATGCTGGAGCTGATGATTACATAGCAAAACCTATTAAACCAAAAGTTTTAGTAAGTAAAGTACAAGCATTATTAAGAAGATTAAAAGGTGTTGAAGGCGTTTCGTCAACCACAACTTTAACAGTAGGAAATATCGAAATCAACAGAGAAGAATACAAAATTATCAAAGAGGGCGAAGAAATCATCCTGCCTCGAAAAGAATTTGAATTGTTCTATTTGTTAGCTACAAAACCAGGAAAAGTGTTTACTCGCGAAGAAATCTTAGACAAAGTTTGGGGTAACGAAGTAGTAGTCGGTGGAAGAACTATCGATGTTCACATAAGAAAATTAAGAGAAAAAATTGGAGATAGCTTCTTTAAAACCATAAAAGGAGTGGGATATAAAATCGAATTTTAATGCAATTAAAATTTAAAAAATCTTATAAGTTCGCTTTAAAGTCATCGGTATACGTAACGTTGTTCTTTTTAGCGACTATTTTTTTATATCATTATTTTGTTCAGTCATTAAATTTACTAGTTGTTTTCGCTTTTTCGCTTGTTTTTTATGCGGCGACGTTCTTCTTAATTCAATTTAGAGTGGAGCATTTTATTTACAAAAGAGTAAAGAAAATTTATGACGACGTTTCGCTTTTAGAAACTACTTCTTATGTAAATCAACCTGTGACAACCGATATGGCAACGTTGACGAAAGAAGTAAAAAAGTTTGCCCGAGATAAAAAATTGGAAATCGAAACCTTAAAAATTAGAGAAGAATACCGAAAAGAATTTTTAGGAAACGTTTCGCACGAATTAAAAACCCCTCTTTTTACAATCCAAGGTTATTTATTGACGCTTCTTGATGGTGCGATGGAAGACAAAAATATCCGAACAAAATATTTAGAACGTGCTGAAAAAGGGGTAGAACGCTTGATTTACATCGTGAAAGATTTGGATATGATTACCAAATTAGAAGTTGGTGAAATCAATCTAGATGTAACTCGTTTTAATATTGTTGAGGTAATTCAAAACGTGTTTGATTTGTTCGAAATGAAAGCAGCTAACAAAAACATTACCTTGACTTTTGATATGAAATACGCTAAACCTATTTGGGTAATGGCCGATCAAGAGAAAATCCAACAAGTAGTGACGAACTTGGTAGTAAATTCTATCAAATACGGTAAAAAAGGGGGAACAACTGAAGTAGGAATAGAAGATTTAACCAAAAATAAAGTCATCGTAAGAATTACCGATAACGGTGAAGGTATCGAAAAACAAAACATTCCACGTTTATTCGAACGTTTTTATCGTGTGGACAAAAGTGGCGCAAGAAGCGAAGGCGGTTCTGGTTTAGGATTAGCCATCGTGAAACATATTATCGAAGGACACGATGAAAAAATCTATGTAGAAAGTCAAATTGGTGTTGGTTCAGAATTTTCATTTACTTTGGAAAAGACGAAATAATTCTTTCCAATTCGGGTCAACCGAAAAATCCTTAAATCCTTTGTAAAAGTGAATTTTTTCTAATTTGGAAGCTTTGAATTTCTCTTGCTTGCAACTTGGAGCCACAATTTCCGATTTAAACTTTTTAGCCAAATATTCTTGTTCGTATTGCCCAGGCGTCGGAATAAAAAAAGCTTTTTTCTCCAATTTTGCCAAATCCATAACCGTTGTATAACCCGAACGGCAAACCACAAATTCACTTTCGTTAAAAGCGGTACTTAACTCCTCTGAGTTCATAAAATTGTAATACGTAATCGAATTTACTTTCTCTATTTGCTGTTGCGATTCCACAATACCTTTTACAAAAAGAATTTCTTTCGAACTATTTTCTAATTCTTTGATAAGTTTTTTTTCCAATAAAGTGCGTTGCGGTTCTGGTCCCGATAATAAAACCATGATATCGTACTTAATTGGTAACGATTTTTTTTCAATACGACTTAAAGGTCCAATGTAATTGATTTTCTCAACTATTTTTTCAGGATGCCCTAATTTACCAGATAAATTTTCCGCACCAGCCACATCGGGAACCCAACAAGCATCAAATTTAGAAATGTAACGTGAATGCAATTTGGTAGTCAGCCAAGAAGTTTTTCCAGAAAGTACATTTAATTGATGTGTAATGAAAACCGAAGGCACTTTTGAAGAATAAACGCCCAATCGATTATCACTAATAATTCCATCAATTTCATAATTTTCGATAATCTTGTTGATTTTTGATTTCTCTTTTTTGATTGCCAACATCATTTTTGGCATTTGAAGCGCTAATTTCCACTTAAAGTTTTTTCCTTTTTCTGCATATTGGATGTTATATGCAGGTAATTCGATATTCAAAAGATTTGGAAATTCTTTTTTTAATAAAGCTAAAGCTACTCCGTCAGAAGCAATAATGGGTTCAAAACCATTTTCTTCCAATGCTTTTATAATAGGAATACATCTTGTGGCATGTCCTAAACCCCAGTTTAATGGCGCTATGAGTATTTTTTTCTTCATTACTTTTTCAAAACCGCAATAAATTGTTCGGCTAATTTATTTTCATCTTCAAAATTATACTCATTTTCCTCCGAACTAAAATTTCTATCGTGTTGGTATAATTTCCACTTTTTGTTGTTGTATTCTAAAGCGGTTAAATTTTCTACCCAATCACCCGAATTCAAATAGAAAACTTCTCCTTTTTCATTTTCCATGAACTCAATTTTGGGTTCGTGAATATGCCCGCAAATTACATAATCGTAGTCGTTTTCTATTGCCAATTCCACACAAACATTTTCAAAGTTAGTAATAAATTTAACAGCAGATTTTACATTGTTTTTAATTTTCTTAGAAAGCGAATACGGTTCTTTGTTAAATCGGGCTAAAACCCAATTGATAAATCGGTTGATTAGGATTAACATATCATAACCCCAACCGCCTAATTTTGCTAACCATTTGGCTTGAGTAATCGAAGCATCAAAAACATCACCATGAAAAATCCAAGCTCTTTTATGATCTAATTCCAATACGAGTTTATCAATTAAACTGATATTTCCCATGTGTAAATCGGTAAATTTTCTAAGAAATTCATCGTGATTTCCGGTGATGTAGTACACTTTTGTGTCTTTGGTACTCATCGAAATAATCTTTTTAATTACTTCTAAGTGTTTCGATGGGAAATAAGATTTTCTAAATTGCCAAATATCGATAATATCGCCATTCAGCACTAAAATTTTAGGTTTTATCGAAGATAAATAATCCAATAATTCCTTGGCATGACAACCATATGTTCCAAGATGAACATCGGAAATAACAGCCACTTCAACTTTACGTTTCCTCAAAATAAAAGTTTTATGCAAAAAACGATAACCTATCTAATGTTAAGGTTATTGAAACATTATTAAAAGTTTATTTGTGTTGCTAATTATTTGATTAATTTTGCCCAAAATAAATTAGAAGTGGGAAGTAAAAATAAATTAAAGCGATTTAAAGAAAACGAAACGTTTACCAATGTATTTCAACCAACCAGAGAAGAAGTGGTAGGGGATCAATTTCCGTTGAAAGGAAAATGGAGTAGCGAATTCTTTAAAAATGATAATCCAATAGTATTAGAATTAGGCTGTGGAAAAGGAGAATACTCTGTTGGGTTAGCCGAAAGATTCCCAGAAAAAAACTTCATTGGAATTGATATCAAAGGTGCAAGATTTTGGCGTGGTGCAAAAACTGCGGTGGAATCTGGTATGAATAACGTAGCTTTTGTGAGAACGCAAATCGAATTAATCAATCATATTTTTGCCGAAAACGAAGTTTCTGAAATTTGGATTACTTTCCCAGATCCACAAATCAAATACAAGAGAACGAAGCACAGAATGACCAATGCTGAGTTTTTAGACCGCTACAAAAAAATCCTAAAACCAAGTGGATTGATGCATTTAAAAACTGATTCAGAATTCATGCACGGTTATACTTTAGGCTTGTTGCATGGTTTAGGTCATGAAGTAATTTATGCGAACCACAATATTTATAAAAACGAAGGAGCACCAGCAGAAGTGACTGGAATTCAAACGTTTTACGAAAGTCAGTATTTGGAAGTAAACAAACCTATTACTTATATTAAGTTCCGAATTAAGTAATCTTTGTTACTTTCATTTCAATATTCTTCCTTACTTTTGATAAAAATCAATTTATGACGTTTGTTTTAGCCATTTTTTTAGGTTTGATAATTTCCATAGGCGGTATCATTATTCCGGGTATGTTGAATATGACGATTGCTAAAATTAGTATCAAAGAAAGTCAAAAACAAGCTTTAAATTTTGCTTTAGGAGCGGTCGTAGTGGTTTTTATCCAAAGTTTTTTAGGAACTTATTTCGCAAAATTCTTAGATGCTAATCCTGTTTTTAGTGAAGGATTGAAAAAAATTGGAACTTTTATTTTCATTGCGTTAACCATTGCTTTTGCCATAATGGGATTTAATGCCAAAAAGAAAAAAGAAATTGAAGTGAAAATTGACAAGAAAAGAAATCGTTTCTTTTACGGAATGGCATTGTCTTCTTTTAATATGTTTGCGATTCCTTGGTATGCTTTAACTACTTTAATGATGGCTTCTAAGGAATTGTTTCAGTATGATATTGTTTCCATTCTTTTATTTTCATTAGCAGCTGCTATTGGAACTTATTTTGTGTTTTATCTATATGCAAAGTTTTTCAAGAAAATTGAGCACAAACTTACTTTTATAGTTCAAAATATCAATTTCTTAATTGCCGCATTAACCGGAATTGTAGCTGTTTCATCTCTATATAAAATGTTTTTTTAATTTTTTGACGAAATTAAAATCAAATAACGACAACTTTTTTGAACGTGTTTACGAAATCGTTTGCCAAATTCCCGAAGGGAAGGTAACTTCTTATGGCGCCATTGCAAAAGCACTTGGTGCAGCACGTTCAGCACGAATGGTGGGTTGGGCTATGAATGCTTCTCACAATTTAGAAGATGTCCCAGCGCATCGCGTTGTAAATAGAATTGGAATGCTTTCTGGAAAACATCATTTTGATGGGACTAATTTAATGCAACAACTTTTAGAAAACGAAGGAATAAAAGTGATAGATAATCAAATTATCGATTTTGACAAACATTTTTGGGAACCAAATTTTTAGTTTTCGGAAAAATATTTGATTTTTTTGTGATTAAAATTAATATTCTGTACACAATAAATTTTAACAATTCAATTATAAGAAAACTTTAAACATCTAAACTTTTAAACGTCTAAACTTCTTCCTATCTTTGCAATCTAAAATCAGTCTGAATAAAAATGAAACTAGATAGAAAAGAGATACTTACAGCTTTAGAAACTATTTCTGTAGCAGGTGAAGGTAAAAACATGGTGGAAAGTGGAGCAGTTCAAAATGTAATTACTTTTGGCGATGAAGTTGTTGTTGATGTACTTTTGTCAACTCCAGCATTACACATTAAAAAACGTGCAGAAGTAGATATTATAAAAGTAATTCATGAAAAAGTATACGAAAAAGCCAAAGTAAAAGTAAACATCAAAGTAGAAGCACCAGAAAAACCAGAAAACCCAAATTTAATTCGTGGAAAGCAAATTCCTGGAATTTCAAATATTATAGCAGTTGCTTCTGGAAAAGGTGGTGTAGGAAAATCTACAATTACAGCCAACTTGGCCGTTTCATTGGCAAAAATGGGATTCAAAGTTGGAGTTTTAGATGCCGATATTTACGGACCTTCAATGCCCATAATGTTTGATGTTGAAAATTCAAAACCTATTTCAGTTGAGGTGGATGGAAAATCAAAAATGCAACCTATTTCAAGTTATGGAGTAGAAATTCTGTCTATTGGATTTTTTACTAAACCAGACCAAGCGGTTATTTGGAGAGGTCCAATGGCTGCCAAAGCTCTAAACCAAATGATTTTTGATGCCAATTGGGGCGAATTAGATTTCATGTTAATCGATTTACCTCCAGGAACTGGCGATATTCATTTATCAATTATGCAGTCGTTGCCAATCACAGGTGCAGTTGTTGTAAGTACACCTCAAGCAGTTGCTTTAGCCGATGCTAAAAAAGGAGTTTCGATGTTTATGTCAGAATCGATTAATGTTCCTGTTTTAGGAATTATCGAAAATATGGCGTATTTCACTCCAGAAGAACTTCCTGAAAATAAATATTATATCTTTGGTAAAGAAGGGGCTAAAAACTTAGCAGAAGATTTACAAGTGCCTTTGTTAGGTGAAGTGCCATTAGTACAAAGCATTCGTGAAGCAGGAGATTACGGTCGCCCAGCAGCATTGCAAACAGCTTCGGTTTTAGAAGGTGTTTTCGAAAATATTACAAGAAATGTAGTGCAAGAAACGGTAAATCGTAACGAAACATTACCACCAACAGAAGCTATCAAAATAACAACAATGGCAGGTTGTTCTGCTGTAAAAAAATAGTATTCAGTTTACAGTCTCAGTTTACAGTTTAAGCTGTTTACTGCGACTGAAAACTGCGACTGAAAACTAAAAAATATGACTACACTAGAAATAAAAGAGAATGTTGAAAAAGCACTAGACGAAATTCGTCCTTTTTTGAATTCGGATGGTGGCAACATCTCATTAGTAGAAATTATTGAAGACAAACATGTTAAAGTTCGTTTGGAAGGTGCTTGTACGAATTGTAGTTTAAGTATCAGTACCATGAAAGCTGGTGTAGAAACGACAATTAAAAAATATGTTCCTCAAATTGAAACAGTAGAAAATATTGCTTAGTAAAGCAATAGTATGACATAAATCATATTTCTACATTGTACTAGTTTGTTACTTTGCTACTTTCAAAATTAAAAAAATGATTCAAACAGATATTCTTATAATCGGTGCTGGTCCTACGGGACTTTTTGCCGTATTTGAAGCCGGACTTTTACAACTTAAATGTCATATCATTGATGCTTTGCCACAACCTGGCGGGCAATTAGCAGAATTATATCCAAAAAAACCAATCTTCGATATTCCAGGTTATCCTTCAGTATTAGCGGGTGATTTGGTTACGAATTTAATGGAACAAATCAAGCAATTTCAACCTGGATTTACGTTAGGTGAAACCGCTGAAACCATTCAAAAATTAGAAGACGGAACTTTTATAGTAACCACTAATGAAGGAACGCAACATCATGCAAAAGCAGTAGCTATTGCTGGTGGTTTAGGGACATTTGAGCCAAGAAAACCAATTTTAAAAGATATCGAATTTTACGAAAAAGAAGACCGTGGAGTAGATTACTTTGTAAAAGATCCAGAAAAATATCGTGGAAAGAACATCGTAATCGCCGGTGGAGGTGACTCTGCTTTAGATTGGAGTATTTTCTTATCGAGTGTAGCAAATTCCGTGACTTTAGTTCACAGAAGAAACGAATTTCGTGGTGCTTTAGATTCGGTTGAAAAAGTACAAGAATTAAAGAATGCGGGTAAAATTAAATTAGTTACTCCGGCTGAAGTTGTTGGATTTAACGGTAGTGAAAGAATTACCGCTGTTGATATTGAAGTTAACGGTGCTAGAATGAAAGTCGAATGTGATTATTTTATTCCACTTTTTGGGTTAACACCAAAGTTAGGACCAATTGCCAACTGGGGATTGGAAATCGAGAAGAACGCTATCAAAGTAAATAACGCATTAGATTATCAAACCAACATCGACGGAATTTATGCCATTGGTGACGTAAATACTTATCCAGGAAAATTAAAACTAATTTTATGTGGATTCCACGAAGCTACTTTAATGTGCCAAAGTGTTTACAACAGAATCAATCCAGGAAAACGTTACGTATTGAAATACACCACCGTTTCAGGAGTAGATGGTTTTGATGGAACTAGAAAAGAAGCTGAAAAAGCAGTTGTAAAATCGATTGATTAAATTTTTATATTTGTAATGTGGAAAGTATAAGAATGGACAGGAGCGTTGTGAGTAAATCATCTTTTGAAGAAGCAGATGATCATGTGACTTTTTATGAAGACAAAACACCTCTTGAACGTTTAAATTATGCTTGTGATATTATAAATTCTATTTTTGATACAACTCCTGATAAGAAAGTAGATAGAACCGTTTTTTCTTCAAGAAAACATGCCGAACTTATTCAATATTGATTTTTTAGAATTTTTACAACTTTTAGATAAACATGATGTCGATTATTTATTGGTTGGAGGATATGCTGTAATCTTGCATGGCTATGGCAGAAGTACGGGTGATATGGATTTGTGGATTAATCAAACAGTTGAAAATTACAACAAATTACAATTGGTTTATAAAGATTTTGGAGCGCCTATTTTTTCAATTGAAGATTTTGAAAGTGATAAATTTGATGTTTGGAGCATTGGAGTAGAACCAAGAAAAATTGAAATATTAACTAAAGTGACCGGTTTAAATTTTAATGAAGCTTTCAAAAATCGTTTATTTCTAAATCTAGAAAACTTTAAAGTACCTTATATCGATTTTGAAAATTTGATGAAAAATAAAATGGCAACAGGAAGATTGAAAGATTTACTTGATATTGAACAATTAAAGAAAAAAAACAAATAATGCCACAAGACGTAAAAATTTTTATAACCGACAGAAACGGAGTTAAACACGAAGTGTTAGCCCCAACCGACATGAACATGAACATCATGGAGTTAATTCGTTCGTATGAATTAGCCGAAGAAGGAACCGTAGGTGTTTGTGGTGGAATGGCGATGTGTGCTTCTTGTCAGTGTTATGTTTTAAATGATGTGGTTTCTTTAGAACGTAATCCAGATGAAGAAGCTATGCTTTGGGAAGCCTATCACGTAAAGGATAATTCGAGATTAGGTTGCCAAATTCCAATTACAGAAGATTTAGAAGGTTTAGAAATTGAAATAGCACCAGAACAATAAAAAAGCGAGAAGAAATTCTCGCTTTTCATTTTATACTAATTCATGTTTGTGTTCTACTTGCTCTTCAATTGCATTCCAAAGTCCGATTCTCTTTTCTAAAGCTAAAACCGAAACTTCTTGTACTTCTTTCCATTTTTGTTCTGAATCACCACAAAGTTCAGTAATCATTTGCATTGCCATTGGTCCGTGTTCGTCGGCATCTAATTCAATATGTCTTTCGAAATAGTAAATTAGTTTTGATAAATCGGTTTCAGGGAAATTTTGCTGAAAGTTTTTCAAGATTTCGGTAAACATATTCGGAATCAAATCTTCTCTTCCAAAAGTAAAAGCAGCTGCAATCTCATGCGGTTTTCCTTGTTCAATCACACGGAAAGTAAAATCTAAAAACGCTTTCACATTCGGATGTAAATCGCCTTGTTTTATGGATACAAAAATGTTTTTTGTTTCTTCCACATTCTTCAAAAAAGAATTGATTTGAGTTGTTGAAGCACCACATTGCGTCATCGCATCTAAATACATTTCAAAATGACTTTGACGTGTTCCATCCAATGTTAAATCGGTTTCTTCGGCTACAACAATTTCATTAATTAAATAACGAATTTCTGGATTTCCAATTGGTAACCAAGGAGTAGTAGTGCAAGTCAATTTGTTTTGCAATGCTTTTAATAACGACATAAAATCCCACACCGCATAAATGTGGTTTTCTAAGAAACAATGCAAATCGTCTATCGTTTTTACTTTATTGTATAACGAATGATTTAATAATTGTTCTTTCTGATTTTGAATCGATTTGTTTATGGTTTGAATATTCATAGGGCAATTTTTATTGTCATATACGAATTTCTGACTTCTTATGGTTTTGAATCCGTACATTACAAAAGTAAAAATGCTTCCCTAAAAAGAGAAGCATTTTGTATCAATTTTATCTATTGTTTAATTATTTGAATGCTGGGAAACCTGTAACATCCATACCTGTAATTAACAAGTGAATGTCATGTGTACCTTCGTAAGTAACTACAGATTCTAAGTTCATCATGTGTCTCATGATAGAATATTCACCTGTAATTCCCATTCCACCTAACATTTGACGCGCATCACGAGCAATTGTTAACGCCATGTCAACATTGTTTCTTTTTGCCATCGATATTTGAGCTGAAGTAGCTTTTCCTTCGTTTCTTAAAACACCCAATCTCCAAGTTAATAATTGTGCTTTTGTGATTTCAGTAATCATTTCAGCTAATTTCTTTTGTTGTAATTGTGTAGCTCCAATTGGTTTGTCAAACTGAATACGTTCTTTTGAATAACGTAAAGCCGTATCATAACAATCCATTGCGGCTCCAATCGCTCCCCATGCAATTCCATAACGAGCTGAATCTAAACATCCTAGTGGTGCTCCTAATCCAGATTTGTTTGGTAATAAGTTTTCTTTTGGAACTTTTACGTTGTCAAAAATAAGCTCTCCAGTAGCAGAAGCTCTTAATGACCATTTATTGTGAGTTTCTGGAGTTGAAAAACCTTCCATTCCTCTTTCCACGATTAATCCGTGAATTCTTCCTTCTTCGTTTTTAGCCCAAACTACTGCAATGTCAGCGAAAGGCGCATTCGAAATCCACATTTTAGCACCATTTAAAAGATAATGATCGCCCATATCTTTAAAATTAGTTACCATTCCACCTGGATTTGAACCAAAATCTGGCTCAGTTAAACCAAAACAACCAATGAATTCTCCAGTGGCTAATTTTGGTAAATATTTCATTCTTTGTTCTTCGTTTCCGTATTTCCAAATTGGATACATTACCAAAGAAGATTGAACTGAAGAAGTCGAACGTACACCCGAATCTCCTCTTTCAATTTCTTGCATGATTAAGCCGTAAGAAATTTGATCTAATCCAGCACCACCATATTCCACTGGAATGTATGGACCAAATCCTCCAATTTCTCCTAAACCTTTTACAATTTGTTTTGGAAATTCTGCTCTTTGCGCGTATTCTTCAATAATTGGAGATACTTCTTTTTTTACCCAAGCACGTGCAGCATCACGCACCATTTTATGTTCGTCAGATAATAATTCGTCTAATAAATAATAATCTGGAGATTGAAATAAGTCTGGTCTCATAGTTTTTGATTTGAAAGTCACAAAAGTAAGTAAAGATTTTTAACAAATCAACGAACAAGTGTTATAATTTTATAAGAAGCTTTTTCCAGCTATCCGCTATATCTTTTTGTTTTATCGAATTTTAAAAACAAATCGTTATTTCATTGTAAAAGAAATGCTTGAAAAACAAAAAGGATGCCGCTACTATCTGGGCTAGGGTTTCTTTTTATATAGATTTTTCACTAATTACATATGAAAAGCTATAAATTTTTAAAAAAAGATATTTCAACGTCATATTTTGTCGTTATAGACAAATAAGTTTGCTTTAAATTATTAATAAATAAAGTATTTATGGAAAATTTAGATAGCGCAAAACAAATAAATCAGTTAAAATTAAATGTAAGTTCATTTGATGTTTTTAATGGTGGAGGAAACTATATAAATCTTTTGAGAATGTATTTTGGTTATTTTAATGAAATTCCTAATATAAAAGTGATAGATAACATTGATATTACTGCTATGAGGCAGTGGATTGCTAAAGAGATGTTTGAAGATATTATTAAAACACATTATAATCAAACATATCATCCTCAAAAAAAGAAGAACTTTTATTCAGACCACTTTTTTTTATTAAAAAATCAAATTATATTAAACCTTTATCAGCAGTCAGTTTATATTGTTTTTGAGCCAAGTTTAGAAAACGAAGCCCAAGAGTTGCAAGATAAATTATTGAAGTTTCAACTTAAGCTAAAAAGAACAGCTCAAATAAGTTTTATTATAAGTAATAACAAAGGTTTGTTAACAAAAAAAATTGATATAAAAAAGCCAAAAATAAATATTGATTTACATTACAATGATGATTTTAAAAAGACACATCAGTTGGTTGTTAAGAATTTAAAAAAATTAAACACCAAAGGATTATATTTGTTTCATGGCTTGCCAGGAACAGGAAAAAGTACTTATGTGAAGTATTTAATTCATCAACAAAATAAACAGGTGATTTTTTTATCTCCAAAAATAGCAGGTAATCTTGATGATTTAGCATTTACAGAATTCTTATTAGATAATCCAAATTGTGTTTTAGTTATAGAAGATGCGGAAGATTTAATTATATCAAGAGAAAATCAACATAACTCTAGACTTTCGTTTTTATTAAATATGACAGATGGGTTGTTGGGTGAAAGTTTAGGGATTCAAGTAATAGCTACATTTAATACAGATTTAAAGAATATTGATAAAGCATTGCTTCGTAAAGGTCGACTAACAGCTATTTATGACTTTAAACCATTAACAGTAAACAAAACCAATGATTTGTTGAAAAAATTGGGACATGATATAGAAGTAGATAACTCCCTGTCTTTAGCAGAAATATTTAATTTTGAAGTTGAAACAAATTATAAGCCTAAATTAAGAAAAGCAATTGGATTTGGGAATTAGTAAAATATCTGAAATAAGTAATTTAAAATAATTGAACATTACAATGAAAAAGAAAATTTTATATATAGATATGGATGGAGTTGTTGCTGATTTTGATAAAGCATTAGAAAATTATGATTCGGAAATAAATAATAGAAATCATGTAAGCGATCACATTCAAGCAACAATTAGAAATAATAAAGTAGATGAAATTTGTGAAGCAAATGACGATTTTTTTCATAACTTGCCTTTGGTAAACGGAGCAGTAGATGTAGTTTCTAAGCTTTTTGAGCAATTTGACGTTTACTTTTTATCAACCCCGATGTGGAATGCACCTCATTCATTTACTGGGAAAAGAATTTGGATTGAGAAGCATTTTGGAGAAGTGGCATCTAAAAGGCTTATTCTTACTCATAGAAAAGATTTAAATATAGGTGAATTTCTTATTGATGACAGAATTTGTAATGGAGTGGAAAATTTTTCTGGAATTCATATTCATTTTGGTTCTGAAAAGTTTCCAGACTGGGAAGCTACTTATGAATATTTAATATCAATAATTGATTAAACAAAATTTTAAATGGAAACAAAAATTGAAGACGCACTTAAAAATCTTTCAAAAGATATTATAGAATATACTTCGACCTTAAAATTTAAAGAAATTTTAGAATTTGAGTTAAAAAAAGACACGAATTTGTACGAAATGCTTAGTGAAGTGAATAAGGTTCAAGGAATCTATTTTTTTGAAATTAAAAAAGATAAACAATTTGTTAGTTTTGATGATTTTAAAATGAAATGGGATAAAGATGAAATTGCTAAAACACCAAGAACAGTAAAAGGAAGGATAATAAATCAAGAAGATATTAATTTCTTAGAATGGATTCCATTTTATATTGGTAAATCTGAAAATATTAAAAAAAGAGTATTGGAACATTTTAAGAAACCTGCTAATAGCACCACATCTGCTTTGAAGTTAGAGGAAAGAATACATCTATATGGATTAAACCTTAGGTTAAGTTTTGTAGAAGTTAAAACGGAATATTATGATTTAGTAATGCACAAAATAGAACAAGAATTAAGAAAAAAGTACAATCCAATTGTAGGAAAACATTAATAATCGTATTCAATGTCCAAAAAACAATTTATCAAACGCCATCACCTTATTATTAATAAATTGCGCTCTAATCCTTGTTCTTTTAAAGATTTACAGGTTTATTTGAAAAAACATTCATTAGATAATGAGGAGAATTATGAAATCTCTAAGCGTACTTTTGAACGAGATGTAAAAGAGATAAGTGAAATTTATAACATTGATATTGAATATTCTCGTTCTCATAATATATATCAAATTGTAGAGGATGCCGATGAAGGCAAAACGGAACGATTGATAGAATCTTTTCAAATTTTCAACGCATTAAATTTGTCGGATTCTATTTCTAATCAAATAATTATTGAAAAAAGAAGATTATCAGGAACAGATAACATGCATGGTTTGTTGCACGCAATTAAAAATCAATTTATAATTGAATTTACACATGAAAAATTTTGGAAGGAAATTAACGAAATAAAAATTCGCACAGTATATCCATTGGCTCTAAAAGAAGCGAAAAATCGTTGGTATCTCGTGGCACAAGATCCAGAAGATAGCGTTTTTAAGACTTTTGGTCTTGAGCGAATCACAAACTTGAAAATAACTCGAAAAAGGTATAAACATCCTAATAATTTTGATGCAGAAGAGAAATTCAAATATTCTTTTGGGATAATTACGAATGAAATCAAGCCTGAAAAAATTAAACTATGGTTGTCTCACGAACAAGCGAATTACATCAAAACATTACCTTTGCATCATTCTCAAAAAATAATTTTTGAAAATGCTAAAGAGTGTGTAATCGAATTGTATATTAGCCCAACTTATGATTTTGTAATGGAACTTTTATCTATGGGTTCAGAAGTTGTTGTTTTGGAGCCTGAGACGCTTAAAAATCAAATTATTACTATACTCCAAAAAAGTTTAGATTCTTATAAACATTCTAAAACATAATCACATCTTCAAATAGAAATCCTTCGTCAATTCGATGTATTCTCGAGTATAATTATGTCTAGAAATTTCAATAACTAACTCATCAATCAATGGCGTTTGTTCTATTCGGCAAAAAGCCAGTAAACTTCTTTTAATTTCCGATGTTGGTGTGCCTTTTACACGAGTCATTTTTAAAGGAAACAAATCCAATTCTTTACACATAGCAACAAATCGCTCTTCTTCTTTATAAGGAATAATCACAGAAAAAATCCCGTTATCTGAAAGCAATAAGGCAGCAGCTTCAATTAATTCTTCAAAAGGCAAAGCATCTTCAAAGCGTGCTAAATCCCTCGAAACATTATCTGATTTATAATCATCGGTATAAAAAGGTGGATTGGAAATAATTAAATCGTATTCATCTTCGGGTTCGTCCACAAATTCATCTAAACCCGCATGAAAACAAAATAATTTATCACTCCAAGGCGAAGCTTCAAAATTTTCAACACATTGTTCGTAAGCATCTTCGTCAATTTCAATCGCGTCAATTTGTTCTGCGTTACTTCTTTGGGCTAGCATTAAAGACAAAATTCCAGTTCCAGCACCAATATCCAAAACATTGTACGGATTATTGATTAACGGAGTCCAAGCGCCAAGCAAAACACCATCTGTGCCAATTTTCATAGCACAACGATCTTGATTAACGTGAAATTGTTTGAATGTAAAAGTCATTGGAATTATCCAAGATATAAATCAACCAAGCCTTCAGGAGTCTCTAAAGTAATGGTTTTGTTTGCTCTGTCAAGTGCAATGATGAAATCATCAATAAGCGGAATTAAAATTTCAGTTCCGTTTTTATCGATTTCAAAAAGGGGTTGAGCACCACTGTCATTAATAGCGGCAATTTTTCCAATATTTCCTAAACGGGTATCAATTACATCAAATCCAATTACTTCGTGATAGTAGAATTGAGTTCCTTCTAATTTTGGTAACATTGAAAGTGGAAGGTATAATTCGCTTCCCATGATTTCGTCAGCTTCTTCTTCCGTTTGGATGTCTTCAAATCGGATTCTTAAGAATTTATCTTTATGAAGCGAACTACTTTCAATAAAAAATGGAACCAGACTTTTGTTGATTTCAACAAAAACTGATTCCAAATTTTGATACAATTCGGGTTCGTCGGTGTCTAAATACGCCAATACTTCCCCTTTGAAACTAAATTTTTTCGCGATTTTACCTAAATAGAAACAATCTTCTTTACGCATGGAATCGCTATAAAATTATGCTTGAGTTTCTTCGTTGTTTTCTTCAACAGCAGGAGCTTCTTCAGCAGCAGCCTCAACCACTTCTTCAGCAACTTCTTCTGTAGCTTCAGCAGCTTTTGCAGCCTCAGCTTGAGCAGCAATACGTTTTGCGTTTGCTTCTTGTTCTGCTTTTAAAGCTTTAGCTTTTGCATCAGCTTCAGCTTTTGATAAACCTGATTTCTTAGCTTCAACTTTACCAGCTTTTTCTTCTAACCAAGCAGCTAATTTTGCATCAGCTTGTTCTTGAGTTAAAGCACCTTTACGAACTCCTCCATCTAAGTGGTGTTTTAATAAAGCACCTGTGTAAGATAAAATTGCTCTTGCAGTGTCAGTTGGCTGAGCACCGTTGTGTAACCATTGTGCAGCTTTCTCGATGTTTAAATCGATAGTTGCAGGGTTAGTGTTTGGATTGTAAGTTCCGATTTTCTCTAAGAATTTACCATCTCTTTTTGATCTTGCATCTGCTGCAACAACCCAATAAAAAGGTTTCCCTTTTTTTCCGTGTCTTTGTAATCTAATTTTTACTGACATAATCTTGTGATTAATTTGAGGTTCTCGACCTCGGTTATTTAAGGGTGCAAATATATAAAACTTTGCAATACAAATGTATAAGTTAGTATAAAATATTTTTTTGTGTAAAATGTATTTATTTCAATAAAAAAGTTATTTTTGTTACCTACATATTTAAACGAATACAAATTAAAATGAGAAAAATAGTTTCTTTTATAGCGCTTGTTGTAGTTTTTGCTTCATGTCAGCAAGATATTCAAACCAACACGCCTGCTTTCCAAGCGAAACAAAATGATGTTTTTTGGAGAGCAAATGATGCAAGGGTATCTGTTGATGCGGATGGCAGAATGATAATTACGGCATTTAACCAGTATGAAACGGTAACTTTAGAAACTTCTAGTACTGATCCTGGAGTTTATGTATTAGGAACTACAAATCAAGATAATTTTGCTTCCTATTCTAATGATGTGGATGGTTTTGAAGATTATTATGATACAGGTTTATATTCTGGACCAGCATTTAAGGTTTCTGGAATGATTAATAGAGGAACAGCTTATCAAACTAATTCAGCTGGAGCTCAAACCACAGGTGGTTCTGGTTCTGGATTAAGAGTAGCTACTCAAACTACAAATGGGACGGTTACAGCGATTACAGTTGTAGCTAGAGGTGTTGGTTATAGACCAGGAGATTTAATTACGATTGTTGGAGGAAATAATAATGCTACGTTTAGAGTAATCAACATTCAACAAAGTAATGGAGAAATTGAAATTGAAGAAGTTGAAAACGGATTGTTCACCGGAAGTTATAAATTCAATGCGGTTAATGAAGAAGGAGAAGTAATTACGTTCTCTGAAGGAGTTTTTTATAAGATTCCAATCTCTACATTCTAAAAATTCAACCCAAAAATATCAAAACCATCTGGAGTGATTCAGGTGGTTTTTTGTTTTGTTGATAACTTAAATTGGCATTCAATAACTTAAAATGTATTTTTGTTTTTATTCAAAATTTGCTTTTGTTTTTTTTCTTTAGCTTAATTATCAGATAGATGTACTTAATTTTCGATACAGAAACCACAGGTTTACCTCGCAGTTGGTCGGCACCAATAACGGATACCGATAACTGGCCTCGTTGTATACAAATTGCATGGCAATTGCATGACGAAATGGGAAATTTAATCGAGCACCAAGATTATTTGGTTAAGCCCGAAGGTTTCAATATTCCTTATGATGCCGAAAGAATTCATGGTATTTCTACCGAGTTAGCAATGGAGCAAGGAATTCTACTATCAGAAGTTTTAGAGAAATTCAATATCGCACTTTCAAAAGCAAAATTCATTGTTGGGCAAAATGTAGGGTTTGACGTGAATATCATGGGTTGCGAATTTCATCGATTTGGCATTGGAACCGATTTAACTAAAATGCCCGTTTTAGATACGTGTACTGAAACTACTGCCGATTTATTAAAATTACCGGGAGGTCGTGGAGGTAAATTCAAATTGCCAACACTTACCGAATTACATCAATATCTTTTTAATCAACCCTTCGCAGAAGCACACAACGCTACTGCCGACGTGGAAGCAACTACTCGTTGTTTTTTGGAATTAATCAAAAGAGAAGTGTTTACCAAAGAAGAATTAGACGTAACGCCAGAATATTTTAGACGTTTTCGTGAAAATAATCCAGGCGAAATTCAGCTTATTGGATTAAAACATATCAATCTCAAAAAAGCTTCGGACGAAATCAGAGCGCGATTGCAAAAAATCCAAAGCGAAGAAGAGCAAGCCACTATTTCAGATGCAACAAAAGCGGATTTAAAAGACGCTGCTTTTGCTCATTTGCACAATCACACTCAGTTTTCGGTATTACAATCCACTATTGCAATTAATGATTTGGTAAAAGCTTCAGCAAAGTTCAAAATGCCTGCAGTTGCCATGACCGATACGGGAAATATGATGGGTGCTTTTCATTTTGTAAGCGCCATTTTAAATCATAACAAAGCAGCTGAAACCAAAAACAAAGAGTTAATTGAAAACGGTGAAGAACCAACGGAAACCGTAATCAAGCCGATTGTTGGTTGCGAATTCAATATCTGTGACGATCATAAAGATAAGACCAAAAAAGACAACGGTTATCAAGTGGTTTTGTTGGCAAAAAATAAAAAAGGCTATCACAATTTAGCCAAAATGTCATCCATTGCTTACACTGATGGTTTCTATTACGTTCCGCGTATTGATAGAAAAATCGTGGAGCAATACAAAGAAGACATCATCGTGCTGTCTGGAAATTTATATGGTGAAATTCCTAGTAAAATTTTGAATGTCGGGGAAAGTCAAGCGGAAGAAGCTTTAATTTGGTGGAAGGAACAATTCGGTTCTGATTTCTATTTGGAATTAATGCGTCACAAACAAGAAGACGAGAATCGCGTTAATCAAACTTTAATCGCTTTCGCGAAAAAACATAATGTGAAGTTAATCGCGACTAACAATACCTATTACGTTAATAAAGAAGATGCCAATGCACACGACATTTTATTGTGTGTAAAAGATGGTGAAAAACAAGCGACTCCTATTGGACGTGGACGTGGTTATCGCTACGGATTACCAAATCAAGAATATTATTTTAAATCGGGTGACGAAATGAAGCAACTTTTTGCGGATTTACCTGAAGCGATTATCAATATTCAAGAAATCATCGATAAAACCGAACCGTATTCTTTATATCGCGATGTATTGCTTCCAAAATTTAAAATTCCTGACGAATTTGAAGTAGAGGAAGACAAATTAGATGGCGGAGTTCGTGGTGAAAATGCGTATTTGAAACATCTTACGATGGAAGGTGCAAAAAAACGCTATGGCGAAATCACACCAGATATCCAAGAACGTTTAGATTTTGAATTATTAACGATTTCTAATTCAGGTTATCCGGGTTATTTCTTAATTGTACAAGATTTCATCGCTGAAGCTAGAAAAATGGATGTTTCCGTTGGGCCAGGTCGTGGTTCGGCTGCGGGTTCGGCTGTAGCCTATTGTTTAGGAATTACGAATATCGACCCGATTAAATACGACTTGCTTTTTGAGCGTTTCCTGAATCCCGACCGTGTTTCCATGCCCGATATCGATATCGACTTCGATGATGAAGGTCGTGGTCGTGTGATGGATTATGTAATCAATAAATATGGAGCAAACCAAGTAGCGCAGATTATTACCTATGGTAAAATGGCTACGAAATCGGCAATTCGAGATACCGCTCGTGTATTGGATTTACCACTTTTTGAAGCCGATAGAATTGCCAAATTGATTCCAGGTATGATGCCATCAAAATGGAATTTAGCAAGATTTTTAGCCGAAGATGAATCCGAAGTCAAAAAAGCCTTACGTTCAGAAGAATTTGACCGAGTAAAAGAATTAATCGAAATTGCCAATTCCGAAGACTTAGCCGGAGAAACCATTCAACAAGCAAAAGTCTTAGAAGGTTCAATGCGAAATACCGGAATTCACGCTTGTGGAGTGATTATTACGCCCGATGATATTACGAATTTCGTTCCCGTAACCACTGCCAAAGATTCCGATTTATATGTAACCCAATTTGACAATTCCGTCGCTGAAAGTGCTGGTTTGTTGAAGATGGACTTCTTGGGATTAAAAACCCTAACCTTAATTAAAGACACGGTAAAATTGGTAAAATATCGTTTAGGAATCGATTTGAATCCTGACGAATTTCCAATTGATGACGTTAAAACATATGAGTTGTTCCAAAGAGGTGAAACGGTTGGTATTTTCCAATACGAATCACCCGGAATGCAAAAATACATGAAGGACTTAAAACCAACAGTTTTTGCCGATTTAATTGCCATGAATGCGTTATATCGACCTGGACCATTGGAGTATATTCCGTCTTTCATTCGAAGAAAAAATGGAGAAGAACCGATTACCTACGATTTAGATGCTTGCGAAGAATATTTAGGAGAAACTTACGGAATTACCGTTTACCAAGAACAGGTGATGCTTCTGTCACAGAAATTGGCAAATTTCTCTAAAGGTGATGCCGACGTACTTCGTAAAGCGATGGGTAAAAAGCAGAAAGATGTCTTGGATAAAATGAAATCTAAGTTCATCGATCAAGCAAAAGCAAATGGTCACGACGAACAAAAATTAGATAAAATTTGGACCGATTGGGAAGCGTTTGCGAGTTATGCCTTCAATAAATCGCACTCTACTTGTTATGCTTGGATTGCCTACCAAACCGCATATTTAAAAGCACATTATCCAGCGGAATATATGGCTGCGGTACTTTCCAATAACATGAACGATATCAAACAAGTTTCGTTCTTTATGGAAGAATGTAAGCGTATGGGATTAGCCGTTTTGGGTCCAGACGTGAATGAATCGTATTATAAATTTACGGTAAATGAAGATTATGCGGTTCGTTTCGGAATGGGAGCGATTAAAGGTGTTGGTGCAGGAGCTGTTCAAACTATCATTGATAACCGAAAAGACGGAAAATATAAATCCATCTTCGATTTAGCGAAACGAATTGATTTACGTGCGGCTAACAAAAAAGCATTTGAAAACTTAGCTTTAGCCGGAGGTTTTGATGGTTTTGCAGAAACACATCGTGCCCAATATTTTCATCATGATGGCGACGGAATTACATTTTTAGAAAAGGCGATTCGTTACGGTTCGAAATTTCAAGAAAATGAAAATTCTGCGCAAGTAAGTTTGTTTGGAGATGCTTCTGAAGTACAAATTGCAGAGCCACAAGTGCCACCATGTGAAGAATGGAGTACTATGGAGAAGTTGGCGAAAGAAAAAGAAGTAGTAGGAATTTACATTTCGGGTCATCCATTAGATGATTATAAATTTGAAATGAAATATTTCTGTAATGCCAACTTGGAAGGTTTGAAAAACTTAGAACAAAACGTTGGAAAGAACCTTTCTTTTGGTGGAATTGTAACTAATGTGCAACATCGAACAGCTAAAAACGGTAAAGGTTGGGCAACTTTTGTAGTGGAAGGTTATGATGAGAGTTTCGAATTCCGAATTTTTGATGAAGAGTATTTGAAATTTAGACATTTCTTATTGCAAAATCAGTTTGCTTACTTTAAAATTACGGTCAAAGAAGGTTGGGTAAATCGCGAAACGGGTAAAAAATCGGATCCTCGAATTCAGTTTTTGGATGTGAAAATGTTAGCTGATGTGTTGCCAACATTTGCCAAAAAATTAATTCTTCAATTAGCAATTAACGAAGTAAAAGAAGGGGTGATTACGGAATTAAATCAAATTTTTGCCCAACACAAAGGCGATCATAATGTAACTTTTGAAGTTATGGAATTGGAGAAAATTAAGCGAATGGTGGAAGAAAAACCAATTGCCATGATTGCAGCCGATACAGAAGATGAAATGGAAGAAAATTTTGATGAAATGGAAGAAATGGATATCGCTGTTCCAACAGAAAAAGAGGAAATAGTAGTGAAAACTAAGTTAGTGATGCCAAGTAGAAAGTTAAAAGTCAAAATTTCATCGGAATTATTGCAAGAATTAGAGCGCATGCAATTGAGTTTTAGGTTGAATTAGTATCAATTCTGAAAATGCAACTATAACAAAAACTAATTTTTAAAAGCGAATTCATTTCAATTTAATTCCTAAATTTGCATATCAATAAAGTAAAAACATAAAGAAAAACAATATGGCATTAGCAATTACAGATGCTACTTTTGAGGAAGTAGTTTTAAAATCAGATAAACCAGTAGTAGTTGATTTTTGGGCAGCTTGGTGTGGTCCATGTAGAATGGTTGGTCCAGTTATCGACGAAATTTCTGCTGAGTACGAAGGAAAAGCAGTAGTAGGAAAAGTGGATGTTGACGCAAACCAAGAATTTGCAGCAAAATACGGAGTTAGAAATATTCCAACAGTTTTAGTATTCCAAAACGGAGAAGTGGTTGGAAGACAAGTGGGTGTTGCTCCAAAGAAAACGTATACTGATGCAATTGACGCATTACTATAATATTTGAAAAAGAAATTCAAGGCTCAACGAAAGTTGGGCCTTTTTTTATTCATAACCTTTCATCCATCGCCTTTCACCAAAAAATAAAATCTTTTTCTATCTTTACGATATGAATTTAGAACAGCAAATAGAAAAAATTTCCAGTTTTGAGCATTTAGAACTTTTGGCTAACCAAATTGTCGAAGGTTTTATTTCGGGTATGCACAAATCGCCTTTTCATGGATTTTCGGCAGAGTTTGCGGAACATAAAATTTACAATCCAGGAGAAAGTACCAAGCATATCGATTGGAAATTATACGCCAAAACCGATAGATTATACACTAAACGCTACGAAGAAGAAACCAATTTGCGTTGTCATTTGATTTTAGACAATTCGTCTTCGATGCATTATCCGAAATTAAAGGAAAATCAGCCGTTTTATGAGAGTAAAATCGGTTTTTCGGTATTGGCTTCTGCGGTTTTGATGAATTTACTTAAAAAGCAACGCGATGCAGTTGGATTGAGTGTTTATTCGGATACGTATGAATATTATTCGCCAGAAAAAGGAAGTGAGCGTCATCATCGCATGATTTTGAACAAGCTAGAAGAAATGTTATCGCAAAACAAAACCACTCGGAAAACGGATACTGTAACTTTTTTACATCAAATAGCTGAAAATATTCATCGTCGTTCTATGGTAATTTTGTTTACTGATATGTTTCATTCCGAAGGGTCGGAAGAGGACAACGATAAAATCTTTAAAGCGCTTCAACATTTAAAACACAACAAACATAAAGTAGTGGTCTTTCATGTGTATGATGAAAAAACCGAGTTAAATTTCAATTTTGATAATACGCCACGAAAATTTATTGATGTAGAATCGGGAGAAGAAATTAATTTATTTGCCGAAAATACGCAAGAATCATATCAAAAAGTGGTACAAGAATATTTCAAAACGATAGAAGCAACGTGTATGCAGTATCAAATTCGCTATGTACCCGTTTCTGTAGGTGAAAATTTTGAAAAAATTTTACTAACGTATTTGGTTGAAAAACAAAAGTTTGGCTAAAAACACTAAAAAAAGTTTAATTTTTTTTGCAAAAATATTTGCAGGAATGAAAAAGCGTAGTATATTTGCACTCGCAATCAAGCACTGGTTTGGTAGTTCAGTTGGTTAGAATACATGCCTGTCACGCATGGGGTCGCGGGTTCGAGTCCCGTCCAGACCGCCAGTTTAGAGGAAGCCTTTCGTAACAAGAAAGGCTTTTTTGCCCTCTTACAATATTTAAAATAGTTGTGTTGTTTAGGTACGAAAGTACCAAAAAGGTTTAGTAGTTAGACCAATGAAAAGCTTTGCATTTGATGCAGGGCTTTTTTGATTTTGTGACCTCAAAAATTTAGTGTTTTTTAAGAAATTATTTTTCTAATCTCTTTAATACATTGTTATTTATACCTTAATTTTGCAATCTAGAATATCATATAACGATATTAAAAAGTTACACAAAATGAAAAAGCATATTGTGATTATTGGAGGCGGATTTGCAGGAATAAACCTTGCAAACTCACTAGCAAAAGAAACTAACTATACCATAACTTTGGTTGATAAAAATAATTATCATTTTTTTCCCCCTTTAATTTATCAAGTAGCAACAGGTTTTTTAGAGCCATCTTCCATCAGTTATCCTTTCAGAAAGTTATTAAAAGATAATAAGAATATTCGTTTCTGGTTAGGAGAATTTGTAGAAGTTGTGCCATCGGAGAATCTCTTAAAGTTGAATAATGGCGAAATCGTATATGATTATTTAGTTTTTGCAACAGGTACAGAGAGCAATTATTTTGGAATGGAAAATGTAAAAAAGCATGCTATTCCAATGAAAACGTTAGATGATGCTCTTAACATGAGAAATATTTTGCTCCAACGTATAGAAAAAGCAACAATATCAAAAAGTAAAGCCGAAAGAAAACGTCTTTTAACAATGGTTATTGCAGGCGGAGGTCCTACAGGTGTTGAAGTTTCTGGAATGTTTGCAGAGATGAGTAAAACAATCATTAGAAAAGAATATCCAGAATTAAACAATGTGCGTAAAACCGAAATTTTTTTAGTGGATGGAGGGGATCGATTGTTAGCACCCATGAGTGAAAAATCACAAAAATATACTCTTGAATCATTAAAAAAATTAGGAGTACAAGTAAAATTAAATACTCAGGTTGTGGATTATGATGGTGAAGTGGTAACTTTTAAAGACGGTTCTTACATTAAGACTAAAAACTTAATTTGGGCTGCTGGGGTTTCCGCTATGTTGTTTAAAGGAATTCCTACGGAATCTTATGGTAGAGGCAAACGACTTCTAGTTGATGGATTTAATAAAGTCAAAGGAACAGCCAATATTTTTGCTATTGGAGATACTTGTATTATGGAAAATGTAGATGCTAAATTCCCTCAAGGACATCCTCAAGTAGCACAAGTAGCTATTCAACAAGGTAAAAATATTGCAAAGAATTTTAAAAATATGCTTTCTAATAAGCCTTTACGAGTCTTTAAATATAGCGACAAGGGATCGATGGCGATTATCGGCAGAGCACGAGCAGTTGCTGATATTCCAGCGAATACTCATTTTTATGGTTTTTTTGCATGGATTATGTGGTTGTTTGTTCACATTATGTCGTTAGTTAATTACAGAAATCGTTTACAAACTTTATACAATTGGGCAATTGCTTATTTCACTAAAGATCAATCATTGCGAATAATTGTAAGGCCAAAAGAAAAAATATAGCAAAAATCCTGAAGTAATTCAGGATTTTTTATTACAACCATATTGATTTATTTTGCCACGCAACAACTAAAAACAATCCTAAGAAAAGCAAACTCACTAGAAACTTTATAAACGTTCCCGCCAAGAAACCTAAGAACGAACCAGTAGCAGCTTTAAAAGCGCGTTTTCCTTCGTTTGAATTGTAAATGAGTTCGCCTATCAAAGCTCCTAAAAAAGGCCCAATCAAAAACCCAAAAGGAGGAAAAAACAAGCCGATTACTAAACCGATATTCGTTCCCCATATTCCGTATTTACTACCGCCAAAGTATTTCGTGCCTTGTGCTGGAATCACATAATCTAAAATCCCAATCACAATAGCAATTACTAAAGTAATGCCTAGTAACCAATAATTGGTTTCGATTCCTTGACAAAAATAAAGCAGTAAAATCCCAACCCAACTTATTGGCGGACCTGGTAAAGCAGGAAGTAAGCTGCCAATAATTCCCACTATCATTAAAAGCAAACCCAGAATCAATAAAAAGTATTCCATAAGATTTTAGTTATTGTCTAACAAATTTATAACTTTGTTTCTTATGATGTATTAAAAATCAAATAATGAAATTATTTTGGGGTTTACTTCTTTCACTTTTTATGGTTTCTTGTCAGTATTTCGAAAAAGAAGTGCCGAATGAAAAGGAATTATTAGAACAAGAATTGAAAAAAATCAATTGGGACGAAGTGGATGAATTTCCATCAGTTTTGCAATGTGATACGATAAAAGATGCGGAAATTAAAACACAATGTTTCTTTGATTACATGGCACAAACCATTCAGGAACGAATAGGAATTGACACATTACGTATTGAATATCCAGAAATCGACACCATCAACGTAAAAGTGACCGTAAATCCCGATTCGAGTTTACAATTCGAAACCCTATATCCAAACGACAGCATTGCTTTGGCAGATAAAACAAAAATCGATAGTATTCTAACTTCAAGATTATCTGATTTCCCAAAAGTAGAACCTGCCATCAAAAGAGGCGTAAAAGTAAAAACACAATTTGTACTTCCAGTGATTATCAAAATGGAGAAGTAAGCAAGTGTAAGTCAAGTGCAATTACAATTTCAAGTTAGGAACACAGATTTAAGAAATTTCAATAATTTTTAAAATCTTATCTGAACTTTATTCGTGAAAAATTTTCACTTTAAAAACTTACATGACTTATATGTTAAAAACAATTCGTGCTAATTCGTGAAATTCGTGTTTAAAATTATTTTCTAAAGTTTCTCCCTTTCCAATTGTATTTTCCAAATAATGAATACACTGCCACCGCCACACTAAAAAACGGATACAACAAACTACTCGCTAACACATATTGCAATTTCGATTCGAAGAAATTAGCGGTTTTGTAAATCAAGATAAAATCGATTAGGAATTTCAAAGAAACAAAAAGCATGAAAATATTTTGGTCCAATAAACCTACCAACCAAAGTAGAAAACTCACTATCCAAGCCAAATTCCCGCCCAAAACCACAAGCGCTAACAACTTTCCATAAACTGAAGAGTAACCGGTGCTTTTCGAAGCCCAGCGAACGCGTTGCTGAAACAATTCACTCCAAGTTGCAACTGGTTTTGTAGCGACAATACTTTCTTTAGCCAACAAAAACCCAACTTTTTTCGGAGCAACAGAAACTGCTTTTTGTAATAAAAAAACATCATCACCACTTGCAATAGTTTCATTTCCTTGGAATCCGTTTAATCTCTTGAAAAATTGTTTAGAATAGGCAAAATTAGCACCATTACACATAAAAGGTTGATTGATTCCAAAACTTCCAATGGTAGCGCCTTGTAAACTCAAGAAATCTAAATTCTGAAAAGCCGATAAAAAACCACTTTTCGGAACATAACAAACTCCAGAAGCCACCATTTCCACTTCATTTTCCTGAATATATTGATCGAAAGTCGTTAGCCAATCTTTCTGAATCAAACAATCGGCATCAGTAGTAATAATCCAATCGTTTTTGGTAACTTGAATCGCGGTTTCAATCGCATCTTTCTTTGGTGAATTTGATTTTCTGTCGTTTTTAATTACTTTTAAACTGAACACTAAATCCTGAACACTGAACACTTCTTCAGAATCATCATCCACTAAAATAATTTCAACCAATTCTTTCGGATAATGCAACAATGAAATCGAATGCAATAAATTCGGGAGATTCTCTCTTTCATTTCGGAACGGAACCACAATGGTAAAAGATGTTTTTGGAGTGAATTCTTTTTTAGAAAATCGTTTCATTCGATTGAATCCATAAATCAGTTGCCCAATAAATAGGATATAAATGAGAAAAACAATTCCGAGAATTAATTCCAACATAAAGAATCTATTTTGAAGTATTCAACTTAAATCGCATCACATAATAACTTCCAATTACTACAGGTAAAACTACATTTAAAAACCACATTAACGTACTAATGAAAATTACAATCCATTCGTTAACACCATATTTCCCGAAGAAAAACATCGCCACACTTCCTTTTACAGCAAAATCTAAAAATTGAAAACTTGGTAGCGAAGAAGCTAAAAAATAAACCGCAGCAATCGAGCTAACCAATGTTAGATAAGGTAAGTTGACATCAAAAAACAAAAACAAAACATAATATTGATGCGAAAAAACTAAGTAACGACAAATGCCCAGGACAATATTTTTTCGATGAATCTTCTTTGGAATTTCGTTGATTTTGTGAAGTAATTTTTGAATGGAATAACCTTTAATCGTAATGTTTTTTGAAAGAACAGCAATTAAAAATAAGACAACGGCAATTCCAATAATCGCTAAAGCCCATTTCCAATATCCTATTAAAATCAATCCAAGGATTCCGAAAATAATTGTCAAAATCATTTGGATTCCGTTGCAAATTAAATTTAAAAATACAACTTTTTTGGTTTGTTCTTTTTTGAAAAACATGGCTTTTCCGGCATATTCTCCTAAGCCATTTGGTGTGAAAATTCCAGCAGTTAAGGCACCTAAAACTTGTTTGCTTGCTTCGCCAATCGAAATTGGTTTGATGAAATCAACTAAGTTTTGCCATTTTAAAATTTCGAAATAACGATTCGCAACACTAAACAATAAAATGAAAATGATAGTTGTTATCGAAGTCTTTTCTAAAACTAAAGTTTGGAATTTACTCCATTCTAACTTTGAATTACTGGCAATTTGGTCATAAATAAAATAAAACGCACCAATTACAATCAAAAGTTTGATGGTAAAAACAAGGAATTGCTTAGCTTTGTGAGGAATTGAAATCATGTTGCAAAGAAACAAAACTTTAAACTTGAAACTTGAAACCTGATACAAAATTTTGGCAAACGAACGCATCATATTAGGAATTGACCCAGGAACGACGATTATGGGTTTTGGATTAATCAAAGTAGTCAACAAGAAAATGGAATTTCTACAGTTGAACGAACTCATTTTGTCCAAATACGACAACCATTATCAGAAATTAAGAGTCATTTTTGAGCGAACCATTGAATTAATCGACACACACAATCCAGATGAAATTGCTATTGAAGCGCCTTTTTTTGGAAAAAATGTGCAATCGATGCTAAAATTAGGAAGAGCGCAAGGCGTTGCCATGGCAGCCGGACTTTCGAGAGATATTCCTATTACAGAATACGAACCCAAAAAAATTAAAATGGCCATCACCGGAAATGGAAACGCCAGCAAAGAACAGGTAGCCAAAATGCTCCAACAATTATTAGGGTTGAAAGAATTACCAAAAAACCTCGACTCAACAGATGGTTTGGCTGCAGCAGTTTGTCATTTTTTCAATTCAGGAAGAGTAGAAGTGGGGAAAAGCTATTCGGGTTGGGATGCTTTTGTAAAACAGAATGAGTCGCGAGTTAAAAAATAGTTTTCAGTCGCAGTTTTCAGTCTCAGCACTGCAAACTGCGACTGCGACTGAACACTAATAAAATGTCAGGAATCTACATCCATATCCCTTTTTGTAAGCAAGCTTGTCACTATTGCGATTTTCATTTTTCTACTTCGTTGAAGAAAAAAGACGAAATGATTTTGGCATTGGCTAAAGAAATTGAAATGCGTAAAAGTGAATTTCAAGATGAGATAGTAGAGACAATTTATTTTGGTGGTGGAACGCCTTCAATATTGTCGATTGAAGATTTGAGATTTTTGATTGATGCAGTGTATCGAAACTATAAAGTAGTCGAAAATCCAGAAATTACGTTAGAAGCCAATTCTGATGATTTACATCTCGACTTCGCTCGATTTGACTATGAAACAGATTTGTCAGTTCGAGCGAAGTCGAGAACTATTTTTGAAGCATACAAAGAAATTGGCATTAACCGTTTATCAATCGGAATTCAATCATTTTTTGAAGACGATTTGAAGTTGATGAATCGCGCACACAATGTGGAAGAAGCTAAAAAGTGTTTGGAAATTGCTACTCAATATTTCGACAATATTTCCATTGATTTGATTTATGGAATTCCCGAAATGTCAAATAAAAAGTGGTTGCAAAATATTGAAACGGCTTTGTCTTTTGGTGTGCCGCATATTTCGAGTTACGCCTTAACGGTCGAACCCAAAACAGCTTTGCATTCGTTCATTCAAAAAGGAATCATTCCGCAACCTGATGACGATGTCGCACAAGAGCATTTTCAAATTTTGGTTGATAAACTTTCAGAAAACGGATTCATTCATTACGAATTATCGAATTTTGGAAAAGAAAACTATTTCTCCAAAAACAATTCGAGTTATTGGTTGGGCAAAAAATACATCGGAATTGGTCCGTCAGCACACAGTTATGATGGAAAAAATCGAGGTTGGAATATTTCTAATAATTCGCTTTATATTAAATCGATTCAAGAAAATAAATTGCCAATTGAAATCGAAACCTTAACCAAAACCGACCGTTACAACGAATATATTATGACGGGTTTGCGCACGATTTGGGGCATTTCATTAGAGCGAATCGAGCAAGAATTTGGGAAAACCTATTTGGATTATTTGAACCGTCAAGCAGCAAAATTTATCGAAGATCATTTGTTATTTGTGGATGATAATATTTTACGAACTACTAAAAAAGGAAAGTTTTTAAGTGATGGAATAGCTTCCGACTTATTTTTATTAAATTTGGATTGATTATTAACCACTAAGCACACAAAGAAAGCACAATGAAACACAAAGCTTTGTGAACTTAGTGAAAAACTTTTTGACCATTGCGGTTAATTAATATGAAAGCAACCATCAACAACATACAAATCGATTTATCAAAACCTCTTGATATTTCTATTCCATTAACAAACAACGAACAAAATCCGATTGCGTGGTATCAAAATACACCTGAAATTGAACCCGTAAAAATGGGCGATTGGATAGGAAAAGTTTCGGAGGGAAAATCATCAACCAATTTTAATAATATTTTCTTCAATCCTCATGCGCATGGCACGCATACGGAGTGTTTGGGACATATTACCCGCGATTTTTATTCGATAAATCAATGTTTAAAGCAGTTTTTCTTTACTGCGGAATTGATTTCTGTGGAGCCAAAAAAGATTGGGGAAGATTTAGTTATTACAAAAGCACAAATTGAACTTGCTTTGGAAGAAAATTCGCCAGAAGCAATAATCATAAGAACTTTACCAAATCCAGAAAGTAAAAAGCATTTGAATTACTCTAATACGAATCCGCCTTACTTAGAAGAAGCTGCTGCGATTTTTGTCAGAGAAAAAGGAATTCAGCATTTGTTAATCGATTTACCAAGTGTCGACAAAGAACACGACGAAGGAAAATTATTAGCACACAAAGCGTTTTGGAATGTAAAAGATGTGAATCAAGTCAATCAAGATGCTCGATTCAATTGTACGATTACGGAAATGATTTACGTTAATGAAGAAATAAAAGACGGGAGTTATTTATTGAATTTACAATTCGCTTCGTTTGAAAATGATGCTTCACCATCAAAACCTATTTTGTATAAAATTGAAAAGTAATTATCAAAATGAACATTCAACAATTATACGAATTCTGTCAATCTAAAAAAGACGTTACCGAACATTTTCCGTTTGATGAAGATACGTTGGTGTTTAAAGTAGGAGGAAAAATGTTTTGCTTAACGTCATTATCCGAATGGGAAAAAGGAACGCCTTCGTTAAATTTAAAATGTGATCCAGAACGTGCTTTAGAACTTCGCGCAGAGTATGAAGCTATCGAACCTGGATATCACATGAGTAAAATACATTGGAATACGGTTCGTTTTCATGGTGATGTTTCCGATAAAATGATGTGCGAATTGATTAATCATTCCTACGAACTTGTTTTCAAAAGTTTAACGAAAAAAGTCCAACAAGAAATTCAAGAATTTGAAAATTAGGCATTACTTTTGTGCTATTAATAAAGAAAAGTCAAAGTAACTATCATGATAGACAACTTAAAAAAAATATTAAACGAAGATCAAGATCCAAAAGCTATTGAGAAAATCACGGCTAAATTGGAGAATCTTTTAATGTCAAATGAAGAAGTAGGCTATATTGCGGTTCAGAAAAAACCAGCAGTAACTATTTTTCCAGATAGCATTGTGGTGACAAACAAACGTATCATTTTATGCAAACCTAAAAACTTAGGATTATCCATGGAATTCATTGATTACGATTGGGACGACATCGCAGGTTCGTTTGTAAAAGAAGGAATTTTAGGTGCTGATTTTACTTTTACAACTAATTCTGATTTAACGCACACCGTTGATTATTTACCAAAAAATCAAGCGCGAAAATTATATACTTACGCTAAAGAGCAATTGGATTTGTTGAAAAATCCAAAAGTAGCTACACCAGTTGTGGAAGAAGTTAAAACAGAAGCTCCAATTGAAACTCCTGTTCAAGAAGCCGAAGTTGAGGAAGTTCCAACAGAAGAAGTAACACTTTATGCTGAAATTATGCCAACTCCAAACGATGTAATTCGTGATACAGAAGTAGAAGCTCCAATTTCGGAAGAAAAAGGATTAGCACATTTAACGCAAGACGAATTGTTTGCCAAACTTCAGAATTATAAAAAATTATTAGATAACGGATTAATCCTTCAAGGCGAATATGACCGATTAAAATCGGAGATATTAAAATATCTGTAATAAAAAATCAACCCAACACTTTTAAAATGTTGGGTTTTTCTTTACTATGTTTTTACATCGTTTTCTTCTGTTTCTCTACAAAACCATCGGCTTGGAGTTTAAGTAATTCCGTAGCACTTTTCTTTTTGTAGTTGTACAGTTCTTTATCTTCTTTAATGTCGGCATAGACTTTATCGTAGATTTCGGCATCGGTTTGTTTTTGTAATTCGCTTTGATAACGATTTTGCGCTAACATATTTTTGATGCCCATTTCGTTATCTTCTTGTTTGAAATCGTATTCGCTTTTTGGCGATAATAATTTGGCAATAATGGGTGAAGTTTCAATCGCTAAAAACAATAACATGATAAAAAGCGAAGGTAAGAATGGTAATTTATTCAAGGCGTTAATTCGAGCCATTAATCCGTCGAAACCTTCTATAATAGGTTGGGTTTCCGTTACTTTTTTGTCCAAATCGGCTTGTAAGGTTTTAGCTTTCGTTTCTAAATCGGAGATTTTTGCTTGATTAGTAGTTTTTAATGTCGCTAAATCTTGCAAAGCCGCATCGTGTTTTTCACGTTTTTCTTTATAAACTGGACCTTTGCCTAACTTTTTAGTTCCGGCAGTTCCTTCAGCTTCGGTAATATAAACTGAGTACAAATCGTTTACTTCTTTCTCTTTTTTAAGAATGTCTGATTTTAAACTATCAATTTGCGCTTTGTTTTTATCTAAATCCGATTGAAAATAATTGGCTACTTGTTTTTTGTTGGCCAACATCATTTCGTTCTTTTCTTTCAATAAAACCGTATTGATTTCTTTTTCGAAGATTTTAATTTCTAAAGGTTTTGAAATTACGATAGCAATAATAATCGCCAAAGCAATTCGCGGAGTAGCTTGAATGAATTCGTCTAAGAAACTATCTCTTTTTTTAATGGTAGAAACAATAAATCTATCCAAATTAAAAATTAGTAAACCCCAAACTAATCCGAAAGCTATAGCTATAAATGCATTATCGAAAACTGTAAAAAGGGCATAAGCACTAGCAATAAAAGCCATTACGGCTGTGAAGAAAACGGTAGCTCCAATTCCGGCATATTTGTTTTGCTCGCCATTAGAACAGCCATTAATTATGTCGGAATCTACGCCCGAACATAACATAAAAAAACGTTTTAACATGATGATTGATTTTGATCCACCAAAGGCGGACAGGTTGATGATTGATGATTAGTACAAATTTAACGCCAAAAGTTTCAAGTTGTTGCTAATTTGTTGAAAAATAGTTGGTAAAAGAAAAAACCCTCACATTGCTGCAAGGGTTCTATATAATTTGTGACTTTTTACTATTAACTAAAAATTAGTATCTGTAGTACTCAGGTTTGAATGGACCTTGAACTTCAACTCCAATGTAAGCTGCTTGCTCTGGATTTAAAGTTTCTAATTCAACTCCTAATTTAGCTAAGTGAAGCGCTGCTACTTTTTCATCTAAATGTTTAGGTAACATATACACTTCATTTTTATAAGCTGCACTATTTGTCCATAATTCTAATTGAGCTAACGTTTGGTTTGTGAATGAATTACTCATTACAAAACTTGGGTGACCTGTAGCACAACCTAAGTTTACTAAACGACCTTCAGCTAAGATGATAATTTCTTTACCGTTTACGTTGTAAATATCAACTTGTGGTTTAACTTCGTTTTTAGTAGCGCCAAAGTTTTTGTTTAACCAAGCCATATCGATTTCGTTATCAAAGTGTCCGATGTTACAAACAATCGTTTTATCTTTCATAGCTTCAAAGTGACGACCAACAACAATATCTTTATTTCCTGTTGTAGTAATTACGATATCAGCATTACCAATAACAGTGTCTAATTTTTTAACTTCAAAACCATCCATTGCAGCTTGTAAAGCACAAATTGGGTCAATTTCAGTAACAGTTACAATAGAACCAGCACCACGGAAAGAAGCAGCAGAACCTTTTCCAACGTCACCATAACCACAAACAACAACTCTTTTTCCAGCTAACATAACGTCAGTTGCTCTACGAACAGCATCAACAGCAGATTCTTTACATCCATATTTGTTGTCAAATTTAGATTTAGTAACAGAGTCGTTTACGTTGATAGCAGGCATATATAAAGTTCCAGCTTTCATTCTTTCGTATAAACGGTGAACTCCAGTTGTAGTTTCTTCAGATAAACCTTTAATTCCTTCAACTAATTCAGTATATCTATCGAAAACCATGTTAGTTAAATCACCACCGTCATCTAAAATCATGTTTAATGGTTGACGCTCTTCACCAAAGAATAAAGTTTGCTCAATACACCAATCAAATTCTTCTTCATTCATTCCTTTCCATGCATAAACTGGAATTCCAGCAGCAGCAATAGCAGCAGCAGCATGATCTTGAGTTGAGAAAATGTTACATGAAGACCAAGTAACATCGGCACCTAAAGCTACTAATGTTTCAATTAACACCGCTGTTTGAATCGTCATGTGTAAACATCCAGCAATACGAGCTCCTTTTAAAGGTTGGCTTGCACCATATTCTGCTCTTAAAGCCATTAAACCTGGCATTTCAGCTTCTGCTAATTGAATTTCTTTTCTTCCCCATGCTGCTAAAGAAATATCTTTAACTTTGTATGGTACATATGGAATTGTTTTTGTACTCATTATGTTTATAAATTTATTTTTAAATTTGAGGATGCAAAGTTACAACATAAGTTTCTATTTTCTAAATAATGTTTTAAAATTTGTGAATTGTTTATTTTGCTAATCATTTGAATCACAATTAAATATCGATGCCGTTTTATAAATCCATACAAATTAACGCAACTACAACTGCATACTTTTGGCAAATTACCGAAGATGTAACCTCGTTATTTAGAGCCGTTTCGCTCAAGGATACTTCGTTATTTCGCTTGGAAGGGATGAAATCAGAAGAGCATCAAAAAGGATTTTTAGCGGTTCGAATGCTCTTACAACATTTAGGTTATACCGATTATGATTTAACATATGACGAAGCCGGAAAGCCACATTTGAATTACGAGGCACGAAGTACGAAATATGAAAATGAAAATCCATCACCCATCACCCATCACCCATCACCCAATCAGAAACATATCTCCATTTCACACTCACACGAGTTCTCTTGTATTTGTATTAGTGATGAATTGATGGGAATTGATTTGGAAAAGCTTAAAGAGAAAACTTTGAAAATTGCACCAAGATTTATGGAAGTGAAACATTTAGAGAATCTTCCTGTTTCAGAACAAATGGAGAAAGCGACTGTGATATGGGGTGTAAAAGAATCGATTTTTAAAATCAAAAACGAAAAAGGAATCAGTTTTCCTGAACATATTTTCGAGAATGAATTTTGTTTACCCGATGGGAAATGTTCGGCTGAATTGCATTTTAATAATACAATAGAAAAGTTTAAAATCCACTTTTATAAAGTAGAAGATTATATCTTTGTATGTGCTTTCCCAAATAACTAAGATGCAAAATCTCTATTCAAATATACTTCAAGCTAAAAAAGACAATCGAAAACTATTGGCGATTCTTATCGATCCAGAAAAAGTTTCGATAGAAAAAGTTTCGATTTTGTCAGATAAAATTAAGGCTTCACCCGCAACCCATATTTTTGTTGGCGGAAGTACTTTTAGCGGAACACATTTAGATGAGTTGATAGCAAGACTAAAAAAAGAAACACAATTACCCATTTTAATTTTTCCAGGTCATCCATCCCAAATTTCCAATGAAGCTGATGGAATTCTATTTCTAAGTCTACTATCTGGAAGAAACCCGGAATATTTGATTGAGCATCATATTAATTCGGTTGAAACTTTGGAAAAATCAAATTTGGAAATCATCCCAACAGGTTATTTATTAATTGATGGCGGAAAAGAAACCGCTGTGCAACGCGTAAGTCAAACCCAACCAATTGAAAATAACAATATCGAATTAGCTTACAAAACAGCAAAAGCAGGCGAATTTTTAGGTAAAAAATTAATTTATTTAGAAGCGGGAAGTGGCGCCAATCAACACGTTTCGTTAGAAATGATTCGTTTTGTATCACAAAATATTAATATTCCTTTGATTGTGGGCGGTGGCATTCGTTCTATGCAAACGATTCAAGATGTGTATGAAGCAGGTGCTGATTTAGTTGTTATTGGAACGGCTTTTGAAAACGATAGTAACTTCTTTTCGTTATGATAGAATTTTTATTTGCTCAATATAAAGACTATCCTTATTACTTAATTGCACTAGAATTAGTTGCTGTTGTTTTTGGCGTTATCAGCGTTTTATTTGCTCGAAAAAACAATATTTTGGTCTATCCAACAGGTTTAGTAAGTACGATTCTTTACGTTTATATTTTGTATGAATTTCAACTGTATGGCGATTTAATTATCAATTTCTACTATACGATTATGAGTTTTTTGGGTTGGTATTTATGGGCCAAAACGAAAGACGGTAATGATGAATTTCCTATTTCAAACATAAATCGGAAAGAAATTCTAGTTTCAACGCTAATTTTTACAATTACCTTAACATTTGTTGCATTAGTTTATCATTTTTTTGATAAATTTACCAATTGGACGGCTTATGTTGACGCACTCACCACAGGATTATTTTTTGTTGGGATGTGGCTCATGGCTAAAAGAAAAATCGAAAACTGGATTTTATGGATAATTGCCGATGCAATTTCAATTCCATTATACTTTTATAAAGGTTTGACCTTTTCGAGTTTTCAATTTATACTATTTACGATTATCGCTATTTTAGGCTATAAAGAATGGAAAAGATTTTTACAGAAGACGATTTAATATACATACAAAATAGAGGAAACTCAATCGATAAAATTCAACAGCAGTTGGATTTTTTTATCCAAGGAATTCCCAAAATTAACCTAGTTCGCTCAGCTAAAGTGGGCGCTGGTATTTGGCAATTTTCAGAAGAGGAAACGATTGATTTTGTTTCATACTTTGATAAACACAAGGCTAATTATTCTATTGAGAAGTTTGTGCCTGCTTCGGGTGCAGCTACTCGTATGTTCAAATTTTTGAATGAGTTTTTGAACGATTTTGATGTTGAAAACGACACCATCAATAGTTACATCAATAAGCGAAATGCTAAAGATATTTCCATTTTTATTTTTGGATTGAAAAACTTTCCTTTTTACAGAGAATTGAAGGAAAAAACTATTCAATTGCATCCTAATTATTACTCTTTGTCAAGCGACGCAAAATATTATGCCTTAATAAAAACTTTGTTAAGTAAGGAAGGATTAGATTTTGCTAGTAAACCAAAAGGTATTTTGCCTTTTCATCAGAGAGATGAGAAAATCATAACTCCAATTGAAGAAAATATTTTTGAAGCCGATTTTTTCAAAAAAGAAAATCAAAAGACAAAAATTCATTTTACCATTACTGAAGAATTCCAACCCGATTTTGAGAAGATCACCAATCAATTTCCAGATTGTGAAATTACGTTCTCTTATCAAGAACAATCAACAGATACATTAGCGGTTAATGAAGATAATACACCGTTTCGAATTGAAGATGATAAATTGTTTTTTAGACCAGGCGGACACGGAGCTTTGATTGAAAATTTGAATGCTTTAAATTCAGATATAATTTTCATCAAAAATATCGATAACGTTTCCCAAAATCACAAAAAAGTTATTGAAATAAATAAAAAGTTATTGGGCGGTGTTTTACTTTTGATGCAATACAAGATTTTCAATTATCTTAAATTGCTTTCAAGCGGAAGTGTAACTGAAGCTCAAATTACCGAAATCAAGGATTTTGCAGAGAATAAAACATCATTTCTATTGCCAGAAGAATTCAATTTTTTCCAAACCGAATATAAAGTGGAATATTTGATTAAGGTATTAAATCGACCTATTCGTGTTTGTGGAATGGTTAAAAATGAAGGCGAACCTGGTGGTGGACCATTTTGGGTACAAGATGAAAAGGGACGTCAAACGTTACAAATCGTTGAATCGTCTCAAATAGATTTGAATAACAAATCGCAAAAAAATATTGCTAAAGAAGCTACGCATTTCAATCCAGTAGATATTGTTTGCGGAGTTAAAAATTTCAAAGGAGAAAAGTTTGATTTAACGCAATTTGTAGATCCAAAAGCAGCTTTTATTACCGAAAAAACAAAAAACGGCAAACCTATTAAAGCTTTTGAACTTCCTGGGTTATGGAATGGCGCTATGGCAAAATGGACCACTATTTTTGTTGAGGTTCCGTTAGAAACTTTCAATCCAGTTAAAACTGTAAATGATTTATTAAAATCTTCACACCAACCTGATAATGGATAAATCAATAATCGCATATGAGTTTTCATTTAAAGCGGTAAGAAGTAGCGGTGCAGGAGGGCAGAATGTAAATAAAGTTTCTTCTAAAGTAGTGTTGACATTCGATTTAGTCAACTCAAAAGGATTGACCGATGATGAAAAAACTTTGTTGCAAACCAAAATCGCAACTAAATTAACGCAAGAAGGAATTCTTATTTTAACCAGCGAAGAAGATAGAAGTCAACTGAAAAACAAAGAAAAAGTCATTAAGAAATGTTTTAAGTTACTCGAAAATGCTTTGGTTGTTCCAAAAGAGCGAAAAGAAACTAAAATTCCAAGAGCGGTAAAAGAAAAACGCCTGAATGCTAAAAAAGTAATGAGCGTTTTAAAGCAAAACAGAAAAAAACCAAACTTTTAAAAACACAAGAACAAGCGCAAGTTCAAAAATCAATAAAAGAAAGTTTGAAATTGAAATTGAAATTGTTCTTGTAATTGTCGTTGAAATTGGCTTATCTTTGCCCCGTCTCAAAGGGGTGCTCTAAATAACGAGCTGAGATCATACCCATAGAACCTAGAACAGATAATGCTGTTTAGGGAATTGACAAAAATAGATGTGCACGTTTATTGGCGTCGAAGAGTATCAAAATTAATTTTTAACCAAGGAATAATTACCCCTTTTATTCGTATTTATTTTACGAATGAAAACTTTATTCAAAAAAAATGGCTTAATGCCAAAAACAAAAAGTCGCTATTTTAGTTACCTTTTACCCTTAGTCTTTTGTCTTTTGTCTTTTACTTCTTTTTCACAAGAAACTCAAAAAGACAGTTTAAAAACTACCGAACTTAAAGAAGTAACCATTTCGTCTGTTAGAGCAAAAGACAAAAATCCAATTACGTATACGAATGTTTCCAAAGAAGAAATTGCACCACGAAATTTAGGTCAAGACATTCCTGTTTTGTTGCAATATTTACCTTCTGTAGTCAGTACAACTGATGCTGGAAATGGTGTAGGTTATACGTATATGAGAGTTCGTGGTTCTGATGGTTCCCGAATTAACGTTACTTTAAACGGAATTCCCTTTAATGATAGTGAAAGTCAAGGAACGTTCTTTGTGAATTTACCAGATTTTGCTTCTTCATTAGAAAGTGTTCAGTTACAACGAGGAGTAGGAACTTCAACTAATGGAGCTGGAGCTTTTGGAGCGAGTTTAAACATGGCAACCAAATCCTATCAAGAAAAATCCTATGCAGAAATTTCAAATTCCTTTGGAAGTTTTAATACGAGAAAGCATACGTTGTCTTTTGGAACAGGATTGCATAACAATTTTGAATTGAACGGTCGCATTTCTAATATTGCTTCGGATGGATTTATCGATAGAGCAACTTCTAATATGTTTGGTTACTTTTTCAATGCTAATTATGTTAAAGAGTCAACTCTTGTGAAATTCATGGCGTTTGGCGGAAAAGAGAAAACCTATCAAGCTTGGTACGGAATTGAAGATCCCGAAAAACTAAGAAACGACAGAACTTTTAATCCAGCCGGAATGTATTTCGATGAATTTGGAAATATGCAATTCTACGATAATGAAACCGACAATTATTGGCAAAATCATTTTCAATTGCATTGGACAGAAAAATGGTCGGATAAATGGATTTCAAATGCAGCATTACATTACACCATTGGAAAAGGATATTTTGAGCAATACAGAGAAGACGAAGATTTAGCCGATTATAATTTACCAGCTTTTAATGGAAATTCAATTTCTGATTTGGTAAGAAAACGTTGGTTAGATAATGATTTCTTTGGAGCTACTTTTTCATTAAACTACAGAAACGGAAAAACCGATTTGTTATTCGGAGGAGCGGCTAATCGCTATCTAGGATTGCATTATGGAGAGGTTGTTTGGACACAGAATTACATTCCAAATCCAAATCGCTATTATGATAATTATGGAAATAAAGATGATGTAAATTTCTACACAAAAGCATCATACAATGTTACAAACAAGTTGAATTTATTTGTTGATTTGCAATACAGAATGGTGTTTTATGATGCAACAAGCGTGAAATTCGATGATGTAAAAGATACGTTTCGATTTTTTAATCCAAAAGCAGGTTTGAATTATCAGTTAGACGAAAAAAATGCTTTTTATGGTTATTTCGGAATTGCTAATAAAGAACCAAGACGTGATGATTATGAAAGTGGCGCCACAAAACCAGAACGTTTGTTTGATTATGAATTGGGCTGGAAATACAACACTAAAAAAGTAAAATTATACGCGAATGCATTTTACATGCGATATAATGATCAATTGGTTATGACAGGTGCTTTAAATGATGTGGGCTCTCCAATTTTTACCAATAGTGGAGAAAGTTATAGATTAGGTTTAGAAGTAGAATCTACAATTGCGCTAACAGATAAATTAATTTTAAATCCGAATTTTACATTAAGTAAAAATAAGAATGAGGATTTTTATTACGAAATTAATGGAGCTGTTCATAATTTAGGAAATACAAATATTGCCTATTCTCCTGATTTTATTTTTGGAAACCGATTTTCTTATTTACCAGTTAAAGGTTTGCAATTATCATTGTTGTCAAAGTTTGTTGGAGAACAATATATGGGAAATATCGATTCAGATGTTTCGAAATTAGATAGTTATTTCATTAATGATTTTAATGCTTCTTACGATTGGCAAATTAATAAAGGAATCAAGTCGATTGTCTTTTCTGCGTTAGTGAATAATATTTTTGATGTAGAATACGAATCAAATGGTTATTTCTATACGTATGATGACGATTCTTCAGGAAGTACAATTACTTATGGTGGAGCAGGTTTTTATCCTCAAGCTGGAATAAACTTTCTTCTTGGAATGAGTTTAAAATTTTAGTTAAATTAAGTTAAGTTGAAAAAAGCCTGAAAGTTTTATTTTTCAGGCTTTTTTATTAATTGTATACACGAAGCGAAACTTCACTTGTTTGTTCTATGCGATAACGTTTCATAGGATATTGCATGCCTTGTGATAAACCAGAGAATAAACTATAACGTTTATCGTCACACGGACAAATAGCATCAATACCACTTAAAGTCATAGTGGAGCAGGAAGATAAAGACTGATTTGGACATGCCGCGTCGTAAGCAACATAACCACTTCCGGTATTAAAAACGATTATTCCTCTAATTCCTTGTCCAGCCGAATTTATGTACACTGCATTAGCAGGACTTAATAAGTTACTGTACTGAGGTAAACTCATATTGATGTTTAAGTTTACAGGATAGTTTGGTAAATATGGGTTATTATTTTGAAAATCTTCTTTGTCACATCCAAAAAATAAAGGGATTAAAAGTAGAATAAGAAATTTTTTCATTAGGTTTTTTGTTTTCATTTGTAAAACAAATTTAATTAATTACTTTTGACTAAACATTACAATATTACTTAAATTAATATTAAAAATAAATCACTATCTTTGTGAAAAGGAATCCCATGCAGGTGGGATTCTTTCTATTTATATAAACTATGAAGTTATGAGTACAGTATCTTATTACACCGCAGAAGGATTAAAAAAATTAAGAGACGAATTAGATCAACTTAAAAGTATAGAACGCCCAAAAGCGTCACAAGCTATTGCTGAAGCTAGAGATAAAGGAGATTTATCTGAAAATGCAGAGTATGATGCAGCAAAAGAAGCGCAAGGTTTATTAGAAATGAGAATTTCTAAAATGGAAGAGTTAGTGGCAAATGCTCGTTTAATTGATGAGTCGCAATTAGATTTGTCAAAAGTATTGGTGTTGTCTACCGTTAAAATTAAAAATCAAGCTAATGGTATGGAAATGAAGTACACATTAGTAGCTGAAAGTGAAGCCGATTTAAAAACAGGAAAAATCTCAGTAACTTCCCCTATTGGGAAAGGTCTACTTGGAAAATCTGTTGGAGAAGTAGCAGAAATTAACGTGCCAAACGGTGTGTTAAAATTTGATGTTTTAGAAATTACAAGAGACTAATAATTTATTTAAAATGGCTAGTATTTTTACTAAAATAGTAAACGGAGAAATTCCTTGTTATAAAATTGCTGAAGATGAAAATTATTTGGCTTTTTTAGATGTGAATCCTAACGCCAAAGGACACACACTTTGTATTCCAAAACAAGAGATTAATAAAATCTTTGATATGGAAGAAGAGCATTATTTAGGATTAATGAAGTTTTCTAGAAAAGTAGCAAAGGCTATTGAAAAATCGATTGAATGCAAACGTATTGGAGTTGCTGTTGTAGGATTAGAAGTGCCACATGTTCATGTACATTTAATTCCACTTCAAGATATGGATGATATGCGTTTTCAAAGAAAAACTAGTTTATCGCCAGAAGAATTTCAAGAATTAGCTAAGCAAATTGCTTCAAACTTATAAAAATTAAATCCCGATTCATTCGGGATTTTTTTATGCTGTTTTGTAACTAATCTGCATGGTAGTTCCTTTACCAATTTCAGAATGAGCCACTTTAATTTTTCCTTTGTGGTATTCTTGAACAATTCGTTTAGTTAAAGACAATCCTAATCCCCAACCACGTTTTTTAGTTGTAAATCCAGGTTCGAAAACTTTACTAAATTGGTTTTTTGGAATTCCTTTTCCAGTATCAGTAATGCTGATTTTCACCATATCTTCTAATTCCGAAATAACAATATTTAAACTACCTTTCCCCTTCATGGCATCAATTGCATTTTTTACTAAATTTTCAATTGTCCAACTATGTAATGCCGGATTAATATGAACATAAATAGGGTTTTGAGGTGCTTCAAAATGAAAATTCACTTGCTGAGAAACTCTAGTTTGTAAGTAATCAACTGTGTTTTTAGTATCTTCAATTATATTTCTTTTTTCTAAAACAGGTTCGCTTCCAATTTTTGAAAATCTATCGGTAATGGTTTGCAATCGAGTAATGTCTTTTTCTATTTCTACAATGGTACTTTCTTCAATATTGTCTAATTTTAAAATTTCCAACCATCCAATTAAAGACGATAAAGGAGTTCCAATTTGATGTGCTGTTTCTTTTGCCATTCCAGCCCAAAGTTTGTTTTGCGTCGCCATTTTAGTAGCACGATAAAAATTATACACTACAGCACCAAACAAAATAATAATCAATAATAAAGCAACAGGATAATATTTTAATTTATTTAATAAAGGCGAATTTCCATAATAAACTAACTGATAATTTTTCTCTGAAAGTTCCATTTTTATGGGTTGATTATCATTTTTTATAGAGTTGAAATATTTTTTTAGTGCAGTATTGTCGTTTGTAATAGCTTCATCAATATTATTGTGGCTTATAATAGAATCTTTACTGTCCGTAACAATCATTGGGATGGTTGTATTGTTTTGGATAATTTGAAGTGGAAGATCAACATCTGTAAATTCATTGGCATTAGCTAACGTTTTTTGAGCACTTGCCCAAAACTCCATTTTTGCTCGTTCTTCGTTTTTAAAAATCTGAAAAAAGTTATAGGTATTCCAAAGTATTAAAATTACAATGAAAAAAGATGCTAATATGATAAACCAACGCGTAAGATTTCGCCTTTCTGAAAACTGCATGTATTCGTATTTGAAGTAAAAATACTAAAATCCTTTTAATTTGATGTTTATTCTTGTAATTGAACTTGTATTTGTTTGTTATCTTTGTAAAAAATTGTTTCAACATGTTAAGCATCGATCCAAAAGAAATAGCACCAGTAAAATTACAAGGGTATTTGCAAAGTGCGGTAGCGCCAAGACCAATAGCTTTTGCGAGTACTATGGATAGTAATGGAAATCCAAATTTATCGCCATTTAGTTTCTTTAATGTATTTAGTTCTAATCCACCGATTTTAATTTTTTCGCCAGCTAGACGTGTACGAGATAATACAACAAAACACACTTTAATCAACGCTCAAAACACTAAAGAAGTTGTGATTAATGTGGTGAATTATGACATCGTAGAGCAAATGTCATTATCAAGTACGGAATATCCAGATGGCGTGAATGAGTTTGAAAAAGCTGGATTTACGATGTTAAAATCGGATAAAGTAAAGCCATTTCGTGTAGCAGAAAGTCCGGTGCAATTTGAGTGTAAAATTAATGATGTAATTGCATTAGGAGACCAAGGTGGAGCAGGAAATTTGGTGATTTGTGAAGTGGTAAAAATTCACATCAACGAAGCTATTTTAGATGCAAACGGAATGATTGACCAACACAAAATCGACTTGGTTGCCAGAATGGGAGCTAATTGGTACAGTCGTTCTAATGTTGGTATGTTTGAAGTGGAAAAACCATTAACTACTTTAGGAATTGGAGTAGATGTGATTCCGGATTTCATTAAAGAAAGTGGCTATTTTACAGGAAATGATTTAGCAAGATTAGGAAATATAGAAAATATCCCAACCGAAGAAGAAATTGCTATATTTGTAAAAGAAAATTTTGAAGTCAAAGCGGTTTTAAGTGCTGATGATATGGACACAAAATTTCAAAAAGCGAAAGAGTATGTAGATAATGGAAGAGCAATTGATGCTTGGAAATTGTTATTAGCAAAAAAATAAATTTTAGTATTATGGAAGTTTTAGGAAGAGTAAAATTAATTAATCCTGTACAACAAGTAAGTGCTTCTTTCAAAAAAAGAGAGCTTGTAGTAACTACAGAAGAGCAATATCCTCAACACATTTTGATTGAGTTTGCACAAGACAAAACAGATTTGTTAAACAATTATAATGTTGGAGAACAAGTAAAAGTGTCTATCAATTTAAGAGGAAGAGAATGGGTAAATCCTCAAGGAGAAACTAAATATTTTAACTCTATCCAAGGTTGGAGAATAGAAAAAGTACAAGCAGAAGCTCCAGCGGCAGCACCTCAAATGCCACCAATGCCACCAGCAGCTGCTTTTGAACCTGCAACTAACTTTAACGAAGAAGAGCACGACGATTTACCTTTCTAAAATTTAGAAATTAGAGATTAGAAGTCAGAAGTTTTATAATTTCTGACTTTTTCTTTTTCTAAATTCTAATTTCTGAAGTCTAAATTTAAAAAGATGTATTTTTTAACCAAAGAATTATATTTTCCACCAATAGAAATGGCTTCTCCTGAAGGGATTATAGCTGTTGGAGGCGATTTATCACCAGAGCGATTACTTTTGGCTTATAAATCAGGAATATTTCCATGGTTTGAAGATGATGAACCTATTTTGTGGTGGAGTCCGCCAGAGCGGATGGTTTTGTTTTTTGAAGATTTGAAGATTTCAAAAAGCATGCGCAATATCATCAATCAAAGAAAATTTAAAGTTACCTTCAATACCGCTTTTAGAGACGTAATTTTAAACTGTAAAAAGATTTCTAGAAAAGATCAACAAGGTACTTGGATTACAGATAACATGGTAGAAGCCTATTGCAAATTACATGAATTAGGCATCGCAAAAAGTGTTGAGGTTTGGCAAGATGATGAATTAGTTGGTGGATTGTATGGCGTTGATTTAGGTCATGTTTTTTGTGGTGAAAGTATGTTTTCAAAAGTGCCAAATGCTAGTAAATTAGCTTTCATTGAATTGGCAAAACAATTGGAATTAGCCAATTATCATTTGTTAGATTGCCAAGTCTACAATGATCATTTAGCAAGTTTAGGTTGTGTAGAGATTGATAGAGAAGATTTTTTGATGGTGTTGAAAGGTTAAAACTTAGGCAATGTTTTAACATACAATTCTTCCACTTTTTTTCTCGCCCACTCGGTTTTTCTTAAGAATTTTAAACTAGAATTTACGGATGGATTTTCTTTAAAGCAGTTGATTTTTATGAGTTCAGCTAAAGTGTCGAAACCATAAAAATCTACTAATTGTTCTACAATAGTTTTTAAAGATTTTCCGTGAAGTGGGTCGTTACTCATAATTTTATTTTCTAGTCCAGCAATCCATTACATGATCATTCACCATTCCAGTAGCTTGCATATGCGCATACATTACAGTTGAGCCTACAAATTTGAATCCGCGTTTTTTCAAATCTTTACTCAAAGCATCTGAAATGGGAGTAGTGGCTTTAACTTCACTTAAGGTTTTCGGTCGGTTATCGATAGGTTTTCCATCTACAAAACCCCAAATATATTTCGAAAAAGTTCCAAATTCTTCTTGTACTTTTAAAAACGCTTTCGCATTGGTAACCGTAGCTTTAATTTTTAATTTGTTTCGGATTATTCCAGTATCTTCAGCTAACTTAGCCATTTTGTCTTCTGAATAATTTGCAATTTTTATCAAATCGAAATTGTCAAATGCTTTTCTGAAATTTTCTCTTTTCGCTAAAACGGTGTACCAACTCAATCCCGCCTGAAAGGTTTCTAAAATCAAAAATTCGAAAATTGTTTCATCGTCATAGACAGGTTTTCCCCATTCGTTATCGTGGTAATTTCGGTACAAATCGTCCTTTTCGCACCAAGTACATCGGTTTTTATTTTCCATCTTTAGCTAAGTATTTTTCAATTAAATAGTGACCTAAATAAATGAAAGGTGTTAATCCAACAGCAATTAACAATTTTACTGTATAACCTGTTAATGCAGATGCAACAAACATTTTTGTGTCAATTTTTCCAGGCAACCAAAAAGCAATTCCCAATACGATAAAACTATCAAAAAATTGCGAAATTACAGTTGACCCCGTACTTCTTAACCAAATCATTTTTTTACCTGTTCGGTTTTTAACAAAATGGAAAATGGTAACGTCAATTAATTGGGAAACCAAAAAAGCTGTTATACTTCCCACAATAATCCACATACTTTGCCCGAAAACGGCTGAAAATTGTTCATCTGTAATTAACCCATCACCTTTAACGGCAGGAATTTGAAGACCAATTAGCAGTAAGAAAAAGGTATAAGCAATTAATCCAGCAGTAATGAAGGATAGTTTTTTTACTCCTTTTTCGCCAAAATATTCATTGATTAAGTCAGTTGTAATGAAAACAATTGGCCAAGGTAAAATACCCAAACTCATTACAACATCTCCAATGTAAATTAATTTTCCGCCAATTAATTCCGCTACTAAAGCATTGGTAATAAAAATTCCAGCTAAAATTACATAAACAATGTCTTTTCTTCTTTGAAACATATTAATAGTCTTCAGAGTACATATCATTGAAAAGAGCATTTTTTTGCTTCAACTTACCATAAGTTGCTCTTTTATGATTTTCGTTTAACGACTCATCAATCATACTTTTTATGATGGCATCCACTTCTTTTTCCTCTAAATACGTTTTAGGACTCAATTTGTAAAATTCTTTGATGTTAATTTTCCCATTTTCGGTAATGAAGGCAATTCCACTTATCTTCTTTTGATTGGTTTGATATGAGTTTTCTTCAATATTCACCTTTTTGAAGAAGAAATAAGTGATTTTTTTACCATTAAATTTTACTTCTTTTAAGTCGTAAAAAGTCAGGGAATCTTTTTTCTTATCAATATCTTCAGCATAAATTTCTGCTGCCATTGCAATTTCTTTTGCATTGTTTTTATTTAAAAAAGAGTTGTCTTTTACATGATGCATCATTAAAAAGCCTACAAATTTTATTTGCTCATTGTCTAAGATTTTGTTCAAAGTAGTTTCTTCAACCTGATTGTTTTTTTCTAATTGAACTTCGGCAAAAGCTAAATCTAATTCGTCAATATTTAAATCAGCTGCTTTTTTGAATAATTGTGCAATATCTTTTTCTGCTTTAAATGGATATAAAATAGTGTAATAGCTTATGAAATCTTCAATTGGCGCTTCATCTTCATAATATTCCTCATCATCTTCCGATTTAATATTTTGTTTGTTTTTCCAACTTGATAAACGTTTGAATTCAAGTTTAGCGTTGGTCAACAACATTTTTTTGAAGGATTTCAACTTTTTAGCATTTCCATAATTTTTCATCAAAAGTTTATGCGTCAATGAAACAATAGGTTCATGGAATTCCTTAATACTGTAATACTGAAAAATGTTTGGAAATAAAACCTGACTATTTTCTAAATCCTCTTCAAATTGGTTGAACAATCCAATAATTTCATATTCATTATCAGAAATAGGTAAGTCATATTCGAGAAGTTCTATAATTTTTTTATAGGCTTCTTTACTCTTTTGAAAAGTTAATGCACGAAGAACTGCAAACTGAATTACAGTATTTACATTTTCTTTTCTGTAGGCATTTTCCAAATATGAAATAACCTCTGGTGCTTTTATACTTCCTAGTTTTTCATATAATTCTCCTAAGATTTCGGTTTCGTCATCTCTAAATTTAAAAGTGTTTAAAAACATTTTAAATTTTGGTAAATCGTCTTTCTCAATTTTTAAATATTCAATTGATTTTAATGCAGAATAACGAATACTGTCGTGTTGACTTCTTACATCATTCAAAAACAAATCGAGCTTATTTTCAAAAATATTATCCGTATCCTTATTTTCTAAACGAATCGAATTAAATGTTTTTTCCACAAAAGGATCTTGATTATCATAGTCTTTAGCAACTAATGTAGATATTTCATAAATGGTATTTCCTTTTAGTAATAATTTATATTTGATAGCTTGTTTAGAATTGTTTTTGGAAACCAAAGCTTCAAAAGTATGAAGATTGTTTTCTTTGTCTAAGCTAATTTTTTCGTCGATTATTTTCAGTTTTTCTTCTTTTGGAAATAATTTCGAATTCCAATCTGATTCCATATAATCTGCAGGAAGGCTCATATCGATATCTGGAAGCGGAACTTCAATTACTTCGTTATCTCCTTCAATTTCTTCAGGTTTTTGGTTTACGAATTTATTGCCAGTAATTTGTTTTCTATATTCGTTCCAAATACTATCTAAAGATTTTTCATTTTCATATCGATGATATTTGTAGTAGTTCAATTGAATAATAGAACCATTGCTTCCTAAAAATTGATAGTTTTTAGATTTAGCGGTGAAGTAATTTTTCTTTTTTGTACCGTTTTTAGTTTCATTTTCAATTAAGAAGTCCAAATGTTCGTTTTGTTTTTCTGGAATTTCAATACTAAAATGATTTACCGAATCTCTAAAAGTTCTATAACTTTCAGAATCAATTGTTGGCTTTAATTCGAAAGAATCGAAGAAGCGTTTTACATCTGTTTCATCCGCGTTTACTGTTCCTAATAGATAGTATTTATTGCCATTTAACAACGTTTTGAGTTGGATTTCTCGGTCTTCAATTTTCGATTTTGAGTAGAAAGAAGTTCTCTCTTTGTTGAATTTTGTTTGAGTTGAATCTAATTCGTGTTGGGTATAAAATTCATAATGAATACGTTTTAACTCGTATTCTGAATTTTCTAAATTATCAATCTCTGGTAAGGTTTTTTCAATAAGGAAATAATGACTTTTTTTCTTTTCGTCTAAGGCAATAATTGAAATGTCGGAATTATCTTTTCCATTGTTTTTATTACCTGTGAAAGTATTATAAGCAGGAACTTGAACTTCAAAGCTTCCTTTTCTTGGACTAATTTTTTCCCAATAATTTTTGCTTTCTTTGATTTCAATTTTCGTGAATATGTCTTCTTCAAAACGTCTTACATAATCGCCTTCTCCGCCCATAATCACTGTAATGATTTCTAATGGAGTGATATAATAACGATAGCGTTGTGCGTTGCCTGTTTTGGTTTTACTTTTTAGATCATAAACCCAATAATTTTTTTCTTGATATGATTTTTTTTCTAAAATTTCACCTGGAATATTTTCATAAAACAAACTGTCTAACGTTTTGATATTAAATGCTTTGTCTTTTTTGTTTATAAAATCATTTAAAGCTTTTCTCTTGACATTTACAAAACCGCCATTAACTAAATCAGGAGATTCTAAATCTTCTCCATTTTCAAGTACAATTTCGAAAAGCGGAAGTGAAATCATGCCGTCAGATGTTGTTCTGGTTTTTAATTCTGGTTTTGTGAAATATTCTTCTATTTGTTTTTTGGCTGCTTTTCCTTTTTCAGTATAGTTTCCAAAAACAGGAGTAACTTTATAACCTTTTGCTCTTAGTAACTCGATAACACCATTAGGACCAGGTAAGTGAGCCGCTCCAATGGCACTAAACAAACTTCCTGTTTTCATAATAGAGTCCATGTTTTTAACCATTTCTATGTTACGATCAAATAGCATGGCTTTTATGAATGATTTTGGCGAACTTAACATGGTAAGGGAATCCAACATATCTAAGTCCTTTTCGCGATAGAAATCATTTAAAGCTTGGTCATACGATTTGTTTTTTAAGATTTTCAAAATCGCTTGACGGTTTTTATCGACTTCGCTTTCATCCATTTTGGCTTGTGCCATCATGATGTTTAAGGTAGATTGTTTTACATCTTCTAATCCAACTGTTTTTTTATTGTATTTTCTACCCGTTCTGTAGATAAACATATCTAAGTATGTTTCTTCTTGGTAGTCTTTCTGCGCTTCGTTAGTTCGAGTTAGTAAACTTATTAGGTTATAATTACTACTTCGGAATAAAGGATATAAATCGTTTTTTTCAATAGGTTGAATATAGAATTTGCTGTAAAATTTACCTTGCGACATGTACTGACTATAAAAGCTGAACAAGTCGAACAAAGAAGTCCATGTTCTTGGTTCGCTTTCATTTGCAACGATATCTGCTTCTTGAAGATGTTTGAAAAAATTGTCTGATAGATGATACGAAACTTTATCACTTACGTGCATAGAACCATAAACGTATGATTTCTTTTGTAAACCATTTCCACTAATTTCCCACAATAAACTTTGGTATTTTTTCTCTTGAGCAACTAATGAAACCGATATAAGGGCAAATAATAATGCGATTTTTTTCAAGGTAATTTTATTTTTTACGTTTACCCCAAATATACAGTATTTTGAAAAGAAAAAAACCTTAACTCTTGTTAAAGAATTAAGGTTTTGTATTTAGGAGTTTAGAATAAGATTATCCTAAAGCTACTCTTTTGAATCCAGTTACAGTTAAGTTAGCGCCTACTGTTTTAATATAAGCAGCAACACTCATAGAACTGTCTTTGATGAAATCTTGGTTTACTAAAGTATTATCTTTGTAGAAACGTTGGATTTTTCCTTTAGAAATGTTATCTAACATTGCTTCTGGTTTACCTTCAGCTCTTAATTGCTCTTTAGCGATTTCGATTTCTTTTTCAATAATTGCAGCATCAACACCAGCTTCGTTTAAAGCAATTGGGTTCATAGCAGCAGCTTGCATTGCAACGTTTTTAGCAGCTTCGTCAGCACCAGCAACGTTAGCAGATAAAGCAACTAAAGTAGCAATTTTACCAGCGTGGATGTATGATCCTACGAAAGCACCTTCTAATCTTTCGAAAGCACCGATTTCGATTTTCTCACCGATAACACCAGTTTGCTCGATTAATTTCTCAGCAACAGTGATTCCGTTGAAATCAGAAGCTAATAATTCCTCTTTAGTAGCATAGTTTAAAGCTTGATTAGCTAAATCATTTGCTAATTTAACGAAAGATTCGTTTTTACCTACGAAGTCAGTTTCACAGTTTAAAGTGATTGCAACTCCAGCAGTGTTGTCAGCATTGATAACAGCAACAGCAGCTCCTTCAGTAGATTCTCTATCTGAACGGTTAGCAGCTACTTTTTGACCTTTTTTTCTTAAGTTTTCGATAGCTAAATCGAAATCTCCTTCAGCCTCCACTAATGCTTTTTTACAATCCATCATTCCAGCACCAGTGATAGTTCTTAATTTATTTACGTCTGCAGCAGTAATATTTGCCATTTTGTATTTTTTTTATTTGTTGTTTATAAAAGTAAAAATTCCAATTACTAAATCCCAAATTCCAATTTTACTAAATTGCTAACTAAAAGTTAGAACAAGTTTGGAATTTGGAATTTAATTCTTGGAATTAATTGATTTATGCTTCAGTTTCAGTAGCAGGAGCTTCAGTAGCTTCTACTTCTTTAGCTGGTAATTCATCTTTTTCAACTTTTCTATCAGAAAGACCTTCAACGATAGCAGAAGAGACTAATGATAAAACTTTTTCAATTGATTTAGAAGCATCGTCATTTGCAGGGATTACGAAGTCAATTGGACGTGGATCCGAATTCGTATCTACCATTGCGAACACTGGAATGTTTAATTTTTGAGCTTCTTTAACAGCGATATGCTCAGCTTTTACGTCAACTACGAATAATGCAGCTGGTAATCTAGACATATCTGCAATTGAACCTAAGTTTTTCTCTAACTTAGCTCTTAAACGATCAACTTGTAATCTTTCTTTTTTAGATAAAGTCATGAAAGTACCGTCTTTCTTCATTCTATCAATAGAAGCCATTTTCTTAACAGCTTTACGGATAGTTACGAAGTTAGTTAACATACCACCTGGCCATCTTTCAGTGATGTAAGGCATGTTACAAGCTGCTGCTTTTTCAGCAACGATATCTTTCGCTTGTTTTTTGGTAGCAACGAATAATACTTTTCTACCAGAAGCAGCAATTTTTTTCAAAGCTTCGTTAGCTTCTTCAATTTTAGCTGCAGTTTTATATAGGTTAATGATGTGAATACCATTACGCTCCATATAAATGTAAGGAGCCATGTTTGGATCCCATTTACGAGTCATGTGTCCGAAGTGTACACCTGCTTCTAATAACTCTTTAACGTCAATTTTGTTTGCCATTGTGTAATAGTTTACGTTCCGTGATTAGCAATTTTCAAGTAGTCACATGCGTTAGTCTTGAAAATTTAGATGCTAAACTAATTCCCTTTTTACAAGGAATATCGACAACTTAGTTTTTAATTCAATTTTAATTGTAAAAATAAATCTGAAAATATATTCTGATAAATACCGAATATTAACGTTTCGAGAATTGGAATCTCTTACGTGCTTTTTTCTGACCGAATTTTTTACGTTCAACCATTCTAGGATCTCTTGTTAATAATCCTTCTGGTTTAAGGATAGCTCTGTTTTCAGCCTCAACTTCACACATTGCTCTAGCAATAGCCATTCTTACAGCTTCTGCTTGTCCTGTTGAACCACCACCATATACGTTTACTTTAACGTCAAAGTTTGATACATTTTCTGTCATAGACATTGGTTGTAAAACTTTGTACTGTAAAGTTGCAGTTGGGAAGTAGTTAGTGAATTCTCTTTTGTTTACAGTGATTTTTCCTGTTCCTTCTGAAACATAAACACGTGCAACAGCGCATTTTCTTCTACCGATTTTGTGAATAACTCCCATTACTTAAGATCGTTTAGGTTAACGGTTTTAGGTGATTGAGCCGCATGTTTGTGCTCAGAACCTACATATACATTTAAATTGCGGAATAATTCAGCACCTAATTTGTTTTTAGGTAACATTCCTTTGATAGCTTTTTCTACTAATAATGCAGGGTTTTTTTGTTGCATTACTCTAGCAGTTAAACTTCTTTGACCTCCTGGGTAACCTGTGTGTCTGATGTACGTTTTGTCATCTAACTTGTTACCAGTAAGGTTGATTTTTTCTGCGTTGATAACAATTACGTTATCTCCACAATCAACGTGCGGTGTATAACTTGGCTTGTATTTACCTCTTAAAAGCATCGCTACTTTTGTAGATAAACGACCTAAGTTATGCCCTTCAGCGTCCACAACAATCCACTGCTTGTCTGCAGTTGCTTTGTTGGCTGATACTGTTTTGTAGCTTAATGTGTTCACAATAATTAATTTAAATTAAACATTCCATTCCCAATAAAGGGAGTGCAAAAGTACAATTATTTATTAGAATTGCAAACCCCTAATGTAAAATATTATTTTTTCTAAATCGTTACACATCACATCTTTATCTAAAATTCATTTGAAGTTGTTTTTTTAAATACGAGAAATACACTATTTTTACCTCTTAACTTTTACGTATGAAAGCAAAAGCAACTCTAAAACAGATTGCCCAAGAATTTGGGGTATCCATATCTACTGTATCAAAAGCACTTAGTGATAGTCCTGAAATTAGCGATGCTACCAAAATAAAAATTCAAGAGTATGCCGCTTTGCAGAATTACAAACCGAATAGTATTGCGAAGAATCTAAAAAATCAACGCACCAATACTATAGGAGTAATTATACCTAATATATTGAATCCTTTTTTTGCAAAAGTGTTCAGTGGAATTGAAAAGGTAGCGTTGGAAAAAGGATACAATGTGATTACCGGAATTTCCAATGAATCTTTCAACAAAGAACAACAAGTAATGGATATGTTAAACAATGGAACTATTGATGGTTTTATTGTGGCTATTGCCGAAGAAACGCAATCCTTAAAAGAATATAAGTATTTTAAAGATATCATGAACAGCGGAACGCCTATCGTAATGTTTGATAGGGTAGCCGATGGTATCAATTGTGATAAAGTAGTGGTAGACGATTTCGATTCGGCCTATGATGCTACGACGCATTTAATTAAATTAGGTAGTAAAAAGATTGCCTTGCTTTCTACAATACATAATTTGAGTGTTGGAAAATTACGTTTGGAAGGTTACCAAAAAGCCCTTTCAGATGCTAATATACAAATAGATGAAAATTTAATTATTCTAGAAACTTCTATTGAAGATTTCGATGTGAAGTTGCAAGAGTTAATTTCATCTAAAAAAATGGATGCTATTTTTGCCTTAGACGAACACAGTTCAACTGCTTCCATGAAAATGGCGTTGAAACAAGGGATCAAAATACCAGAAGAATTAAATATTATTGGTTTTGCCGATGGTGTTTGGTCAAGACGATTAACGCCGAGTTTATCAACTGTGAGCCAACACGCGCCAGAAATTGGGGCTAAAGCTGCTGAACTGTTAATCCATAAGTTAAATTCTAAAGATGAGTTTTACCAACCACAAACGGTTGTAATTAAAACAGAATTGCGTCAGAGAGAATCGACTAGGAAGTTATAATTGTTTTGCTTTATCATCCTTCCAAGTAATATAACCCAAAATCGCATTGAACATATAAAACACATATTTTGCGGTGTTGGCAATGTTCATCAACATTACATTTTGTAGGATTTTGAATAAATTATATACTTGCCAGTTAATCCAATTGTCGGGATACATTCTTCCTATATTAAAGGTGCCGCCAAAACTAATTCCGGCTGGAATGGCGATAGCGAAGAATAATTTCCAATCAATCGCTTTGTCTGAAAACGTAGTGAAGGCAATGTAATTCAATACCAACGAAAGCAATAATCCAATTGCCATATTTCGGAAAAAGATGCCATCAATTGCATTCAAATATTGTTTCTTTTTCCAAATTCGGAACGCAAAATAGTTTCCAAAAAACGAAACGGGATAGGTCAAAATTGCACCAATATTTCCCAAAAGATAATCAATACTTCCGCTTAATAAGGTGTTGCAAGTACTAATTAAATTTCCAATATTATTTTTCTTGGTGACCAATCGAGTCGCCATCATGGATAAGCACGTGTTTAGAATTGAAAAGTAACCCAAGTAAAACGAGTAATTTTTTCCGTCAAAACTAAAATCGTAAGTGGTTTTGTAATATTCTAAATACACTGAAACGCCTACCACCAAAACCACTCCGATAACATCGAGATATTTGCTATTGGTAATGCTTTTGATGGTAGCGATAGTGTTCTGCATCTTTATTCTTTTGTAAAGTTAAATTTCATTCCGCCCTGAATTAGCACGAATGCATTATCTCCAAAAACCATTTCAATTCCGGCTGCTGCAAAAACAAAAGTGGTTTCTTCTTTAAATGTCAATGGAAAAGCGCCTTGTCCAGTAGCTTGAGCTGATAATTCTCCATTCTTTTCAGAAACCGTAATTTTTAAAGGTAAATCTTTTGAGGCGTAAGTTCCAGTAAATTTTGCTAATTCTGCTTTATCCATTTTCATGAACTTTGGAAATGGAAACGGCATTTTGTAATAAATACTCAAAATTCCAATGATAATGTCGTTTTGTACAAAATTATCTCCATTTGAAATCAAAGAAAAACTCAATTTCTCGGTTGGATAATAGCCTAACATCGAACTGAAATTTTCAATTCTTCCGCCATGACCATAAAAACGTCTCTCTCCAAAAGGAAACTGAATCAAAGCTTTTCCATAACCTTCTTTAATTTCTTTCATTTGTTCTAAAGATGAGGCATTGACTAATTTTTCATTGAAAAGCGCATGAATAAATTTTGTCAAATCAGCAGGAGTAGAAGTAATGCCGCCAGAAGCAAACGGAATCGAATTATGATTTTCTAACGATTTTACCCAATTGGTACCATCAAAATAATAGGAATAACTTTCTTTGTTTGCTGTATTTGTTGCGTCTTCTACATAATATGTGGTTGGAACGAAAACTTTATTAGTAACCGCACCTTTAGCTGTCATTTCGGTTTTGTTTTCGTAAGTTCCTAATTCCGCTTTTTTTACGATGCGATTTTGTAAATTTTCAGCGTATGATTTTTTAGTCAATTTTTCGATAATACAACCTAAAATAAAAAAGTTAGAATTGCTGTATTCGTATTTACTTCCAGGTTCAAAATTCGATTTATAAGCTGTAATCACTTTTAAAATGTCTTCTTTCGAATGTTTTTTATCTATTACTTTATGAAAAGTAGTATCTTGATTTACTAAATCTACTATTCCAGTTCTATGGTGCAATAAGTCATAAATCGAAATCTTTTCAGCATTTTTAATTTTTGGATAAAAACGATTTAATTTGGTTTGCAAGGTTAGTTTTTTCTCTTCAATCAATTGCATTACCATTACAGCCGTAAAAGTTTTAGAAATCGAACCTATTTTGTAGCGTGTTAAACGATCCGCTTTGATGTTCTTTTCTACATCAGCAAATCCGTAAGCTTTATTAAAAACCACATTTTCACCTTCGCGAATGGTTAACGAACCCATGAATTTATTGTTTTCATGTAAATAGTTTAATAAACTATCCATTCGTGTAAATTTATCTTGAGCAAAAGTGAAAGTAGAAAAGGCAAATACAAAAAGAAGTAATTTTTTCATAATATTCTGTTTTCTTATTAGTAGTTAAGATGTAATTTTGTTACTGATTTTTGATTTTTTTGAATTCTAAATACGAATATACAATTGGAACAATGGTAATAACGGCAGTAATTCCTAAAAAAGTATACAGTTGCATTTCATTTGGCAATACAAATGTCAATGCCATTAAAAGTCCGCCCACAAACCAAAGTTTTCCACCTATTAAATGTGTTTTTTTCCAAACTTCTTCGTTTTCTAATGTCCAAGGCGTTCTGATTCCAATGAAATAATTAGGTTTTATGGTTTTGAAATAATTGCCTAAGAATGTAAATAGCAAACCAATAATAACAAAAATCATTTTAGGATTTGAGTTTTTCATTTGAATGCTATACACTATAAATAATGCCAATAAGGTTAAAAATACACTTATTATATATCTTAAATTATGCAATTTGTTTCCCATTTTATCTAAATTTCCTTTAGGATCTAATGACGGAATAATCAAAAATGTAAAATAACCAATTCCACTAATCAGCAACAGTGGAAAAATTATTTCTATCTTTTTACCCCAATCGTCAATCTCACCAGAACCATTCCAATGCATTGGAATTTCATCGGGTAGATTATTCCAAATAAATGCTAAATAAATGAAAGGTAATAATGAAATAATGATAAACGGAATTTCTTTTTTCAACTTCTCCATACTTTATTTTTTTAGGGTAATAATCCATTGTAAAATGTCGTCAACAATTGTAGTGTTTAAAGAATAAACTACAAATTGTCCTTTTTTTTCGCTTGTGACTAAATCGGCACGCTTTAAAATATCTAAATGATGCGAAATACTGGGTTTTGAAATATGAAATTGGTCCGCAATATCGCCAGCCGTCATTTCCTGTTTGCGCAGCAATTCCAGAATATCTCTTCTGGTTTCGTCGTTTAAGGCTTTGAAAATTGCGTTCATATTAATTTATATATTTAGACAAATATCTAAATATTATTTGGAATGGCAAAATGTTTTCAAAAAATAAACCCGATAGGTTTTGAAACGTATCGGGTTTGATGGGTTATTTTTGAGATTTGAATTTCAAATAAATGGAATTTATAAAAATTAATAAAAATAGAGAAGTTGAAATTAAAAGAAGATTATCAATTAAATCAATATTTGAGTAATCACTTTGAAATAAACAACAATATGAAATTCCTAAAAGGAATAAGATTGATAAAATAAAGTTTGTTTTGGTCTTAATGATTGCTAAGAGACTAAATCCTATGAAAAAAGTTAACAAAAAATAGGGAATAAAAAAACTAATTCCAGTGATGTCAAATGCCCAACCAACAGTTTTATTAATTCCATAAACTCCACTCTCATATGGTTTTAAAATCAGAACAAAAGGTGTTAGACTAATCAAATACATTTTATTCTCAAACAGTAATTTTATTTTATTCATCATAATTTAAACTTAATAACATTTGTCTTTCATCGAAATGACAAAACCTAATCCAACTGCCAACTGATACTGAATACTGACCACTTTCCTAATGCGCTTCCAACCAATTCTTACCCAATCCAATTTCTACATCTAACGGAACTGCCATTTTAAAGGCGTTTTCCATTTCGTGTTTGATCATCGGTTGGATTTTTTCTAATTCAGAGTTGTGCACATCAAATACCAATTCGTCATGTACTTGCAAAAGCATTTTTGATTTCCAATTTTCAGATGTTAGTTTTTTGTGAATGTTAATCATCGCAATTTTAATGATATCCGCAGCCGAACCTTGAATTGGCGCATTTACAGCATTTCGTTCTGCCCCACCACGAACAATTGCGTTGGCTGAGTTGATGTCTTTCAAATAACGTCTTCTTCCTGAAATGGTTTCTACATAGCCGTTTTCTCTAGCAAAATCAACTTGCTCTTGAATGAATGATTTTAATCTTGGATACGTTTTGTAATATGCTTCAATTAAATCCGCACTTTCTTTTCGAGATAAGTTAGTTTGGTTGCTCAATCCAAATGCCGAAACGCCATAAATAATTCCGAAGTTTACGGTTTTGGCATGACTTCTTTGTTCTTTTGTTACTTCGTCTAAAGGTACATTGAACACTTTTGCAGCCGTACTTTTGTGAATGTCTTCGTGATTTTGAAACGCTTTAATCATATTTTCTTCACCACACAAAGCCGCAATAATTCGCAATTCAATTTGAGAATAATCGGCTGAAAGTAGCGTGTAATTTTCATCGCGTGCAATGAAGGCTTTTCTAATTTGTCTTCCTCTTTCGGTACGAATTGGAATGTTTTGTAAATTCGGATTATTCGAACTCAAACGACCTGTAGCGGCAACCGTTTGCATATAATCAGTGTGCACTCTTCCCGTTTTTTTATCGACCTGATTTGGTAAAGCATCAATATACGTACTTTGTAATTTCACCATTTGACGCCATTCTAAAATATCGCGCACAATTTGATGTTCGTTTGCCAAATAACTCAATACTTCTTCACCTGTAGCATATTGACCTGTTTTGGTTTTCTTTTGTTTCGCGCCACCAATTTTTAGTTTGTCGAATAAAATATCGCCCAACTGTTTTGGAGAAGCCAAATTGAATTTCTCACCCGCAGTTTCATAAATTTGTTGTTCCAGCGCATCGATTTCTTTTTGCATATCAACCGACATACTTTTTAGGAATTCCACATCCAAACGAATTCCTTCTTTTTCCATATCAGCTAAAACTGGAACCAGCGGAATTTCGATTTCATCAAACAGTTTTTTCGTACCTACTTTTTCTAAAATCGGTTGGAAATGCTCTTTTAATTGGAAAGTAATATCGGCATCTTCAGTTGCATATTCTTTGATGTCTTCCAAAGGAACATCGCGCATTGATAATTGATTTTTTCCTTTTTTACCAATTAACGTTTCAATCGATTTTGGCGAATATTTCAAATACGTTTCCGACAATACATCCATATTATGTCGCATATCAGGATTAATCAGATAATGCGCAATCATGGTGTCGAATAATTTTCCTTTGACTTGAATGTTATAATTCGAAAGAATTTTCAAGTCGTATTTCATGTTCTGACCAATTTTTTCGATGTTCTCATTTTCGAAGAATGGTCTGAATTTTTCAATTAACGTTTGGACTTCTTCCTGATTTTCGGGAAACGGAACATAAAATCCTTTTCCTTTTTCGAAAGAAAATGACATTCCTACTAACTCGGCATTCAAGGCGTCAATTCCGGTAGTTTCAGTATCAAAACAAACCGAAGTTTGATTCAATAAATTCTGCATTAACAATTTTACTGGTAAATCGCCTTGAACTATTTGGTAGAAATGCGTCGTATTTTCTAAAGTCGCATAAAACGAATGATTCGTAGTTGGTTCATCCGATTCGTCACTAAATCCAAATAAATCAAATTGGTCTTCATTTGATTTTTTGGCTGGAGCTTTTTTAATGGGTTGCGGAATTTCAGAAGTATTTCCATTGGCATCAATTTCATCGTATTCTTTTCCAGAACCAAATAACTTATCAAACTGCGCTTTCATTTGACGGAATTCTAATTCCTGAAACAAAGCGTCTGTTTTTTCAACATCTGGTTTTGATAGTTCGAAATCAGTTGCATCAAAAGTAACTGGACAATCGAGTAGGATAGTAGCTAACTTTTTCGATAAAAGTCCTAATTCTTTATTTGCCTCGATTTTCTCTTTCATCGCACCTTTTAATTGATGCGTGTTGGCTAATAAATTTTCTAAAGTGCCATATTCCGCTAAGAATTTTTTTGCCGTTTTTTCTCCCACGCCTGGTAATCCTGGGATGTTATCAGCAGAATCGCCCATCATTCCTAAGAAATCGATAACTTGTTCAGGGCGCTCGATTTCAAATTTTTCTAAGACTTCGGGAATTCCCCAAATCTCGATATCATTCCCCATTCGTGCAGGTTTGTACATGAAAATATTTTCAGAAACCAATTGTGCAAAATCCTTATCCGGTGTTACCATGAACACTTGAAAACCTTCTTTTTCGGCTTGTTTCGCTAAAGTTCCAATCAAATCATCCGCTTCAAAACCTGCTTTTTCGATAATTGGAATATGCATTGCTTTTAATAATTCTTGAATATAGGGAACTGCAATTTTAATTGCTTCTGGAGTTTCGTCACGATGCGCTTTGTATTCTTGATACATTTCAAAACGATAATCGCTTCCGCCTTTATCAAACGCCACCGCTAAATGATCAGGTTTTTCGCGTTTAATTACGTCCATTAGAGAATTCATGAATCCCATAATAGCGGAAGTATCCATTCCTTTAGAATTGATACGAGGATTTTTTATAAAGGCATAATACCCACGAAAGATAAGCGCGTAAGCATCAAGAAGGAAAAGACGTTTTTGTGACATTGTTCTGAAATTTCATTTAAAATGTAAAAGTACAATTCTTTGCTTAAAAAAACTTTGTTAAAATTCATTTAATGCAGCATCAATTTGTCTAACTTGTTCCTTACTTTGCAAAAAAAAGAGCTAGTGATTCGTTGGATTGTTTTTTTAGTATTTGTAATCATTCTTGAAATTTATGCGTTTCAGGCATTTAAAACTTTGATAAAATCGAAGTGGTTTTTTGTTTTCTATTATGTAACATCTGCAATTGCGCTTGCCTATATTGTTTATCAATTATATCATTTTGATAGAAGTGTAGGACAAACTCCAAAAACCATGATGACGATGGGTTTGTTGTTATTACTATATGTCCCAAAATTATTATTGACCATTATATTATTTGGAGAAGATATTGTGCGTTTTTTTGTGGGATTATTTTCCTTATTTAATAGTGATTCAGAAGGTTTTTTACCAGAAAGAAGGCGTTTTGTAAGCCAAATTGCATTGGGAGTAGCAGCAATTCCGTTTGCTTCTTTTTTATACGGAATTACCATTGGGAAATACAATTACAAAGTAATTAAGCAAACGTTGTTTTTTCCTGATTTACCTGATGCTTTTGATGGAACAACGATTACTCATATTTCAGACGTTCATAGCGGAAGTTTTGATGATGCCGAGAAAATTCAGTATGCGATTGATTTGATTAATGAGCAAAATTCAGATTTGGTTTTGTTTACAGGAGATATTGTAAATACACATGCAACTGAAATGGATCCATGGATTGATACATTTAAAGGAATTTATAATCCTAAATTTGGAAAGTTTTCTGTTTTAGGAAATCATGATTACGGTGAATATATCAATTGGCCATCCCAGCAAGATAAAATCCAAAATTTTGAAAACATCAAAGCAATACATAATAAAATTGATTTCAAATTGTTATTGAATGAACATGTGAAAATCAAAAAAGACAATCAAGAATTAGCAATAGTTGGTGTAGAAAATTGGGGAAGAAAATTTGGTGAGCGTGGCGATTTGAATTTAGCGTCTAAAGGTTTATCTAAAGATGATTTCAAAATTGTAATGAGTCACGATCCAAGTCATTGGGATGAGAAAATTCAGCACGATGACAATCATTATCATTTAACGCTTTCAGGACATACGCATGGATTGCAATTTGGAATTGAAATTCCGGGTTGGGTAAAATGGAGTCCGGTTCAATATGTTTACAAACAATGGGCTGGATTGTATGAAAATGCAGGAAGATATATTTATGTAAATCGCGGTTTTGGCTTTCATGCTTATCCTGGTAGGGTAGGAATTATGCCCGAAATAACGGTTATTGAACTAAAAAAAGGAGAAAAAGTAGCATAATTCAGTAAAAATGCTACATTTGTATATTATTTTTGTGTGAAAATTAATATTTTTGATACTAATAAATTGCAATTTATGTCAAAATTTGGAGAACTTATCGATGCTCAAGTACCTGTACTAATCGATTTTTTTACAGAGTGGAATGAACCTTCAGTAGCTATGAATGAAGTAATTCGTCATGTTGCGGCTGCTTTAGGAGACAAGGCTCGTGTAATTAAAATTGATGTGGATAAAAATCAGGAATTAGCCGATGCGCTTCGTATTAAAGGTTTGCCTACTTTAATGATTTACAAAGAAGGTCAAATGGTATGGAGACAAAGCGGTGAACTTGATGCTAACACTTTAATTTCGTTAGTGCAAGAGCAAGCCTAAGGAATTACATCAAAAGTAAAACCCCTATCTTTTAAAACTTGTATTGCCTTAGGCAAAGCAAACCTTAAATTTTGTTCTGATTTAATGCTGTCGTGAAATACGATTATACTTCCTTGTGCCGTATTTGAAATCACATTTTCTAGGCATTTCTCTTTTGAAATTGAAGAATCAAAATCATAACTCAAAACATCCCACATAATTATTTTGTAGCCTAAATTTCGAATTGCTTTAGATTGACTAGGTTTGATTTTTCCATAAGGTGGACGAAATAGAAAAGAGTGTTCAGCGTTCAGTTTTGATTGTTCAGTTTCGCACAACTTGAAATTTTCGATATAATGATTAGTCTTGGTTTTCCAACCGTTTAGATGGTTGAAAGTGTGATTTCCAGTTTGGTGTCCTTCGGCAAGTATTCGTTTGTAAATTTCTGGATGTTTTTTAATGTTATCGCCAATGCAAAAGAATGTTGCTTTAATGTTTTCTGATTTTAAAATATCTAAAACCCATTCGGTTACTTCAGGAATTGGGCCATCATCAAAAGTTAAATAGATTTTCTTTTCTGAATTTGGCATCTCCCAAACCAGATTATTGAAAACCTTTTTAATCCATTTATTTGTTTTAACCCAATTGAAGTTCATTATTTATTATTTTTTTAGATAAGATATCAATTTTGTCGAATTGTTAAATATTTTTTCAATTCTGCCATTTTCATCTATAACAATGTGAGTTGGATATTGATTTAACTTTAATTTTTCTTCTATAAACTTTTTAGAGACTGAAATGTTGTTATACTTTAGTGGTTTTTCTTTTAAAAAAAATTGCAGTTTTTCTGTTTCATCAAATGCAAAACTTATGAATGTGTAATTTTTACTTTTTGAATTTTCTACTAAATTATTAAGTTCAGGGAATTCTTTTACGCAAGCAGTACAATTTATGAACCACGTTTTTATAATTATTTTATTGCCTTTTAATGATTTTGAAGAGATGGGTTTGTTTTCTAAGGTAATAAAGTTGAATTCTGGCAATAGTTCACCTTCTCTATTGAAATATTCTAACTCTTTAAGTGATTCTTGTTGTATGGTTTTCAATATTTCAATATTATCACATTTAAGTAATTTATAAATGAGATAGCTTTTGTTTTCTAATTTTACAGGAATGGATTCTCCTTTTGTTAGAAGATTTAAAAATTCTTTCTTGCTAATTTTGTTGGAATTGTAATCATAAGCCAAAAAATCAGATGATAAATCTATTTCATTATTGTAATAGGTCCACCAAGATACGAAGTTTGATGAAATGTTTTTATAGTCAATTTTCTTAGATATTGTTTTTATTTCGTTCTTTTCTTTTTTGGAAACTACAATTGTTTTTTTGTTTTCTTCTTTACAATTAACGAAGAATAAGCACAAAATTAAAATTAGTTTATAATTCATTTTATTGTTTTTATTTGAAGTTCATATTGTAAAATTAGCATAAAAAAAATGTTCCAAACGAAATTTCTTTCACTTGGAACATTTTAATTGTTTATAAACTATTATTCCATTTTTCTTCCAAAACGTTCAAACATTTTGTTAAAATTATTGAATTTCACTTTTTCTTTATTATAGAATTCTAAATCTTCTGCTGATTCTGCAACTTGAAGTAAACTTCTGTAGTATTCAATATCACTTACAATATCCATAGCTCCAAAGTTTTGTTCACTAGGTTTCCATCCGCTATAAAATTTCAAGTTTTCTTGATATTTCTTAATAACTTCGGTAAGTATAGCTCTTGCTTTATCTTTTTTGCCTACTTCATAATATCCAGCAGCAAATGGTTCTAACAACGAATAGTATTCAAAATATTGAATTGGCATTTTTTCCATTGCTAAGTCAATCACTTTTTCAGCTTTGTCTAATTTGCCTTCATTGATTAAAGTTTCCATTAGTCGTGCTAAATTAGTTCGATATGAAATGCTGTTTTTGCGTGTTTCTGGATCGTGATAAATGATTGGTTTTCCGCTATTACCCCAATCCCATTTCATTACTATATTATACATTTTTTCTGAATCAATTTGTCCCATTTTCATAGGGCTTGGTGACTCTGCAGGGGTTTTAACCGGAACTAATTTAAAGCACATTCCGTCTAACTGAAGATAATCTTTCATCCAAAGATAATCGTCTTCTCCAAAACTTCCTCCTGTGAAATAAATAGGACGTTTCCAGTTGTTTTGGTTTACGATATCCAACATCATTAAGCGATTTTTGTATAAAGCATCATCTTTAATCTCAAATTCGATAGCAGGAACAATAGAATCATAAAATTTCTCCGAAACTACTTTGTTTTTAATTACAGCTGCTTTATCTATAGGGTAAATTACCTTTTTCGATGGGAAATAATTGATTTTACGACCATTATTTAATGTGATTTTTGCTCTTTCATCCTCTAAGGCAATAAATTTAAGCATATCGTCTAATAACAAAGGATCTTTCGTTCTTTCTACATACAAGCTATAATCTCTATGACTTCCTTTGTATTGTTCACGGTTAAATGAACTCGGAATAGGCTCTGAATTATGAGTTTTCATCTTCATTTGGTCAATGTACCAATCCGTCATAAATAAACTAGTATTTACAATTCGAACATCGGTTCTATAACCTTCAATTTCTTGCATGTACCAAAGTGGGAAAGTATCATTATCTCCAATGGTAAATAAAATGGCATTTGGTTCACAAGAATCCAAATAAGCTTTTGCCATAGTGAAAGCTGTGTCTTTATTGGAACGATCATGGTCATCCCAGTTTTCAGCAGCCAATAATACAGGAGAAGCAATTAAGCTCAAACCTAAAACTACAGGAATTGCAGTTTTCGGCTGAATGTATTTTTTCAAAGTGTCAAAAATAGCATAAACACCATAAGCAATCCACATAGCAAAAACATAGAACGAACCTACTAGTGCATAATCACGTTCTCTTGGTTCAAAAGGTCTTTCGTTTAAGTAAACCTTTAAAGCTAAACCTGTAAATAAGAATAAGACAAGTAAAACATAAAAACTCTTAATGTCTCTTTTTGCATGGAAAACCATTCCGATTATCGCTAAAATAAAAGGTAAAAAGAAATAAGTGTTTCTTCCTTTGTTGTTTTGCATATCAGACGGTAAATCTTTTTGAGTACCAATAAAAATTTCATCTATAAAAGTGATACCGCTTAACCAATTTCCATTAATGTTATCGTATTTCCCTTGAACATCACTTTGTCTTCCAACAAAATTCCAAAGTAAATATCTAACATACATGTATCCAAATTGATATTGAATCATGAACTTCATGTTGTTAATGAAGGTTGGTTTGTCTACAATTAGATATTCGCCATAACCTTTCAAGAATTTGTCATAATCTGCTTCATCAACTTCACCTGCTTCATATGCTTTACGGAATTCTGTTACAATTTGAACCAATTCGTCTTCGTGTGCATATTCTGGATTAATTCTGAACTCTAGTGGTTCAGTGAAGATCATATAATTTTCTCTATGCTCATTGCTCCACATTCTTGGAAGAATAGCTTTGTGAGCATCATCAGTATTTTGTTTGGCATTTTTATAATCATTCGTAATGATGTATTTACCAGTTTTATAATCTCTTTCGTAATTTGGTTTTTCGTCCAAATAAGGAGTTTCAGGATCTAAACCAGAATAAGTATCTGAAAATTGAGGTCCGTAAAACAATTTCTGTTCGCCATATTGTTCACGATTGTAGTAAGCCAAAACTTCTGCAGCATCTGACGGTTTATTTTCGTTAATAGGTGTGTTAGCATTCGCACGAATAGGTAACATCATCCAAGTTGAAAATCCAATCAAGATGAAAAGTGTTGATAAAATTAATGTGTTATAAAAAACATGTCCTTTCTTCTTGGTGTAATTAAGCCCAAAATAAAAAGCAGCTACAATTAGTATAAATGCAAAAATAGTTCCTGAATTGAAAGGCATTCCTAAGCTATTCACCATGAAAATTTCGGTTTTACCAAAGAAAGCCAAAGTATATGGAAGTAAAAGTTTAAAAATGAATAGCAATATCGCTATAATCACAACATTTGCAATTAGAAAACTTTTTACAGTGATGTTGGTGTATTTTTTAAAGAAATATAGAAATCCAATAGCTGGAAAAGTTAACAAAGCCATAAAGTGAACTCCAAAAGAAAGTCCAATAACCAATGAAATTAATAAAAGCCATTTATTTCCACGAGGTGTATTGATTTCTTGCTCCCAGCGTAAACCAAGCCAAAATAACAAAGCAATTAAAAAAGTGGCCATTGCATAAACTTCCGCCTCTACAGCATTATACCAAAAGCTGTCAGTAAAAGTGAAAGATAAACTTGCGATTGCAGCACTACCTAGAATCATAATAGCATTGCTAGTAGAAAGTTCTTTTTCTCCTATAATTAATTTCTTTAATAAAATGGTTAGTGACCAAAACATGAAAAGAACTGTAAAGGCACTAGAAAATACAGAAAGGTAGTTTACCATTAAAGCTATCTTGTCGGCACTCAAGGCAAACATAGCGAAGAAAGCGCCTAACATTTGAAATAATGGTGCTCCAGGAGGGTGTCCTACTTCTAAGTTAGCTGATGTTGCGATATATTCTCCACAATCCCAAAAGCTCAACGTTGGTTCTACCGTTAATGAATAAGTAATTAAAGCTACCATAAAAGTAGACCAGCCTAAAATGGTGTTCCACTTTTTAAAGTTGAATGAATTCATATTGTATTTTGTTTTTTCTATATTCTCCTACAAAGAAACTATTTTTTTGTTTACGATTTCGGTTTAATAATTTTTTTAATATTTTTTTTAGAAAAATTTGCAGAATAAAAAATATGCATTACATTTGCACTCGCAATCGAAAAGGTTGTTAGGTATTGGCCCATGGTGTAATGGTAACACTCCGGTTTTTGGTACCGTCATTCAAGGTTCGAGTCCTTGTGGGCCAACAAAACTCCGCTATTTTTTTGGCGGAGTTTTTTTATTTTATAATGTATTGATTTAGAGTTGTAAAAAAATAAAAAAAGACCTTCGTTTGAAGGTCTTTTTTATATCAAAAAGTCTTGAAAATTAAATTTTGAAAGTAATAACAGGTCGTTTAGCGTGATTTACTAAATCTTCACTAATGCTTCCGTTGAAGAAGTGTGATAAACCTTTTCTTCCGTGTGTACTCATTCCAATAATATCAGCATCTATGCTTTTTGCGAAATATAAAATTCCTTTTTCTACGTTTACATCATTATAAATATGAGTAGAATAGTTGTCAATTTTAAAGTTGGCAATAAACTCGTCCATTTGTTTTTGAGCCACTTTAGTAGACTTAAAGTTGTTTGGAGTGTTGATGTTTGCTAAATAAAGGTGTGAGCCAAATTTGTTTACAAACTCTACAACTTTTTCAAATGGTTTTTTAATTTCGTCTGAAAAATCAGAAGCAAATACAAATTTTGCTGCACTGAAAGTGTCTTCTTCTCTTTTTATAACTAGTACTGGAACCTCAGAATTTCTTACTACTTTTTCTGTGTTAGATCCGATAAACATCTCTTGGAAACCATTAGCGCCATGAGAACCCATAACAATCAAATCTGCATTGTGAGCTTCTCCGTTTTTAATAATGCCTTCAAAAGCCATTTCGAATTGAATAATTCTTGAAATTTTAACGCCGTTTAAATAATCAGCATCCATTAATTCATCAAGTTTTGCTACGGCTGCATTTTTGAAAAACATTAATTCTGGAATATCGTGAGCTGTTGAAAGGGCATCATTTCCAGTTGTTGGTAATTCCAACATATGTAGTAAAAAAATCTCGCCGTCATTTTTTTGTGCGATTTGTGCTGCAACTTTTAATGCGTATTCGGCGTGTTTTGAAAAATCGGTTGGTACTAAAATTCGTTTCATAAGTTTGTTTTAGGTTAATTTATAATCGTGAATAAATTTATACTATAAAAGTACAAAAAATATCCTAACTGACAATCTTTTTTTTAATTCAAAAAAATTTGTATATTTGCAACGTTATTAAACAACAAAGGGTTATGAGGCACGCACAGCGTGCCTCTTTTTATAAAAATATGACGTTTAAAAGTAAAGTTCAAGAAGTGCTAGATGCGGCATTGGCCGAGCGTGAGCATCTTTTTTTAATTGATTTATCCATCAATGATGCTAATAAAATTAGTATTATTTTAGATGGTGATTTTGGTGTAAATTTACAAGATTGTATCGATGTAAGTAGGGCAATTGAAAATAATTTAGACCGTGAAGAGCAGGATTTTTCTATTGAAGTGGCTTCGGCGGGTGTTTCTAGTCCGTTGAAATTAGTAAGGCAGTTCAAGAAAAATATCGGAAGAACATTAAAGGTTAAAACAATAGCATCGGAAGAAGTTGAAGCAAAATTAACTTCGGCAGATGATGAAAAAATAACTTTAGAATGGCAGGCGCGTGAGCCAAAAAAAATAGGTAAAGGAAAAGAGACGGTGGATAAAAAACTGGAAATCCCTTATGAGAATATCAAAGAAGCAATTGTTATAATATCATTTTAAATAAAGAGTTGACATGGAAAATATTGCATTAATCGAATCGTTTTCAGAATTTAAAGACGATAAACTCATAGATAGAGTTACACTAATGGCAATTTTAGAGGATGTATTTAGAAATGCATTAAAAAAGAAGTATGGATCAGACGATAACTTTGATATCATCATTAATCCAGATAAAGGAGATATGGAGATTTGGAGAAATCGTGTTGTGGTAGAAGATGGTGAGGTTGAAGATCCAAATTCTGAAATTTCTTTATCTGAAGCAAGAAGAATTGAGCCTGATTTTGAAGTAGGTGAGGATGTTTCTGAAGAAGTAAAATTAATTCAATTAGGAAGAAGAGCTATTTTGGCTTTGCGTCAAAATTTGATTTCTAAGATTCATGAACACGACAATACAAATCTTTACAAACAGTTTAAAGATTTAATTGGTGATATTTATACGGCAGAAGTGCATCATGTTCGTCCAAAAGCTGTAATTTTGATGGATGATGAAGGAAACGAAATTGTTTTGCCAAAAGAAAAACAAATTCCAAACGATTATTTCAAAAAAGGAGATAATGTAAGAGGGGTTATTGAAAATGTTGAATTGAAAGGTAATAAACCTCAAATCATCATGTCAAGAACGGCTCCTGAATTCCTTGAGAAATTATTCGAACAAGAAATTCCTGAAGTATTTGATGGTTTAATCACGATCAAAAAAGTTGTTCGCATCCCAGGTGAAAAAGCAAAAGTAGCTGTAGATTCTTATGATGATAGAATTGATCCTGTTGGAGCTTGTGTAGGAATGAAAGGTTCTCGTATTCATGGAATTGTTCGTGAATTAGGAAATGAAAATATTGATGTAATTAATTATACAACGAATGCTCAGTTATATATTACAAGAGCATTGAGTCCGGCAAAAGTTTCTACAGTTAAAATCAACGAAGAAGCTAAAACGGCAGAAGTATTCTTAAAAATTGAAGAAGTTTCTAAAGCTATTGGTAGAGGTGGAAATAACATCAAATTAGCTAGTTTATTAACAGGTTATGAAATTGATGTAATCAGAGAAGGTGTTACTGAAGAAGAAGATGACGTAGAATTAAGAGAATTCTCTGACGAAATCGAAGCTTGGGTAATTGAAGAATTTGAAAAAATCGGTTTAGATACAGCTAGAAGCGTATTAAATCAAGATGTTGCTGACTTGGTGAGAAGAACAGATCTTGAAGAGGAAACTATTTTAGATGTAATGAATATATTGAAAGAAGAATTAGAAGGATAATTCTCTAACCAAACAACACAACAATACAAAGAATTTTAAAAAGGTTATATGTCTGAAGAAAGAGTAATAAGAATAAACAAAATTTTAAGGGAGTTAAATATTTCTCTTGATAGAGCTGTGGATTTTCTAAAAGAAAAGGGTCATGAAATTGAGTCGAGTCCAAATGCTAAAATATCTCAAGAGGAATATCAAGTCTTATGTGGTCAATTTTCTGCTGACAAAGGGAATAAGGTTGCCTCTCTTGAAGTGAGTGAAGAAAAGAGAAAAGAGAAAGAGGCACTAAAACGTGAACTTGAAAAAGAACAAGAGGCGAAACGTTTGCAGGAAGAAGAGCGTCAAAGACAAGAGATTATCAAAGCTAAGGCAGTTTTATCTGCTCCAAAAGCAGTTGGTAAAATCGATTTAGATCCTAAAAAACAAGAAGTTAAGTCTGAAAAACTAGTTTCTGAAGAAAAACCTGTTGCTAAAACTGAGCAAAAGCCTGTTGTTTCTGAACAAAAACCAGTTGTGGAGAAAAAACCAGAAGCGGTTACACCTGAAGTGAAGGAAGAAACTCCAGTTGTTAAAAAAGTAGAAATGGTTAAGCCTGCTAAAGAGGTTGAGGAAAAAACTGAATCAACTACTGATGAAACTGGAGAGGTAAAATTCGAAACACAGTACCAAAAATTATCAGGTGCTACTTTTACAGGTCAAAAAATTGATTTATCTCAATTTGAAAAACCTAAAAAGAAAAAAGAAGATCCTAAAAAAGATTTTAAAAAGCCTGGAACTCCTCAAGGTCAAAATGCTGGAGGAGCAAATGCGGCTAATAATAAAAACAAACGTAAGCGTATTGTTAAACCAGGTACGCCAGGAGCTCCTGGGGCTAATAATAATGCGGGTGGTCCTAAAAAAGAGTTTGTAAAAGGTAATGGTGCAGGAGGTTTTAATAAAGGTAAAAAACCAATTATTCAAAAGGTAGAGCCTTCTGAAGAAGATGTTAAAAACCAAATTAAAGAAACTCTTGAAAGATTACAAGGTAAAGGAAATAAATCAAAATCGGCTAAATACCGTAGAGATAAAAGAGATTCACACCGTCAACGTGTTGATGATGAATTACAAGCACAAGAAGAAGGAAGCAAAACTTTAAAAGTAACGGAATTTGTTACTGTTGGTGAAATTGCATCTTTAATGGATGTGTCAATTACAAAAGTAATCGGAACTTGTATGTCGCTTGGAATCATGGTTACCATGAACCAACGTTTAGATGCGGAAACATTATCTATCGTTGCTGATGAGTTTGGATATGAAGTTGAATTCATAACAACAGATATTGAAGAAGCTGCTGAAGTAGTTCAAGACAATCCAGAAGATTTAGTTCACAGAGCACCTATTGTAACGGTGATGGGTCACGTTGACCACGGTAAAACCTCTTTACTAGATTACATTCGTAAAGCTAACGTAATCGCAGGTGAGTCTGGAGGAATTACGCAACATATTGGAGCTTACGGAGTAATCTTAGAAAATGGTGAAAAAATCACATTCTTAGATACGCCAGGTCACGAGGCATTTACAGCGATGCGTGCCCGTGGAGCTCAAGTTACCGATATTGCTATTATAGTGGTTGCTGCCGATGATGAAATCATGCCACAAACAAAAGAGGCGATTAGTCATGCACAAGCAGCTGGTGTACCAATGATTTTTGCTATTAATAAAGTGGATAAGCCAACGGCAAATCCTGAGAAAATTAAAGAGCAATTAGCAGGTATGAACTTATTGGTTGAAGATTGGGGTGGAAAATATCAATCTCAAGACATTTCAGCTAAATTTGGGCAAGGAGTGCCTGAATTATTAGAAAAAGTATTGTTAGAGGCTGAAATTTTAGAATTGAAAGCCAATCCAAATAAACCGGCTTTAGGAACTGTAGTGGAAGCTCAGTTGGATAAAGGTAGAGGTTATGTTTCAACTATTTTAGTTCAAGCAGGAACTTTGAAAGTTGGAGATTATGTTTTAGCAGGAAAAAATCATGGTAAAATTAGAGCCATGTTTGACGAAAGAGGTCACCAAATTAAATCAGCTGGACCATCAACTCCAGTATCTGTTTTAGGATTAGATGGTGCGCCAACAGCGGGTGATAAGTTCAATGTTTATGAAGACGAAAGAGAAGCAAAACAAATTGCTGCTAAACGTACTCAATTACAACGTGAGCAATCAGTTCGTACTCAAAAACATATTACGCTTGCCGAAATCGGTCGTCGTATTGCATTAGGACAATTTAAAGAATTGAATATTATCCTTAAAGGAGACGTGGATGGTTCTGTGGAAGCATTATCAGATTCATTCTCTAAATTATCTACAGAAGAAATTCAAATTAACATTATTCATAAAGGAGTTGGAGCAATTACGGAATCTGACGTATTGTTAGCTTCTGCTTCTGATGCGATTATTATTGGATTTAACGTTCGTCCTCAAGGGAATGCAAAACAATTAGCAGAAAAAGAAGAAATCGATATCCGTAACTACTCAATTATTTACGATGCAATTGATGACTTAAAAGATGCTATGGAAGGAATGTTGTCTCCAGAAATGAAAGAGGAGATTACTGGTACTGCAGAGATTAGAGAATTGTTTAAAGTGTCTAAAGTAGGAACTATTGCCGGGTGTATGGTTACAGATGGTAAAATCTTCAGAAATTCTAAAATACGTTTAATTAGAGAGGGCGTTGTAATTTATACAGGTGAATTAGCCACTTTAAAACGTTTCAAAGATGACGTTAAAGAAGTTTCTAAAGGATACGATTGTGGTATGCAGATTAAAAATTACAACGATATTCGTGAGTACGATTTAATCGAAGGTTTCCATGAAGTGGAAGTGAAGAAAAAATTGAAATAATTCAATTATAAGCAATAAAAAAAACCATTCATTTGAATGGTTTTTTTGTTTTTATTTGTTCTAATTAGAAGGTTTGATGATTAATGCTGTTGGATATTTTTTCTTAATATCTACCATTGCACGTTCTACTTCAATTCTTGTTTTAAAGTTTCCAATCCATACTTTATAGTTGGGGCTGTTGAAAATAATAGTTCCGTCAAGATCTTTGAATTCTTTTTTAAATTCTTGTAATTTCTTTTTGGACTCTTCACTGTTTCCATAAAAAATTTGAATTTTATAACCTTCATTTAAAAATAAACCAGTGTTTAGTTTTCTTTTTTCTTTTAACAATTGGTCAATTTTTGGATCCACAGAGACATTGGTTTTTCCATCTTGTCCATTAGATGTAAAGCAGAAAAGAGATGATAGAATAAAGAAGTACAATGAGTTATGTTTTGATAAGTTTTTCATATGCAAATGATTTTTATACAAAAATACAATTTAAGATGAGAATCGAACACTTGAATATTATTTAGAACAAATATAAATTACATTTTAAGATAAAATTAAGGTTTTAATAATAGTTCGAATATTGTATTTTTGTCGGAGTTTTGAAAAAATAACGTGTTGTTTTTAGATAAGGTATATCTAAAAGTATACCAAATTAAGTCGATAATCATTTTAAATATGAAAAAGGTGGGTAACCATAAATCGTTTTCAAAGATTTTCTTCAGTGTAGCATTCGTGCTAGTAACTTCTTTATCTGCGTTCTCTCAGGATGCGGCAAAGGGTAAGGAATTGTTCAACACCAATTGTGCTGCTTGTCATAAGTTAGATGGTAAAGCAACGGGGCCTGCGCTTCGTGATGTTGCGTCTAAGTATGATAAAGAGTGGTTGTACAAATGGATTAAAAACAGTGGAGAATTAATCAAGTCAGGAGATGCTCAAGCTGTAAAAGTTTTTGAAGAGAACAACAAAGTTCCAATGACTGCATTTCCACAATTGTCAAATGAAGATATTGACAATATTATAGCATACACTTCTGAGCCTGCTCCTGCTGCGCCTGCTGCAGTTCCTGGTGCTGCTCCAGTTGCTGGTGATGCTGCTGCAGCTGATTCAGGTGTTTCTAATAATGTTATATTAGGGGTGCTTTCGTTAGTGATGATGATGTTAGTTGTAATGTTGTTCTTGGTGAACAATATGTTGACTAAAATCGCTAGTGCTAAAGGATTAGAGGTAGCTCAAAAAGATCGTTCAATCATGAATATCTTTAAAGCTTATGCTAAAAATCAGTTCTTAGTGTTGGTTTCGGCAATCTTGTTATTGTTGGTTTCTGCTTATTTTGCATACGGATGGATGATGCAAATAGGTGTTGATCAAGGATATGAGCCAGTTCAGCCAATTCACTATTCACACAGAATTCACGCTGGTGAAAATGGAATTGATTGTAAATACTGTCACTCTGCGGCAAGAGTTAGTAAGCATTCTAATATTCCTTCGTTGAATGTTTGTATGAACTGTCACAAAAATATTAGTGAAGTAGCTGAAACTACAGCAACTGAAGAGCATTCTAAAGCGTTTTACGATGGTGAAATTGCTAAATTATATGATGCTGTTGGATGGGACAAATCGTTACAAAAATACACAGGAAAAACTAAACCAGTTAAATGGGTTAGAATTCATAATTTACCAGATCATGTTTATTTCAATCACTCACAACACGTAACTGTTGCTGGAGTTGAGTGTCAAACTTGTCACGGTCCAGTTGAAGAAATGGAGATCATGAAACAACATGCTCCGTTAACAATGGGATGGTGTATTAACTGTCACAGAGAAACAAATGTGAAAGTAGAAGATAATGCTTACTACAAAAAAATCCATGAAGAACTTTCTAAAAAATACGGAGTATCTCAGTTAACTGCGGCTCAAATGGGAGGTTTAGAATGTGGTAAATGTCACTATTAATAAAATAATTTAAGAAGCTAATATACTATACAATGGCATCAAACAAAAAATACTGGAAAAGTGTTGAAGAGCTAAACGAAAATAGCTCTATTGTTGAGACGCTAAGAAACAACGAGTTTGTGGAACCAATTCCGGTTGACCAATTCTTAGGAGATAAAGAATCTTTATCTGCTTCGTCAACTACTCGTCGTGACTTTTTAAAATATGTTGGATTTAGCACGGCTGCAGCTTCATTGGCAGCTTGTGAAGGTCCTGTTGTAAAGTCAATTCCTTACGTAGTTCAACCAGAAGAAATTATTCCTGGTGTTGCTGATTATTATGCAACAACAATGGCTGATGGTTTTGATTTTGCTAATATTTTAATCAAAACTCGTGAGGGTCGTCCTATTAAAGTAGAGAACAATAATTTAGAAGGAGCAAAAACTGGAGCTAATGCAAGAGTTCATGCTTCTGTTCTTTCATTATATGATAGTTTACGTTTGAAACAACCTAAAATTGCTGGTAAAGATGCAACTTGGGCAGACGTAAATACTAAAGTTAAAGCTAGTTTAGAAGATGCTAAAGCAAAAGGTGGAAATGTAGTAGTGTTAACAAACACTATGGCGAGTCCTTCAACTGACGCTTTAATCGCTTCTTTAGTTGCAAAATATCCAACAACGAAACATGTTGTTTATGATGCAGTTTCTGAATCAAACGCTTTAGATGCTTTTCAAGCAGTTTACGGTGTAAGAGCTTTAGCTAATTATGATTTTTCAAAAGCAGATGTTATCGTTTCTGTTGGTGCAGATTTCTTAGGAGATTGGCAAGGAGGAGGTTTTGATGCAGGATATGCTCAAGGTCGTATTCCTAAAAACGGAATGATGTCTAAACATATTCAAATTGAATCTAACATGTCTTTAGCAGGTGCTAATGCTGATGTTAGAATTCCAATGACGGTTGCGCAACAAAAACAAGCTTTAGCTGATTTATATTATGCTGTTGTTAATGGTGCTCAACCAAAAAACGCTCAAATTGCTAAAGCAGCTAAACAACTTACAGATGCTAAAAGTAAAGGTGTTGTTGTAACTGGTTTAGATGATGTAAATGCACAATTAGTAGTTTTAGCTATTAACAATGCATTACAATCTGCAGCTTTCAATCCTTCTGATGCTATCCTTACAAGAAAAGGTGACGCAAAAGCGGTTGCTCAATTAGTAGCAGATATGAAAGCCGGAAAAGTTCATACATTAATTATGAATGGAGTGAATCCAGCGTATACTTTAGCAAATTCTAAAGATTTCGTTGCGGCTTTAAAATCAGTTAAACTTTCAGTTGCTTTCTCTATGAAAGAAGACGAAACTTCAAGTTTAACTACAATTGCAGCTGCAGCTCCTCATTATTTAGAGTCTTGGGGTGACGTTACAATTACTAGAAGTAATTACAGCATTATGCAACCAACGATTCGTCCTTTATTCAATACAAAACAGTTCCAAGATGCTTTATTAACTTGGACAGACAATACAGTTGCTTATTATGATTTCTTAAAATCTTTCTCTGCTACTTCTTTAGCTGGAAAGTCTTGGAATCAAGCAGTTCATGATGGTTTTGTTGCTTCTGTAGCAAGTCCAATAACTGCAGCTTCTGCTGATTATGCTTCGGCAGCTTCAGCTTTAGCTCAAGCAAAATCTTCTAACTTCGATTTAGTATTATATTCTAAAGTTGGAATGGGAGACGGGCAACAAGCAAACAATCCTTGGTTACAAGAGTTCCCAGATCCTATTACAAGAGTTTCTTGGGATAACTACGTAACTATGTCTAAAGCGGATGCTGAAGCAAATGGATTCAAAAACTGGAATGTAGCTAACGGAGGTTTAAACGGAAGTTATGCAACTATTAAAGTAGGAAATGCTACTTTAGAAAATGTACCAGTTATTATTCAACCAGGTCAAGCAAAAGGGACTTTAGGTTTAGCTTTTGGATATGGTAAAAAATCAGGTTTAAAAGAAGAGATGCAGGTAGGTGTTAATGCTTATGCTTTATACGCTAACTTAAACTCAAATCAATCTGCTACTATTACTGTTGCTGATGGAGAGCATGAATTTGCTTGTGTTCAGTTGCAAAAAACATTAATGGGTAGAGGTGATATTATTAAAGAAACTACATTAGAAGTTTTCAATACTAAAGATGCTAAAGTTTGGAATCCAGTTCCAATGGTATCTTTAGATCACAAACCAACAGCTGCAACAGAAGTTGACTTATGGGATTCTTTTGACAGAAGCGTTGGACACCACTTTAATTTATCTATCGATTTAAATGCTTGTACAGGATGTGGAGCTTGTGTTATTGCATGTCACGCTGAAAACAACGTACCAGTAGTAGGTAAATCAGAAATCAGAAGAAGTAGAGATATGCACTGGTTGCGTATTGATAGATACTATTCTTCTAAAGAAACTTTTGCTGGTGATGTTGAATTGAAAGAGTCTGCGTCTGGATTAATGAATTCTATCGATACTTTTGCAGGTATGGAAGATCCTTCAGAAAATCCTCAAGTAGCTTTCCAACCGGTAATGTGTCAACACTGTAATCACGCTCCTTGTGAGACGGTTTGTCCAGTAGCTGCAACATCTCATGGTAGAGAAGGTCAAAACCACATGGCATACAACAGATGTGTTGGTACTCGTTACTGTGCTAATAACTGTCCATACAAAGTAAGACGTTTCAACTGGTTCTTATACAACAAAAATAGCGAGTTTGATTATCATATGAATGATGATTTAGGTCGTATGGTTATCAATCCAGATGTGAATGTACGTTCTCGTGGGGTTATGGAGAAATGTTCTATGTGTATCCAAATGACTCAAGCAGTTAAATTGAAAGCTAAACGTGAGGGTAGAGTAGTTGGTAAAGATGAATTCCAAACGGCTTGTTCTGCTGCATGTACTAGTGGAGCAATGAAATTTGGTGACATCAATGATTCTGAATCAGAAGTTGCTAAATTAGTTGAGTCTGATAGAATGTACCATTTATTAGAGCACATCGGAACAAAACCAAACGTGATGTACCACGTGAAAGTTAGAAACGATAAATAAGTATTAATTAAAGAAACAATATAAAGGATTATGTCGTCTCATTACGAAGCACCCATTAGAAAACCTTTAGTAGTAGGAAGTAAATCTTACCACGATGTAACGGTAGATGTGGCTAAACCTGTAGAAGGTAGAGCAAACAAACAATGGTGGATAGTATTTTCAATCGCATTAGCCGCTTTCCTATGGGGATTAGGTTGTATGATTTATACCGTTACCACTGGTATTGGAACATGGGGATTAAATAAAACAGTAGGTTGGGCTTGGGATATCACCAATTTCGTTTGGTGGGTAGGTATCGGTCACGCCGGAACTCTTATCTCTGCCGTATTATTATTATTCCGTCAAAAATGGAGAATGGCTATTAACCGTTCTGCAGAAGCAATGACGATTTTCTCGGTAATGCAAGCAGGTTTATTCCCAATCATTCACATGGGTCGCCCATGGTTAGGTTACTGGGTATTACCAATTCCAAATCAATTCGGATCATTATGGGTTAACTTTAACTCACCATTATTATGGGACGTATTCGCAATTTCTACTTATTTATCAGTATCATTAGTTTTCTGGTGGACTGGTTTATTACCTGACTTTGCTATGCTACGTGATAGAGCAGTAACTCCTTTTACAAAAAGAGTTTATTCTATCCTTTCTTTTGGATGGTCTGGTAGAGCTAAAGACTGGCAACGTTTTGAAGAGGTTTCTCTTGTATTAGCTGGTTTAGCAACTCCTCTTGTACTTTCTGTACACACTATTGTATCCTTTGACTTTGCTACTTCTGTAATTCCAGGATGGCATACTACAATCTTACCTCCATACTTCGTTGCTGGAGCTATTTTCTCTGGATTCGCAATGGTAAATACACTTCTTATCATCATGAGAAAAGTGTCTAACTTAGAAGATTATATCACTGTACAACATATCGAGTTAATGAACATCGTAATCATGATTACTGGTTCTATTGTAGGTTGTGCTTATATTACGGAGTTATTCGTAGCTTGGTATTCTGGAGTTGAGTACGAACAATACGCATTCTTGAACAGAGCAACTGGTCCTTACTGGTGGTCATACTGGTTAATGATGACTTGTAACGTAATTTCTCCACAAGTTATGTGGTCTAAGAAAATTAGAACTAACATCATGGCGTCTTTCATCATCTCTATTGTGGTGAATGTTGGTATGTGGTTTGAGCGTTTCGTAATTATCGTAACTTCATTACACAGAGATTATTTACCATCATCATGGACCATGTTCCAACCAACTTTTGTTGATGCTGGTATTTACATCGGAACTATCGGATTCTTCTTTGTATTATTCTTATTATATTCTAGAAGTTTCCCTGTAATTGCTCAAGCAGAGGTTAAGACAATCTTAAAATCTTCAGGAGATAACTACAAGGCAGAAAGAGAACAACACGGTCATAATCATTCAGATAATCATTAATATCATGAGTAATAAAGTAATACACGCTATATATAATGATGATGATGTTTTAATGGATGCTGTTAAACAAACAAGAGCAGCTCATCATCATATTGAAGAAATTTATACTCCTTTTCCAGTTCACGGATTGGACAAAGCTATGGGGTTAGCTCCAACTAGAATTGCTATCTGTGCATTTATTTATGGATTAGTTGGACTTTCAATTTACACTGCCTTGATGAATTTTATCATGATTAATGATTGGCCTCAAGATATTGGTGGAAAACCAAGCTTTAGTTATATTGATAACATGCCTGCATTTGTCCCTATTATGTTTGAAGGAACCGTTTTCTTTGCAGCTCACTTAATGGTTATCACTTTTTATATGAGAAGTAAATTGTGGCCATTCAAACAAGCTGAGAATCCAGATGTAAGAACTACGGATGACCATTTCTTAATGGAGGTTGGAATTCACGGTAACGAAGAAGAATTAGTTTCTTTCTTTACAAACACTGGTGCGGTAGAAGTTAAAGTTGTAGAAAAGCATTAATAGATAGTTATGAAAAGTTTATATAAAATAGTAGCAGTAGTAGGTTTGTCTTTCATGGCAACTTCATGTTTCGATAAAGCAAAACCTAACTATCAGTTCTTCCCAAACATGTATGAAGCGGTTTCTTATGAAACATATTCAGAGCATGATGTGTTTAAAGGTGGAGTGGAAGCTCAATTACCTGCAAAGGGTTCAATAAAAAGAGGATTTGTACCTTATGAAATTCCAAATACTCCAGAAGGATACGCTTTAGCTAAAGCTTCTTTAAAGTCACCTTTAGATTCTTTATCATTAAATCCTGAAAAAGGAAAAGAATTATACAATATTTATTGTGCAATTTGTCACGGTGAAAAAGGAGATGGAAAAGGGAACTTAGTTGTTAAAGAAAAATTCTTAGGGGTTCCTAATTACAAAGATAGAGAGATTACAGAAGGAAGTATTTTTCACGTAATTACTTATGGATTAAATTCTATGGGTTCTCATGCTAACCAATTATCTCAACAAGAGAGATGGCAAGTGACGGATTACGTTTTAAAATTAAAAGCTGGATTATAATATTAATACTTTTTGAAAATAATAGATATGTACACGTTTTCAAGTAAATTAAAAACTTTTTCATTCGTCCTAATGATTTTAGGTGCAATTGGTATTGGAATTGGTTTCATGGCCGCTCCTAAAACTATTGAGGATGTTGAGAAATTATTAGCAGATAGTCATCACGGTCATGAAGCTGCTCATGTAGAGAAAGTTGCTCCTCATGCTACAGAAGCTCATTTTGTAGCTGATACTGTTAAAGCTGTTGAAACTCATGTTGCAGATTCAACTCATACTGTTGCTCACGAAACTACAGTAGATTCTAATGCTCATGTTGAAGATACTACTGCTGTTGTAGCGGTTGCTGAAGCTCCAGCTCACACAGATAATCATGACACTCACGCTAAGGCAGATGCTCATTCACATGATGACCATAAAGCACATTTAGAACACGTACTTCACCAATTACAGAATAAGCCATGGGCTGCTTTGTATGTGGCTTGTATCTTCTTTATGTTAATTTCAGTTGGAGTTTTAGCTTTTTATGCTATTCAATATGCGGCTCAAGCAGGTTGGTCTCCAATCTTATTTAGAGTTATGGAAGGTATAACCGCGTATTTATTACCAGGTTCTATTATTTTCTTCGTATTATTAGTTGCTGCTGGAATGCATTACAACCATTTATTTGTATGGATGGATCCAGAAGTAGTAAATCCAGAATCTGTTAAATTTGATAAATTAATTTTCCTTAAAAAAGGATGGTTAAACGTTGGAAGATTCTTAGGAACTGCAGCTATCATATTAATTGTTTGGAATTATGTACGTTTAAAATTTGTAAAAAATTCTATTGCTCAAGATAGCGCTGAAGATAATGCTCCTTACAAGAGAAATTTCAAACTTGCTGCATTCTTCCTAGTATTCTTTATCGTTTCTGAGTCTATCATGTCTTGGGATTGGGTTATGTCTGTTGACCCACACTGGTACAGTACATTATTTGGTTGGTATGTATTTGCAAGTTTCTTTGTAAGTGGAATTACTGTAATTGCTATGATTACTTTATACTTAAAATCTAAAGGATATTTAGAGCATGTAAACACAAGTCACATTCACGATTTAGCTAAATTTATGTTTGGTATCAGTATTTTCTGGACATATTTATGGTTCTCTCAATTCATGTTGATTTGGTATTCGAATATCCCAGAAGAGGTTACTTACTTTGTAACTCGTATCGAACATTACAAATTACCTTTCTTCGGAATGTTAGCTTTAAACTTCATTTTCCCATTGTTAATCTTAATCAATACTGATTTCAAACGTTTAACTTGGATTGTTGTTATGGCAGGTATCGTAATATTATTTGGACATTATATTGACTTCTTCAATATGATTATGCCTGCAACAGTTGGTGATCAATGGTTTATTGGTATCCCTGAAATAGGATCTTTAATGTTCTTCTTAGGTTTATTCATTTTCGTTGTGTTCTCAGCTTTAACTAAGGCTCCATTAGTTCCAAAAGGAAATCCTTTAATTGAGGAAAGTAAACATTTTCATTATTAATAGTTAAAAAGAAATAAAAATGACAAGTTTCTTGGTATTTATAATTTTAGTTCTAGTCGGTATTGCAGTTTGGCAATTAACTAAAATTTTTGATTTAACCCAAATTGGCGGTTCTTCAGACAATGACGAAATTGCTAATGACAGAGATAATAGTGTTAATGGTTACTTGATGTTTGCCTTTGTTGGTTTCATTTATGTATTCACTATTTATTCATTATATTCTTGGAGTGATTTAGTATTAGGTACTCCTGCTTCTGAACATGGTAAAGATGTAGATAATTTGATGGCTATTTCTTTGGCTTTGATTTTCTTCGTTCAAACTATTACTCAGTTTTTATTACACTACTTTGCTTTCAAATACAGAGGTAAAGAAGGGCAAAAAGCATTATATTTTGCTGATAACAACAAGTTAGAGGCTATTTGGACAATTATCCCAGTTATCGTTTTAGCAGGTTTAATTATGTATGGTTTATATACTTGGAATAACATTATGTTTGTTGATGAAGAAGACAAGCAAGATGCTATCGTAATCGAATTATATGCAAAACAATTTGGTTGGGAAGCTCGTTATGCAGGTGATGACAAAACATTAGGTAAAGCGAATGTAAGATTAATTGAAGGTATCAATACTTTAGGAGTTGATTTAGCTGATCCAGCTGCTCAAGATGATAAAGTTGTTACTGAATTACACTTACCAGTTGGAAAAAAAGTAATTTTCAAAATGCGTTCTCAAGACGTATTACACTCTGCATACATGCCTCACTTTAGAGCGCAAATGAATTGTGTGCCAGGTATGATTACTCAGTTTGCATTTACTCCAACAGTAACAACTGCTGATATGAGAAATGATGAAGCTATTATGGCTAAAGTGGATAAAATCAATAAAATTCGCACGGAGAACAGTAAGAAAATTGTTGCAGAAGGTGGAACAGCTTTAGACCCTTATACATTTGATTATTTATTATTATGTAATAAAATTTGTGGTGCTTCTCACTACAATATGCAAATGAAAATTGTTGTAGATACACCAGCAGATTTCAAAAAATGGTTAGCTGAAAAACCTACATTAGCACAACAATGGAAAGAAGTTAATGCTCCTGCGCCTGCTGCTGCTCCAGCAGAAGCTACTAATGCAGTAGCTGTTGATTCAGCTAAAGTTGTAGCTCAAGTTATTAAATAAGTTATTTTATATTAAATATAATAGAATTAGTATGTCACACGATCACGGTCATCATAAAGAAACTTTCATCACTAAATACATCTTTAGTCTTGATCACAAAATGATAGCAAAGCAATACCTTATTTCAGGTTTATTGATGGGTATTGTTGGAGTTGTTTTATCTTTATTCTTCCGTATGCAAATTGCATGGCCAGAAGAATCTTTTGAAGTATTCAAGATTTTCTTGGGAGATAATTTTGCACCAGATGGTGTAATGCGTAATGATATTTACCTTGCTTTGGTAACTATCCATGGAACAATAATGGTATTCTTTGTACTTACCGCTGGTTTAAGTGGTACGTTTAGTAACTTATTAATTCCATTACAGATTGGAGCACGTGATATGGCTTCTGGATTCATGAACATGCTTTCTTTTTGGATGTTCTTTGTTTCTTGTGTTATCATGATTTGTTCATTATTTGTTGAATCAGGACCGGCATCTGCGGGTTGGACAATTTATCCTCCTTTAAGTGCTTTGCCTCAGGCAATTCCTGGATCTGGTTTAGGTATGACTTTATGGTTAGTTTCTATGGCTATATTTATTGCTTCTTCTTTGATGGGGTCATTAAATTATGTTGTAACAGTAATCAACATGAGAACTAAGGGTATGACTATGACTAGGCTTCCATTAACAGTTTGGACTTTTTTCTTAACTGCTATTATCGGTATAGTTTCTTTTCCAGTTTTGTTTTCTGCTGCTTTGTTATTGATTTTTGATAGAAGTTTTGGAACATCTTTCTTCTTGTCAGATATTTTCATTCAAGGTGAAGTTTTACATTATCAAGGAGGTTCTCCAGTATTATTTGAGCATTTATTTTGGTTTTTAGGACATCCTGAAGTATACATTGTTATTTTGCCTGCAATGGGACTTGTTTCAGAGATTATTGCAACAAGTTCTAGAAAGCCAATTTTTGGTTACCGAGCAATGATTACTTCTGTTATTGCAATTGCTTTTTTATCTACAATTGTTTGGGGGCACCATATGTTCGTTTCTGGAATGAATCCTTTCTTAGGTTCAGTATTTACATTTACAACCCTATTAATTGCAATTCCTTCTGCTGTTAAAGCGTTTAACTGGATTACAACTCTATGGAAAGGTAATTTACAATTGAATCCAGCAATGTTGTTCTCTATTGGTTTCGTTTCTACTTTTATTACTGGAGGTTTAACAGGTATTATTCTTGGAGATTCAACTTTGGATATTAACGTTCACGATACATATTTCGTAGTGGCTCACTTCCACTTAGTAATGGGTATCTCTGCATTATACGGATTCTTTGCTGGTGTTTACCACTGGTTCCCTAAAATGTTCGGAAGAATGTTAAATAAAAACTTAGGTTATGTTCATTTCTGGGTAACGGCTATTTGTGCTTACGGAGTTTTCTTCCCAATGCACTTTATTGGAATGGCTGGTTTACCAAGACGTTATTATACAAATTCAGCTTTCCCATTATTCGATGAATTAGCTGATGTTAATGTTTTGATTACAGTTTTTGCAATCGTTGGAGCAGCGTTCCAAATCGTATTCTTCTGGAACTTCTTCTACAGCATTTTCTACGGTAAGAAAGCAACTCAAAACCCATGGAAATCAAATACTTTAGAATGGACTACACCAGTGGAGCATATTCACGGTAACTGGCCTGGAGAAATTCCTGAAGTACACAGATGGCCTTATGATTATAGTAAACCAGGTCATGATGATGACTTCGTTACGCAAATCACACCAATGAAAGAAGGTGAAGAAGTTTTACACCATTAAGATTTTTTCCACAATATATAAACCTCTCCAATCGGAGAGGTTTTTGTTTTATAACTTTACTTATCTTTGCTTTTATGAACGACAATCTAAATCCCAATAAAGATTCCTATTCTCCGCAAGATATTGATATCGAAAAGGCATTGCGCCCGCTAAGTTTCGACGACTTTTCCGGACAAGAACAAGTATTAGAAAATCTAGTTGTTTTTGTACAAGCAGCTAATTTGCGAAAAGAAGCATTAGATCATACTTTGTTTCATGGACCTCCAGGTTTAGGAAAAACTACTTTAGCTAATATTTTGGCAAACGAATTAGGAGTAGGAATTAAAATTACTTCAGGACCCGTTTTAGATAAACCAGGTGATTTAGCTGGATTATTAACGAATCTTGAAGAGCGCGATGTTTTATTTATTGATGAAATTCATCGTTTAAGCCCAATTGTTGAAGAGTATTTGTATTCGGCAATGGAAGATTTTAAGATTGATATTATGATTGAATCGGGTCCAAATGCAAGAACCGTTCAAATCAATTTGAATCCGTTTACTTTAGTTGGTGCTACCACTCGTTCAGGATTATTAACAGCACCAATGCGAGCTCGTTTCGGAATTCAGAGCAGATTACAATATTACAACACCGAATTATTAACCACAATTGTCCAACGAAGTTCATCGATTTTAAAGATGCCAATTACAATGGAAGCGGCTATTGAAATTGCAGGAAGAAGTAGGGGAACACCTCGTATCGCTAATGCTTTATTACGTCGTGTTAGAGATTTTGCTCAAATCAAAGGAAATGGAAAAATCGACATTGAAATCGCTAAATTTGCTCTAAAAGCTTTAAATGTAGATGCTCACGGATTAGACGAAATGGATAATAAAATTCTATCTACAATTATCGATAAATTCAAAGGAGGTCCAGTTGGTTTAACTACATTGGCAACCGCAGTTTCAGAAAGTGGCGAAACCATTGAAGAGGTATACGAACCTTTTTTAATTCAAGAAGGTTTTATTATGCGAACGCCTCGCGGAAGAGAAGTTACCGAAAAAGCTTACAAACATTTAGGGAAAATTAAAAACAATATTCAAGGAGGTTTATTTTAGTTTGATAAACAATAAAGAAAAATACACAAAGTTGATAAAAGCCGAAGCCCAACGCCTCGGCTTTTTGTCATGCGGTATTTCCAAAGCTAGTTTTTTGGAAGAAGAAGCACCTCGTTTAGAAAATTGGTTAAACAATCAAATGAACGGTCAAATGAGCTACATGGAAAACCATTTTGACAAACGGTTGAATCCAACTTTATTGGTGGATGATGCCAAAAGTGTAATTTCGTTATTATTGAATTATTATCCTTCCGAAATTCAAAATGATGACTCTTATAAAATTTCTAAATACGCTTACGGACAAGATTATCATTACGTAATTAAAGAGAAATTAAAAGAATTATTACATTTCATCCAAACTGAAATTGGCGAAGTTTCTGGAAGAGCTTTTGTGGATTCGGCACCGGTTTTGGATAAAGCTTGGGCGGCAAAAAGCGGCTTGGGTTGGGTTGGAAAAAACAGCAATCTCATCACGCAAAAAGTAGGTTCGTTTTATTTTATTGCTGAATTGATTATCGATTTGGAATTAGAATATGACACACCAACAACCGATCATTGCGGAAGTTGTACCGCTTGTTTAGATGCTTGTCCTACGGAAGCTATTGTGGCGCCTTATGTGGTAGATGGAAGTAAATGTATTTCGTATTTCACGATTGAATTGAAAGAGAATTTACCGCAAGAAATGAAAGGCAAATTCGACGATTGGATGTTTGGTTGCGATGTATGCCAAGATGTTTGTCCTTGGAATCGTTTTTCAAAACCACATAATGAACCCCTTTTTCAAACGAATTCTGAGATTTTAAACTTCTCAAAATGCGATTGGGAAGAAATTACGGTGGATACTTTTCAGAAAGTATTTAAAAATTCTGCTGTGAAACGAACTAAATATGAAGGCTTACTTCGTAATATCAATTTCTTGAAAAAATAAAATGATATAGTCTTTTTCAGACAACAAATATTTACAATATCAAAACTTTACTGTAGTTTTGAGCGTTATTAAAAAAGAAAAAATAAAATTATGGCATCAGGATTTTTCGCAATCTTAGACGATATCGCTGCATTAATGGACGATGTAGCAATGACTAGTAAACTAGCAACCAAAAAAACTGCAGGAATTTTAGGAGACGATTTAGCAGTAAATGCCGAAAAAGCAACTGGTTTTTTAGCTTCAAGAGAAATTCCAGTACTTTGGGCGATTACAAAAGGTTCTTTTATCAATAAGTTGATTATTCTACCAGTAGTTTTTGTTTTAAATTGGTTGTATCCGCCAGCCATTAAAGCAGCTTTAATCATTGGGGGAGTTTACTTAGCCTATGAAGGTGTGGAGAAAATCATCGAATACTTTTTTCATCGTGCTAAAAAAGGCGAAGAAGTAATCAAAGAAAGTAGGCTTGAGGAAGATGACGAAAATTCTGAAAAAGCAAAAGTAAGTTCGGCAATTAAAACCGATTTTATTCTTTCGCTTGAAATTGTCATCATCGCTTTAGGAACGGCAATGGAAAAAGAACATCCGCTAATTACCCAAATTTTAAGTGTAACTTTTGTAGCTATTATTGCCACTGTAGGTGTTTATGGAATCGTAGCATTAATTGTAAGAATGGACGATGCGGGGTTTTATTTAATGAAAAAAGGTAATAATAAAGGGTTTTTATCTAATCTAGGTGGAATTTTAATCAAAGCTTTGCCGCTCGTTATTAAATTTCTTGCTGTCGTGGGAACTATCGCTCTTATCTTAGTTTCAGGAGGTATTTTTCTTCATAATATCGAATATATTCATCATTTAATTCCACATAGTATTCCATCAACGGTAGCTGAATTTGTTGTGGGAATCGCATTCGGATTGGTAGCAGTTTTGTTGATGACGGGTTTTAAGAAGGTGAAGGGCTTGGTAAAAAAATAGATAAAAAAACCGCCACAACTGTGGCGGTTTAAAATTTACAAAGTTGCTTTATGAGCGGTGACAGCATCAATAAACAAATTTACTTCATCTAATTGCTTGTTGACTCTTTCTAAGTCTAATTCTTTTTCTAAAAGCGCTACGGCACCAAAGCTTTCTTTTCTGTTCTCTAATAAGAATTTTTTATACTCCAAGCGTACTTTGCGTTTTTCTTCTGAATCTTTAGTAGGTCCGTTTGGTAAAACAGCAAGTATTGAATCCACTGCCGCAATTTCTGCAATTACACCTTGTAAAATGGCATCAATTTCTACCGATGTTGTACTGTAATTAGTTACTAAACGTTCTTCGGAAAGTTTTTTGAACGCTAAATCTGCTTTTTCTTTGTTTGCCATAGTTAACAACACATCGCAATCTGCAATAGTTGTAAGATTTGTTACTGAATACATAATAAAATATTTTTATGGTTAATAATTACATGTAACCAATATAAGTGCCATAAAATGCTTTTAATCAATATTTTAAAACAACTTTAACTAAGTTAGTTAAACTTAAATTAAAAATGTAATAAGTGTATTTTTCCTACGTTTTCTTTGTTTTTATTTTTTAATTAGAATCTTTTTTTTAGGACTGTACTTAATGAGCGAGTTGTTAATTTTCTGATTGTAATTTTTTTTGCAATAACTTCTCCTCAAATGCTAAAACTTCTTTTTTGATTTCAAGTTGTAGTAAAATAACAGCATTGTTTTGGGCTACCTTATTTTGTGTTTTTGTTTCTATGGTTTTTAAAACAATTATTTTGTTTTTTTTAATTTTGGGTGTTTCATTTAGCAAATAGCTAATCACTTTTTTTGCAGAATTAGTTGCGTTTTGTTTTTTTATGAGAGCGCTTATTTTATTATCAACAATGAGTTGTTGGTGTTTGTTTCTTTGCAATTGGTTTTTTAAAAACTGTATGTTTAAATTTGAATTCATATCTTTTGAGATAGTGTCTAAGGTTTTATTTTGTATAACAGATAACATTGTAGATAATTTTTCCAAAGCATCAACAGGTAAGCTTCGTTTACCAACTTCATACATTGCTATTTGACTTCTGCTTACTTGTAGAATTAGTGCCAAGTTTTCTTGGCTCATTCCTAATAGTGCACTTATATTTTGTTTCTTTTTCATTTTGTGACAAATTTTTCAGATATAATTTTTTATCACAAATAGTGTGACATTTTTTTTAGTTCAAATATTTTGCCACACTTATTGTAACAAATTATTTTTTTAGAAAATAATGTCACGTATTAATTTAAATTTTATTAAAATCTAAATTAATTTACTAATTTTGGAAAAATCCCCTCCATATAAATTAGTATTCACCAAAAAAAATAATAATCTTGAACGTTCTAATTGCCGACGACCACCAACTAACAATTGATGCATATAAAACAATACTTCCGTTTTCGCTTCAATTAGGGGATAACATAAATTTTATAGAAGCTAATTCATGTGAAGAAGCATATCTAAAAATAAACCAGTGTCTTGATAACAATCTTAGGATTGATTTAGCAATACTTGATTATTCAATGCCAATCTACTCTGAAAAAAACATCTTAAATGGTGCTGATGTTTGTATTTACCTTCAAAAACAAATGCCAAATTGCATAAACATGATTTTAACATCAATAATGGAAAACATTATTTTGTTTGAAATTATTTTAAATGTTAAACCACATGGTATTGTAACTAAATCCGATATTGATGGAAATAAGTTTTTAGAAATTATAGAGATTTTGCTCTCAGGCAAAAAGTACAGAAGTGGTTTTGTTTCAATGCAAATTGAAGAAATTTGGGAAAACAAAGCTTTTGTAAATGAGCTAAACAGAAAAATTCTACAATATTTAGCAAAAGGTTACAAGCTAAAAGAAATTGCTCAAGAATTAGATGTTTCTGAAATAACCATTAAAAAACATATTTCAAAAATAAGAGAATCCTTAAATCTTAATGAGGATGATAATATTTTAAAAGAAGCTAAATCCCGTGGTTATCTTTAAATTTTAACACAATGTATACCTCAGGTATACGTTTAGTTAAATGTTAAAATTTGTTTTGTATATAGTTTGATTTATAAGAATTTCGCTCAATATTATATTGACAAATTTTAATTAAATATTTATGAAACCAGTTTTACTTTTTCTATTCACTATTTTGGTGTCAATAGGAAGCTATGCACAAGATCGAATTAAGTTTGATTATGATACAGCAGGAAATCAAATAGTAAGAAGATTATGTTTAGATTGTTCTGAATTCAAAATTTCTGACGAAGAAATTAAAGATGTTACAGAATTAAAAGAAGAAGATTTATTGAAATTTTCTCCAAAGGATGTGATTTCCTACTATCCAAATCCTGTAAAAGAAGAATTGTATTTAAAATGGGAATTAGTAAATGAAAATAAAGTAGCAAGTATTGAAGTTTATTCAATGGGTGGGCAATTAGTAAAATCAATTCAAAAATTAGAGGATAACAATTCAAGTGTAATCAGTTTTAATGAATATACTTCTGGCACATATTCAATTTTGCTTTTGTATTCGAATGGTGAACAAAAATCAATTACAATTATAAAAAAGTAAGAATGAAAAGGATAATTACATTATTAGTATTTTTTGTTTGTTTCAGTATTAATGCTCAAGATGAAGTCAGAGGAGGAACTCCTGTAAAAGGAATTACTACAATAAAAAAAGAAACACCTTCTAAAAAGAATTCAAGTCTACAATTAGGAAATATTTCTACTAATAGATTACCTGAAGACCCTATTGGAGATCCAATAGATATTGACCCAATAGATCCAGATCCAATAGACCCAACCGATCCATCAGGAGGCAGTGGATTAGACCCTTCAACTATTGTAAACTCAACAGGAATTACAAAAGGAGAGCTAAGTGTTTCTTTAACAGGTAGTGCAACATATACATTACCAATTGCTGTTCCTCCAGGTATTGCAGGAACAATTCCACAAGTTAATTTAGTATATAATAGTCAAGGAGGTAATGGTTTAGCTGGTTATGGTTGGAATATTTCAGGTGTTTCTGCTATAACTCGAATTGGGACAACAAAATTTCATGATGCTACAATTGATGCAGTAGATTTTGATACATTTGATAGATTTGCTTTCGATGGACAACGTTTAATGTTGAAGTCTGGAGTTTATGGAGCTGAAGGTGCAGAGTATCAAACTGAAAGTTTTTCAAACGTTAAAATTACTTCACATGGAGTCTCTCCATTTGGAGCAAATTATGGCCCAGCTTATTTTTTAGTCCAATATCCTGATGGGTCAAAAGCATATTATGGTCAAAATGTGAACTCTCGTTCACAAACTGATTGGGCAATAACTTATTGGGAAAATCCAATAGGAGTCAGAATATCTTACGAATATTATTTAACAAATAATGTATTAGCAATTTCAAAAATTAAGTATGGTACTAAAAATACAATACCAGCAATTAATGAAATTCAATTTATTTACAAAACTAGGCAAAGAGCTGAACAATATTATGTTGGTGGTGTTAGTTTTATTAATAATAATCACTACCGTCCGAAAGTTTAATTTTTAAAAGTGCCTGAGAATGATTTATTTTGAAAAAACTTTCAAAAATTTTCAAACATGTCACTCTTCAGGCGTTCCAAAAATACAAATAAACCTATACTTGGGCAAATATTATC
>NZ_JAYRPD010000054.1:0-42991 GCF_041911335.1 Flavobacterium sp.
ATTGTAAAAAAAGCTGAAAAACCACCAGAAAAAAACATTTTTTCAACAGATAATTTTATCAATCAAACAAAATTAAGCATATAAACAAAGGGATACAGAAGTTTTTTTTCTATTTTTGAAAAACTTTCGGATAGTAGTGTAGTGGAAAGCAAATAAAAATAATTACAAAAAATAATTTTTTCATATTTACACATTAAAACGGAAATGCATTACATCGCCATCTTTTACAATGTATTCTTTTCCTTCTACTCTTAATTTTCCTGCTTCTTTTACTTTTGCTTCTGAACCGTAGTTGGAGAAATCTTCAAATGCGATTACTTCTGCACGGATGAATCCTTTTTCGAAATCGGTGTGGATTACTCCAGCAGCTTTTGGAGCTGTATCTCCGATGTTGATTGTCCAAGCACGAACTTCTTTAACTCCAGCCGTGAAATACGTTTGTAATTTCAATAATTTGTAAGCTGCACGAATTAACACTGCCGAACCTGGCTCAGTTAATCCCATATCTTGTAAGAACATTTGACGCTCTTCGTAGCTTTCTAATTCGGTAATATCGGCTTCTGCTCCTACTGAAAGAATGATAACTTCTGCTTGTTCGTCTTTTACTAATTCACGAACTTGGTCTACATATTTGTTTCCGTTTACTGCTGATGCTTCGTCTACATTACAAACATATAAAACTGGTTTTGTAGTGATTAATTGGAATTCTTCCATCATATCCACCTCATCTTGGTTTTGAGGAATTACTGTACGAGCTGATTTTCCAGCTAATAAAGTTTCGCGAATTCTATCTAACAATGCTTTTTCAGCTTGTGCTTCTTTATTTCCCGTTTTAGCAGCACGATTGGTTTTTTCCAAACGTTTTTCTACCGTTTCTAAGTCTTTTAATTGCAATTCGATATCGATTGTTTCTTTATCGCGAATTGGATTTACATTTCCATCCACGTGAACAATGTTATCGTTATCAAAACAACGTAAAACGTGAATAATAGCATTACATTCTCTAATGTTTCCTAAGAATTGATTTCCTAAACCTTCACCTTTACTTGCTCCTTTTACCAAACCTGCAATATCAACAATATCAACCGTTGCCATTTGAACACGCTCTGGTTTTACCAATTCCTCTAAACGAGCAATACGTGGATCTGGAACGTTTACTACGCCAATATTAGGTTCTATAGTACAAAACGGAAAGTTCGCACTTTGCGCTTTTGCGTTTGATAAACAATTAAATAAAGTTGATTTTCCAACATTTGGTAATCCTACAATTCCTGCTTTCATAAGCCCCTAAATCCCCAAAGGGGACTTTAAATTACTAGTTAATATTATTTTAAAAGTGCGCAAATATACTCTAATCCTGATTAGTATCAAAGTATTAAATAAAAGGAGTTGACGAAGTTGTTATTCTTTCGGATTTTCGACTTCGTTTTGGATTTCTTCGTTGCCTTTTCCTAATCGTTCAATAATTGCTTTTTCTTCTGCAGTAGACACAAAACCGGATTCTACATCCCAATAATCAGTAAAAAATGAAGTCTTTTTATTGATAAGCGATTTGCCTTTGAAAATATTTTTTTCACCATATTCAAAAGTTTTTTTGTTGAAATCGGTGATTACCATGTGATTCTTGACTTCTATTCTTCGTTCTTTATTTTTATATTTTTTTTCAAAACCAATAACTTCTTTAGAATTGGCTAAATAGTAGTAATTTCCTTCTTGTCGGAACGTGTTTTTAAATTCTAATTTATATACTTTTCTGGAGGCAAACATACTTTCTCTGTACGTTTGAAGTCGGTCTGGTGTTACATACGAACTAACTTCTATTATCAACTTTTTGTTGCTATCATAAACCACCACAAAATCAGATAAAATTCCTTTGGATTCGGGTAATGGAACAATTTTAATTACCAAATAATCTTCGTTTGAAGGATAAGTTTTTACCGAAAAATCATAAATTTTCTTAGCCTTTGAATCCAATACTTCATATAAATATTTGAATTGGTAATAATTTTCGATAATATTATTTAAATCATAACCTAAAATATCAGGATCAATATCGCCATCCAAAACACCTATTGCTCTGTTTTGTTCAACTAAAATATCAGTTTTAATACTTTTCGAATTACCTAAAATTTGAAAATTTATTAACCCATCATTAAAAAAAATAATTTGATTGTCTCGTTTATAAAACTCATGCAAATACACTTTCAAATTAACCGGAATTGTCATTTTGTTACGCGAATTTTCAATAATCCGTTTTAAAATTTCTTGAGGATGATCTTTGGTAATGATATACTCTTCTAATTGTTGTGTATTAGGCTCCATATACACCACATTTTCTTTTTTATTTAAGGTCGAAAATTTTACAACTAAAGTTTTATAAGACGAATGCACTAATTCTAAATCAGAAGATCGAGTTAGACTGATAATCGCTTTTCCTTCTTTGTTGGTTAAAAAGCCTTGACGAGTTTTAATAGCAGTTATCGTAACTTCCTCAACAGGCATATCGGTATCGAAATCTTTCACAATTATGGTAAACTCCAAATTTTGTGAAAAGACGAAATTTGTGAAAAAACATAATAAAAAAGCGAGTTTTTTTATCATAAAATCCCGATTATCAATCAAATATAGCGAAAATTTAATTATAAAACACGTATCTCGTGAAGTTTCTCAACCTACTAAAAAAGAAAGAGAACTTTCTAAGTGAAAATTCTCTTCCTTAATATTGTAAATAAGTATTTATTCGTTATGTAAAAACGATTGTCTGTTTAACAACGTTTCTTCACTTTCCACGTGATTGTCATCAGGTACACAACAATCTACCGGACATACAGCCGCACATTGTGGTTCTTCGTGAAAACCTTTACATTCAGTACATTTTCCAGGAACAATGTAATAAATATCATCTGAAATTGGTCTTTGAACTGCATCAGCATCAACTTCTGTTCCGTCTGGTAAAATTACTTTACCACTTAATTTTGTACCATCTTTCCATCTCCAATCATCAGCACCTTCATAAATTGCTGTATTTGGACATTCTGGCTCACAAGCCCCACAGTTGATACATTCGTCTGTTATTATAATTGCCATTTCTTTACGTTTAATTGTTTAAAAGTTTAATTGTTTAAAAGTTGAGACTCATATTAATTTAAACTTTTGGCTAATGCCTTTTCACTTCATATCTTTGTGCAAAAATACAACGTATACCAAACATAAACAAGTTACAAATGTTACAAATTGAAATAAAATCGAGTTTTGTTGAATTAGGGAATTTCTTACGTCAATTTTCTGAAGAAGGAAACGTTAAATCGGCATCGGTTTTACATAACGATTTGTTCTTTGATGACTTTACCTCTTTAATTGAACTTTCGCAATCGCACAATGGTTGGTTTACTCCAGAACAAGTTTTACATAGCATTCAATCTTGGGCCAAAGCCTTAACGGAAGAAAACCTAAATCAGTGGCTTTCAAACTACGATTTTTCAAAAATTGAACCTAAAAAAGTAGGCTTAATTTTAGCTGGAAACATTCCGTTAGTGGGTTTTCATGATTTTCTTTCGGTATTGATTTCTGGTCATGATGTATTGGTAAAAACCTCATCAAACGACCAACATTTATTAAAATTTTTAGCAAATTATTTGATTGCCGTTGAACCCAACCTTAACTCAAAAATAACGTTTGTTGAAGGCAAATTAGAAGGTTTTGATGCCGTAATTGCCACAGGAAGCAATAACACAGCTCGCTATTTTGAATATTATTTCAAAGACAAACCGAGTATCATTCGTAAAAACAGAAATTCAGTTGCGGTTTTAAATGGAACGGAATCACATGAAGATTTAGTAGGTTTAGGCGAAGATATTTTTAGATATTTTGGTTTAGGATGTCGCAATGTTTCCAAACTTTTTGTACCAAAAGACTACAACTTTGATAATTTCTTTAAAGCGATGTACGAATATCGCGATGTTATTCAATATGAAAAATATGCGAACAATTACGATTACAACAAAGCGGTTTTCTTGATGAGTAATTTCCAATTATTGGATAACGAATTTTTAACGATTAAAGAAGATTCGAGTTATTCCTCTCCTATTTCTTCTGTGTTTTATGAATTTTATGAAAATTTAGATGATGTCAAAAAACGATTAGAAAATGATGCAGAGCAGATTCAATGTATTGTTTCTAATGATTTGATTCCAAACTCAGTAGCTTTTGGTCAAACCCAACAACCAAAACTTTGGGATTACGCGGATAATGTGGATACTTTGGCATTTTTAAATAGTTTGTAACATGAAAATTTCAAAAATTATCAAAATTCAAAAAGAGAAAGAAATACACAAACACGAACCCAATTTTAATTTGGAAGCAAAAGTAAATTCCAATCGAAAAGCTTTAAAAAAGAAGAAATAAATATCGAAATCGTTTTTGTTAATAACATCTCATAATTATTGTAGCATTTAAGTCTATTTTTTATTTAAGAATTCCGAAATTTGACCTTTAAATAAATAACTACAACTACAATGAAAAAACATAACTACAGTGCAGGTCCATGTATCCTTCCTCAAGAAGTATTCGAAAAATCGGCACAAGCTATTTTAGATTTTAACAACTCAGGATTATCTATTTTAGAAATTTCACACCGCAGTAAAGATTTCGTAGCCGTAATGGATGAAGCTAGAGCCTTAGTTTTAGAGCTTTTAAACTTAGAAGGTAAAGGATACGAAGTATTGTTTTTGGGCGGAGGTGCTAGCATGCAATTTTTAATGGTACCTTACAACTTAATGAAAGTTGATGGAAAAGCCGCTTATTTAGATACGGGAACTTGGGCAAGTGGCGCTATTAAAGAAGCAAAACTTTTTGGAGAAACGGTTGTAGTAGCTTCTTCAAAATCTGAAAATTACAATCACATTCCAAAAGATTATAGTGTTCCTGCAGATGCCGATTATTTCCACTGTACTAGTAATAATACGATTTTTGGAACACAAATAAAATCATTCCCAGAAGTAAATATTCCTTTAGTTTGTGATATGAGTTCGGATATTTTTTCACGCGTATTAGATTTTTCAAAATTTGATTTAATCTATGCCGGAGCACAAAAAAATATGGGTCCAGCTGGTGCAACTTTAGTAGTGGTAAAAACTGAAATCTTAGGAAAAACAGGAAGAACAATTCCAAGCATGTTAGATTACCAACAACATGTTTCAAAAGAAAGTATGTACAATACGCCACCCGTATTTCCAGTTTATGCATCACTTTTAACTTTACAATGGTTGAAAAAATTAGGTGGAATTGCAGCAATTGAAAAAATCAATGATGCAAAAGCAAACTTACTTTACACTGAAATCGACAGAAATCCATTATTTAAAGGAACGGCAGCTAAAGAAGATAGAAGTAATATGAATGTTACGTTCTTATTAAGTGATGAAACACACCAAGAAAAATTTGATGCTATGTGGAAAGCAGCTGGAATTTCTGGTTTAGCTGGACATCGTTCGGTTGGCGGATACAGAGCTTCAATGTACAATGCTTTACCATTAGAGAGTGTTCAAGTTCTAGTGGATGTAATGCAAGAATTAGAAAAAGTGGTTTAAATATGAATTTTAATTTCAAAGAAGATTATATTTTAGAAAATGATGTAGTGCGTTTACAACCATTACAAGTAACTGATTATGAAAAATTAGTTGAGTTTTCTATAAATGAACCTAACCTTTGGAGTTTTAATGCAAATGGACCTGATAATCCTGAAAATTTAAAAAAATACATTGATAAATCATTATCACAAAAAAATAAACAATTAGAATATCCTTTTGTAGTTTTTGATAAGACAAAAAATAAAATAGCAGGAAGTACTCGATTTTACAATATAAATTTAGATGCAAAGCATTTAGAAATTGGTTTTACTTGGTATGGAAAAGAATTTCAGGGAACTTCTTTAAACAAAAACTGTAAATTTTTACTTTTAGAATTTGCTTTCGAAAAAATGCAATTAGAAAGAGTAGGATTTAGAGCCAATAATTTAAATATACGAAGCATCAATGCAATGAAAAGCATTGGTTGTATCCAAGAAGGTATTATGAGAAATTTTAGTACCGATGCAAAAGGAGAACGAATTGATGCTATTGTTTTAAGCATTATTAAAAATGAATGGTTTTTAACAATAAAAGAAAATTTAAAAAACAAATTATAAATTGGGTTAACTATTAAACTCATAAACATTAAACTTATAAACTAAACATGAAAGTTTTAGCAAACGACGGAATTTCAAAAAGTGGTATCAAAGCTTTAGAAAAAGGAGGTTTTGAAGTAATCACAACAAAAGTGGCTCAAGAACAAGTGGCCAACTTTATCAACACACACGATGTAAAAGTGATATTAGTTCGTAGTGCTACAAAAGTGCGTCAAGACATAATCGATGCTTGTCCTGGATTAAAAATCATTGGTCGTGGTGGTGTTGGAATGGATAACATTGATGTAGCTTATGCTCGTGAAAAAGGTTTACATGTAATCAATACGCCAGCTTCATCTTCTGAAAGTGTTGCCGAATTGGTTTTTGCACATTTATTTTCAGGTGTTCGTTTTTTACACGATGCCAACAGAAATATGCCATTAGAAGGTGATACCAATTTTGACGGATTGAAAAAGGCCTACGCAAACGGAATTGAACTTCGTGGTAAAACATTAGGAATTATTGGTTTTGGACGTATTGGTCAAGCGGTTGCAAAAATGGCTTTAGGATTAGGAATGAAAGTTATTGCTGCGGATAAATATGTTAATGAGGCGGTTATCAGAGTAGATTTTTACAACGGACAATTCATTAATGTTGAAATCGTTACCGAATCATTAGAAGATATCTTCAAACATTCTGATTTCATTACTCTACATGTACCAGCGCAAGATGGATACGTAATTGATAAAGAAGAATTTCAATTAATGAAAGAAAATGTAGGAATCGTAAATTGTGCTCGTGGTGGTGTAATTAATGAAGTAGCATTGATTGAAGCTTTAGATGAAGGAAAAGTATTATTTGCAGGCTTAGATGTTTTTGAAAAAGAACCTACACCAGAAATTCAAATTTTAATGCACCCAAAAATTTCATTAACTCCTCATATTGGAGCTGCTACAGAAGAAGCTCAAGATAGGATTGGCACAGAACTTGCTGAGCAGATCATCAGTTTATTGAAAAATAACTAAAATTTTTATTATCTTTAATCGAACAAAAACTATAAAATTATGTTTGATCAACTCTCAGAATTAGTAAAACAATTTGGCGGCGATGCAGTGATAAATAATCCAGCGGTTCCTAATGAACAAAATGATGCCGTAATGCAAGAAGCTGGAGGTTCTATCCTTTCGGGTTTAAAAGATATGGTTGCTAATGGTAACATTAACGATTTAACTGAAATGTTATCTGGAAAAACTCCAATTGATGGAAACAACCCAGTTGTACAACAGTTGACCGAAAAAGTAACTGGAAACTTAGGAGAAAAATTCGGTTTATCATCTGATGCTGCAGGAAGTGTTGCTTCTGGATTAATTCCACAAATTTTGGGAGGATTAGTTAATAAAGCTAAAGATCCGAACCAACCTGAATTTAACATGAGTGATTTAGTAAGTGCTATTTCTGGTGGAAATGGTGGCGGATTAATGGATGCCGTTTCTAAATACGGTGGACAATTTGGCTTAGATCAAAATAATGATGGAAAAGTAGATATGGGAGATGCTATGGCAGCCGTTACAAAAAAAGGTGGTTTAGGAGGTTTACTTGGAAAACTTTTTGGCAAATAAAATTTCATTATAAATATTTTAAAGCATCGACTTATGTCGGTGCTTTTTTTTATCTTTATACTTTCTAAATAACATAAGTTATGAAATCAATCGTTGTACTATTTTTTACGATTTTTTCAGTGCTCATGGCTTGTAATTCATCAAAAGCTCAAAAAACTTTTGAAGACAAACCAAAGCTAGAAAGTGATACAATTCGTATATCCAACGAAGAAATTGAATATGATGTTATTATAATTGATGGTGGATTCACTTCTTGGTTCAATAGTTATGCTAGACCTAGAAATTATTATACACAATCTTATTTAGAAGCTAGAAATAGAATTTGGGTGTTAGAATGGAATAGAAGAGCAACGCTACCTTCTCAATACAATCCAAATTTATATGAAATGACAATTAATTACCAAACAGGAATTGATTATGGATTTGAAGTAAATTACATGATTTATAATTACTTGGTCTATTTTCAACTTACCAACAAACAACAATTAGGCGGTTTTGTACCAAGAATATAGTTTATGAAGAAACTTAAAGAACGCTGGAATGTAACTTCAAACTGGCAATTATCGATTATTTTTATAGTATTTGCTATTACTGGATTTAGTTCATTACAATTAGCAAAACCTTTTTTATCCTTAATTGGTATTCCAGAAACTTTTCAACCACATTGGTTGTACCGAATTCTAAGATTGGTTTTAATATTTCCTATTTATCAAGTGCTTTTAGTTCTTTTTGGTTTTATTTTTGGACAATTTACTTTCTTTTGGGAGTTTGAAAAGAAAATGCTAGACCGAATGAAATTAGGTTTTATCGGAAGATATTTTGACACAAAACTAAAAAAGAAGCCTTGAAGCTTCTTTTTTTATTCTTGTCCTTTTCCTCCTCTTATTACATAAGTGTAAAACCAAGTTATAGTGAAAGTCGGAATCACATCTACAAACGGAAGTAATTCTTCAATAAAACCAAAAACTCCTGCTAACTTTCCTGCAGTACCTTTGAACATTACCACTAATAAAATTCCTGAAATGGGTGCCCAAAACAAATCGGTAACCTCAGCAAAAACAGGAACAAAATAAGATACCATTCCTATAAAATCAAAAAGTAAACTCAGAACTAACATCGTTCCTTTGTTATTTTTAGCTGGGACAGGTGTTTTTATAATAGGTTCTTGTGTCATTTTAATGTTTTAAATTTCCTAACGAATATACAAAACTAATGCCACTTTTGAAACCTATTCTTTGTGAATCATTTTATAAAAATCGTCACGGAATTCTTTCTGATTGAAAACACCACCATATTGTAAAGTTGAAGTGTAGCTGCTTTCATCTTTTATACCACGACTCGAAACACACAAATGCGTTGCTTCCATCACAACAATTACATTATCTGTTTCTAATACCGATTTCAATTCGTTGAAAATTTGCATAATCATACGCTCTTGCACTTGTGGTCGTTTTGCGTAATAATCTACAATACGATTTAGCTTTGACAAACCGATAACTTTTCCAGAAGAAACGTAACCAATGTGCGCTTTTCCAACAATCGGTAAAAAGTGATGCTCGCAAGTAGAATTGAAACTGATGTTTGCCTCTACCAACATTTTATCATACTGATACGAATTATCAAAAACTGAAATCTTTGGTTTGTTCGCTGGATTTAATCCTGAAAAAATCTCTTGCACAAACATTTTGGCTACACGATGCGGCGTTCCTTGCAAACTATCATCGGTTAAATCCAAACCTAATTCTTTCATGATGATTTCAAAATGGTGTTCAATAACTTCCATTTTTTCAGCATCTGATTTAAAAAAAGCATCAGGTCGTAACGGTGTTTCAACCGATGTCATTTGGTGATTATCACCGATAATGTCGAATATTTCTTTTTCAATAGTAGTTTTCATAGCAATTTTTCCCTTCTATTTTAATTTCGATTTATAATATTTGCGCAATTTTTCTAATTTCGGTGCAATCACCATTTGGCAATAGCCTTGACTTGAATTCTGATTGTAATAATTTTGATGATAATCTTCTGCAGGATAAAATACCGTAGCCGAAGAAACTTTAGTCACAATCTTTTTATCGTACAACTTTTCTTTTTCTAATAATTGAATGTAGTTTTCCGCTTTTGTTTTTTGAGCTTCCGAATGATAGAAAATCTCACTTCTGTATTGTGTTCCCACATCGGCTCCTTGGCGATTTAATGTTGTTGGATCGTGAGTTCCAAAGAAAACTTCTAATAAATCTTCATACGCCACTTCATTTGGATTAAACGTAATTTGAATGGCTTCAGCGTGACCTGTTTCTCCTGTACAAATATCTTTGTAAGTAGGATTTTTAGTCTTTCCTCCAATATATCCCGAAACTACTTTTTCAACTCCTTTTATTTCTAGAAAAACCGCTTCGGTACACCAAAAACAGCCTCCGGCAAATGTCGCAACTTCCATACCTTCTTTTACTTTTGTTTTAACAGGTTCTTTAAATTCCTCTTTTACTACTGGTTTTTCTTTAGCTGTGCACGAACTAAAAATCAAACTTAAAACCAATGATAACCCTTTAATTATATTTCTCATAAACTCTTTGGTTATTTTGTTTAACAAATCTACAAAAAAATTAAACACAAAATCTAATTTAACTAAACTTTATTATTTGAGATACGCGAATAGATGTGCAATAGTTTTTTTATTAGTCAAAAATCTTTGTTTCTTTGTAGAAATGTTCGGTTATGATTACAGCTAAAAATCTACATAAATATTACGATTCGCTTCACGTTTTAAAAGGAGTGGATTTGCACATTAAAAAAGGAGAAATCGTTTCAATTGTTGGTGCTTCGGGGGCTGGGAAAACGACTTTACTTCAAATTTTAGGTACTTTAGACGAACCTGCCAAACAAAATGATACCGTTTTAGAAATCAATGGAGCTTCTGTTTTGAATTTAAAAGACAAAGAACTTTCTAAATTTAGAAACCAACATTTAGGCTTCATTTTTCAGTTTCACCAATTATTACCAGAATTTACTGCTTTAGAAAATGTTTGTATTCCAGGCTTTATAGCCAATCGCGATAAAAAAGAAGTAGAAACCGAAGCCAAACGTTTATTATCCTATTTAGGTTTAGCCGAAAGAACGCATCACAAACCCAGCGAACTTTCTGGTGGAGAACAACAACGTGTTGCCGTTGCCAGAGCTTTAATCAACAAACCAGCCGTTATTTTTGCTGACGAACCATCGGGGAATTTAGATACGCATACCGCCGAAAACTTACACGAATTATTCTTCAAACTACGTGATGAATTCGGACAAACCTTCGTAATTGTAACGCATAACGAAGAATTAGCCAACATGGCCGATAGAAAACTAACGATGGTAGATGGGAATATTGTAACTATTTAAATTGATAAACATATAAGTCACCTAAGCTTAAATGAACTTATTAAACACTTTTACCAAAATAAGCTTTACCAATATAAAAACTTATATGACTAATATGTTAAAAACAAAAAATGACAAAATCCGAGTTAAAAGAATTTCTAGACGAAAAAGTCGAGTTGTACAACAATCCAAATTTTATTGAAAGCGACCCGATTCAAATTCCGCATTTGTATTCTTTGAAAGAGGACATTGAAATTGCTGGATTTTTAGCTGCCACTATCGCTTGGGGAAATCGTAAAATGATTATCAACAACGCGAAGAAGATGATGGATTTGATGGGGAATTCACCATACGATTTTGTCATGAATCATTCAGAATTGCAATTAGAATCGTTAGAAAATTTCGTGCATCGTACTTTTAATGGAAAAGATTTTGTGGGATTTGTAAAAGGTTTACAACACATTTACCAAAATCATAACGGACTAGAAGCGGTTTTTTCTAAAGAAAATCTAACGATGCAACATACGATTTCCGAATTCAAGCAATTGTTTTTTGAGATTCCACATTTAGCTCGAACGGAGAAACATATTTCCGATCCATTGAATGGTTCCGCTGCAAAGAGAATAAATATGTACTTGAGGTGGATGATTAGAAAAGACAATAAAGGTGTTGATTTAGGGATTTGGAACAGCATCGCTCCTGCTCTATTATCTTGTCCGTTGGATGTACATTCTGGAAATGTAGCTCGGAAATTAAAATTGCTTACACGAAAACAAAACGATGCTAAAGCTTTAGAGGAATTGGACGAAAATTTAAGAAAACTCGACCCGAACGATCCTGTAAAATACGATTTTGCCTTATTTGGATTAGGCGTTTTTGAAGGATTTTAAAAAATATATTTATGCACGCAGATTACATTATTGACCAAAATTTTTCTGACATTACCTTTTCAGAAAATGATTTCAAATACAAAGAATACGAGAATTGCACGTTTACAAATTGTGATTTTACTTCTTGTTTTTTTGTTGCCGTTACTTTTATTGATTGCAATTTCTTGGATTGCAATTTTAAAGGAACAAAAATCAATCATATTTCGTTGCGTGATGTTTGGTTTACGAAATGTGATTTTACTGCTGTAAACTTTGCGATGACGGACCAAATTCTATATGAATTTCACTTCAAAGATAGTTTACTAGATTATGCGCAATTCTATAGTTTGAAATTAAAGAAAATGCAATTCATCAATTGTAGTATGATTGCCGTTGATTTTATGGAAAGTGATTTATCAGAAGCAATGTTCGACAACTGCAATTTACGTCACGCTGTTTTCATTGGAACAACCGCCAACAAAACCGATTTTTCAACCAGTTATGATTTCATCATCGACCCAGAAAAAAACAAACTAAAACGTGCTATTTTTTCTACTGAAAATTTAGCTGGATTGTTGAAGAAATATGATTTGGTCATTAAATAAGCGTTGCACTTATTAGGAACGCGGATAACACGGATTTTCAAGCGCAGATTTTACGGAATTAAACACATAGCTACATAGATTTATTTTTCGATATTTTAAGTTTAAGCGTTACACTTTTCATAGCTCACATTGATAGTGATTTTGCCTAAAGTATATTGTATCAATAAAAATTTATCAAAAAAAATTAAATATTTATTGTTTTTCAATAAATTTTTATTGACATTTGCATCGTTAACTTTTAATATTTACTTCTATGGAAATTAAAATTAGTGCACAACAGATGCTAAATGTATTGTATGTATTGGCTTGGATTATCTTTATTGGACTTGGTATTGATGCCGGTGGATTTCTCGTAAACACCTTTTTTACCTTGTTCATTAATCCGATAGGTTCATCGTATTTTTGGAACCATATCGATTTGTCTTCCTTGTATCAATTTAACCAAAGTCATTTTGTGACGTTAACCTCGTTAATGAGTATTGTGGCGGTTTTAAAAGCCATACTGTTTTATTTGATTATCAAAATCATTCACGATAAAAAATTAAATTTAGCCCAACCCTTTAACAAAGATGTCAATCGTTTTATTTTTAGCGTGGCTTATTTGACTTTAGGTATCGCCATTTTTGCTATTTGGGGAACCAACTTTTCAGAAAACATGGTAAAACAAGGCGTTACTATTCCGTCTATTCAGCATTTAAAAATTGCGGGTGGCGATGTTTGGTTGTTCATGGGAATTACGCTTTTGGTGATTGCTCAAATTTTCAAACGCGGTATCGAACTTCAGGAAGAAAACGAATTAACAGTGTAAATTATGGCAATAGTAGTAAACTTAGATGTGATGATGGCGAAACGCAAAATGTCGCTCAACGAACTTTCGGAAAAGGTGGATATTACGTTGGCTAATTTATCTATTTTAAAAACCGGAAAGGCAAAAGCCATACGTTTCAGTACGCTGGAAGCCATTTGCAAAGTGTTGGATTGTCAGCCGGGCGATATTTTAGAATATACGCAAGATTAATTTATAGCTTTTTTAACTTTTAGGAAGTTGGAAAATGGAGCGAATATTCGTAACTTTAGGTATTATTAATTATAATCCTTATAACTATGTTAGTTCAAATTCACACCGACAAAAACATTGAAGGCGGAAGCCGTTTTTCAGAATTCTTTAGTAACGAAATTAAAAATGAATTAGCAAGATTTGACGAAATCGTAACCCGAATAGAAGTACACGTCTCTGACGAAAATGGAAATAAATCCACTCCAAACGATAAAAAATGTGTAATTGAAGCCCGAGTAGAAAAAAAACAACCCATAGCTGTTACCGCAACAGCCGATAGCCCAGAAAAAGCGTTTTATGAAGCTTTAGAAAAAATGCAACGTGTTTTAGATACGACTTTAGATAAAATTAAAGAACATTAAAAATGAAATCCCGAGTTTAGGCGAGGGCACTGAAAAACATCGACTATTTTGATTAGTGCCCTCTTAATTTGAGGCTTTTTTGTTTTCAGATGGTAATTTATCAAGTGAAGCATCAATATTGTGCAGCATTGTATTCCTTAGAAAAAATAAAAAATCCCAATCTTTTGATTGGGATTTTCTTTTTTTTATTAATTACTTCGTTAAGTACATTTTTCTTCTTGAATACAAATCGTAGAATTGATCATCTTTTAAATCATCAATAAACAAGATGCTTTCTCCAGTTGATTTCATTTCTGGTCCTAATGCTTTATTTACATTTGGAAACTTACTGAAAGAGAATACCGGTTGCTTAATCGCATACCCTTTTAATTGTGGGTTGAAAGTAAAATCGGTTACTTTGTTGTGACCTAACATTACTTTTGTCGCATAATTCACATAAGGTTCGCCATACGCTTTTGCAATAAATGGAACTGTACGAGAAGCTCTTGGATTCGCCTCAATGATATAAACCGTATCGTCCTTTATCGCAAACTGGATGTTGATTAAACCAACCGTTTTTAATGCTACCGCAATTTTCTTAGTATGATCTTTGATTTGTTGCATTACAAACTCACCTAAGTTAAACGGTGGTAAAGTTGCATTACTATCCCCTGAGTGCACTCCACAAGGCTCGATATGTTCCATAATTCCTATGATGTAAACATTTCCATCCGCATCGCAAATTGCATCTGCTTCTGCTTCGATAGCACCATCTAAATAATGGTCTAACAGTAATTTGTTATTTGGAATATGTTTTAAAATTTCGATAACGTGTTCCTCTAACTCTTGTTTGTTGATGACAATTTTCATGCCTTGACCTCCTAATACATAAGATGGTCTTACCAAAAGTGGAAAATCTAACGTATCAGCTAATTTTACAGCTTCTTCTGCATTTTCAGCTACTCCAAATCTTGGGAAAGGAATATTTAATTCGGTTAACAATTCTGAGAATCTTCCTCTATCTTCTGCTAAATCTAAAGCATCAAAAGAAGTTCCGATGATTTTGATTCCGTATTTGGCTAATTTTTCTGCTAATTTTAAAGCCGTTTGTCCACCTAACTGAACAATTACACCTTCTGGTTTTTCGTGTTGGATGATATCATATATGTGTTCCCAAAAAACAGGCTCGAAATATAATTTATCTGCCGTATCAAAATCGGTAGAAACCGTTTCTGGATTACAGTTAATCATGATGGTTTCGTAACCACATTCTTTCGCAGCTAAAACTCCGTGAACACAAGAATAATCGAACTCAATTCCTTGTCCAATTCTATTTGGTCCAGAACCTAGAACCACTACTTTTTTCTTATCGGTAACGGTACTTTCGTTGTGAACGTATTTTGTTCCGTCAGCCTTTTCAATTTCGGCCTCAAAAGTTGAGTAGAAATAAGGTGTTACCGCTTTAAATTCGGCAGCACAAGTATCTACTAATTTGTAAACACGTTTGATGTTTTGCTCTTCACGCAATTTGTGTACTTGACTTTCCAAACAACCCATCATGTGGGCAATTTGACGGTCTCCGTATCCTTTCTGTTTTGCTTCTAAAAGCAACTCTCTTGGTAATGTATCTACTTTATAATTCGAAATTTCTTTCTCTAAATGGAATAATTCTTCATATTGTTTCAAGAACCACATGTCGATTTTCGTAATCTCATGAATTCTACTTAACGGAATTCCCATCGCAATAGCATCATAGATTACGAAAACTCTGTCCCAACTCGCGAAAGTTAATTTCTCGATAATTTGTTCGTAGTTTTTGTAACCTTTTCCGTCTGCTCCTAACCCATTGCGTTTGATTTCAAGCGACTGAGTAGCCTTGTGAAGCGCTTCTTGGAACGAACGTCCAATTCCCATAACTTCTCCTACCGATTTCATTTGAAGCCCTAATGTTCTATCAGAACCTTCAAACTTATCGAAGTTCCATCTTGGTATTTTTACGATTACATAATCTAACGTAGGTTCAAATAAAGCCGAAGTTGATTTTGTAATTTGGTTTTGTAATTCGTCTAAGTTATATCCTAAAGCTAATTTCGTTGCGATTTTTGCAATTGGATATCCCGTTGCTTTTGAAGCTAATGCCGAAGAACGCGATACACGAGGATTGATTTCAATTGCTACAATATCTTCTTTATCGTCAGGCGAAACCGCAAATTGTACGTTACAACCTCCAGCAAAATTTCCGATAGAGCGCATCATTAAAATCGCCATATCACGCATTTTTTGGAACGTTGTATCTGATAATGTCATCGCTGGTGCTACTGTAATCGAATCTCCAGTATGAATTCCCATTGGGTCCATATTTTCAATCGTACAGATAATCACAACGTTGTCGTTACTGTCGCGTAAAAGTTCTAATTCGTATTCTTTCCAACCCATTAAAGCCTTATCAATCAAGACTTCGTGAATTGGTGATGCTTCTAAACCGTAAGTTAAAGCACCATCAAAATCTTCTTTTTTGTAAACAATTGCTGCTCCTGTTCCTCCTAATGTAAACGAAGGACGGATTACCAATGGAAACCCAAATTCCTGAGCAATTTCTTTTCCTTGTAAGAAAGAATTAGCAGTTTTAGCAGGCGCTTGCGGAATTCCAATTTTATTTAATAAGTTTTTGAATTGTTCTCTATCTTCGGTGATGTTGATGGCATTGATATCTACACCTATTAATCGCACTCCGAAATCTTTCCAAATTCCTTTTTCATCTGCTTCAATTGCTAAATTAAGTGCCGTTTGTCCGCCCATTGTTGGTAAAACAGCATCAATTTGTGGATGCGCTTTTAAGATTTCGATGATGGATTTTGTGGTAAGCGGTTTTAAGTAAACATGATCGGCCATGGTTGGGTCGGTCATAATGGTTGCTGGATTAGAGTTAATTAAGATAACTTCAATTCCTTCTTCTCTTAATGAACGCGCTGATTGAGAACCTGCGTAGTCAAATTCGCAAGCTTGACCAATAACAATAGGTCCAGATCCAATAATTAAAACCGATTTGATTGTGGTGTCTTTAGGCATTGTGTTGTTGTTTTGTTGTTGTGGGTTGTAGTTATATTGCGATTATAAAATTACTAATTTTCAAAGGGTTGCACTAAAAAGCACTTTAAAACTTATTCAAATTTTATAAACAGTTTAAAAAAAAGCCGCTACTAATAAAAGTAACGGCTGATATATTGTTTTAAGCTAAAACATTATTTTTTGTGTCTTGGTTCGCAAGAAACAGTTAACTTATGTCTTCCTTTAGCTCTTCTACGAGCAAGCACTTTTCTTCCATTAGCAGAAGCCATTCTATCCATGAAACCGTGCTTATTTCTTCTTTTTCTTTTTGATGGTTGAAACGTTCTCTTACTCATTGTAGTATTTTTTAAAATCTATAAATAAAAATCTTTTTTTAAACTCATAGGTTTCCTATCCTGAAAACCGAGTGCAAATATACAAAGACTTTTTTCATTCGCAAATACTTTTTTAAAAATATTTTTAATTGATTTTATTACCTTTGCACTCAACAAAAAATTACAACATGTTTCACAAAAATATCAAATTAGTTTTAGCAGCTTTAGTTATTGCTTTCGGAATTTATCAATTCACAGAAAATAACATTGGTAATGGAATCTTTTTAATCTTATTTTCTTCCATTTTTATTTTCTTATACTTTAAAAACGAATTCATTTTACTAGCCTTTTTAAAATTAAGAAAGCAAGATTTTCCTGGAGCTCAAAAATGGTTGTCTTATATTAAGAACCCTGAAGCCGCTTTAGTAAAAAAACAACAAGGTTATTTCAATTACTTACACGGCTTAATGGTTTCGCAAACGAACTTAATCGAAGCTGAAAAATATTTCAAAAAAGCAATCGCTCTTGGTTTATCGATGGATCAAGATTTAGCTTTAGCTAAGTTACAGTTAGCAGGAATTGCCATGACCAGAAGAAGAAAAATAGAAGCTACTAATTTGCTAAATGAAGCAAAGAAGTTAGACAAACATAACATGCTAAAAGATCAAATTAAAATGATGAAAGAGCAAATGAAAAAAATGTAATTTATTCATTTTCAATACACAAAAGCACCTTTTTTAGGTGCTTTTTGTTTTTTATCGAGTTAATATTTCCTTTAACGAGTTTTTTAGATTTGAATATTTCTTTTTCATAGTTTAGCTAAGTAAAAAGTAAAAATTCCCCTAAAATTAAATATCCACTATAATTTTTATGAAAAGATTTATTCTAAAAAGATGGAAAAGGGGAAATTCCAACTTTTAAAAAATCTATTAAATAAACATGAAAAGATTAAAAGTTATAGTGGTTTTTCAAAAGAAAAAAATACTTACAGAATAAACTCTGATTACGTATTTAATTAATTTAGCACTAATTCAACCATACAGAAAAACACCGTTTTGAGTCATTTAAATTCTACTCTATCCTCTTAAAAAAATATCGATTTCTGTATGGTTTTTTATTTTCCGAGTAACATCTTTCCTGCGATTAATAACAGAATAAATCCAAATACTTTTTTTAGCATTTTTTGATCTAACCCAACGGCAATTTTGCTTCCAAAATAACCTCCAACAACAAAGAATATCGCGATTATCCCAACATAACGCCAATCTATAAAACCTTCTTTATGATAAGTGTAAACAGCGACTGCTGTAACAGGAACTACTAAAACTGCTAAACTAGTTCCTTGCGCTTGATGTTGATTAAATCCAAGAAGCAAAACCAACAAAGGCACCATAACAACACCTCCACCCACTCCAACTAAGCCACTCAAGATTCCGGCTAAGACACCGATTAAAACTAAAGATAAAACAATTTGAACATCCATTGGGCGCTTATTGTTTGTGATATCCTGAAGTTGGGATTTCGATTTCATATTTTTTTCTTGAATTGTTGGTTAGTTTTTTATCGCGTAACCAAGGATTGTGAATTTTTAAAATTTTATAATTCACGCCTTGCGTTTTAGCAAACTTTGCTAAATCCGTAATCGAAGAATCAACTACTATTTTTTTGGTTGGAATAGTATAATACAAAGCTTCTTTTGGTATTGAAAAACCATACTTGTCTGAATTTTTCATGATTTCTTTCAAAGCTAAAATTCGGAAAACATAACGAGAAGTTTCTTCGGTAAGTAACAAATCGTAATAATTGTCTACATGTTGCTCTTCCATTTTTTTTGCAATTCCGTTCATTCCTCCGTTATAAGAAGCTGCCGCCAATGTCCAAGAACCAAATTTTTCTTTCGCGCTTAATAAATATTTACAAGCTGCTTCGGTAGATTTTTCTAAATGATAGCGTTCGTCTACCTCATCACTTACTTCCATTCCTTTTTCTTTAGCGGTTGCTGGCATAAATTGCCAAACGCCTCTTGCTCCTGCTGGAGAAACCGCATTCACCAAACTACTTTCAATTACCGCTAAATATTTAAAATCATCTGGAACTCCGTATTTAGCTAAAATAGGTTCAATTATCGGAAACACTTTATTCGCACGTTTAATAACCAAAGTAGTATTCGTATGATAATTCATATTGGTAATCATTTCTTTATCCAAACGCTCCTGAACATCAGCCATGAATGTTGGCACTTCTTCACCTGAAAAGTCCATTTTTAAACTATAACCTACTGGCGAATATTTCATATCATCTGAAACTACTCCATAAATTAGAAAACTTGCTAAAAGAGCAACCGTTCCTAAAATCACTATCTTCTTCATATGCTTTTTCATTTTTTTAATCGTTTAAAATTAATTTAGGTAAATTTTCATTCAACCACTTGAACTTATTAATAATCATGATGTGAGTCCCGCCTTTTACAACAATACATTTTTCGATGTTTTTGATTGGAAAAACCTCATCCGCATCACCATGAATATGAACAACCGCTTCGTTTACTTCTTTTTGTTTCCAACACAAAATAGTTTCAATAGCCCAATCCAAATAGTGCTTATCTCGAACCGATAAATATTTTTCGTATAACTTTAATCGTTTCGCTACAATATTATCTCCAAATGCATATTTAACCAATTTTTCAATATCAGCTAAAAGTTGGGTTGGAATTAACTTATATGCTTTTGTCGCTTTAGCTACTTTAAAACGCGGTGGAAATTCAGCATTGGATTTTACACTTGAAATGATAATTACTTTACGAACTTTCATTTGCTTTGCCATTTCCTGAACCAAAACACCTCCAAAAGAAACGCCAACTAAAACCGGATTTTCATCCTGAATTTTCTCTGTCATTCGAAGTGCATAACTTTCGATACTTTCTTTTTCATGAGGCAAAAACCATTCCAAAAAATGCATTTCAAATTGGTCTTCTGGTAATTTTATATTCTCGAAAATAGTTGGACTTGCAGCCAAGCCAGGCATAAAATAAATTGGAATCTTACTCATTACCATTATTTTAAAAAAGTTTCGTAAATTTGCACCTTAATTGAAAGGCATCATGGAAATCAAAGATAATGAACTTTTAAGACAATTTGAAATTATTACGGAAACTGGATTGGTTTCAATCGAATATTCTATTCAAGAACGCAAGTTGTTTTTGACTAAATTTTGCAGCAATAATAACGAAAATGAAGAGTTACACAACGAATTTATCAAAACCGTTTTAGAATTGGCACAAGAACGAAAATTAAAAGTAGTTCCAACACACGCAAAATTTATCAGTTTCTTTAGAAAGAATCGAAAATTTCAAGAAATGTTGCCTCCTGGAATTAAGATTTAATTCTAAGAAAAATCCCAAGTCTATTAAACTTGGGATTTTTTTTATGCTTCTACGTTTAAAAATTCCATTCTTACGCTTCCGTCTTCGTCAATCTTGGTTAGATTAATTTCGTGCAACGTATTGACTAATTCTGGATTCCAAGGTGTTTTTACTTTTACGTAATTTTCGGTAAATCCGTGAATGTAGCCTTCTTTATTTTCGCTTTCGAATAAAACCGTTCTGTTGCTTCCAATTTGACTTTCATAAAACGCTCTTCTTTTCTTAACTGAAAGTCCGCGTAACATTTTACTTCTTTTCGAACGTACGTTCATTGGCACTACTCCATCCATTTCAACCGCTTCAGTGTTATCTCTTTCTGAATAAGTAAATACGTGTAAATAGGAAATATCTAAATCATTTAAGAAATGATACGTTTCTAAAAAATGCTCATCCGTTTCTCCTGGAAATCCAACAATCACATCAACCCCAATACAAGCATGAGGCATTATTTCACGAATTTTAGCTACACGTTCTGTATAGACTTCGCGCAAATAACGACGCTTCATTTTTTTCAAAATATCGTTTGAACCCGATTGTAATGGAATATGAAAATGTGGTACAAATGTTCGGCTTTTCGATACGAATTCAATCGTTTCGTTTTTCAATAAATTAGGTTCGATGGAAGAAATTCGCAAACGTTCGATTCCTTCTACTTCATCTAATGCTTTTACTAAATCTAAGAAAGTATGTTCGTGTTTTTTATTTCCGAATTCTCCTTTTCCGTAATCACCAATATTTACACCAGTTAACACGATTTCTTTGATGCCTTGTTCCGAAATTTCTTTGGCATTTTTCAATACATTTTCTAATGCATCACTTCGAGAAATTCCTCGAGCTAACGGAATCGTACAATAAGTACATTTATAATCACAACCGTCCTGTACTTTTAAGAAAGCACGAGTTCTGTCTCCAATCGAATAACTTCCTACATAAAAATCGGCTTCTTCGATTTCGCATGAATGAACTTCACCCATGTCGTTTTTCGACAAGTCATTAATATAATCGGTGATTTTGAATTTTTCTGTCGCACCTAAAACCAAATCCACACCATCAACTGCAGCTAATTCTTCTGGTTTTAATTGGGCATAACAACCTACTGCGGCAACAAATGCTTTATCATTCAGCTTCATTGCTTTTTTAACAATCTGCTTGAATTGTTTGTCCGCATTATCAGTAACCGAACACGTATTGATTACATAAATATCCGCAATTTCTTCGAAATCAACACGTTCAAAACCTTCATTTTGAAAATCACGTGCAATAGTAGACGTTTCTGAGAAGTTCAATTTGCATCCTAAAGTGTAAAATGCGACTTTTTTCTTGTTTTCCATAAGTAAAACTCAATTAATGAAATCGTTGTCAAAAAATTGAGAGTGCAAATTTAACCACAAATTTTGTGATATTAAAATATAAGTAAAATAAACCACAGATTCGCCGATTTAAAATTATCTGTATTTTTAAAAAATCTGCGAATCTGCGGTAAACTCATTATTCTTTTCTATATTTTTTCGTTTCCTCAAAAACATGTTCTAAAATTTTCGCGTCTTGTTCTGTGAATTCTACGTGACGTCGACTCATTACAATTTTAGCGGTTTCGAAAGCTTTTTTAGTGATGTAAGTGGTGAATCCTGATGCGCCTCCCCATGAAAAACTTGGTACAAAATTTCTAGGAAATCCAGATCCAAAAATATTCGTTGAAACTCCAACAACCGTTCCTGTATTAAACATCGTGTTGATACCACATTTACTGTGATCGCCCATCATTAATCCGCAGAATTGCAAACCTGTACGAGCAAAACCTTCGGTTTCATAACTCCACAAACGCACTTCTTCGTAGTTGTTTTTTAAGTTGGAATTATTAGAATCGGCACCAATGTTACACCATTCTCCTAAAACGGAATTTCCTAAAAATCCATCATGACCTTTATTAGAATACCCGAATAAAACCGAGTTATTTACTTCTCCACCAATACGACAATGCGGCCCAACAGTTGTTGCTCCGTAGACTTTTGTCGCTAATTTTACTTGCGCTTCTTCACACAAAGCGAAAGGACCACGAATAACCGAACCTTCCATGATTTCGGCATTTTTACCAATGTAAATTGGACCTGTTGAAGCGTTTAAAGTTACAAATTCTAGCTTCGCTCCTTCTTCAATGAAAATATTTTCTGGAGCAATTACGTTGACGCTTTTTGGAATCGGCTGCGAAAATCTATCTTCGGTTAACAGTTCGAAATCTTCACGAATAGCAGCATCGTTCTTTGCAAAAATATCCCAAGTATTTTCAATTCGTAAAACATCACCTTCGTATTCAATCAACTCATATTCATCAAAATCGATATCTTCTTGCGTATCGTGTGTATGAAAAGCGATAATTTCTTCTCCAAAAAGAATCGCTTCTTTTGGATTCAGATTTTGAACCATATCAATTAAAATCGGATTGGGTAAAAACGAAGCGTTTATCATGATGTTTTCTTCCATTTCTACCATTGGATATTTTTCCATTAGATATTCTTCGGTAAGCGTGGTGGTAGTATAGCCTAAATATTTTTCCCACTTTTCGCGAATAGTTAAAATTCCGATACGAATATCAGCTACTGGACGCGTAAAAGTAAATGGAAGTAAGGCATTGCGAACGGTTCCGTCAAAAAGTATATAGTTCATTATGTTGAATTGTTAAGGTGATGAATTGTTTAAAACAATACTCAAAAGTAGGAAGATTTAGGCAATAAAAAAAGCCTCACCTAAGTGAAGCTTTTCTCTATTTTGAAAAAGCGAAAAATTATTTAGCTTTTTTAGCGTATTTGCTGTTGAATTTATCGATACGACCTGCAGTATCAATAAGTTTAGATTTACCTGTGTAAAAAGGGTGAGACGTTCTAGAAATCTCCATTTTGAAAACTGGATACTCAACACCTTCGTGAGTAATAGTTTCTTTAGTTTCTACTGTAGATTTAGTGATAAAAACATCTTCATTTGACATGTCTTTGAATGCAACTAATCTGTAATTTTCTGGGTGAATACCTTTTTTCATTTTGTAAATCTTTTTATTAAGCGATTATAATTTGTTTCGCGGCTTTAATTTTATAAAGGTGTAAACAACTTATAACCTTTTGGTTTATAAACTTTTTATTTGAGAGTGCAAAATTACATTTAATTTTTAATTTACCAATGTTTCTGTAACTTTTTTTTATTTTTAAACTCTAATCTTACAACGATTAGAATTCTTATATTTGTAAATTAATTAAACCAAAACAAACTATGAACGAAATTATCAAAAAAAACGGAATTAACTTTGGGATTATTTTAGGTGTATTAGGTATTACTTCTCAAATGATAGTATACGCTATGGGTGGTATATCTAAAGAAAATGCTGTATTAAATTCAGTACTTCAATTTATTTTTTGGTTAGCTTTTTTGATTACAAGAATAGTACAATGTAATAAAACAAAAAAAGAATTTAATGGATTTATATCCTTAAAAGATTTGTTTACCACTTTAACAATAACTGTAACAATTGGTATTTTAATTTCTCAATTTTTTACTTTTGCACTTAATAATTTCATTGATGTTGAATATGGTAGAGCAATGAATGAATTTATGAATGAGCAACAAATTATTGCACAGAATGCCATGAAAAGTTTCATGAAAGTATCTAGCGAAGATTTGAAAAAAATTGCTGAGACAGATAATTTTTCAATCTTAAATATCCTACAAGGAACGTTGATTGCTTTTTTATTATCCTCTCTAATGAATTTAATTTTAGCCGCAATCTTCAAAAAAAATCAACCTGTATTCTAAATCAATGAACTTATCCATAGTTATCCCATTATTAAACGAGCAAGAATCGTTACCTGAATTACACAATTGGATTGTGAAAGTAATGCAAGCGCATAACTATTCCTATGAAATCCTTTTTGTTGATGATGGTAGTACCGATGCTTCTTGGAATGTTATTCAAAATTTATCTCTCGAAAATCCGAATGTAAAAGGAATCCGTTTTCTAAGAAATTATGGAAAATCGCAAGCTTTACATGCCGGTTTTGCCAAAGCAAAAGGTGATGTTATAATTACAATGGATGCTGATTTACAAGATAGTCCAGATGAAATTCCAGAATTATTCCGTTTAATTACCGAAGATAATTATGATTTGATTTCAGGATGGAAGAAAAAACGTTATGATTCGGTTGTTGCCAAAAACATTCCTTCTAAATTATTCAATTGGGCCGCTCGAAAAACTTCGGGAGTCAAATTGAATGATTTCAACTGTGGATTAAAAGCCTATAAAAATATCGTTATCAAAAACATTGAAGTTTCAGGTGAAATGCACCGTTACATTCCTGTTTTAGCAAAAAATGCCGGATTTGGAAAAATCGGTGAAAAAGTCGTGATTCATCAAGCTAGAAAATACGGAAGTTCTAAATTTGGAATGAGCCGTTTTATCAATGGATTTTTGGATTTAATTACCATTTGGTTTCTTTCAACCTTTGGTAAGCGACCAATGCATCTTTTCGGATTATTAGGCTCCATTATGTTTGTGATTGGATTTTTATTCGCATTCTACTTAGGAATCGATAAATTATTCATCAACACAACAGGAAGATTAATTACTGAAAGACCGCAATTCTATTTATCGCTAACTGCGATGTTAATTGGAACACAATTATTTTTAGCTGGATTTTTAGGTGAAATCATCCTAAGAACCAAAAACAACGAAGAACGTTATAAGATTTCAGAAGTACTATAATATTATGAGATAACATTAGTTTTCTCAAAACATACAGAATATGCATATCGAACAAAATATTTTAAACAAAGTAAACGAGTGGTTAACTCCAACATTTGACGAAGCAACTCGAAACGTTATCGAAGAAATGATGACTTCAGCTCCAAAAGAGTTAGAAGAAAGTTTTTATAAAAATTTAGAGTTTGGAACGGGTGGAATGCGCGGTGTTATGGGTGTTGGAACCAATCGTATCAACAAATATACACTTGGAAAAAACACGCAAGGTTTATCGGATTATTTACACAAATCGTTTCCAAACGAACAACTAAAAGTAGCAATTGCTAACGATTGTCGCCATAACAGTAACACTTTAGCTAAAGTTGTGGCTGATGTTTTTTCCGCTAACGGAATTAAAGTGTATTTGTTTTCAGACATGCGCCCTACTCCTGAATTATCATTTGCAGTTCGTTATTTGAATTGTCATGCAGGAATTGTTTTAACGGCTTCTCACAATCCGCCAGAGTACAATGGATACAAAGTATATTGGCAAGATGGCGGTCAATTAGTACCGCCTCAAGACGCTGAAATTATCAAAATAATTGAAGATTTAAAATACAGCGATATTAAATTCGAAGCGAACAACGATTTAATTGAATATATCGATACTGAAGTTGACGAAGCTTTTGCAAAATCAACCGTTGAAAATGCAAGTTTTAATACGTCATCCGAAGCTAAAGCGAATTTAAAAATCGTTTATACTTCTTTACACGGAACTTCTATTAAAGCGATTCCAAATGTGTTGGCAAAAGCAGGTTATACCGATGTAAATATCGTACAAGAACAAGCAGAACCAAATGGTGATTTCCCAACCGTTAAATCTCCAAATCCTGAAGAACCAGAAGCATTGTCAATGGCAATTGCTTTGGCAGAAAAAATTGGTGCCGATATGGTCGTGGGAACCGATCCAGATTCTGATCGTTTAGGTGTTGCGGTTCGTGATTTAGATGGAAACATCAAATTATTAAACGGAAACCAAACGATGGTTATCATGACCGCTTTCTTATTAGAACAATGGAAACGCGCTGATAAATTAAAAGGAAATGAATTCATTGGTTCGACTATTGTTTCTACTCCAATGATGTTAGAATTAGCATCTGCATATGATGTAGAATGTAAAGTAGGATTAACAGGTTTCAAATGGATTGCTAAATTCATTAAAGATTTCCCAAATCAGAAATTTGTTGGAGGTGGTGAAGAAAGTTTTGGTTTTATGGTAGGCGATGCAGTTCGTGATAAAGATGCGGTTGCCGCTATTTTATTGGTAAGTGAAATTGCAGCACAAGCTAAAGCTTCTGGAAGTTCGTTATATCAGGAATTATTGAATTTATATATTGATTTTGGTTTCTATAAAGAACATTTGATTTCGATTACCAAAAAAGGAATTGAAGGTGCTAACGAAATCAAACAAATGATGATTGACTTACGCGAAAATCCTATGAAGGAAATCAACGGTCAACGTGTAATTTGCATCGAAGATTATCAAGCTTCAAAAGGAAAAGACTTTATGAATAACGAAGAATTTGAAATTCATATTCCAAAATCAAACGTATTAATTTACTATTTGGAAGACGGAAGCAAAATCTGCGCAAGACCAAGTGGAACCGAACCTAAAATTAAATTCTATTTCAGCGTAAATGGAGTTTTAGATACGATTGAAAACGCAGATTCAGTAGAAAAAGAATTAGATAACAAAATTGCTGGAATTATTTCGGCAATGAAATTAAACTAAATGGACGAAAATTTTAAAAAACTTATTCCTTTTGCAAGAAAGTACAAATACAATGTTATTGGTAACGTATCATTCAACATTTTGTATGCATTATTTGGAACATTAGGAATGGTCTTTATTATGCCTGTTCTTTCTGTTTTATTTGATGAAAGAAAAACAGACGAAGTTAAACTACCAATTTACGATGGAGTCATTAATGCTTTGAGCAATTGGCAAGAATATATCGCCTATTATGTAAATCAATATTCCAATGATTATGGTATTCAATATGGACTAATGCTAACTGTGGCTTTAGTTATAGTTACATTTTTACTTAAAAATCTATCTAATTATCTAGCGTTACAACATTTAACAAAAGTAAAAACAGGAGTGCTACGTGATTTACGTGAAAAGATGTTCAACAAAATTGTTTCGTTACCTGTTTCCTATTATTCTGAAAAAAGAAAAGGGGATGTAATGGCTAGAATGCTTGGTGATGTAAATGAAGTTCAAAATTCGTTTTTTATGGTTTTAGAACTTATTATTAAAGAACCTCTAACTATTTTGTTTTCTTTAATTGCAATGATTTCAATTAGTTGGAAATTAACTGTTTTCGTATTTGTTTTTATTCCTGTTTCTGGATTTGTAATTTCAAAAATTGGGAAAAGTTTGAAATCAAAATCAAGTAGAGCCCAACAAGAAAATGGTTATTTGATTTCAATTGTTGAAGAAAGTTTAGGTGGCTTGAAAGTGGTAAAAAGTTACAATGCTGAAAAATATTTTGCCAAAACTTTCAACGATTCCATTAATCGTTTGTACCAATTAACAATCTCGATTGGAAAGAAAAATAATTTAGCCTCACCTATGAGTGAATTTATGGGGATTCTAGTTATTGGCGTGTTATTGGTTTACGGTGGTAACCTAGTTTTAGTTGAAGGTTCTTTAAAAGGCTCAAATTTTATTACCTATATTGGATTAGCATATAACATTCTGACTCCAGCCAAAGCGATTTCAAAAGCTTCTTATGCTGTTAAAAATGGTTTAGCAGCTGCAGAACGTGTGTTTGAAGTTTTAGAAGTTGAAAATACGATTACTAACAAACCAAATGCAATCGTAAAAGAGACTTTCACAGAGAAAATCAGCATTGAAAACATTAACTTTGGATACGCTGAAGAAAATGTATTGAAAAACTTCTCTTTGGAAATACCTAAAGGAAAAACGGTAGCTTTGGTTGGGCAATCGGGTTCTGGGAAAAGTACGATTGCGAATTTATTAACCCGTTTTTATGATGTGCAAGAAGGAATCGTAAAAATTGACGGAATCGATATCAAAGATATGACGTTAGAATCGCTTCGTGATCTAATGGGATTGGTTACGCAAGATTCGATTTTATTTAATGACACCATTAAAAATAATATTCGTTTAGGGAAAGAAGATGCAACCGATGAGGAAATCATAGCAGCTTTAAAAGTGGCAAATGCTTATGAGTTTGTAAAAGACTTACCTAACGGAATTGAAACCAATATTGGTGATGCCGGAGGAAAACTTTCAGGTGGACAAAAACAACGTTTATCGATTGCGAGAGCTGTTTTGAAAAACCCACCAATTATGATTTTGGATGAAGCCACTTCTGCTTTAGATACAGAAAGTGAAAAATTCGTTCAAGTGGCATTAGAAAACATGATGCAAAATCGAACATCAATTGTAATTGCGCACCGATTATCAACTATTCAAAAAGCGGATAAAATTGTTGTAATGCAAAAAGGTGAAATCGTAGAGCAAGGAACACATGACGAATTATTGGCTTTAAACGGAACGTATTCGAAGTTAGTGATGATGCAGAGTTTCGAGTAAATTAGCACGCGGATGAAACGGATTCGCTAAAGCGAAACGCTGATTTAAACAGATTTTTAAATTTTAAACATATAAGTCATTTAAGTTTTTGAAGTTGTGCATCTTTATGAATTAAGGTCATTTAAGATTTACACACAAACTTGTCATTCCGACAGGAATCTCTTTCATTCTTGAATTTTGAACTTGAACTTGAATTTTGAACTTGAAAAATGTATATAAACCATCCAAATATCACTTTACCCGATGACAATGATACCATTGTTTGGAAATATTTGGACTTGTCTAAGTTTTTAGACATGTTGTTGTCGCAACAGTTATTTATGTCGCGTTCGGATAAGTTTGAAGATCAATACGAAGGTACATTTTCGGAACCTACTTTTGAAGAAATCAAGAAAATTGCTGCTAACAATCCAAAGTTTTTGGATTATTATAAATCGCATCGTGAAAAAGTAGTGATTAGTAGTTGGCATATCAACGAATACGAATCGTTTGCGATGTGGCAAATTTTCACTCAAAATACAGAAGGTTTAGCGATTCAAACAACAATTGGCAGACTAAAAGAAGCCTTACAACCTGAAAGACAAACCGAACAATATATCGGTGCAGTAAATTATATCGATTACAAAAAAGAGTTTATTCCGTTTGAAGATACTTTTTTCCCGTTTTTGTTCAAACGTAAAAGTTTTCAATACGAAAGAGAAATTCGTATTATTTCAGACGTTTCAGCTAATGGAATGAAAATCGATAATGGTTTAAAAGTCGATGTTAATTTGAATCAATTAATCGAAAAAATCTACATTCATCCTAAAAGTGAAAACTGGTATAAGAATTTGGTAATTCAACTGGTTTCTAAATTAGGATTTGATTTTGAAATTGAAAAATCGGATTTAGAAAGTGATATTTTGATTTAAAATAGAACGCGGATGAAACGGATGCTTTGCAACGCAAATAAAAACTGATTTTATTATTTATGTTTTGATGTCGTCCCTACGGGACTTCTGTTCATACTTAGGATTGCTTTTACCAAAATTTCGTTCCTACGGAACTTTATATAAACACAAGTCAGCTTTAGAATTTAAAAATGCCGTTAGGCATGAAATGTTGGTAAAAATTATCAATCGTAACTAAAATCCCTTAGGGATGACATATTTTACCATTATCTTTATAAAACATTAAAAAGTAAAAAAGTAAACTCGTCTTTAAAAATTACTAAAAGTAAAAGCGAGATTAGTGTAGAAATCAAAAAAGACTTAGTAAATCCATTTTTTGAATTTCCTTTATAAAAAAGAAACTTTACAAGAATACCTAGCACAAAAATGTAAACTAAAAGATTGGTGATAACCATTAAGAAATTTCCAAAACTCAAAATATTTTCCAATCCATCTTGACCTTCTGCAAAAGATAAATTACAAAACAAGATAAAACAGGAAAGAAAAATCAGTTTGATTCTCATCAATTATTGAAAAACTAATTCGGAGTATAAACTTCCACTTTCCACTCGTCAGCTAACAAGTTTACGAAATGGTAATGTACTTTATCGTTTTTATCAAAAGCACCGTTTTTGTTGATATCTTCAATACATCTAAAGTACAAACGATTTTGTGCTTCGATAATATTCCAATCGATTAATTCTAAAAGATTTTCTGATAATTTAGTGAAGTTTTCGCCACTTGCTGAACTCAAATACAACGAACGAATGTCATTCTGATTAATTTTTCCGTCTTTGTTAGTATCAGAATCAACTAGAGTATAAACGATGATTTGCTTTTTAGTTTTTGCTGCAATTCCATCTAAAAATGTTGCGGTTTGAATTTGGATTTTCTTATCGGTTAATGGTTTTACTGAAGTAGAATCAATATGTTGAAAATTTAAATTATCGAAATAACCTGTAATTTCAAATCGGTTGTAATTGGAAATAGCGTAGCTTACTTGATTGGTTTTACTACTTCCATACACTTTGCTATTCGAGTCATACACACGAACATCTCCAACAGGATGAATTAAATATTTGGTTCCTTCCATCAAAATTGGCAAATCAGCCACTTTGATAGATGACGTATCTCTAGTTTCTGCTTCTACCTTAGTTTTTCCTTCTTCGTAGATAACTTTTGGAGTTTCCGTTTCTTCTTTACAACTCATTAAAGTTGCAACCAAGCTAAAAGTGAAAAGAATACGCTTCATCTGTTTGAATTTTATAGTCAAATATACTAAAATAATTGTTGGGTTACAATCGGGCAACCAATTTGATATTGAAAACACGAGTGGTCATATAATTAGGAATTCCGTATTGCGATTTCGTGTACACATCGCGAACCCAAGTATTCGTAATTGAATTTTGGTTGTTGAACAAATTGAAAATCTCTAAACCTAATGAAAACTCATTAAACGGTTTCAACCACATTTTACTTGATTGAATTCCTGCATCTTTGAATACGTAAGAAAACCCGACATCGGCTCTGCGATAATCATTCAATCGCAATTGGTAAGCATATGGGTCAGCGTATGAAGGCGAACCGCCTGGCAAACCCGTATTATAAACTAAATTCAGATATAATTTTAAGTTCGGAATATTAGGCATATAATCTTGAAATAACATTCCAAATTTCAATCGTTGATCGGTTGGACGCGCTATAAAACCTTTGCCATCTTGATTTTCTTCTGTTTTTAAATATCCGAAACTAAACCAAGATTCCGTTCCTGGAACAAACTCACCGTTTAAACGCGCATCGAATCCGTACGCGTACGCTTCTGCATTGTTGTTAGCTCGGTATCGAATACGAACATTATCAATGGAATAAGTATTTACATCCGTAATATTTTTATAATATGCTTCGGAGACCAACTTAAATGGTCGCGACCACATTTTAAAACTGTAATCATTACTTAAAACTACATGAAATGATTGTTGGGCTTTTACATTGGTTTGCACTACTCCATCAAAATCCCGAAGCTCTCGATAAAATGGTGGTTGGTGATACAAACCTCCAGATAATCGGAACATCATGTCTTTACTCCAATCAGGTTTAAAGGCGAATTGTGCTCGTGGTGAAAACGTTATTTGGCTATCACCATTTGGTCTTCTTTCAGCCGTAACTTGCCATTGATGTGCTCTTAATCCGGCATTTAACCAATATTCATGTGTTCCAATTTTTCCTCTATAATTCCATTGTGCATAACCTGAAAAACGATTAATTCTTGTAAAATTAGTCGCTCTAATGTTTTGAAAAGGTGCTAATGGTCCAACATATGGATTATAAGGTTGATCATTTTGATAATCTAAAAGAGGATTTGGTAAAGAAAAACCAGCAGAATCCACAACTTCCCATTCTACAATTCTATCTCGAATATCTTCTAAGGTAAATTTGGCTCCCCATTCTATTTGCGATTTTTCATTAATTTCATGAAAACCTTTTACTTCTGCATTTACGATCAAAGCATCTAAATCGTTACGAGCGTGATTTAATTGCGAACCTATTCCGCGGGTAAAAACAACATCTCCAAAGGTTTCCGAACCGATATTTGCATCCACTTCGCCTAAACGATATTGCGCCAAAATATCATAATATTCCTGTTCTTGTGTATGATATCCGGAAAGGATAAACTTCAATTTATTTTTTTCGTTGTATTGATAAACGGCTTTTCCGGCACCAAAAAACGTTAGGTATTTATCTTTTTCTTGTCCTTCATAAAATACTAACAAAGCAATAGGTTGATCAATCGTTCCAAAGTTCGTTTGACGTGTTAAAGGCTGATAATTGTATCTGTTTTGCGAAATATTTCCAAGGAAACTAAAGTTCCATTTGGTTGAAGAATTAAAATTCAATAAAGTCTGAACATCAAAAAATGTTGGTTTAAAATTGGTTTCTGTTTCTTGACTATTTACTAACAAACTGTTGTCTCTATAACGAACACCTGTAATGTTACTCCATTTTTGATTTTTAGAAACACCTTCAACTGTTAAACTTCCGCCTAACAAACTAGCTTCTAAACTAGCGCCAAAACGTTTTGGATTTCGGTAGGTAATATCTAAAACCGATGATAATTTATCTCCGAATTTCGATTGAAAACCACCAGCTGAAAAGTCTACATTTTGAACCATATCGGTATTGGTAAAACTCAATCCTTCTTGTTGTCCTGAACGAATTAAAAACGGACGATAAACTTCAATTTCATTTACATAGACTAAATTTTCGTCGTAATTTCCACCACGAACGGCATACGAAGTACTCAATTCGTTATTAGAATAAACACCCGGAAGTGTTTTAATTATATTTTCTATTCCGGCATTAGCTCCTGGAATTTTTCTTACCACAACCGGATCAATTGTGGTAACGCCTTCGATTCGTTTTTTACTACTTCCTGTAACTAAAACTTCTCCAAATTCTTCAATTTTTGAATTCATTACCGGGTTTAACTCAAAATCTTCATTGGGTTTCAGATTCAAATCAATAGTAATTTTCTTCAATGAAACGTGTGAAAAAGTAATCGTGACTTTTTTGTTAGCCTCGATTTCTAAAATATAGAAACCATTTTCGTTTGAGACCGTTCCTTTATCTCCCACTTTTACCGTTACGTTTTCAACCGGATTATTAAATTCGTCTAAAATAACACCCTTAACACGGGCCTTTTGAGCCGAAATAGTCATTGAAAAAAGACCAATAATGAATACAAAAAATATATTTTTCAAAAGAATTCGTTTTAATTATCTAAAAAAGTAAGATTCAAAGGTAGTGGAATTTTGTAAATTATCCGTCACAACAATCTTTAAATCGTTTCTTCCAGGAACGCAAATGTTATCATCTAAATTGTGCACCAACTTTTTTGTTTTGTAATCGTATTCCATTAAAATCCATTTTCCGTTCAAATAACCATTGTAGGTATTAATATCGGAATGCAAATCTGTAATAGAAACACTAATTGTTTTTTGTTCTTTTATAGTTTTTCCTTCCACAAAATTCACGTTATAAATTCGAGGTGGCGTAGTGTCTTGTGCTAATTTAAACTTTCCTAATGTTCTTGTTTTAATTGAGAAAGTATTCCCTTTTCGGTATGTTTTATTGTACTCTAATTTATAACCATCTAATGTAGCAATAAATGTTTTAGCTAATTGTTCCTCGGTTAAACCTTGAACATCGTTAAATGTAATAGTTATATTTTTATGGACTGGAACACTATCGTCATGTAAAGTTAAAATATCACCATTAACATCGAAATTTAAATAGAAATTATTATAAAAAGCATTTTCTGGTATTTGCACTGAAACATTATTCTTTTCAAAAATCGACTCATTTTTAGCTTTTACATAGTAAGGTGTTTTTTGAATGGTATTTTTAATCGTAGCCTGTGTGTTGTAGAATTCAATTGGGATAATTAAATCTACACGATTTCCATGAAAATCGTACACTTCTACTCGATAGGTATAATTGGTTCCAGGTTGCACTTTTATAGTACCATCTTTTTTGTTTCCTGCCACAACAGATAGCGGATAATCCGATAATTGAAACAATTTTTGAACACGTTGTCCCATCAAATGAAAGCGTTCGTAATCGATAAAATTATTAATATAGCGTGTTTCATCAAAAGCAAAACCATCAAAACCGTATTGGTAATACAAAACACCATTTAAATACGCTTTTACCTTGTATAATCCATTTTTATTGTAAGCATTAGTACAAAAATCGTATGCATTAATTCCAAATGCAACTTTACCATTAGTTCTAACTTTTGTGCTCAAATAACTTCCATCGGTTTGTTTGGAAAATGAAATATTAATTGGTTTTTGTGAAGTATTCACCACAGTAGAATCTAAAGGATAAGCCACAACACCTTGAATCACGGGCTTTCTATCATCGTTAATAATTTTCTTGAAACCAAAATGCATCGGATTTAAAATTTCTTCCGATTTGGTATTTCGAAATTCAAAATGCAAATGAGGACCGCCACTTCCGCCAGTATTTCCTGTAAAAGCAATTACGTCTCCTTTTTTTACTGGTAATTCTGTTGGGTACAAATACATTTCTACTTCATACGATTGCTCTTTGTATTGTTTCGATTTGATGTATGCTTCAATAGATCCATTTGCTTTTTGAAGGTGACCATAAACCGAAGTATATCCATTTGGATGTGTAATATAAATTGCTTTTCCATAACCAAAAGTTGAAATTTTAATTCTAGAAATATAGCCATCGCCTACAGCATAAACAGGCAAACCCTCCACTCCTTTTGTTTTAAAATCTAAACCCGAATGAAAATGATTGCTTCGTAATTCTCCAAACGAACCCGATAAATCGAGCGGAATATCTAAAGGAGATTGAAAATAATCTTGAGGAAAATCCTGACTAAAAATAAAAAGAGGGGCGAATAAAATGGCTAATACGAACTTCATAGTGCTTGTGTTTAATGCTAAAATACTAAAATAATTTTATATAAAGTAAACAAAAACCATACCTTTAATAAATTATTAATTATCAGATAGTTATAAATAATTAAAAATTATTCACAAAATTTAATAAAAAGTATTGCTATTTTTGAATACTAATGCTAACTTTGTGAAATATTGAAATGAATTCTATCATTAATGAATGGATTATCTGAATTAATTGATTCTCTCGAAGTTAAATTTTTTAAGCTGAACCAAAAAGTGTCACAGCTAGAAAAGAAAAACCAAGAGTTGCAGGATGAATTGTTGCTTTCTAGAAAAAATCAACAACAGCAATCTGGTGAAATTGAAGACCTGAAGAAGCAATTAGATACTCTAAAAATGGTAAACTCATTACTAGGCAGTGAAGAAAATAAACGAGAAACAAAACTCAAAATAAATTCATTAATCAGAGAAATTGATTATTGTATAGCCCAACTTTCAGATTAGAAAGCTCATGAGTGAAAAGCTGAAAATTAAAATATCAATAGCAGACCGTGTATATCCATTAACTGTGGAACCATCACAAGAAGAAGGGCTAAGAAGTGCTTCAAAAAAAATAGATGCTATGATTAAACAGTTTGAACAAAGCTATGCTGTAAGAGACAAACAAGATGTTTTAGCCATGTGTGCCTTGCAATTTGCAGCACAAGTGGAACAAAAACAAATTAGTAAAACTCAAGATGATGAAACTTCTTTAACCAGATTGCAAAATTTGGATAAAAAATTGAGTGAGTTACTCTCAAAATAAATACGTTCTTACATAAACAAACAAAGATACTGCCTACATTAGTATATATTTGATAAACTCAACACTAACAATTTAAACGAGTGAATCTTTGCAACTATAACAGGCCCTTAAGTGGGAAGTTTGAACTGCAGGTTAGCTCAAATCTTGTATAACAGAGTTTATACAAACATCTAATGTAGGCTTTTTTTATATAATTTTTTAACACACATATGGATATACTAGGTATAATAATTGGAATTGTTGTTGGTCTTGCTGGAGGTTTTGGAATCGCTAAATTTTTAGAGAAAAGCAATGTTTCTAACCTAATTAAAAATGCAAAAAAAGAAGCAGCTTCGATTTTAAAAGACGCTAAAACAGAAGCTGAAGCAGCGAAAAAAGATAAAATTCTACAAGCTAAAGAGAAGTTTTTAGAATTAAAAGCAGAACATGAACAAGTAATTTTAGCTCGCGACAAAAAAATGGCCGAAGCTGAAAAAAGAACGCGTGATAAAGAATCTCAAGTTTCAAATGAATTAGCAAAAGCTAAAAAAATTAATGATGAAGTTGAAGCTAAAATTGCAGATTACAACAATAAAATCGAATATTTAGACAAGAAACAACAAGAAATTGATAAACTTCACAGAAGTCAAGTAGAGCAACTAGAAGCTATTTCTGGTTTATCTGCTGAAGATGCTAAAAATCAATTGGTAGAAAGTTTAAAAGCAGAAGCCAAAACAAACGCTATGTCATTCATCCAAGATACTGTGGAAGAAGCAAAAATGACAGCGCAACAAGAAGCGAAAAAAATCATCATCAACACTATTCAACGTGTAGGTACTGAAGAAGCGGTTGAAAACTGTGTTTCTGTATTCAACATTGAATCTGACGATGTAAAAGGAAGAATCATCGGTCGTGAAGGTCGTAACATTAGAGCTTTAGAAGCAGCAACTGGAGTTGAAATCATTGTTGACGATACCCCAGAAGCTATCATCTTATCTTGTTTTGATCCAGTAAGAAGAGAAATCGCTCGTTTAGCGTTGCACAAATTAGTAACTGACGGACGTATTCACCCAGCACGTATTGAAGAAGTGGTTGCTAAAACTGCTAAACAAATCGACGAGGAAATCATCGAAACTGGAAAACGTACCGTTATTGATTTAGGAATCCACGGATTACACCCTGAATTAATTAAAGTGGTGGGTAGAATGAAATACCGTTCATCTTACGGACAAAACTTGTTACAACACTCTAGAGAAGTAGCTAAGTTATGTGGTATTATGGCGGCTGAATTAGGATTAAACGTTAAATTAGCTAAAAGAGCTGGTTTATTACACGATATTGGAAAAGTACCAGATACTGAGAGCGAATTACCTCACGCAATATTAGGTATGCAATGGGCTGAAAAATATGGTGAAAAAGAAGAAGTTTGCAACGCTATTGGAGCGCACCACGACGAAATTGAAATGAAATCATTGATTTCTCCAATTATCCAAGTTTGTGATGCTATTTCTGGCGCACGTCCTGGAGCAAGAAGACAAGTACTAGATTCTTACATCCAACGTTTGAAAGACTTAGAAGATATCGCTTTCGGATTCAACGGGGTTAAAAATGCTTATGCAATTCAAGCAGGTAGAGAGTTACGTGTTATTGTAGAAAGTGAAAAAGTATCTGACGATGCAGCGGTAAATTTATCATTTGATATTTCTCAAAAAATCCAAACTGAAATGACATATCCTGGTCAAGTAAAAATTACGGTTATTCGTGAAACTAGAGCAGTGAATATTGCGAAGTAATTTTTAGTCACAGTTGACAGTCGCAGTTGACAGATAAAAAAAAGATGTTTCAAAATTGAAACATCTTTTTTTTTGCATGTTATAGTACTGTGACTGAAAACTGAGACTGTCAACTATTTACGTGGATGATAATTATTCAACACTTCCGACAAGAACTTTCTATCCAAATGCATATACACTTCGGTTGTAGTAATAGATTCATGTCCGAGCATTAATTGGATAGAACGTAAATCGGCACCATTTTCTAAAAGATGTGTTGCGAATGAATGTCGGAATGTGTGAGGACTTATTGTTTTATTTAAATTGATTTTTACCGCTAAATCTTTAATAATAGTAAAAACCATGGCACGTGTTAATTGCCTTCCTCTCCTATTTAAAAAAAGCGTATCCTCATGCCCTTTTTGAACGGGATAATGCACTCGTATTAAGTTTACATAAGAAGTAATATATTTAATTGTAGAGCCTCCTACAGGCACAAAACGTTGTTTATTTCCTTTTCCTGTGATTTTGATAAAACCTTCTTCAAAAAATAAGTCGGAAATCTTTAAACTTACCAACTCTGACACTCTCAAACCACAGCTGTATAGCGCTTCTAACATAGCTTTATTGCGTTCGCCTTCTGGAGTGGATAAATCGATGGCGTTAATTAGCGCATCAATTTCCTCCGTAGCTAAAGTATCGGGTAATTTTCGACCGGTTTTAGGAACTTCTATTAATTCTAGCGGTGTATCTTTTCGATAATCTTCAAAAACTAAATAATTAAAAAAGCTTTTTAGTCCTGAAATAATTCGTGACTGACTACGAGCGTTTACTTTTGATGATAATTCGTAAATAAATTGCTGAATAGTTTCTTCAGAAATTTGAATGGGAGAAACGGTAATCTCGTGCTGATGTAAGAACAACACTAATTTTTCAATGTCAAACGTGTAGTTTTCAATGGTGTTTTTAGAAAGCCCACGTTCTAAACGAAGATAATTTTGATATTCTTTAATATACGATTGCCAAGTACTCATATTTCAAATGTAGGCAAATTACAGCAATAAAAAAATCCCGAGCATTGCTCGGGATTGAATTATAGATAAACATGAAATTAAAATCTATAACCTATACCTATAGTATTACTTTTATATTTAATTTCTTCAAACTCACCAATATCATTTAGACCATTGGAAAATCTTAAATCAATAAATATTTTTTTACCAATATCATACGATATACCATAATCTAAACCTAAACTTATATCAGCAAATTCATCAAAATCATCACCCATAATATGGGTAATACTTGGTCCTAAAAGAATACTGAAATTTTTAGTAAAAGAATATTTTCCTAAAACAGGAATGTAAATATGATCAAATTCATCATTTATTGAATATAAAAATTCTGTTCTAAGTCCAAATTTACCATTTGGATTTGATTCATAAATAAAACCAAAAGATATACCATCATTAGCATATTCGCCGTAATTAGCAACATCTAAATTATTTGTAGCTTTAGCAATTTTAAAACCAAAGTTTGATTTTAATTCTTTTGATTCAGTTTTATTTGGAACCACAGATTTCATACCAGAATCTAAACTTACTGTACTAGATTTTACTTTAACATTTTCAGTCTTAACTTTAATCTTATTTATTACAGGAAAGGGAATTCCCATGTAAATATTATTATATTTATGAATATCTAAAGTATCAACTAGTTTTAATTCCTTAATTGCTTCTACTTTTGTTCTTGGATTTACATAATAACCAGCAAAGCCTTTCAGCTTCGCAGTACTTCTACCTCCAAAAAACAAAATTTTATCTGAAGTTTTCACCTCAAAAATTGGATCAACGACAACATCTATATTGTTTTCTGTAATAGCTTTATAATAAGCTTCATTTTTTGCTAATTCTACCGTTTTTCTTTTACTAGATGTTGATTCTACCTTTTTATTTACATCTAATTTTACATCTACAACAACCTCGCTTGTTATTACAGGCTTGTCTTGAATAAAATTATCTCTGTATGTATAATTTGTAGAACTACATGAACTTAATAAAACTATAGAACTTATAAGTATTATAAAATTCCTCATTTCTAAAGAATCTATTTATTAAAAAACATACTTAAAAAACCAGCTTTTTTTACCGTTGATGGTTTAGCGATTTCTGTTCCATCTGTGTTTACATTGTAATAGATAGCATTAAACTTTTTAACATCTGTAGTGTCTATTGATTTTAATTCTTTTATAGCCTCTACTTTACTTCTTGAATTATCATACTTAGCACCAAAACCAGTTAATTTCGCAGTGCTTTTACCGCCCCAAAACAAAATCTTATCCGTTGTGGTAATCTCAAAAATTGGATCAACAACTAAGTCAATATTGTTATCATTAATTGCTTTGTAATAGGCCTCATCCATTGCCTCACCTACTGTATTTCTCTTTGATGATACAACTTCAATTTTAGTTTTTAAATCTAATTTTGTGTCGACTACTACTTGACCAGCAATAACATTTTTATCCGCAATTCCATTAGCACGATAAGTATGGCTCGTTGTACTACAAGACAATAATAATGACATAACTCCTAACGATAAAATAATTTTTTTCATAAATTTAAATTTTAAGTTTGTAGTACGAATTTATAGCATTTTTTTATACGAAATAACATATTTTTGTTAAATTATTAACAATTTTATTAACAAGTAAAAACAATTATGTTCATAATCAATTAGTTAAAAGTTATAAAAATTAAAATTTTAAACTTTTTTTAATAAAAAATAAACCTTCAAAAAATAGTAAAAAAAACATAAACACCTCATAATCAATAAAATCCAAAAAACGATAAAAAGTGCATTTTATCGACAATCATACTAAAAAGCGCTAACAAGCGTTACAACTTTAAACATTTTAATATGAAAAGAATAATTGCAACTATGATTTTACTGGTTCTAGGAACTGGTTTTTCACAGGCTCAAATGCTAAAATTTGGCGTAAAAGGGGGATTAAATTTTGCTAACTACACGGGAGGAGATGTTGCTAATTATGACTTTAAAACTATTACCAACTACCATGCTGGACTTGTAGTAGAGTTAAATGTCTTTCAAAACTTTGCACTACAATCTGAATTATTATATTCTACTAAAGGTGCCGAATTAAAAGGATTAGGTGAGCAATTTAAAAATGAGTTGGGCTATATTTCTATTCCTGTATTAGCTAAGTTTTATTTAACTTCAAATAAATTGAGTTTAGAACTTGGACCACAAGCTTCTGTATTAGTAAGTGAACGAAATGAAGTAGATGCCAACGACACCAATTCGTTCGATTTTGGTTTAGCAGGCGGCTTGAGTTATAAAATAACCGATGGTTTATTTGTTTCAGGACGTTATGTAGCTGGATTAACAGAAGCCAAACAAGATGCCGATGTGAAAAACTCGGTAATTCAGTTTTCAGTGGGTTACATGTTTTAATACTAAAATTCACAATATTTTACTAAAACCATTCTCAAAAAGAATGGTTTTTTTATTTTTACAAAAACAATTCACATGAAAATTATCATTATAAACGGACCAAATCTTAATCTTTTAGGAAAGCGTGAACCTGAAGTTTATGGCAGCGAAACTTTTGATTCGTATTTTGAAAAATTACAAATTCAGTTTCCTAACATAACGTTAGAGTATTTTCAGAGTAATATTGAAGGGGAAATCATTTCTAAAATTCAAGAAGCAGGTTTTACTTATGATGGTATTGTCTTAAATGCGGGAGCTTACACGCACACTTCTATTGGAATTGGAGATGCTGTTAAAGCTATTACGACTCCTGTTATAGAAGTTCATATTTCCAATACCTTTTCTAGAGAGTCTTTCCGCCATCAATCTTATATTTCAGCAAACGCTAAAGGGGTTATTATTGGCTTTGGATTGCAGAGTTATGAATTGGCGTTGAGAGCTTTTGAGTAGCGTTTCACTTTTTTGTTACACAGAGATACACCGAGGTTTAAGAGATTCGCCGAGGTTTTTATAAACTTTGTATCGAATGAGAGAAATTGAGAGCGTTGCACTTGGCTTTTTACACCGAGATGCACAGAGGTAAATGAGATTCACGGAGGGTTTTTATTTACTTTGTGTTGAATGTGAGAAATTGAGAGCGTTACATTAATTTAAATAAAGAATATTTATAAAGTAAAAATATGGAAGTTGATAAGTTAACAGAACAAGTAATTGGTTTAGCTATTGAAGTTCATCGACATTTGGGTCCTGGATTACTAGAATCTGCTTATCAAGAATGTTTATACTATGAATTGAAAAATGCTAATTTAAAAGTTGAAAGAGAGAAAAAACTTCCAATAGAATACAAAGAAATCAAATTAGATCACGGCTATAAAATTGATTTATTGATAGAAGATCAATTGGTTCTTGAATTAAAAACAGTTGAGACTTTTACCGATGTTCACAAAGCTCAAATATTAACTTATATGAGATTAGGGAATTATAAAACAGGATTATTAATTAATTTTAACACTAAACTATTATCTAAAGGAATTAAACGATTTGCAATGTGAAAATAAAAAGTCTCAGCTAAACTCTATAAAGACAAGGAAAATAAAAAAAAACTCTGTGTAAAAACAAGTGAAAAACGCCTCGGTGTAGCTCTATAAAGACAAAGAAAATCAAAAAAAGCTCTGTGCAACTCTGTGTAAAAACAAGTGAAAAACGCCTCGGTGTAGCTCTATAAAGATAAAGAAATCAAAAAAAAGCTCAGTGCAGCTCTGTATAAAAATCAAGTGAAACGCCTCGGTGTAGCTCTATAAAGACAAAGAAAATCAAAAAAAAGCTCTGTGAAGCTCTGTGCTAAAAACAAGTGAAACGCCTCGGTGTAGCTCTATAAAGACAAAGAAAATCAAA
>NZ_JAYRPD010000055.1:0-13818 GCF_041911335.1 Flavobacterium sp.
AACAAACTTATACAACCTACAATAAAAAACAGTTGCAAAAAGAAAAACGCTTATAACGGATATTTAAAATCCTGTTACAAGCGTTTTTTTATTGACTAAAAACGGCACTAATCAAAATAGTAGATGTTTTTCAGTGCCCTCAAATATTTCAGGACTTTTTTTATTATTTTTTGATTACTAATCTAAAACCTTCTCCGTGAATGTTTAAGATTTCTACGTTTTCATCTTGCTTTAAGAATTTTCTCAATTTAGCGATATAAACGTCCATACTTCTTGATGTAAAATAGTTGTCGTCTCTCCAAATTTTTGTTAAGGCTAATTCTCTAGGCATCAAATCATTTTCGTGAAGTGCTAACATTTTTAATAATTCGCACTCTTTTGGTGATAATTTAATTGGCTCTTGACCAGGATATGTTAAGAAACGTAATTTTGAGTTTAAGTGGAATTTACCAATTTCGAACTCAAATTTAGTTGTATCTGGTTTTACTTCTGTAGCTTTTCTTTGAATAATCGCTTTAATTTTCATTAAAAGTACTTCCGAATCAAACGGTTTGTTTAAATAATCGTCAGCTCCTACTTTATATCCTTTTAAAACGTCTTCTTTTAGTGTTTTAGCTGTTAAAAAGATAATTGGCACATCTTGGTTTTTCTCGCGAATTTCTCTCGCTAAAGTATATCCATCTTTGTAAGGCATCATAACGTCTAAAATGCATAAATCGAAAGTGTCTTTTTTGAATTTCTCAAAACCTTCCATTCCGTTTTTAGCTAGCGTAACATCAAAATCGTTTATCATTAAATAATCTTTCAAAACCGCACCAAAGTTTGGATCGTCTTCAACTAATAATATTTTCTTTGCTTCCATAGTAATTATATGTATATTTTTTAATTTATTAATGGCATTTTAATAATAAAGGTACTTCCTTTACCTTTTTCGCTCTCTACAAATATTTGACCGTTATGGTCTTCTACTATTTGTTTAACGTAGGCTAATCCTAGCCCATGACCTTTTACATTATGTAAATCTCCCGTATGTTCACGGTAGAATTTTTCAAAAACTCTTTTTTGCGCTACTTTACTCATTCCAGCACCTTGATCTTGTATTTTTATCAGAATAAAATCTTTAATATTTTCTGTAAAAACGTCAATTACAGGTGCATTTGGCGAATATTTTATAGCATTATCTAACATATTCACTAATACATTAGTAAAATGTACTTCGTTTAATAAAATTGTGCTTCGTTGTGCATTAAAATGCGAATGAATCACTCCTTCTCTATCTTCCACGATTAAACTGACGTGTTCGATAGCATCTTCAATAATTTCGGTTACGTCTCTTGGTTCTTTTGAAATGTCGAGTTCGTTTTTCTCTAATTTAGAAATACGTAAAACGTTTTCAACTTGAGCGTGCATACGCTTATTTTCTTCTTTAATCATTTGAAGATAACGCTGTACTTTATCTTTATCTTCAATAATTTTTGGATTCTTAATCGCATCTAGAGCTAAATTAATTGTAGCAATAGGTGTTTTGAACTCATGCGTCATATTGTTTATGAAATCTGTTTTGATTTCAGAAATTTGCTTTTGTTTGATTAATTGATTCAAAGCACTTGAATACGTCAACACAATAACCAAGGTGAACAATAACGACAAACTTGAAATTCCTATCAAAGAAGAGAATACGAATTTATTTTTTTGTGGAAAACTAACTAACAATTGGTATTTAGACATTCCTTCATTATCCTGAAAAACGGGAATTCCATAAGTAGTTTTCACATCATATTTAAAATCTTCAGAACGTACTTTTGTTGCCAAACCGTTGCTGTAAATTCCAAACTCAAAAGGCGTTTTAACTCCGTATTTGTGAAGTTCATCTTTTAAATACTTACCTAATTGTTCCGTAGAAACTCGCTCTTGTAAGGGCTTTAGTGAAACTACATCCTTAAATGTTACTTCAAAATTGGCCTTATCTAAACTTGAAACATTTCCTGATTTACTTATGGTAACGTCAGGAAAAGAACGCATTTGCAAGCTTCCATCGTTGATTGAATTTCCATTATAAATTTCGGTTTTTCTTCTAGAAACTACATTTCCAAAATTTATTGAATTAGCATTTTTATCAAAGAACGAACCGTTTATACCATAATTTTCTGCAACTAAAGTATTGGTGTAGATTATGGTTTCATTGGTTTTTTTATCACGTTGATAGAAATAAATTTCTTTTAGTTCTTCTTCTTTAGGTATCTTCCCAGTACTATCAATAATTTTATTGTAATGTTTGTAAAAGGCTACTAATTCTTTTTCCTTAATTGTATTAGATACATTTCCTAAAACCTGCTGAACGTGGTATTTGAATTCCTCTTCATTTTTGTCCAATGAAGTAGAAATCCAATACAATTGAACTAAGATGATCCCTATTAATGATAAACTCATTAAAAAGACCAATAATCTAAACCTTGATTTATTCATCGAAACAAATTTAACATTTTAACATTTCTCATTAAAATACATTAACCAAAGATTAACATATAAACCTTTTTCTAAATTTTTGCTAAAATTTTAAGAATTTCATCAATTTTTAAGAAAGTATTATTTAAATCTGTATTTTCAACAACAAAATCACTTAATTCTTTCTTTTTAGAATCAGGTAATTGGTTATTAATTCTAGCTAAAATGTCTTTTTTTGTTAGATTATCACGTTTCATAGCTCTTTCAATTCTAAGTTCTTCTGGAGCAGTGATTAGAATAACCTTATCACATTGTTTATTTCCACCAGTTTCAAAAAGAATGGCAACTTCTTTAATTATGTATGGAAAACTTTCATGTTCTTTTACCCAATTTTTGAAATGGAGTTGTACTTCGGGATGTACAATAGCATTTAACTCTTTTAACTTTTCGGGGTTGTTAAAAACGAATTCGGCAATTTTCTTACGATCAAGCGTATTGTCTGAATTAAGGATAGATACAGTAAACAAATTTTGAATTTTTTGTTTCACATCGTCACGTTCCATAATCTTTTTGGCTTCTTCATCGGCAATGTAAACAGGAATTCCCTTTGAAGCAATGTAATTTGCAACAGTAGATTTTCCACTTCCAATTCCGCCCGTTAAACCAATTATTTTAGTCATATTTATTTCTTAAAAAATAACTCTGGAAATGCTTTTTGAGGCTCTTGCTTTAACACCTCAACTTTATAGTAGGAAAGAAAGAATCCTTTTCCATAACCATAAAACTGAATTAACGCAGCCCATACAGAATATAACGCAATTTTGAGACTTTTATTGGATAGTAATGAGCTTATGAATAATAACAAAAAGTATAATCCGTAAACACCAATAAAAAAGTAAATTTTAAAAATGACCAATAACGCAGAGAATAAAAAGCCTAATAAAAATAAACTTGGAAACCAAAATGTAATTTTTTTATGCTCAGGATACCATGAGTTTAAAATTGGTCGTGCTTTTCCAAATTTATTAACTTGTATTTGGAACTTTTCCCAGCTGATTCTCCTTTTATGATATACAAAGGCATTTTTAATCAACTTAGTTTTGAAACCTAAATTCCATAATCGAATAGATAAATCTGGATCTTCTCCTGGATGGATATTTCCAAAACCATTTGAAGCTTCAAACGCTTTTTTTGATAAACCCATGTTAAAACTTCTGGGTTGGAATTTATCGACTTTTTCACTTCCACCTCTTATACCTCCAGTGGTTAAGAAAGAGGTCATGGTAAAATTAATTGCTTTTTGAATATCCGAAAAAGAATCCAAAGCTGCATCGGGTCCGCCAAAGCAGTCTACATATTCTGCATCAAGACTTTTTTGAACTTGGTTTAAATAATTTGGTGGTATAATACAATCGGAATCAAGTATAATAAAATAATCGCCTTTAGCCACTTTCATTCCATAATTACGTGAATCTCCAGGTCCAGAATTGGATTTAAAATAATAAGCAATTGTTATTTTATCAAGATATTTTTCAATAACATCTTTACAAGGAATGGAAGAACCATCTTCAATAATAACAACTTCAAACGGAATAGAAGAAGTAAAATTTGTTAAACTTTCTAAGAGTTCGTCTATTTCTTCAGGACGATTGTAAACGGGAATAATAAATGAAAAATACATTTTATTTTTTTAACAAATATAATAAAAAAGAAAGTCCCGATTAATTCGGGACTAAACAACTTATTTAATACTTGGTATCATTACCATTTCATCCGTATCCGCTTGATAATCTACACCTTCAAATCCAAATCCAAATAAATTTAAGAAATCTTGTTTGTATCCAGCTAAATCTCCTAATTCTACTAAAGTTTCTGTAGTTGATTCTCCCCATAATTTAGCGATTTTTTCTTGAACATCTGCTCTCATTTCCCAATCATCAATTCGGATTCTTCCTTTATCGTCTGTTGGAACTGCATTTCCTGTGTACAATCTTTCCGCATATAAACGTTGGATTTGTTCAATACAACCTTCATGAATTCCTTCTGCCTTCATGATTTTGTACAACAATGAAATATATAACGGAATTACAGGAATTGCAGAACTTGCCTGTGTTACTAATGCTTTATTTACAGAAACATATCCTTTTCCGTTGATATCTTTTAATTTCTCTGTAATTTCAAAAGCTGTAGCCTCTAAATGATCTTTTGCCCTTCCGATTGTTCCTTTTCTGTAAACTGCTTCAGTTACCTCAGGTCCTATGTAAGAATACGCTATTGTAGTTGCTCCTTCGGATAAAACTCCTGCTCCTTTTAAAGCATCCATCCACATAGCCCAATCTTCACCACCCATTACAACAACTGTGTTTGCAATATCTTCTTCGTTAGCTGGTTCGATTGAAACACTAGTTACATTTCCTGTATGAAAATCAACTGTCTTATTCGTAAAAGTATTTCCAATTGGTTTTAAAGTAGAACGATGTAAAACACCAGTTCCTGGATGTTGACGCACCGGAGAAGCTAAACTATAGATGATTAAATCAACCTGACCTAAATCCGCTTTAATCATATCGATAGTTTGTTGTTTTACCTCGTTTGAAAATGCATCTCCATTGATACTTTTCGCATACAATCCAGCTTTATGAGCTTCCACTTCAAATGCTGCAGAATTGTACCAACCTGGAGAAGCTGTTTTTCCTTCAGATGGAGCTTTCTCAAAAAATACACCAATTGTTGCAGCATCAGAACCAAAAGCACTTGTAATTCTTGAAGCCAAACCAAAACCAGTTGAAGCTCCAATTACTAAAACTCTCTTTGGTCCGTTGATTTTTCCTTTCGATTTTACGTATTCAATTTGATTTTTTACATTTTGTTCGCAACCTTTTGGATGAGCTGTCAAACAAATAAATCCACGCATTCTTGGTTCTATAATCATGATATTCTATTTTATAATTGGTTTGTTGTCGTTTAAAATGGTAAACAAAAGTACTTTAAAAAATCAATTCAACAAAGCTTTTGCATGTTGTAAAGCCGAATCGGTTATATCTTTTCCTGATAGCATTTCGGCAATTTGTTGTATTCTTTCTTCTAATGTTAACAGATTTAATTCTGAAATTGTGGTTTCACCTACATTACGTTTCGAAACCTTGTAATGCGAATTTCCTTTGGCTGCAATTTGTGGTAAATGCGTAATAGCAAAAACTTGCATTGTAGTACTCATTTGTTTCATGATTTCACCCATTTTAATTGCAATTTCTCCTGAAACTCCAGTGTCAATCTCATCAAAAATAATGGTTGGGAGTTTAGAATAATTAGCTAAAATAGCTTTTATTGCTAACATGATGCGCGACATTTCTCCACCAGAAGCCACTTTTTTTAATAATCCGAAACTAGTTCCTTTGTTAGCAGAAAATAATAAAACCACTTCGTCTTTTCCTTTTGGATAATACGAATCGGTATGATTGATTTCGATTTGAAAATTAGCTTCTACCATTCCTAATTGTGATAAAATTGCTCTGATTTTCTCAATTAAAATTGGAGCTGTTTTCTTTCTATTTTCAAAAATAGATTTAGCTATTTCGTCAACTTTAGTTTGTTTTGAATTTAATTCAGATTGTAATTTATTGATGGTACCATCCAAATCATCAACACGAATAACTTTTTCATCCAATTGATTTTGGATTGCCAATAATTCTGCAATCGTTTGTACTTGGTGTTTCTTTTGTAAATTATAGATGGTTTGTAGTTTTGTATTCACCAATTCTAATCGCTCAGGATCGGCTAAAATCTTTTCATTGCTTTGTTCGCATTCCGAAATAATATCTTCAATTTCGAGTAAACTACTCGTCAAACGTTCTAATAATTGTGCATTTTGATTGGAAAAACCAGCCACTTTTTGAAGTGAAATTTTAATTTCTTTCAAATTGATTATGGCTCCAACTTGCTCTTCATTGGCAATGGCTAAAATTCGTTCGAAATTTTCTTTTATGAATTCAACATTACTAAGTTGTTCTAATTCTTGCTCTAGCGCTTCTTGTTCGCCATCAGTTAAATTAGCTGCTAAAAGTTCATTTAATAAAAAAGAATTGTACTCATATTCTTTGACTAAAGCTTCCTTTTCAGAAATCAATTGTTTCAACTCTTTTTGAGTGGATTTAAAATCAGCTAATGCAATTTTATAGGAAGAAACAAGTTCACCATTATTGGCAACCGCATCTAAAATATCTATTTGGTAGTTTTCTTCTGTAAGTTCTCGGGTTTGATGTTGGGAATGAATATCCAACAACATCGCACCTAATTCTTGCAATTCTTGAAGATTTACTGGACTATCGTTAACAAAAGCACGTGATTTTCCTGAAGGTAAAATTTCTCTTCTGATAATGGTTTTATCTTCATAATCCATATCATTATCTTCAAAAAAAGACTGAAGATTATAATTGGAAATGGCAAATTGTGCTTCGATAATGCATTTTTGTTCTTTATCTTTTAACGAAGTTAAATCGGCTCTATTTCCTAAAACCAGCCCTAAAGCACCAAGAAGAATTGATTTTCCGGCACCGGTTTCTCCTGTAATAACAGAAAACTGATTGGAAAAATCAGTTTCAAGCGATTCGATTAACGCATAATTTTTTATGGAAAGTGAAAGCAACATAAGTTAAATATTCATTAAGCGATTGAACTATCTTATTTTATTCCACTTTTGAGAATTAAGAGGGGAAATTCTATTTAAAGTTTCTAGTAATTTAGCATTATTTGTTTGTGGTCCACCAGAAAAAATGGAAACTAATTCATCTCCTTTTGCATCAAAAAATGTTCGCACTAACAATGAATTAGGTCTTGTTTTTTGAATTTCCGCCAAAGTTTCTATTGAATTTGCAATATTTTCTTTTCCTTTTTTTACATCCTCACTCATGGTATCCAAACCAAGTCTGTGATACTCATAAAGTGTTTTTCTAAAGGGTGCAAAAGTAGTAGATAACATATCCGAAATTAAAAAGTTACGATTGTTGTTATTCCCTTCTGATTGTGACCAACCTTTGTACCCACTAGACTGAGCAACGTTAACAATATTTGAAGCTACTTCTAAGTATTTTGATCCTCCATTTAAAGCAAAAGAATCCATATCCATTCCAATTATAAGATTAGAATAAAATGCCAATACAGAAACTAAGTTTGAGTTAAACGAGTTTTGGTCGTAAATCATGGTTTCAAATTCGATAAATCGAAAAGTGAAATTTTTGTCGTTTATGTTTAAAATAGGAGAAGCCAAAGTAGCATTATGAACCGGTCTTGAAGATTGCACTTGCAATGTGGCTTCAAAAACGTTTGAACCATAAGAGGTAACATTAATAAAAAAATTACATTCAATTTTTTCCACATCAGTATACTCTTTGTTAGTCCATTTTGTAGTATTTAAAAATTCTTTTATTTGCGTTTCAAGATTTTTAAAAAGTTGAGGATTTCCATTAGCTACCTGTTGATAGTTAACAGAAACTGTCGCATTAAGCTCTTGTGAAAACACATTACCTAATGAAAACAAGAAAATAAATACTACTACTATTTTACGCATCATAAAATTGAATTACTTTATTAATGATATCTTGAGCTACCGCTTCTTTTGATTTTAATTCCTTAGGTTCAATTGTAAAATCTTTAGATATAAAAGTTACTTTATTAGTAGCTTTACCAAAACCAGCTCCTTCATCGTTTAAAGAATTTAAAACTATCAAATCTAAGTTTTTTTTCTGGATTTTTTGCTTTGCGTGTTCAATTTCATTTTCAGTTTCTAACGCAAATCCAATCAAGTATTGATTTTTCTTTTGTTCGCCAAGCGAAGCTAAAACATCTTTTGTTTTTTCTAATTCTATAGAGAACGTTGTATCGTTCTTTTTTATTTTCTGATTAGCTACATTTTTTGGTCGATAATCTGCAACAGCTGCTGCAGCAATAGCGACATCAACACTATTATAAAATTCATGGCAAGCATCATACATATCTTGAGCCGATGTTACTCGAATTAATTTAATGGCTGAATTTTGTACATTCAGATGTGTTGGGCCAGTTACTAGAATTACTTCTGCTCCTTTATTTACTGCTTCATTTGCAATATCAAATCCCATTTTACCTGAAGAATGATTTCCAATAAAACGCACAGGGTCAATAGCTTCATAAGTTGGCCCAGCGGTAATTAAAATTTTCTTTCCTTTAAGTGGTAATTTTTCAAGTAAATCACGTTCTAGAAACGAAACAATATTTTCAGGCTCGGCCATTCTTCCTTCACCAGACAAACCACTTGCTAATTCACCACTTTCAGCAGGAATTATAATATTTCCAAAGGATTTTAATTTATGAAAACTATCTAGAGTTGAAGGATGCTTGTACATATCCAAATCCATTGCAGGTGCAAAATAGACTGGACATTTAGCAGAGAGATAAGTTGCAATTAATAAATTATCGCAATTTCCATTTGCCATTTTAGAAAGGGTATTTGCTGTAGCTGGAGCAACAATCATTAAATCAGCCCATAATCCTAATTCTACGTGATTATTCCATTCTCCATTTCCTTCTTCTTCGTTGTAAAAAGTTGAATAAACCGGATTTTTGGAAAGGGTTGCCAAAGTAAGTGGCGTAACAAAATGCAAAGAAGCAGGCGACATTACAACTTGTACTTGTGCACCTGCTTTTATAAATAGTCTAACCAAGTTGGCTGTTTTGTAAGCAGCTATACCACCAGATACACCTAGCAAGATTTTTTTACCGCTTAAAACAGACATATTGATTTATTTAGCTTCTCTGTAATAGATTTTACCTTCTTGCCACTCTTGTACTGCTAAAGCATGAGGCTTAGGTAATTTTTCATAGAATTTTGAAACTTCAATTTGCTCTTTGTTTTCAAAAACTTCCTCTAAACTATCGTTATATGTAGCAAACTCTTCTAATTTTTCAATCAATTCTTTTTTAATTTCAGTATTGATTTGATTAGCACGTTTTGCCATGATAGTAATCGCTTCATAAATGTTTCCAGTAGGCTCTTCTAATTTACTTTTGTTGTAAGTAATAGTGTTTACAGGAGCATTTGTTTTCTTTAAATCCATGATTTACTTTTATTTAGAAAATTGTTTTAATTCTTGTTCAATTTCAGCTAACATTTTATCAGCTTCTTTTTTATATTCTGTTGCAGCATTGAATTTAATCAAATTTGCATAAGTTGTTTTGGCGTAATTTAAACGCTCTTGTTTTTTTGATTCTATACTATTGATAGCTAATTTGTACGCTGAATCCAATCTGTAATACAACGCCTTTTCTTTATATGGTGTTCCTGGAAAATCTAAAATAAAGTTATCAAATGCTTTTAAAGCACCTTTAAAATCAGAAATAGAATTGTACTGTTTTGCTATTTCAAATGCTTTCTTTTCTTGCTTTTCTCTTAATTCTTTAACATATTTATTTGCTGTAGCCAAATAACTTGATTCAGGATAAACATCAATAAATCGCTGCATTTTATCTAATGCTTTCTGAGTATCTGTTTGATCTAAACTGTAAACAGGAGACAACTTATAAAAACATTCAGCAGCTAAAAATGTAGCCTCTTCTCTTTTTTCACTTCTAGGATAAGTAGCAACAAAATTTTCAAATTGATATCCTGCTAAATAAAATTGATTCGTATTATAAAGTGATTTAGAATACAAATAAAACATTCGTTCAGCATTGAGCTTACCTTTATAAACTGGTGCAATTTGTTCATATAATCTGATTGCTTTATCATATTTCCCTTTATCATACATTGCATTTGCAACTTCGCTTTTAACGGCAACATCATCTGATTTTAAAGCCTTTTGATAAGGACTACATGACACCAATAAAATGGTAAGAATAAGAAAACTAAAAAATTTATTCATTTGGCTTTAATTTTAACTTTAAAAACATCAATACTGAATTGACACCTAAAAAAGCAACTGCAAATTTAGGCATTATTTAATTACTATAAAAATCTTTTTTTTAACTTAATTTTCTTGTAAAATTATGCAATCTTGTAGCTAAATCTTCATTTACATTTACAAGTGGCAATCGAACTGTATTCTCCGATAATCCTAATGCTTTAAAGACTTCTTTAATTCCTCCTGGATTTCCTTGTTCGAAAATCATATCGATACTATCTGCTAATAAATAATGTAATTTATATGCTTCATCTACTTTTCTTTGTAAACCTAAACGAACCATTTCAGAGAATTCTTTTGGAAAACCTTCACCAATTACCGAAATCACTCCTGCTCCACCTGCTAAAACCATTGGTAACGTAATCATATCATCTCCAGAAATTACTAAAAATCCTTCTGGTTTTGTTTGGATTAATTTCATTGCTTGAACAATATCTCCAGCCGCTTCTTTGATTCCGATTACATTTTTAAAATCATTTGCAATTCGAATTACTGTTGATGGGAACATGTTACTTGCTGTTCTTCCTGGTACATTATATAAAATGACTGGAATTGGAGACGCTTCTGCAACTGCTTTAAAATGTTGGTAAATACCTTCTTGCGTTGGTTTGTTGTAATATGGTGAAACTGATAAAATTGCTGAGAAATGAGAAAAATCTCTTGTTTTTAATTCTTCAACAACTTTGTGTGTGTTATTTCCTCCAACACCTAAAACCAAAGGCAATCTTCCTGCATTTGCTTTAATTATCGTATCGATAACCAATTCTTTTTCGTCTTGTGATAACGTTGCCGATTCTGCTGTAGTTCCTAAAACTACCAAGTACTCTACTCCACCTTCAATTACATAATTTACTATTCGCGTTAAAGCCTCAACATCAACCGAAAAATCTTTTTTAAATGGCGTAACTAAAGCAACACCTGTACCAATAAATGATTGCATTTCTTATATTTTATTTAAAATTTTCAAATACTTAAACAATTCTAAAACAAACTCATTAAAATCTTCAACGAGTGTTTTTATGATAAAATGATTGACTCTTTTGTCAACCGTATCAAATCCAACTTTAAATTTGGCTTTTGATTTTGCTGAAAGCAATAAAAGAGCACTTTTATTAACATCGTAATAATTGATTAACAAATCAAAAGGCGTTTCAATAAAATCGTTAACTTCTTTTTTATTGATTTCTCCTGAAAGTGAAATATTCTTCAACGACAAAAAGGGTTCGTTTATTACTTCTTTCTTCTTGATTTTATCTTTAAAAACCAAAATAGAAATATTTCTTTCTTGAATTCCCTGAGAAACAATTCGCTCCATTAATTGACTGGTTTCATTGAAATATGTTTCGTCAACTAAAACTCCAACCGTCAACACTTTATCGTTTGAACCTAACGAATTTTGAGTTGCTAATCGCTTAGTAACATTTTTTTTAAGAAAAAAGTTCTTTATAATATTATAAAACATAGTATTTTTACGAATTCGACAAAATTAAAAATTTAAGCTTTTGTTATGCTTGTAAATGTAAAAAAGAATACGATATCTTTTGGATTTTTTGTTATATTATTAACATTTAATCTCTTTATATCTTGTAAATCAACCTCTTCTTATCAAATCACTAAAATTGAAGGAAAAAAAATAGGGATTACTAATGAAAAAGGGGGAAACGAAGCTATTGCAAATTACGTAAAACCTTACAGTGATAATATCAATAAAGATTTAAATAGTGTTTTAGCTTACTGTCCAGAAACACAAGATAAAAGCAAAGGAATTTGGCAATCGAATATCGGAAATTTATTAGCCGAAATTACTTTCGAACTTGGAAATCCGGTTTTTCAAAAAAGAGAAAATAAAACTATTGATGTTTGTTTACTTAATCACGGCGGTATCAGAGCTGTAATTCCAAAAGGCGATATAACTACAAGAACTGCTTTTGAAGTGATGCCTTTTGAAAATAGTTTGTTCATTGTGGGATTAACTGGAAAAGAAATTAAAACGTTAGCCGAATACATTATCAAAGAGAAAAAACCGCATCCGTTATTCGGAATGAAAATTTATATTGATAAATCAACTTTAGCAATAAATAAGATTGAAATTAACAATCAACCTTTAGATGAAAATCGAATTTATTATGTAGGAACTTCTGATTATTTAGCAAATGGAGGCGATAATATGACGTTTTTCAAAGAAAGTACTATTAAATTCGATATGGATTACAAACTTAGAAATATGATGATTGATTATTTCAAAAAAGTAGATACAATTCCAAACCTAACCACCGAAAAAATAATTTTAGAATAATACTTAGAGCTATGAAGAGAAGAGATTTTATCCAAAAAACAGCTGCTAGTTCGGCTTTACTTGGCTTATCAGGAGTGAGTTTAAGTAGTTTTTCTACTATTTATACCAAAAAGATTACTATTTTACATACGAATGACACGCACAGTCATATCGATCCATTTCCAGCTGATCATCCAAAAAACCCAAATATGGGTGGCGCTGCCAGAAGAGCTGCTATCATAGAAAGCATCCGAAAAGAAGAAAAAAACGTGCTTTTGTTAGATGCTGGCGATATTTTTCAAGGAACTCCATACTTCAATTATTATGGAGGTGAGTTGGAATTCAAATTAATGAGCATGATGCAATATGATGTGGCCACTATGGGAAATCACGATTTTGACAATGGAATTGATGGTTTTTATGCTCAATTACCGCATGCCAAATTCGATTTCGTATCCGCTAATTATGACTTCAAAAATACAGTTTTGAATGACATTGTAAAACCTTATAAAATCATTATCAAAGACGGAATTAAGATTGGGATTTTCGGATTAGGCGTTCAATTAGATGGACTTGTTGATAAAAAACTTTACAAAGAAACGGTTTACAACAATCCAATTGAAGTAGCACAAGACATGACGCGAATTCTAAAAGAAGAAAAAAAATGTGATTTGGTTATTTGTTTGTCGCATTTAGGATTCAAATACAAAGACGAACCTGAAAAACCAAGTGATATTGTTTTAGCGCAAAAAACAAAAAATATCGATTTGATTATTGGTGGTCACACGCATACTTTCTTAGACAAACCTGTGATTGAAAAAAATAGTGAAGGAAAAGAAGTTTTGATTAATCAAGTAGGCTGTTTTGGAGTGAATTTGGGTAGAATTGATTTCTATTTAACCAACGACAAATTGCATCACAATCAAACAAAGAATATTATTGTTTAGTACTTTTCTCTATAAAGCAGATATTTTAAAAGAAAATAATACACTGGAATTTCGATTATACAAGAGATATAAATAAAGATATCATTTTTAAAATAATACTTATTTAATACTATAAACATGTCAGAAAAAAAAAGACATAAAATGGTTAACAATAAAAATCTAGAAGCAATTGATTTAAATCGTAATGCATTATAAATACTCAAAATTAAAACCATTA
>NZ_JAYRPD010000056.1:0-54073 GCF_041911335.1 Flavobacterium sp.
CTGTTTTTTTGCATGATACTAATTATCTGATTACCATATAAATATACGAATTTATTCACAAAAAAACAAATTTAATCTGTTGATTTTCAAGTAATTAAACCCTTAACTTAATGACATTGCCCGCGCGAATCCCTTCGCGTGCAAACTAAAAATAAAAAATCCCGCTTTCGCGGGATTTTCTCTTATCTTCTTTTACGAGCGTCTTTGACCAGTTTTATAATTTCTTCTGATTTTGATTTCTCGGCGTAATCTGAGATGGTTAAACCGTTAGAATCTTCGGCTCTGTAATCGGCACCGTTTCTAATTAAGTAGGAGACAATTTCGGTTTGTTTGAATAGGATGGCGTACATTAAAGGTGTTGTCCCACGTTCGTCTTTTTTGTTAACGTCTACTCCTATTTCCACAAACTGTTGAACTTTTCCTAAATCGCCTTTACTAATGGCTACATTTAACTGGGATGGTGTTAGTTTTACAACGGCAACTGGTATTGTGTTTGTTGTTGTACTTTCACTTGCTTGTAACGCATTAGTAAACAACATAGCTACTGCGGGTACGATTACCCAAAATCTGTTCGTTTTTTTCATGATGATTGATTTTTAATGATTGATATGAATAGGACGAACCGAAAAGAATATCGTTACACTCGTACTACATTTCTAACAAAACTTTAACGAATGGGATAAAAAAAAGTCGGTGAAGTACCGACTTTTGCTTTTTACTGTATGATAGCTTATCTATTCTGTAAATAATTCAAAACGTTTTTCTCTATTCTTTCATTGATGTTGGAAATATCCGCTTTTACGAATTTTTCTCCAATGATGTTTTCAAACAATTCAATGTAACGTTCTGAAACCGTTTCGATGTATTCGTCTGACATAAACGGAATTTGTTGGCCTTCTTTTCCTTGGAACCCGTTTTCAATTAACCAACGACGTACGAACTCTTTTGATAATTGTTTTTGTTCTTCGTTGTTGTTTTGTCTTTCTTGGTAGCCTTCTGCGTAGAAATAACGAGAAGAATCAGGCGTATGGATTTCGTCGATTAATACGATTTGTCCGTCTTTAGTCTTCCCGAATTCGTATTTGGTATCTACTAAGATTAAACCGCGAGACGCTGCAATTTCAGTTCCTCTTTGGTATAACGCTCTGGTATATTTTTCTAAAACTAAGTAATCTTCTTCCGAAACAATTCCGTTAGCCAAAATAGCTTCGCGAGAAATATCTTCGTCGTGAGAACCGTTATCTGCTTTCGTAGTTGGCGTGATGATTGGTGTTGGGAATTTATCGTTTTCTTTTAAACCTTCTGGCATTGCTACACCGCAAAGGATTCTTCTTCCTGCTGTATATTCACGCGCTGCATGTCCTGATAAATATCCACGAATTACCATTTCTACTTTGAACGGCTCACATAAATGTCCTACCGCCACGTTTGGATCTGGAGTTGCTAATAACCAATTCGGTACAATATCGGAAGTTAATTCCATGAACTTCGTAGCAATTTGATTAAGAATTTGACCTTTATAAGGAATTCCTTTTGGTAAAACCACATCAAATGCCGAAAGACGGTCGGTAGCAACCATCACTAATAAGTCATCATTGATATTGTAAACTTCTCTAACTTTTCCACGGTAAACCGATTTTTGACCTGGAAAATTGAAATTGGTAGTAGTAATTGTATTCATTATGTTGTGTTGTTGTTTGTCGTGCAAAAGTAAACTATTTATTTTCTTTCAAAAAATGATTTCATAAAAAAAGAGCGTATCTAAAAGACTGATTTTGTCATTCCGAATTTAGTTCGGAATCTATAAATGATTAGAAACAATTATTTATAGAAGCTGAAACGAGTTCAGCTTGACAAAACTGGATTTTTAGATACGCTTTTTACTTCTAATAACGAAAATCGAGAACCGTTTTTTATTCCAATTTTCTTATCTCGATACAATTTTCTTCGAAAATCACTCGATATGACGAAAATTTATCATCACTACAATTTATTTAAACATAATGTTATACGTTACCCCAACACCTAAAGAACGAATAGCAATGTCTTCGGCAAAGGTATTTTGGTAATAGCCGTAGATATTCCATTTTTTGTTGTGATATCCGATTTGGGGATTAATATACAATCCGCCCGAATTATCAACGTTAGTTAGGAATCCGTAACCGAAATCGGCACCTACAAAAACGCCTTCGGTTTGAAAATAGTAACGAGCAAAACCAGCTAACGGAATCACTCCGAAATCATCCACCTCATCTTTTCCAAAAAAATGATTGTATCCAGAAGCAATACCAACACCAAAATGAGGTGTAAATAAATATTGTCCTCTTACATCTACTCCCACATTGAAAGACGAAATATCTTTTGCATCTCCCATAGGCACACCAGCAGTTAATCCTGCTTTAAACCAAGAATTCTTTGTGGTAATATCCACTTCAGGAATTTCTTGACCATAACTTAAACCATAACATAACGTGGCTAAAAACAAAACAACTTTTTTCATACTTGTAAATTTTAAGGTTTACAAGTATAACGAAGAAAAGCGGAGTTTTATTTTTTAAAAGGTGGAATTATAAGATTTTTTTAACTTTTATAAAAGTGTTTAAATATGTGAGATTAAGATGTGCATTACTTTAAAAATTTTCTCTCTTCAACATTTTCTAGAATACTAATTTGCTGAATTGCAATTCGGTTGAGTTTGATTAATCGTTCTTTTTGTGGAATTTTTTCGTCAATTAAAACGGCGTTTAAATTTTCCATATTACTCAAACTTATCAATTCATTAATAGTTGCATAATCACGCATATTCCCTTTTAAATCTGGGTTTTGTTCACGCCATTCTTTAGCAGTTATTCCAAAAAGTGCTACATTCAAGACATCTGCTTCGTTAGCATAAACTAAAGCGGTTTGTTGTAATGTTAGTTCTTGTGGGATTAAATTATATTTGATAGCATCGGTATGAATTCTATAATTAATTTTAGCCAATTCCCTTTTAGCAGACCAACCAATTTGTTTTTGTTCTTCTTCTTTAAGACGCTGGAATTCTTTAACGAGATAAAGTTCAAACTCTACTGAAATCCAACTTGCAAATTTGAAAGCAATATCTCTTTGAGCATAAGTACCACCATATCTACCTGATTTTGAAATAAATCCAACCGCATTTGTTGATGAAATCCATTTTTGAGGTGACATTGTAAAAGCGTTTAATCCTGCTTCTTTTTTAAACCCCTCGAATTCGAGGGGTTTAAAATTTGGATTGTGTATAATTTCCCAAAGACCTAAAAATTCAATGGTATTTCTGTTTCGCATCCAATTACCAATAGCTGCGGATGGGTTATCGGTTTTATATTTTGCAATATCTGTGATTGAAATATAATCATTTTCACTATTATTGATGATTGCTATCTCAGTTTCTTTTACATTTATTTTTGCCATAAATTAAACCCAACTACAACTATCTAATCATTATTCTCAATACTCTTATACGCATCAATAATTTTCTTCACTAATCTGTGACGTACGATGTCTTTATCATCTAAGTAAATGATTCCGATGCCTTCTACATCTTTCAATACTAAAAGCGCTTCTTTCAATCCTGAAATGGTTCTTCTCGGTAAATCCACCTGACCTGGGTCGCCCGTGATGATGAATTTGGCGTTTTTTCCCATACGCGTTAAGAACATTTTCATTTGGGAATGCGTCGTATTTTGTGCTTCATCTAAGATTACGAAAGCGTTATCTAACGTACGTCCACGCATAAACGCTAATGGTGCAATTTGAATGATGCCTTTTAAAATGTAATCTTCTAAAGTTTGTGGTGGCAACATATCTCTCAACGCATCATACAACGGTTGCATGTATGGATCTAACTTTTCCTTCATATCACCTGGAAGAAAACCTAAGTTCTCCCCTGCTTCTACAGCTGGACGCGTTAATATGATACGCTTGACTTGTTTTTCCTTCAAAGCTTTTACCGCTAAAGCGACACCTGTATACGTTTTTCCAGTTCCTGCAGGCCCAACAGCGAAAACCATGTCATTTTTGTGCACATAATCGACCAATTTTTGTTGGTTAGGCGTCATGGCTTTGATTAACTTTCCTCCTACACCATGCACTAAAATCTTATCGCGGTCGTGCATGTGTTCGGCATCATGTTGGTGACTTGTTTCTAAAACCCTCAAAATAACATTATCATCAATACTGTTGTAACGCGTAAAATGATGCATCAATCTTTTGAAGCGATTTTCAAACTCATCTAAGATTTCAGGTTCTCCAAAAGCTTTTAAAGTTGTACCACGAGCCACAATTTTAAGTTTTGGATAATACTTCTTAATCGTTTCAAGATGAGTATCTTGCGCACCCCAAAATTCTTTTGGAGCAATGTCGACTAATTCAATGATTCTTTCGTTCAAAGGCTTTCTTTTTTTAATTATTTTTGAAACGCTAAAATTATACTAGCTTTGCAATCAAATTTAGTAAAAACTACTGTTGCATTTTAAATAAGTTATAAACAAAATAATGTCAATAATTACGCTAATTACCGATTTTGGACACAAAGACTACTTCGTAGGCGCTTTGAAGGGAAAAATTCTATCGGAACATAAAGAAGCGGTTATTGTAGATATTTCACACGAGATTGACTTATTCAACACATTAGAAGCAAGTTACTGCATTGAAGCGGCTTATTCTAATTTTCCAAAAGGTACTATTCACATTATTGGTGTTGATAGCGAACGTGTAGGTGACGCCCAACATATTGCAATGCAATGGGATGATCATTACTTCATTTGTGCCGATAATGGGATTTTAAACACTTTGATTCAGAAAAAAATTCCTCAGAAAATTGTTGCCATTACCATCCACGATAGATTGAATACCGATGTTAGCGATATGGATGTTTTTGTAGCCGTTGCTTGTCATATTTCTAGAGGTGGTTTGTTGAATGTTATTGGAAAGGAAATTAAAACCTTAAAACCAGTCAATACACTAACTTCTATTGTATCAGATGACTTATCTGGAATAAAAGGACAAATCGTTTATATTGATTCGTTTGGAAATTGCGTTACTAATATTTCGCACAAACAATTTAACGAAACCATCAGAGGAAGAAAATTCGAAATCGTAATCAAAAACAAGAAGTTTAGTCGTTTGCACAAAAACTACTCCGATTTTCCGGTTTCCGATGTGAAACAATTGAAAGATTTAGAAGGTGATTTCTTGGCGTTATTCAATGAAAACGGCTATTTAGAAATTGCGATATATAAAAGTAATCCAAAAACGGTAGGTTCGGCAGCCACCTTATTAGGATTGCATTTTAGAGATACGGTATCCATTAAATTCAAATAAAATATGTTCATAAGAATTGTAAAAATGCGTTTTCAAGAAGATAAAATCGAAGCTTTTTTAAATAATTTTGAAGAAGTGAAACACCACATACGAAACTTCGAAGGAAACCGTTTCTTAGAATTGTATCAAGACAAAAACGACAAACGTATTTTCTTCACTTATAGTTATTGGGAAAACGAAGAAGCGTTAGAGAATTACAGAAAATCAGCTTTGTTTGATGGCGTTTGGAGTTATACTAAAACATTGTTTAGCGATAAGCCAGAAGCTTGGAGTGTGGATAGATTGGTTACATTAAATTAGAATTTAGAATTTAGAATTCAGAAATAGAAGTTGGAGTTGAGAGTTAAAAAACTTGAAACTTGAAACCTGAAACAAAAAATAAAAAATGAAAGCATTATTATTACGAGAAATAAAATCCTTTTTTGGTTCGCCGATTGGGTATTTAGTCATCGGGATTTTTCTTTTACTCAACGGATTATTTCTTTGGGTTTTTGAAGGCGAATTCAACATTTTAAACTCGGGTTTTGCCGATATGAGTCCGTTTTTCAAATTGGCACCATGGATTTTAATTTTCTTAATTCCTGCCGTAACCATGCGCAGTTTTTCAGATGAGAAAAAACAAGGTACGATTGAATTATTGTTTACCAAACCGCTTTCTAATTGGGACATCGTAAACGGAAAATTCATAGGCGCTTTAGTTTTAATCATTTTAGCGATTGTACCAACGATTATTTATGTGTTGACGATTTCTCATTTTGGAAATCCTCAAGGCAATATTGATATGGGAAGCACCTTAGGTTCTTACTTCGGATTATTGTTCTTAATTGCGGCTTACACAGCGATTGGAATTTTTGCTTCTACTTTATCAGACAATCAAATTGTAGCGTTTATAATTGCGGTTTTTTGTTGTTTCTTTTTCTACTTCGGATTTGATGGCATTGCGTCGTTCCTTGGAAATTACAGTTCGATGTTTGCTGCTTTAGGAATGGATTATCACTTTAAAAGTATGAGTCGCGGTGTGTTAGATACACGTGATATTGTGTATTTTGTTAGTGTGACGTTTTTATTTTTATCGGCAACGGTTTATCAACTTAAATCTTTGAAATGGTAATGAAGGAAAATAAATCAAAAGCTTTAAAGCAATTAGGAATTGTATTTTTAGCGATTATCGTTATCAATTTAATCAGCAACTTCTTTTTTAAGCGTTTCGACTTAACTCAAGACAAACGTTATACATTATCGGAAACAACTTTAAACATTATTGAAAGTGTAGATAGTCCGTTATACATTGAAGTGTATTTAGAAGGTAATTTTCCACCTGAATTCAAGCGTTTGCAAAACGAAACCAAACAACTTTTAGAGGAATTCACGGCTTATAATTCGAACATCATTTTCAACTTCAAAAATCCGATTGAAAAAGAGGAAACGCGAGTTGAAAAAATGAAAGAATTCTATGCAAAAGGCATGCAACCGCTTAGCATCACCGTGGAAGACAAAGGAAAGCAATCGCAAGAAGTAGTTTTTCCGTGGGCTCAAGCAACTTATGGTGATAAATTCACGAAAGTGGCATTATTGAAAAACTTAATGGGAGCTTCAACCGAGCAAAAAGTAATTAGTTCGGTACAGCATTTGGAATTTGGTTTTGCAGAAGCTATCAATAAAATTTCGAAAGAAAAACAAAAGAAAATTGCCGTAATCAAAGGAAATGGCGAGTTAATTGAACCTTTCATGGCTGATTTCTTAAGAACGGTTAAAGAAAGTTATTACATCGGACCTTTTACGTTAGATTCGGTAGCAAAGCAGCCTACTCAGACTTTAGAAGCGCTAAAAAAATACGATTTAGCTGTAATTGCAAAACCAACAGAAGCTTTCACAGAAGAAGAAAAACAAGTGTTAGACCAGTTCATCATGAACGGTGGAAAAACCTTGTGGTTAGTCGATGCAGTTTCAGCTGATATGGACAGTTTGTACAACGAAACCGGTACGATTTTAGCAGCGCAACGCGAATTGAATTTGACGGATATGTTCTTCAAATATGGAATTAGAATCAATCCGTTATTGGTAAAAGACGAATATGCAACGCCAATTAAATTAGCATCAGGAAATCAAGGAAGCGAAACCCAAATGCAAGAGTATAAATGGAAATTTGCTCCGTTTATCTATCCTACTTCAACCAATCCGATTGTGAAAAACATGGAAGGGATTAAGTTTGAATTTGCTTCCCCAATCGAAATCCTGAAAAACGATATCAAGAAAACCGTTTTATTGAGTTCGTCTGAATATTCGAAAACCATTGGAACACCAAGTCCGATTTCTTTAGATATGGTTACAGAAGAAACCACTCCTGAAGAATACGAAGGAAAAGGCTTGCTTCCAGTAGCAGTTTTAATGGAAGGGAAATTCAAATCGATGTATCAAAATCGTGTGTTGCCTTTCAAAGACAATTCGTTCCAAGCTACTGGAAAAGACAATAAAATGATTGTAATTTCGGATGGTGATGTGATTAAAAATCAATTAGACAAAGGCGTGCCATTAGAACTAGGTTTTGACAAGTGGACAAATCAACTTTATGGTAACAAAGAGTTCTTAATGAACTGCGTAAATTACCTTTTAGACGACAACGGACTTATTAACATCCGAAGTAAAGATGTTGATTTACCACTTTTAAATAAGGAAGAAGTGTATAAAAATTATACCATGGCACAAATGGTAACTGTCGGATTACCAATAGTTATTTTGGCTATCTTTGGATTTTTATTTACTTTCTTACGCAAAAGAAAATACAGCCGCTAGTTGTTGATAATTTGTTTTTGCGTTTGAGTAGAATTAGAATATATTTGTGAAATATAAAATCAAATCACGATTTTAAAATACAAGATGATGAAGTTTATAGTATCGAGTTCGTATTTATTAAAACAATTACAAGTTTTAGGTAGTGTTATCAACAGTAGTAACACCCTACCAATCCTTGATAATTTCCTTTTTGAATTAGACAACAACCAATTAAAAGTTTCAGCTTCTGATTTAGAAACTACGATGACAGCTACGTTAGAAATTGATTCTACGAGTCAAGGAAGCGTAGCTATTCCAGCGAAACTTTTATTAGATATCTTAAAAACATTCCCAGAGCAACCGTTAACGTTTACAGTAGAAGACAATTCAACTGTAGAAATTAGCTCAAACTCGGGTAAATATGCCATTGCTTATGCACCAGGAGAAGAATTCCCTAAAGCAGTAGTTTTAGATAATCCTTCAAAAACATTAGTTCCTGCGGAAGTATTAGCAACTGCAGTAAGCAAAACCATCTTCGCTGCTGGAAACGATGATTTACGCCCTGTAATGAGTGGTGTTTTCTTCCAATTTTCACCAGAAGGATTAATTTTCGTAGCAACAGACGCTCACAAATTAGTAAAATATGCTCGCACCGATGTAAAAGCATCACAAGTAGCAGATTTTATTATGCCAAAGAAACCTTTAAACATTTTAAAAGGAATTTTAGGCGCTTCTGATGCAGAAGTAGCTATCGAATACAACGATTCAAATGCAACGTTCTCTTTCGAGAATTATGTATTGACTTGTCGTTTAATCGATGGAAAATATCCAAACTATGAGGCGGTTATTCCAAAAGAAAATCCAAACAAATTATTAATCAATAGAGTTCAGTTTTTAAACTCAGTTCGTCGTGTGGCAATTTTTGCTAACAAAACAACGCACCAAATCCGTTTAAAAATTGCAGGAACTGAATTGAATATATCAGCCGAAGATATCGATTACTCTAACAAAGCAGACGAGCGTTTGACTTGTGATTACCAAGGAGACGACATGCAAATCGGGTTCAACTCACGTTTCTTAACCGAAATGTTGAATAATTTATCAAGTGATGAAATCCAATTAGAAATGTCGATGCCAAACAGAGCCGGAATTTTAACTCCAGTTGACGGCTTAGACGAAGGCGAAACCGTTACGATGCTTGTAATGCCAGTAATGTTGAGCAACTAATTCTAAATATTTGATTTTACAGTTTAACTGAGAATCTTATTACCAACCCTAACTAACTTAAAAACCACTTAGCTTTGCTTTGTGGTTTTTTAATTTTTAAAAAAGTTACCTTTAAAAATAACTTTTCCTATACAGAGAAATAGCTAAAACAATTGCTTACAAAGGAGATAATTTGTTTAAAAAAATTTATTTTTGAAAATCAAATACAATTCAACTATGCGTTTTCTTAAAATAAGTCTGCTTTTCTTTTCGATTTCTGTGTTTTCACAAAACAATTTTACAACACCTTTTGAACGAGGCAACGGCAATCAATCTACTACTTATGAAGAATGTATTGCGTTTTATGAAAAATTAGATGAAAATTTTTCCAATATTCAAATGATTCAAAAAGGCACCACCGATAGCGGAAAACCTCTGCATTTGGTACTTTTTTCAAGCGAAGGCAAATTTGATTTTGACGAATATTTCACTAAAAATAAAACTGTAATTTTAATCAACAACGGAATTCACGCAGGTGAACCTGACGGAATTGACGCTACCATGATGTTGATGCGCGATTTAGCTATGGGGAAAATCAAAACAGCTAAAAACACATTAATAGCTGCTATTCCGGTGTATAGTGTTGGTGGCATGTTGAATCGAAATTCGCATTCAAGAGCCAACCAAAACGGTCCGGAAGAATATGGTTTTAGAGGAAATGCGCGCAATTATGATTTAAATCGCGATTTTATTAAATCAGACACAAAGAATTCGAGAAGTTTTCAAAAGTTGTTTACCGAATTAAATCCTGATATTTTCTTAGACAACCACGTTTCTAATGGTGCGGATTATCAATATACGTTTACTTGTATTGCTACCCAACACGAACGTTTGGGAAACAAATTAGGCAATTATTTCATCAACGAATTATATCCTTCGGTGGTGAAAGACATGAACAAAAAGAAAATCGATGTCGTTCCGTATGTAAATGTGCACAGCACTACTCCTGATAAAGGTTTTGAGCAATTTACTGATACACCAAGATATGCGACAGGTTATTCGACTTTATTCCACACATTAGGATTTGTTCCAGAAACGCACATGTTGAAAGTATATAAAGAACGCGTGAAAGTGACTTACGAATTTATGGTCAGCACGATTAATTTCGCTGATACAAATTGGCAAAAAATCAAGCAAATTCGAAAAGACGCATTGAACGAATATCAAGTTGGGATGCAATATCCTTTGGATTGGGCAATTGACTCTACAAAAGTGTCTTATATTGATTTCAAAGGCTATCAAGGCGGATACAAACCAAGCGATATTTCAGGAAAAGACCGATTGTTTTACGATAAAAGTAAACCTTTTACCAAGAAAATTCCGTTTTATGGCAATTATAAACCTACGAAATTTGTAAGCATTCCGAAAGCGTATATTATTCCGCAATCGCAATGGCAAGTTTTGGATATTTTAAAATTGAACAATATCAATGCACATCGTCTTCAAAATGATACGATAATTGAAGTTGAATCGTATAAAATTGATAGTTATCAAACCTCAAAATCGCCATACGAAGGACATTACGGACATTACAATACGAAAGTGACAAAATCCACTCAAAAAATACAGTTTTACTATGGCGATTATGTGTTTTATACGAATCAACCTGGAGTAAAATACTTAGTGGAAACTTTAGAACCAGAAGCAGTGGACAGTTACTTCAATTGGAACTTCTTCGATCCTATTTTACAACAAAAAGAGTATTTTTCGAGTTATGTTTTTGAAGATTTAGCCAAAGAATTTTTAGATAAAAATCCAAAAATCAAAGCCGAATTAGAACAAAAGAAACAAAACGACAAAGCTTTCGCTGAAAACGGCGCAGCACAATTGGATTGGGTGTACAGACAATCGCCTTATTATGAAAAAGCGCATTTGCAGTATCCGGTTTATAGAGTGAAATAGATAATGTGTCAATTAGCAAATGTGTCGATGAGTATGAATTGACACATTGGCTAATTATCAAATTGACACATTAGAGTTCTCAGCTTCAAACAACAACTTAATATTCTCGTACGAGTTCTCTAATAAAAACTTAATATCTTTTGGATTTACCCATTCTACTCGTTCGATTCCTTCATCGGCTTGACCTTGTGGTGTGCCTTCGTATTTGGTGCGCATTTCAAACCATTGCGTAATTTTTAGTTTGTAGCGACCGTTGCGTTTGAAAATATGGTAGGTTCTTTGTAGTTTTTCGGTGATGACTAAACCGGTTACGCCCGTTTCTTCTTCTACTTCGCGCATAGCGGTTTCTTCGATGGTTTCGTTTTTTTCGGTGCCGCCTTTTGGTAAATCCCATTTGCCGTTTCTGAAAATAAAAAGCACATCGCCGTCTTTGTTGTAAACCAAGCCTCCACCTGCTTTTTCAACAGGTAATTTAGCACGAAGTGTTTTCATGATTAACTTTTCATCGGGATGATACAGAAACGCTTTCTGAATTTTATTCTGAAAAATTTTAACAATCAACTTCTTGATATCAACACTTTCTAATAAAAAAAGTTTGAAATCGGTCTCCTTTTGAACTTCATTTGTCAAAAAAAGTGGCTTATCGTTCACAAAAACTTTATACATTTGCAATATGATTTTTAATAACAACACAGCACAACAAACAGCCGAATTGCTTTTACAAATAAACGCAATTAAATTAAATTCTAAAAATCCTTTTACGTGGGCTTCAGGCTGGAAGTCTCCGATTTATTGTGATAACCGCATAATCCTTTCATTTCCAGCGGTTAGAAATTATATTCGCGATGAATTTGCCAAACATATTGAAGAAAAATTTGGTAAACCCGATGTAATTGCAGGCGTTGCAACTGGCGCAATTGGAATTGGTATACTTGTTGCAGAAGCAATGGGACTTCCTTTTGTATACGTTAGACCTGAACCAAAAAAACACGGAAGACAAAACCAAGTAGAAGGTTTCTTGCAAAAAGGACAAAACGTGGTAGTCGTAGAAGATTTAATTTCAACAGGTGGAAGTAGCCTATTAGCAGTTGAAGCTTTACGCAACGAAGGCGCCAACATCAAAGGAATGGCAGCCATTTTCACCTATGGTTTTCCAGTATCAAAAGAACGCTTTGAAGCAGCTAATTTGGATGTTTTTACCCTAAGTAATTACGAAAGCTTATTACAAAAAGCAGTAGACAAACAATATGTTTCCGAAAACGAATTGGAAACATTAAGCGCTTGGAATGCTAATCCTGCTGAGTGGAATGCAGAAGTTTAGTTTCATCCTTTTAAACTCTTAACCTTTTAAACTTATAAACAAAAAGATATGAACTTAGAAAGTCCAAAAGTAAACGTAGCAAAATCGGCTGAATATTTATTCAACGCTTTAAACGACGTAAAGAATTTCGAAAAATTAATGCCTGAAAATATTGCAAAGTTTGAAGTAATCGATGAAAATTGCTTTGAATTCGGCTTAAAAGGAATGCCAGAAATTAAATTGATTAAAAAAGGCGGAACTCCAAACTCACAAATTGTTTTAGGAGCAGCTTCAAGTAAATTGCCTTTTACCTTAACTGGAAACTTAAACGCAATTGATGCTGATAACACAGAAGTTCAATTAGCTTTTGAAGGTGATTTCAATCCGATGATGGCCATGATGATCAAAGGACCTATCACAAAATTTATTGAGACATTGGCTCAGAATTTGGGGAAATTGTAATTTCCAGATTTAAATAAAAATGAAAGTCCGTTTTAAAACGGACTTTTTTTATGCAGTTTTCAAAGCTTCAATCAACAAATCGATATCTTCTTTAGTATTGAAATGGCTAAAAGAAATTCGTAAACTCGGTTTTTTAGCTTCTTCTGGTGATAAAAACTCGGCTAAAACGTGAGATGGTTTAATACTTCCACTTTGACAAGCACTTCCGCGAGAAACCGCTATTCCTTTCATATCTAATGTGAATAACAACATAGAAGTCTTTTCTTCTGATAATGGTAATTGAACATTCAAAAGATTATAAAACGTATTTTCTCCGTTGATTTTAACATCTGGAAATATCTTTTTTAATTCTGAAAAGCAATAATTCTTTAAATCAGAAATATAGTTGGTATCATTTTCTAAATTTTCGTAAGCCAATTCTAATGCTTTTGCCATTCCCACAACTTGATGTACGGCTTCTGTTCCAGCACGCATCCCTTTTTCTTGTTCACCACCAAAAATCATCGGTTGCAACATCGAATTCTTTTTAATGTATGCAAACCCTACTCCTTTTGGCCCATGAAATTTATGCGCACTCGCTACTAAAAAATCAATTCCCAAGTCTTGTACATCTAAATTCGTTTTTCCAACAGATTGTACCGTATCGCAATGAAAAAGTGCTTTCGCATACTTGCACAAGTCCGAAACGCGTTTGATGTCTAAAATCGTTCCTATTTCGTTATTTACGTGGATTAGCGAGACTAGAGTTGGAACATCTGAATGTAATTTATCAGCAAAATCATGGTAATCGATGTTTCCGTTGGATAAAATCGTAACATATTCAACTTGAATTCCGAATTCCTTTGCTAAATGTTCGACAGTATGTAACGTAGCGTGATGCTCGATTTTAGTTGTTATAATGCGTTTAATTCCCAAATCTTTTACTGCGTTTGTAAGAATCCAATTCGTAGCTTCTGTTGCGCTTGACGTGAAAATAATTTCTGAAGCTTGTGCATTTAGTAATTTCGCAATGGATTTTCGCGATGATTCTAACAAAGTCTTGGCGCTTCTCCCAAAACTATGCGTTGAAGATGGATTTCCAAAATCGTTTTGTAAAACATTCATCATAGCAGTAATGACTTCTGGATGAAGAGGCGTGGTTGCGGCGTTATCTAAATACACTTTTTTCATTTGAGGCTTTTAATTGTTTTTTAAAGAACAAATGGAATTCGCACATTAAAATTGGTGAAAAAATCAAAAAATGGTGAGTGCTCATTTCATGTCACAAAGATACAAATCATTTTATTTTAGAAATCTTAAAATCAATTCGCATTGAAATTAACAAACATTAGTAAATTAATAAATTAAAACCCTTATTTTTGTTGCATAAATTCGATTAATAAATGAAAAAAATTCTAGTTTTGATAGCTTCACTATTTTTATTTCAATCATGTGACGATGGAGATTTAATTTTGAAAACTTTTAATTTTAATAATGAAACAGTTCAAAAGTGTAATAATTTACTTTTTGTATCAAAGGATAAAGAAATATTAATTTTAAATATTCCAAGTTCAATTTTTATTGATGAGCCAACAATTGAAGGAACTCCTAGAATTTATACTTTGGCTAATTCAGAAGAATTAGTTTATAGATTGTATAATGAAAATGTAAATTCTACAGCTATTTGTTCAGAAATTCCCCCTGCATCACCTACAGTACTTGAAGAATATAAAGCCCTGCCTGGTGGACAAATTCAAATTACAACAAGTGTTTTGCCTTCTGTCAATGAAACTACAAAAGCAACAACTATTAATTATATTCATCAAATAAAATTGATTAATGTTCAATTCACAAATGGTGAAAATAATTTAATTTATGAAGAATTTTTATTCGGAAATTATAAATCTAAAACAAATATTCTTTCTTTTAATTTTTCTACAAATAACGGAGCTCAGTGTAATGCTAACAATTTATACAAAAACAATAACACGCAATTAATTTCATATGATTATCCAGACTATCTCTTACCAACAACGGCAGGAACTACTTCAATTAATTTAGATGCAACAAATAAAATCACTTATAAAATGTTTAGTGGGGGAACATTAACAAATGTATTAATTTGCTCTACGACTTCTCCTGATAGTCCGTTTATTTTAGAAGAAGAATGGATTGCAACCACAGGAACAGTTGAAATAATTACTACTGAAGTAACTGGTTCAAATAATTTACCAGCACTTAAATATGACATAAAATTTATAGATATCACATATAAAAAAGGTGATTTGAGTTTTACACATGATATTTTTGATTTTGGTTCCTATGTCACAAATTAGATAATCAAAAATGATTTAAAAAACACGTTTATAAAGAATAAACGTGTTTTTTTTTACTTCACATTTTGCTTGATATAAACTTCAGTTGCACCCAAACCATATTTTTGATAGTTGGCATCTTGGAACGAAATGTTGTCATAACGTCCCAACATAAAATCTAATTCGGCTTTCAAAACACCTTCACCAACACCATGTATAAAAACCACTTTTGGCATTCGATTTTTGATTGCAAAATCGAGTTGCCTTTTTGCAGTTTCCATTTGGAAAGTCAGAATATCATAGTTGCTCATTCCGCGTTTTGAAGGTACTAATTTTTCGATATGCAAATCCACTTCTAAGACAAATTCGTCCTTACGAGAGCGCTTTTCTTTAACAAAACTGCGCTTTTTTGGCTCTTCTTTATCCTTTAAAACCGAACCTAAACTTTGAGTAGAAAAAAAACCACTTAACTCGTTGGAATTGTTTATTTTAACCAATTCGTTGACAAAAAATGTCATCGCAAAATTATCAGTAGTTTCCACTGAAATTTCATTGTTTTGAACCTTAATTACTACTCCGGAGATGTCGTCGTCTAAAACCGCGACCTTATCTCCTATTTCAAATTTCTGTGCCATTTTCTTCTTCGTTTTCTCCATCATTTTTAGATGGAATTTTCTTCATCAATCTAAATAATCCAAACATAAAAACAGCCATTGCTCCTATCATAATAAATCGATTTGGAGCTGGTTTTGATTGTTCAATCATAGCAAAAATTCCAACTGCTGCGAACATCAAAATGTATAAAAATTGCTTCATATTTTTTTCTCTTAAATAATACTTTTTTCTGGTTTCAAAAATAGTCTTTTTAAATTTAGTATTTGATTGTGAACTTTTTTTTGTAAACTTGTAAAACAAATTTTCAACTTTCAAAAAGCGGTATGGAAGAACATATGTTTCCTTGTATGAACAAACAACTTTTTGGAGTTGAATGTCCGGGTTGTGGCACACAAAGAGCGATTGCTTTTTTATTAGATGGAGAATTTTATGAAGCCTTTAAAATCTTTCCTGCTATTTACACTCTAGGTTTATTTTTTATTCTTTTAGGTCTACACCTATTGGACAAGAAAAGAAATTATGCTAAATTAGTTATCGCTAGCGCTATTTTAAATGGTGCCGTAATTCTGATAGCTTATTTTATCAAAATTTATTTCAATACCGTAACCAATTAAACTTTATCAATATGGAAAATCAAAAATTACCTAATGCCACCGCAGTACTTATTCTGGGGATTTTTTCAATCTTAACTTGTTGTTGTTATGGAATTATTAGTATTATACTTGGAGCTATTGGATTAGTTTTAGCCAATAAAGATGCTAAACTATATGCTGAAAATCCGAGTGCATACACTAACTATAACAATTTGAAAATAGGTAAAATTCTAAGTATCATTGGAATTGCATTAGGAGTTATTTACTTAATTTATGTAATATTTTTATTCTCTACATTAGGAATGGAAGGCATTGAACAAATGCAACAAGAAATGATGAGAAGATACGGATCACAATAAACACAAGAATTTTTATATCACTAAAAAGAACGCTATCAACAAGTTAGCGTTCTTTTTTTATTTAATAACAACTCATTAACAAATCGTTCACAACACTTTTTTTGAGTTTGGCACAGCAATTGGAAATACCTAATCAAGCAACAAGTTTTAGAAACGAGTTTTAAAATGAAGTTGCCCAACTTTTAAATTGTTGTATCATGAAAAAAATTACACTTTTAGTAGTAGCCAGTATCCTTCTGGTAGGGAACATGGCTTTAGCGTCAGAAAACCCAGTTTTTTCTGACAACACAAACAGAAGAGGGTATTACATCGATTATAGAGATGCAGAGCCTATTATCTTCAGAGAACGCGGAATTGAGTTTATGTTGTTTCCAAATGGCGAATTTGATTTCAACACAAGACCTTCAGGACCAAGATACCACGTAAACGGTACTAATGGCGCTCCTGGAACTAGAGGTTACTACGGTCCTTCTGAAAGAGGAATCCGAGTTGAACACGATAACTTTGGTAGAGTAAGACGCGTAGGAAATGTGTACATCAACTACGACGCTTTTGGAAGAGTAAAACGTATTGGAACTATTTATATGAGCTATAACAGTTTTGCAGTAACAAGAGTTGGGAATATGCGAATTGTTTATGATAGAAGAGGAAGAATTATAGATGTATATGGTTTTATCAACTATGCAAACAGCGGATATGTTTACAACCCAAGAGGAGAGCATTATTCTGGAGGAAATGGTGGTTATGGCTACGATGACAACTATGATGATGATTACGAAAGTGATGATGACTATTACTACTACAGAAAAGACTGTTCTAAAGCAAAAATGTCTGATGATGACGTAAAAGAAATCAAAAGAGAAACTTTAGAAGTTAAAAGAAAATAAAAATTGGTTGGTTAAGTTTGTTTTTAAATCCTGCGGATTCTGGGAAGATGAAGCAGGATTTTTTGTTTTTAAATTTTAAAAATCTTTATTTGGAACACAGATTGAATAAATCGAAGAAATTAAAAAAATCTTTATTATTTCTTCAAAATTCTCTTAAAAACAGAGTTCATCACAAAATTGATATCAGAAGAAATTTTTAAATAATAACTCAATCCTAAGTAGAAAATAGTCACTAAAATAGATTTCAGGATAATATTTACAAAAGGATGAAAACTGAAATCCCAATAATAAAACACTCCAAAACTTACTATTGCTATAACTAAAGCAACGATTGTATTTTTGGTAAACGGAAATAACTTCATTTTAAGCACTACAAAAAGCAGTTTAGCTAAACTATATAACCCAATTGCAATTAATGTAGCTAATGCAGCTCCATTTATTCCATATTTTGGAATAAAAATCAAATTCAATCCAACGACAACAAAAACTAACAAAACTCCTAAAAGCAAAACCATTTTATAATATTTCGAATTAAAAATAATGGAATTATTATTTCCCAAAATAACATCAAAATACTTAGATAACCCAATAGTAAAAACAACAAATAAACCATTATCATATCCTTCATCAGGTAAGAGCTCATAGATTTGTTTGATATTTACTAAAATTCCTATATATATTAATCCTCCAATAACTTGAAGCGTTACAGAAGATTTTTTATAAAGCTCATTTAACTCCTCCCATTTGTTTTCACTCATTAATTTAGCTGTAATAGGATATGTAATTTGATGCATTGCTCTTTGTGGAACTGAAATTACCATAGCCAAATAAACAGCTAAAGAGTAAAAAGCAATATTTTCAATCTTTAAAAATTGATTAATCATGTATTTATCAATATCTAAAAGCATATTAGCAACACTAGCGGACAAAATAATAAAAATGGTAAAAACAAAAATTTCCTTTGTCTTTTTCGGCAATTTCTTGTTCAATTGAATTCTTTTGGTCTTATTAGCATAATATATAATAACCAATAAACTTATCCCGTAAATTAAAACTAAAGAATGAACAAATTCAGTTAGCGTTATATAATTAAAATACACCGCAAAAAGTGAAATTGTAACCAAAACTCTAACAAAAACTTCTTTGACAAATGAACCAAAAACTGATTTCATGTGAGCTCTTAACCATGCATAAAAAATCTCAAAATAACCTATAAACAAAGCTATTAAAGGAATTTCCCACACAAAATCATAAACTATGATGTTTTTATTTGATTCATACAAAGCAATGTTTTCATAAAAATAAAAAAATAAACAAAAAAAGGGAATGATAACAAACAACGGAAGTAAAAGCATATATGTAAAATATCGGCTTAAATCTTCCTCCGTTTTATTATTCTCATTAAAGAATTTAATTAATGTATTTTGAATACCAAAGGATAAAATTGGATATAAAATATTAGCAGCAGATAAAATATAGTTTGTTAAACCTAAATACTCTTTTCCTAAAAAAACAGGATACATGTACAATACATTAACCGCACCAATTCCAAAACCAATGTAAGTAATGATGGTGTTTTTAATCGATTGTTTTATGACAATTCCCATATTTTTAGTGAAAAGTGGTTAGTGATTAGTGATTAGCAGTTTGGCTAATTTCTCAGTCAAGGACTTTCTGCTGTATTGTTGCAAACCAACAGGATATACTTTTAAATTATTTTGTTGATATTGCTCGAAATAGGTCAGAATTTGTGCTTTTAAAGCTTCTAACTCGTCATATTTGAAGAAAGTTCCCGTGTTGGTTTCTTTTATGATTTGAGCAAAATCAGCATTTTCAGGTCCAATTGCGATAATTGGTCGCTCAGAAACCATATATTCGAATAATTTCCCTGGAATAATACATTTTGTTTCTTCTGAATCAATTTCAATAAGCAATAACACTTGCGAACTACGTTGTTCAATTATGGCTTCATCGTGTGGTAAATAGCCCAAATGATTCACATATTTTTCCAACTTAAATTCCTTAATCGCTTGAAGCACCTCAGCACTCACCGCTCCTATCAATTTTAATTGGAATTGTTTTTTAAATTCTGGATTTTCTTTGGCTAATTCCTTTAAAGCTTTCCACAAAATTCTTGGATTTCGAGCTGATAAAAACGAACCAATGTGTGCCAAAGTAAATTTTTCGTCCAAAGGCTTTTTGATTACTTTTTCTACATCATAACCATTCGTAATCACTTCAATTGGTTTTGAAGTAATGGCTTCAAATTCGACTTTTGTAGTTGGAGACGTTACAAGAAGCTGATCACAAGTGTTCATAACTTCTTTTTCTAACATTTTATGTTTATTTGCCGCCCACGAACTTAATTTTAACTGTTTGTGATAGCCAATAGTTGTCCAAGGATCACGAAAATCGGCCAACCAAGTAATATTCAATTCTTTTTTCAATTGTAAACCTATCAAATGCAAACTATGTGGCGGACCTGTTGTAATGATAGTATCGATTTGATGTTCTTGAAGATATTTTTTCAGAAACTTAACCGAAGGTTTTACCCAAAATACTCTCGCATCTGGAATAAAAACGTTACCACGAATCCAAAGCATTGCTTTTTCTATAAACGATTGCTTTTTTTGATTCGGAATAATTCCGGAACTGATTTTTTTGGTCTTATTTTTTGAAAAAACAGAAGCCAATCCGTAAGGTTCAAAAATCGGTTTTTTGATAATAATAGCTTTATCCGAAACTTCACTCAATAATTTCTCATCAACCAACGGATAAGTTGGATTTTCAGGAATATAAACGTGAGGTTCGATATTAAAATCAGGTAAATATTTGACAAATTTCAACCAACGCTGCACTCCCGGACCTCCTGCTGGTGGCCAGTAATATGATATGATGAGTATTTTTTTTGTTGGTTTCAATGTCAAGTTCAATTACAAATTCAATTTCAAAAATCAAAAATCGTTAATCTTGAATCTTTTTCTTTCTCTCAAAATAAACTCCAGCTCCAATCAATAAAAGCATTCCGATTGAACTCATTAATGCGATTGTACTTCCTGTTTTTATCACTTCTGGTTCAAATTTGAATTCGATAGTATGTTTTCCTGCTGGAATTTGTAAACCTCTCAAAACGTAGTTTACATTTAAAATTTCAGCCTCTTTTCCATCTATCGTTGCTTTCCAACCGTTTTGATAATACATTTCAGAGAAAACGGCAAAGCCTTCATTACTATTATTTGAAACATATTTCAACTGATTTGGTTTGTAAGAAACTAATTGAATTGAAGCTAATGAATCTTTAGTATAATTTAGAGGAATGGACACTAAACTTTTAAATTTATTTGCAATTACCACTTCATTCTTATTATCCAAACTATCCAATGCTTTCATTTCTTCATTGGCAGAATTCACAAACTTAATTTTCTCTACAAACCAAGCATTTCCATTTGCTGCTGGATTGGCTAAAGCTAATTTTTGTCCGTTTTCATCGGATTGGATAACGTATTTTACGTTTAACATGTTTAGCACACGAACGTTATTTTTAGCGATTTGGTAGTCGAATAATTGTTGCATTCTTCGCGGTTTTGCAGCATGATAACCACCAATAGATTTATGAAAAAACGACGTTCTAGCACTACTCATTCCGCCTTCTACTTCAAAAACACGGAAATGTGTCGTATCAGCTAGAATTCTTTGGTCGGCTTCTGTTGGTTCAAATGGCATATCGACTTCTCTTGCACTTTTGAATTGATCTGGATTGTTGTTTACATAACGTTTGTCTACCATAAACAAATCAAAAATCATTAAAATTCCAACTAGAATAATCGCTGTAGTTTCTTTCATCATGTTTTTCACGAAAAGGAATAAAACAGCAAATGTTAATCCCACAAACAACATCGAACGCAATACATCAGAAGTGTAAAGTGCTTCGCGGTCTAATTTTAGAGTTCGAATGAATTCATCTCCATAAGCTTGCGCATACATCGCATCGTTTGCAGAAGAAAAAGTGAACATTCCTTTAATCAAGAATAAAACCACTAAAAGTCCGAAAGTAATGGCTCCTGATTTCCATAGCGCATTCCATTTAGCTTTTTCATCTTGTTTGAAAAATTGGTATAACCCAACAATTGCTAAAGCTGGCACACACAATTCTAAAATCACTTGAATAGAAGAAACCGCTCTAAATTTGTCGTATAATGGAACATAATTGATGAAGAAATCAGTCAAAATACTGAAATTCTTACCCCAAGAAAGTAATAATGAAAATAAAGCTCCAGCTAAGAATAAGTATTTTATATTACGTTTTTCAACAAAAAAGGCCATTACAAATAAGAAAAACACCACTACTCCTATGTAAGCTGGTGCCGCAACAATTGGCTGTGCTCCCCAATACGCTGGCGCGTGTTCTACAAAACCTTGCACTTGATCAGCTGGATAGCCTTGTGCTACAAAATTTTGATAGGTTTCCGATTCAATTCCCAAATTTTCATTATTGGAACCTCCAAAAAGTCCTGGTGCTATTAAATTTAAACTTTCTGCTATTCCGTAGCTGTATTCGGTAATGTAGTCATACGACATAGCATTACCATCCGTTTTAGGCGAACCATCAGGATTGAAAGTTAATTCGCTATTGCTTCTGGTAGAAAATTTAGCATATTCTGAAGTTGCCATTAAATTGGTTGCATTCGCTCCGATAGCTAAAATTCCAGCAATAATAAATACACCTACTACTTTCCCTAATTCTTTAAACTCTTTATTTTTTACTGCAATTACAACATAATAAACAGCAATAATCGCTAACAGTAACAATAAATAATACGTCATTTGGAAGTGATTCGCATTAATCTCTAATGCTGCGGCTACCATGGTAAGCAAACCTCCTGCAATATATTTTCTTTGAAATACTAATAAAACTCCTGCAACAACCATTGGCATATAAGCGATAGCGTGTGCTTTGGCATTGTGTCCTACACCTAAAATAATAATCAAATACGTTGATAATCCAAAGGCTAACGCTCCGAAAAATGCTTTTAATGGATCTACTTTCAAAACCATTAACAACACATAAAATCCTAAGAAATAAAGAAATAAATAATCCGCTGGTCTTGGTAAAAAACGTAAAGCATCGTCAACCATTCCAATTACATCATTTGGATATTTAGCTCCTAACTGATACGTTGGCATTCCTCCAAAAGCACTATTGGTCCAGTAAGGCTCCTCACCTGTTTCTTTTCTGAAATCGATTTGTTCTTTTGCCATTCCGGTATATTGTACGATATCGGATTGGAAAATTTTTTCTCCTTTTAAAACCGGATAAAAGTAAAATAGTGAAACTAAGATAAATCCAACTACAACTAATAAATGGGGATAGAATGCTTTTATGTTCTTCATATTATTGCTATAAATAAAGGTGCTAAAGTAATTAAAAAAAGGATATCGTTACAATATCCTTTTAAGTAAGTTGATAAACAAAAAATTATTTTACTTCTTCATAATCGATGTATTCGCCTACTTCTTTCTTTGGTTTCGGAGTTGCTTTCGTAGCTTGAGAAGCATTGTATTGTTGTTCTTGTTGTTGTCTGTATTGTTCTTGCATTTTATCTTGCATCTTGTTTACAGCCTTTTGCATTAAAATTGGAGCAAATAATCGCACTGCAAACTTAAACAAGTAATAAAATATAACTATAATTCCTAAGGTTCTTAAAAAACCTGAAAAAGAAGCCATTTCCATTGATAAACATTTTAAAATTCAAAAATACAGATATTGGTTGGGAAAACTTCAAAATTGTTTCATAAAATTATGATAAAATAACTATTTTTGGACATAAATCATTTTTTATGAAATCAATTCAAACACTTTCTATTTTATTTTTCGGCATCATGTCGCAAATTTCATATGGTCAATTTACAGATGAAATCAATTCTAATCGTCCAGGAAAATCGATGATGGCTTATGCTGTTGGTAAAAAAATCATTCAAACCGAAACGGGCGTAACTTATGTTTCAGAAGATCACGATCTTTTAGGATATCAAGCAAAAGGATTTATCGGAGAATTAGCCATTCGCTACGGTGTTTGGAAAGAAGAATTAGAAGTTATTGCAGATATTCAATATCAGAGCGATAAACTTACCGTTGGTAATTTTGAAGAGAAAAGAAATGGTTTCAAACAATTGACATTAGGAGCGAAATATTTAATTTACGATCCCTTTAAAAATTATGTAGAAAAAGAAAACATTTACAGTTGGAAAGCCAACAAAAAATTCAAATGGAGACAATTTATTCCGGCTTTTTCAATGTATGCTGGAGCAAATTTCAATGTGGGTGATACTCCTTTTAATTATGCTCCGGCAAATATAAAAGAGCCTAGCTTTAGTCCAAAAGTAACAGCAATTGCTCAAAATCATTTTGGAGGAAGATGGGTTTTAGTGACGAACTTAACTTACGATAAAATAGGAACTGATTTCGCTAGTATCAACTATATCCTTACCTTAACTAGAGGATTTAATGCTCAATGGTCGGGTTTTATTGAAAATCAAGGTTATATGGGTGATTATTACAGCGATGGTGTTTTCAGAATTGGAGCTGCCTTTTTGTTTGACAAACACATGCAAGTGGACGCTTCAATTGGTAAAAATCTTAAAGACACTCCTGGTTTATTAAATGCAGGAATTGGTTTTTCATGGCGTTTTGCAGACCAGTATGAAGAAGTTCAAATGGCAAAACCAGGAACTGAAAGTAAAACAGATAAAAAGGTAAAAAAGAAATCTGAAAAAGAAGCAAAGAAAAGAAAAGATGCAGTTGAATAATATGATTATCATTAAAGAAGCTTTAACTAAAAAAGAAATAAAAGATTTTGTCTTGTTTTCTTTTGATCTTTTTAAAGGAAACACTAATTGGATTCCCCCTTTAGTTAGTGAAGAAATGGAAACTTTTGACAAAACTAAAAATCCTTCCCTCTTAAAAGCGGAATGTCATTTATTTTTGGCATACAAAGACAATAAAATTGTTGGAAAATTAGCCGCAATTATCAATTGGGATGAAGTTAATTTACTTGGGAAACAAAAAGTACGATTTGGATGGTTTGATGCAATTGATGACATAGAGGTTACCAAAGCGCTTTTAGCAAAAGTAGAAGAATTAGGAAAAAAACACGGTTTGACACAAATGGAAGGCCCGATTGGATTTTCTAATTTGGATAAAGTTGGTGCGCTTACTGAAGGTTTTAACGAAAAAGGAAACATGATAACTTGGTACAGTAAACCTTACTACCAAGAACACTTCAAACAATTAGGTTTAAGTGTAGAAAAAGAATATCAAGAAAGTGTTTTTTCATTTTTTGATGTAAATCCAGAACCTTTTTTGAGAGCTAGCAAAATGATACAGGATCGATACAAATTAAAAACACTTAATTTTACCTCGACTTCTGAAATTATGCCTTATGTAGACCAAATGTTTGAATTGTTTAATGAAACATATGCTAAATTACAATCATTTGTAGCGGTTTCTCAAGAACAAATTGATTATATAAAGAAAAAACACATTAGTTTTATCAATCCAGAATATATTAAGTTTATAATGGATGAAAACGATAAAATGATTGCATTTACTATTGTAATGCCAAATTTTGCAGATGCTCTTCAAAAAGCTAATGGGAAGTTATTTCCTTTTGGATGGTGGCATTTGCTTAAAGCTAAAAAGAACTCAAAAGAAGTCGTTTTTTATTTGATTGGTGTACTGCCTGAATATCAAAATAAAGGAATTACTGCTGTAATTTTTGAAGAATATTATAAAGTATTTAAAGCTAAAAATATTACAACTTGCATTAGAACTCCAGAATTAGAAGAAAATCACGCCATGCATAACTTATGGAAAAACTTTAATTCTAGAATTAACAAAAGAAGATGTACTTTTAGTAAAAACATATAAAAAAAGCCTTTCATACGAAAGGCTTTACTATCTATGCAAATTAATTTTATTGTTCCATGTTTACAACATTGGCTTCAGCAATTTGCTTATATGTTCCATTTTCTAATTTCTCACGAATAGCTTCAAAAGCTGCTAAAGTTTCAGCAATATCTTCTAAAGTATGCGAAGCAGTAGGAATCATTCTTAATAAGATAATTCCTTTTGGAATTACAGGATATACTACAATAGAAAGGAAAATTCCATAGTTTTCACGTAAGTCATTTACCATAACCATTGCTTCAGGAATAGAACCTTCTAAATATACAGGTGTAATACATGTATTCGTATCACCAATATTAAAACCTCTTTCTTTTAATCCGTTTTGTAATGCATTTACGTTTACCCATAATTTATCTTTAATTTCAGATGAATTACGCAATAACTCTAAACGCTTTAAAGAGCCAATAGTTTGAATCATCGGCAATGCTTTTGCAAACATTTGCGAACGTAAGTTGTATTTTAAATAATCAATTACATCTTTATCAGCTGCTACAAAAGCTCCAATATTAGCCATTGATTTAGCAAAAGTTGAAAAATACACATCTATTCCGTCTTGACAGCCTTGCTCCTCTCCTGCTCCAGCACCTGTTTTACCAAGTGTTCCGAAACCATGCGCATCGTCAACTAACAAACGGAAGTTGTATTTTTCTTTCAAGGCAACAATTTCTTTCAATTTTCCTTGTTGACCTCTCATTCCGAAAACACCTTCTGTAATGAATAAAATTCCTCCTCCAGTTTCTTCAGCCATTTTAGTAGCTCTCTGAAGGTTTTTCTCCATACTTTCTAAATCATTGTGTTTGTAAGTGAAACGTTTTCCCATGTGTAAACGTACACCATCGATGATACACGCATGAGAATCTACATCATATACAATGATATCATTTTTAGAAACCAAAGCATCAATAATAGATACCATTCCTTGGTAACCAAAGTTTAACAAATAAGCTGATTCTTTCATTACAAATTCAGCCAATTCTTTTTCTAATTGTTCGTGATAATTAGTATGACCACTCATCATACGAGCTCCCATTGGGTAAGCTGCTCCATATTGTTTTGCTGCTTCTTCGTCAGCTTTTCTAACCTCTGGATGATTGGCTAAACCTAAATAATCGTTGATACTCCAGTTTAAGATTTTCTTTCCGTGGAACATCATCCTTGGACCTAAATCACCTTCTAATTTAGGAAATACATAATATCCTTCTGCTTGAGATGCCCATTTTCCTAACGGACCTTTATTGTTTTGAATTCTTTCGAATAAATCTTTTACCATGATATATAATAGGTGTTTAAAACGAAGCAAAAGTATAAAGAAAAAAGTTTTTATTAAATGATTCCGAGCAACTTTTTAAATTAAATTCAAAAAAAACTTGTTTATTGCAGAAATGAACTTACATTTGCAACGAACGACACAGAAATGTGGTTACACGTTCACCTTAAAAGTCGGGGGCTCCACCTCGACTTTTTGCTTTTTATACATTTCGTATCTTTGCTTTTTAAATCATTTTTCATGAAACTCGTATTCGCATCCAACAACAAAAATAAAATTCAGGAAATTCAAGCTTTAGTTCCCAATACTATTCAAATTGTAAGTTTAGAAGAAATTGGTTGTACTGAAGACATTCCAGAAACTGCTGATACCATTGAAGGAAATGCTATTTTAAAAGCCAATTACGTTACCGAAAAATATGGTTATAATTGCTTTGCAGATGACACCGGTTTAGAAGTTGATGCTTTAAATGGTGCTCCTGGAGTGTATTCCGCTCGTTATGCAGGCGAACAAAAAGATGCCAATGATAATATGGATAAACTTTTATCGGAATTGGAAGATAAATCGAATCGAAAAGCAAATTTCAAAACAGTTATAGCTTTAAACCTTAACGGGAAGCAAAACTTATTTACCGGAATCATCAATGGAAAAATCATTGAAGAAAAAATTGGAACCAACGGTTTTGGCTATGACCCAATTTTTGTTGCTGATGGATATGAAAAAACCTTTGCTGAATTAAGCATGGAAGAAAAATCAACCATTAGCCATAGAGGAATTGCCGTAAAAGAACTTATTCTTTTCTTGCAAAAACAGACCCTGTAGGTAAACTCCAGTTATATTTAAAAGCAATTAATCGGAATGTAATAATAAAAACCGCTACTATCGGTGATATAATATCATCTGATAATTTCAACTCTTGTAATAAGAAGAATAAAATTCCACCTGCAATACAAAGTGTAGCATAAATTTCCTTTCGAAACAAAACCGGAATTTCATTACATAAAATATCGCGAATTACTCCACCAAAAGTCGCTGTCAAAGTTCCTAAAATAACACAAACAACAGGATTCAATCCATACTCTATTCCTTTTTCCAAACCTATTAAAGTAAAAACACCTAATCCAATGGTGTCAAACAATAACATCGAAATTCGTAAACGCTCTAAATACCGATTGAATATTATAGAAAGTAGAAAACCTATAGTAATGATATAAACATAATCGATATCTAACATCCAGCCAACAGGAGTTCTTCCTATCATAACATCACGAACTGTTCCGCCTCCTAAAGCCGTTACAAAAGCAATACAGTAAACCCCAAACAAGTCTAATTTCTTATAAATAGCAGTCAAAGCTCCTGAAATAGCAAACACTAAAGTTCCTGTGACATCTAATAGTTCAAACATATCGAATCATTTCTTACAAAAGTACTTCATTTTGTCATTTTTTCTATTTCAAATTTAACTATAAAATATATTTTATAAAGTCTGTGAAAAGACTAAAAACATAACAAATTGAAAATCAATTAGTAACAAATTAGTTAATCTAACTTTTAAAGCGTACCTTTGCACCCAATTTAAAATAATATATGAATAAATTTGAACAATTAGGATTGAATGAGTCGCTACTGCGGGCGATTAAAGATCTAGGATTTGAGAATCCGTCAGAAGTCCAAGAAAAAGCGATTCCAGTACTATTGGAACAAAACACAGACTTAGTAGCCTTAGCGCAAACAGGAACAGGAAAAACCGCAGCTTTTGGTTTTCCACTAATTCAAAAAATTGATGCTGAAAACAAAAATACTCAAGCATTAATTTTATCGCCAACGCGTGAGTTATGCTTACAAATCACCAACGAAATTAAATTGTACTCTAAGTACATTAAAGGTTTACATACCGTAGCTGTTTATGGTGGTGCAAGCATTACAGAACAAGCTAGAGAAGTGAAACGTGGAGCACAAATTATTGTAGCTACACCAGGTAGAATGCAAGACATGATTAACAGAGGTCTTGTAAACATTAAAAACATCGATTTTTGTATCTTAGATGAGGCAGATGAGATGTTAAACATGGGATTCTACGAAGATATTTGTTCCATTTTATCGGACACACCAGACGAGAAAAACACTTGGTTATTCTCTGCAACAATGCCTGCTGAAGTAGCGCGTATTGCAAAAAAATTCATGTCAAACCCAGAAGAAATTACGGTTGGACATAAAAATTCAGGTTCGGCTACCGTTTCTCACGAATATTATGTAGTAAACGCAAGAGACCGTTACGAAGCTTTAAAACGTTTAGCTGATGCTAATCCAGACATTTTCTCAGTAGTTTTTTGTAGAACAAAACGTGATACGCAAGCAGTTGCTGAAAAATTAATCGAAGATGGCTATAACGCAGCGGCTTTACACGGAGATTTATCGCAAGCACAACGTGATGGCGTAATGAAATCATTCCGTGGTCGTCAAATTCAAATGTTAGTTGCTACTGATGTTGCGGCTCGTGGAATTGACGTGGATAATGTTACACACGTAGTAAATTATCAATTACCAGACGAAATTGAAACCTACAATCACCGTTCGGGAAGAACAGGTAGAGCTGGGAAATTAGGAACTTCAATTGTAATCGTTACGAAAAGTGAATTGAGAAAAATTCATTCTATCGAACGAATTATCCAACAAAAATTCGAAGAAAAAACAATCCCATCTGGAATTGAAATCTGTGAAATTCAATTATTGCATTTAGCAAACAAAATTCACGACGCTGAAATAGACCACGAAATTGATAACTATTTGCCTGCCATTTATGAAGTTTTCCAAGATTTATCAAAAGAAGAATTGATTAAACGAATGGTATCTGTTGAATTCAATAGATTCTTAAATTACTACAAGAAAAAACGTGATATTTCATCTGAAAGAAGTGAAAGAAGTTCTGAGCCAAGAGAAATTAGAGCAGGTGATCCAGTTCGTTATTTCATCAACATTGGAGCAAGAGATGATTTCGATTGGATGCAATTAAAAGACTTCATCAAAGAAACTTTAGATTTAGGTCGTGATGACGTATTTAAAGTAGACGTAAAAGAAGGTTTCTCTTTCTTTAATACCGATGGTGAGCATACTGACAAAGTAATGTCTGTTCTTAACGGATATGACATGAACGGAAGAAGAATCAACGTTGAAATTTCTAAAAACGACGGTGGCGGAAGACGCGATCACAACGGAAGAAATTCGGGTGGCGGAAGACGTGAAGGCGGATTTAGAGGTGAAAGAAGCGGCTCGGCTCCAAGAAGAGAAGGCGGAAGAGACGGAGGTTTCAGAAGCGATAGAGGTTCATCTAGAAAAGAAGGTGGTTTTAGAGGAGAAAGAAGTAGTTCTGCTCCAAGAAGAGAAGGTGGATTTTCTGATAGAGCTCCGAGACGTGCTGAAAGCGCTGGAGATACTTCTAGACCAAGAAGACCAAGAAGAAACTAACGATTTTCGTTAATTTTCTTATAAATTTATAAAAAACTACAAAATATCATCTTTAGATTCGTATTTTTGAATCAATATTTGAAGGATGAAATATTTTGTAGTTTTTCTTTTTTTACTCATTTCACCAATTTGTTTTTCACAAAACGATACCCTTGTGACTAACATAAAGGGAACTGTTATTCATAACGAAACAAAACTCCCCATGGGTAATGTTCACGTTATCAATGCATCTCGTGTAAAAGGAACCGTTACATCACCAAGTGGTACTTTCGAAATTGAAGCTAAAGTAAACGATACGATTTTATTCACTTACATTGGTTACGAAAATGTCAAAGTAAAAGTAACGAATGACTGGATCAAACAAAATCCAACCAAAATTTATCTAAGCGAAAAAACCTATGTTTTAGACGAAGTAGTAGTGGCTAAATACAATCTTACTGGTTATGTCGATGTTGATACAAAGTTAATTCCTGTTGCTGATGATTCTTATCGATATAGCATTTCCGGATTAAAAGCTGGTTACGAAGCTGGAACTTACCGACCTGGAGCTATTGCTAAAGTATTGGGTTCAATTTCAAATCCAGCCGATTTTTTGTATAATATCTTTGGAAAACGTCCAAAAGAAATGAAAAAGCTGAAAGAAATGAAAAAAGACGATACCGTTCGAAATCTTTTAGCAACGAAATTTGATAGAGAAACACTAGCTGCGCTTCTAGAAATAAGTAAAGATGACATTCCTTTAATACTTCAAAACTGTAATTATTCTGAATATTTTATTCAAACAGCAAACGATTTGCAAATAATGGATGCCATAAGTGCTTGTTACGAAGACTACAAAATATTGAAAAAGAACAAATAGTCTATTTTACTGCGCTTTCTTTGATTTCGTAAAACTTCTTTTCGATAAACTCAATATCTTTTATCGATTTTCGAGTCCAATCTAAACGCTTTTCTAAAACTTCTTCTTCTGTCAATTGCCAATAAATATTAGACTGTCGTAATCGAGTTGTAATATCTTGAATAATAATAGCAGCAGAAACCGAAATATTCAAACTTTCAGTGTAACCCACCATAGGAATTTTGATAAATCCATCCGCTTGTTCAATCACTTCTTCCGAAAGTCCGTTTTTTTCGGTTCCGAAAAATATTGCTGCTGGTTTTGTAATATCAAATTCATGCAACATACACGAATCATTATGAGGTGTTGTAGCAATAATTTGATATCCTTGTGCTCTCTTTGCATCAATACAGCTTTGAACGGTGTTGAATCGATTCACATCAACCCATTTTTGAGCGCCCATAGCAATTTCGGAATCGATTCGCTTTCCAAATTTTTGTTCAATAACATTCAATTCTTGTACTCCAAAAACTTCACAACTACGCATTACCGCGCTAGTGTTATGTAATTGATATACATCCTCCATCGCAATGGTAAAATGCTTAGTTCTATTTTTTAAAACACGTAAAAAGCCTTCTTTTCTATTCTCAGTAAGAAAACCTTCTAAATATGTTAACAACTCTTGATTAAATTTCTCCATAAGGCAAAAATAATACTACTTTTTTTATTATTTTAGACAAAAAAAAGAAAACTGCATGACTCAAGAAGAACTTTTACCCCTATTACTCAAAAAAGACGATAGGTCATTTACACTACTTTATGACAATTATGCCAAGAGTTTATATGGCATTATTTTCAATTTAATCAAAGACAAAGAAGAAGCCGAAGACGTACTTCAAGAAGTATTTGTTAAAATTTGGAAAAATATTGATACGTACAACACCTCTAAAGGCCGACTTTACACTTGGATGTTGAATATTGCCCGTAATACTTCTATCGATAAATTACGTTCTAAAAACTTTAACAATAGCCAGAAAAACTTATCGGCTGATAATTTCGTACATCTGTTAGATGACAATGCGAAGACAATCAATAAAATAGATGCGATAGGAATTAAAGAATTCATCAAAAAATTGAAACCCAAGTGTATACAATTAATCGATTTATTGTTTTTTAAAGGATATACACAGCAAGAAGCATCGGAAGAGTTAGAAATTCCATTAGGAACTGTAAAAACTCAGAATAGAAATTGTATGAATGAATTAAGACTAATGATAAATGAATAGTAGAGAATATATAGAATCAGGAATTTTAGAATTGTATGTATTTGGAAAACTTTCCGAAGAAGAAATTGCGGAAGTTAACCAAATGGCATCACAATATCCTGAAGTGAGAGAGGAAATTAAGGCTATTGAAGCAGCAGTCATTAATTTATCACATAGTGTAGCACCTCATTTATCGGCAACGAATTACGAAAAAATTAGAGCCGAGTTATTAGGAAGAAATAAAGTCGTAACTATGAAACCACGTTCAAATTGGTCACAATATACAGGTTGGGTTGCTGCGGCAGTATTAGTGGTTGGTTTCGGACTTCAATTTTATAAATTAAATCAAACGAACGAAACCTTAAATAACGTTTCTAATCAGAAAGACTTATTACAAGAATCGGTTGTAGATTTAGAATTGAAGAAAAAAGAATCAGAAGAAGTTTTAGCTATTTTAAGAGATACAAGTAACATTGCAGTAGCTTTAGCAGGACAACAAGTAGCTCCAAATGCTTATGCAAAAGCCTATTACAACAAAAACACAAAAGAAGTATACATCGATGCTTCTGGTTTACCAACTCCTCCAGAAGGAATGGTGTACCAAGTTTGGGCGTTAAAATTAGAACCTGTTTTAACACCTACAAGTATTGGATTGCTTGATTCGTATGCTACAAGTTCTACAAAAGTAATTAAAGTAGAAAACGCAAATGAAGCACAAGCTTTCGGAATTACATTAGAACCAGCTGGCGGAAGCGCTGGTCCAACAATGGAACAACTCTATACCTTAGGAAAAGTATAATATTCAAATGCGTCTTTATGGCGCATTTGTTTTTTAAAATTGCAAAAGAAAAATGAAAAAAATTGTAGTACTAACAGGTGCTGGAATTAGTGCCGAAAGCGGAATCAAAACATTCCGAGATGCAGATGGCTTGTGGGAAGGCCATGATATTATGGAAGTAGCTTCACCATTGGGTTGGAAGAAAAATGCCGAATTAGTATTGGACTTTTACAACAAAAGAAGAGCACAACTTTTAACAGTTATACCCAACAAAGCTCACGAAATTCTAGCCGAATTAGAAGCACATTTCGACATTCACATCATAACCCAAAACGTTGACGACTTACACGAAAGAGCAGGTAGCAACAAAGTGATTCATCTACATGGCGAATTATTAAAAGTGCGAAGCATTTCAAACGAAGACTTTGTAATCGATTGGAAACAAGATTTAAATCTGGGCGATTATGATTTAGAAGGCAACCAATTACGACCTCATATTGTTTGGTTTGGCGAGGATGTTCCGATGATTGAACACGCTATTGATGTAGTAGAAACGGCTGATATTTTAATTATCATCGGAACTTCATTACAAGTCTATCCTGCCGCTGGATTGATGAATTATGTGAACCAAAACGTCCCAGTTTATTACATCGATCCAAATCCAGCTACCATTTATGATTTGCCAAATGAGTTGAAAGTATTACCACTAACCGCCGTTGAAGGAATGAAAATTATAAAAGAAGAACTTTTAAATTTAAAGTAAAAAACTCGAAACTAATTACTCATAACTAATCACTAATTACTAAATTTGCACTTCTTTAAACAACACACAACAAAATGCAATTAACAGAATTAAATGCTATTTCGCCAATTGATGGTCGTTATAGAAGCAAAACTATTTCATTATCTCCTTATTTTTCTGAAGAAGCCTTAATTAAATACCGCGTTTTGGTAGAGGTTGAATATTTTATTGCTTTGCGCGAAGCTGATGTACCTCAATTAGCCAAAATTGACAAATCGATTTACGATTCTTTAAGAGCCATTTACAAAAACTTTTCTACCGAAGATGCCCTTTGGATTAAAGAAACCGAAAAAACAACGAATCACGATGTAAAAGCGGTGGAATATTTCATCAAATCGAAATTCGACGGTTTAGGATTACAAGAATACAAAGAGTTTATCCATTTCGGATTGACTTCTCAAGATATCAACAATACCGCAATTCCTCTTTCGACAAAAGAAGCGTTTGAAAATGTATATTTACCAGGTTTAGTAAGCGTAATTGCAAAATTAAAAGAATTAGCAATGGAATGGAAAGACGTTCCAATGTTAGCCAGAACACACGGTCAACCAGCCTCTCCTACTCGCTTAGGAAAAGAAATTTTAGTTTTCGTAGAGCGTTTAGAAGAGCAAATGCGTTTGTTATTCAATGTTCCGTTTGCAGCTAAATTTGGTGGCGCAACTGGAAATTACAACGCACACAAAGTAGCGTATCCAAACACGGATTGGAGAAAATTTGGAACTGATTTCGTAGAAAACAGTTTAGGGCTACACCATTCATTCCCAACGACACAAATTGAACATTACGACCATTTTGCAGCCTTTTTTGATGCTTTAAAACGCATTAATACGATTTTAATCGATTTAGACAGAGACATTTGGACCTATGTTTCAATGGATTATTTCAAACAAAAAATCAAAGCAGGGGAAATTGGTTCTTCTGCCATGCCACATAAAGTAAACCCAATCGATTTTGAAAATTCGGAAGGAAATTTAGGGATTGCCAATGCAATTTTCGAACATCTTTCAGCAAAATTACCTATATCAAGATTGCAACGCGATTTAACAGATAGTACGGTTTTACGTAATATTGGCGTACCAATGGGACACACTTTAATTGCCTTTGAAGCTACTTTAAAAGGATTGAACAAATTGTTGTTAAACGAAGACAAATTCGCAGAAGATTTAGAGAAAAACTGGGCGGTAGTTGCAGAAGCTATTCAAACGATTTTACGTCGTGAAGGCTATCCAAATCCGTACGAAGCTTTAAAAGACTTAACTAGAACCAACACTGTAATTAACAAAGAAGCGATTCATAATTTCATCGGAACTTTAAACGTTTCTGAAGAAGTGAGAGCGGAATTAATGCAAATTACACCTAGTAACTATTTGGGGATTTAATCTCTCAATAAGCATATCATATTTATAACAAATCTGCTTTTATCATTTTGGTAAAAGCAGATTTTTTTTTACTTTAGTCAAAATTCAAATATATGCCAATATTTCTTTCCTCAACCACCTTACACATTCCTGATTTAATTAGCGATCTAGGATTAATTCTTGTAACAGCAGCCATAGCAGTGCTAATTTTTAGACTATTAAAACAACCGCTCGTTTTAGGTTATTTAGTAGCTGGATTTTTAGCTGGTAGCGAATCAGATTTCTTCCCAACAGTTAAAGACATGAATAGTGTAAAGGTTTGGGCAGAAATTGGAGTTATTTTCCTCTTGTTTAGTCTTGGACTCGAATTTAGTTTCAAGAAACTAATGAAAGTCGGCGGAACAGCTTCCATAACCGCTTTAACCCAAATCATCTCAATGGTAGCCTTGGGTTATTTCGTAGGACAACTAATGGATTGGGGCAAAATGAACAGTTTGTTTTTAGGCGTTATTTTATCCATTTCTTCCACAACCATTATCTTAAAAACTTTTGACGAACTTGGAGTAAAAACACAAAAATTCGCTGGAAATGTAATCGGAGCGTTGATTGTACAAGATATTTTAGCCATTTTAATGATGGTTTTATTATCAACCGTTGCGGTAAGTCAACAATTTTCAGGAACTGAATTGTTACAATCAGTATTAAAACTAGTTTTCTTTTTGACAATTTGGTTTGTAGCAGGGATTTTCTTCATTCCAACATTACTAAAAAAAGCCAAACATCTTTTAACTGACGAAATGTTGTTGATTATTTCGCTAGCATTATGTCTATTAATGGTTTTATTCGCTGCAAACGTAGGCTTCTCTCCTGCTCTTGGTGCTTTTATCATGGGTTCTATTATTGCCGAAACCACACAAGCCGAACACATTGAACATTTGGTAAAACCTGTAAAAGATTTATTTGGTGCCGTTTTCTTCGTATCGGTCGGTATGTTGATAGATCCTGAAATGTTAGTAAAATACGGATTTCCTGTAGCTATTTTAACGTTGGTTGTTATCTTAGGACAATCATTAAGTGCTACCATTGGCGCATTATTTTCGGGACAACCGTTGAAACAATCCATTCAAACCGGAATGAGTTTATCGCAAATTGGCGAGTTTTCGTTCATCATTGCAACTTTAGGAATGACGTTAAATGTAACAAGCGATTTCTTATATCCAATTGTGGTAGCTGTTTCAGCCATCACCACCTTTACAACGCCTTTCATGGTGAAATTTTCAACACCATTTTCATCATATTTAGAGAAAAAACTACCAAGACGTTGGGTGAAAAAAATAGAACGCTACAGCGCCAATACCGAAGCAATTAAATCGGTTAGTACATGGCAAATTGTACTTCGCGCCTACTTGACTCAGGTAATTATTCACTCGATTATTATTGTGGCGATTATTTTACTTTCGTCGAAATATATTCTGCCATTGGTGGAAGATTCGCGCTTTGGAAATGCTATCGCAGCATTAATAACAGTTGTGATTTTATCTCCTTTTTTATGGGCTTTATCGCTTAGAAGAGTGGCCGTAGAACAAGTGCAAGAATTAATGCAAGTAAGAAAATATCAAGGTCCAATTATCGTATTAGTTTTCTTTAGAATTGCACTTTCGCTTTTCTATATGGGATTTGTATTGAATGAATTTTTCTCTCCAGTAATTGCTATTATTGCCTTAGTTATTGGAATCGTTTCCTATATCTTATTCCCAAAAAGATTACATGCGTTTTACAACAAAATTGAAAGCCATTTCTTGAGAAATTTCAACGATAGAGAAATTACAAAACAAGCCAACAAACGTCAAAATGTGTTATCGCCTTGGGATGGACACATGGCAGATTTTGAAATTGCTACAGCTTCCAATTTAGCTGGAAAAACCTTAGAAGAATTAAAAATTAGAGAGCAATTTGGAATCAATATCGCTTCTATTAAACGTGGTGATGTTACGATTAATATTCCAATTAGAACCGAACGCTTATTCCCTGGTGACGAAATCAATGTAATTGGTACAGACGAACAAGTAAAACTATTCAAAAACTACTTAGACAAACACGAAATCGACGCTCCAGAAGCCACAGAAAAAGAAGACATCATTTTACAACAATTAGAACTTAAAAACCGTGTTTGCATCGGAAAAAGCATCCGAGAATCTCAAATTAGAGAAAAAACACACGGCATCATCGTAGGAATCGAACGTAACGGAAAACGTATTCTAAATCCAGAATCGCACCTTGTTTTAGAATCCGATGACATTTTATGGATTGCTGGTGATAGGAAGAAAATCAATGAGTTTTTGAAGGGATAATTTTTTAGTGATCAGTCACAGTATTCAGTTATCCACAACTTTGTCATTCCGAAGGAATCTCTTGGATTTTTTGGCATGAAAGTTGGCATTAATTAGACATCAAACCAAAATCTATGAGTAAATTTTTTCTATTTGTATCTTTTCTATTTTCCATTTCAATTTTCTCACAACAAGAAGTTGAAATTGACTTTAAAAAGTTAAATTCAAAAGTGAGTTTTTTAATAAACAATCACAGGAAATCACTAAAATTAAAAGAATTCGAAAAAGACACTTTTCTTCTTAAGGCTGCAGAAGACCATAGTCTATATTTAAAGAAATTAGGTTTTTTATCGCACGAACAGAAAGATGTAAAAAAGAAGAATCCAAGTGATCGAGTTATTTTTTATGGTGGAAAAAAGTTTAGTGGATTTGGTGAAAACATTTTATTTACTTCTATTAAACAAGAAAAATATAGCGATAAAGAATTAGATAAATTAGCTCAAACGATTTTCAATCAGTGGAAAAATTCGCCACCTCATTACAAAAACATAACTAACAAAGATTTTGATGCAGCCGATTTAGGTTTTTTTATTGATATAAAAAGAAATAGGATTTACGCTACTCACGTTTTTGGGATAAAAGGAATTCAAATACCAAATCAACTCTCTGAAAATGCATTTGGAGTTGAAGAAAAGAATAAAAAATGTAGACCGATTGATTTTGGAACAAAACTACATATTGGAAATAATATTGCAATAGAAGGTGAAAATGTCATTCTGTATTATCATGACAAACAGGAATTTGAATTGATGTTTTCTGAACCAAAAGATGGAATTGCAATTGATTTTGTTGAAAAAGAGCAAATGAGTTGCAACAAACCAAATACTTTTGACTTCTCTCCAATTTATGATGGCGTAATGTCTGAACCTATTTACAGAGAAGAATTATTAAAAAACAACACCGCTCAAAACGAATACAAGTTAATCACTAAAGTTGGAAAAGTTCCAAGTCATCTTTTAGGAAAAGAAATTGTCGCTAATGTAATTTTGATTTTTGATAATTGCGCTTGCGAATATGTTGTGCCTTTACAAATAAAATCAAAAACCATTGATTTATTTCCATTAGAACCAATCATTGAACAAACAAATGATACAAGTTTGAGTAATAAAGGAATCATATATACTGAAGAAATTTTATTTGAATTTGACAAAAACAAAGTAAAATCAAATAATGAAAATTACTATAAATTATATGATAAAGTTCATTCCACTCAAATATATAGTTATAGTTCCGTGGAAGGAAATGAAATTTCAAACAAAAAGTTACATGACAGCAGAGCAATTGCTATCGAAAAATTTGCAAAAGATTCTTTAAATATAAAAGTAAAACCTTCTTTGGTTATAGCTGAAGAAAACTGGGAAAAATGCTACATTCAATTAGCTATGGAAAACATGGAATATTTAGCAAGTAAACCCAAAAATGAAATTAGAGATTACATCAATATAAAAAACAAGGAGTTTGAAACGTATTTAAATGACCAAAGAGTTTCTAAATTGGTTGTCAATTATTATGGAGAAATCAATAAAGATTCGTTGTCAAATGAAGATTATTTAAGTTCTTTATATGACTTAAATCTAAGAACTGCTATTTATGATAAGGATTATAAAAAGGCGAATTTAGCACTTTCAAAAATGTATACTTTGGAATACAGTGCTAGTATTTTTGATGAAATGGTTTTTAATGAAATAAAAACAAATCCTAAATTAGTTCAAAATGCAACGGCAGTAATATGTAAAAATTTTAAACAAGATTTTTTTAAAACGACACAATTTCTTAAAATTTGGTTAGAAAAATTTGAATCCCTACCAAAAAACACGCAACTGAATTTACTAATTCTTTATTGTAGAATTAATACTGAATTGCTTGAAAAATGGGATATTAATATTTCTAAACTTACGAATGTTAGTAAGCCGGCGTCAATAGAAAATAAATTCATAACTTTAAAAGAAAATAAAAAACTTCAATCCAATTTCGATTACATTTTACTTTATTATAGCAATCATATCAACGATTATAAGAACATCAATCGTTATTTCGATAGAGTTTACATGAGTTTTAAATCGAATATAAAAACAAAAGAAGATAGAATGAATTTGGCTTTATTTGTCAATCATTGGAGTGTTTATAATTATAGTATTGCTTTACTCAAAGCCGAAATGAATAAGCCTACATTTTCAAAAGAAGAAGCATTATTATTAGCGCAAACGTTAACTCTATTCTTTGATGAAAACGATGTAAAAACCAATCAACAAATTTTAAACAAAGTCTATCAGCTGAATAAAAAAGAATGGTGCGAATGGCAAAAAGAAAACTTCAATCTTTTGAGAAATGAACAAATTAAATCAGATTTCTGTAAAAAATGCAATAATCTGTAACTTAAACGAGTTATTATAAAAAATCCAAACTAACATGAAACCCCAAATCACCCTATTCCTACTCTTAATTTCCACTTTAAGTTTCAGCCAAAATCAAAACAAAATTGATTTAGAGAAGCTAAAAACTAAACTATATAAATTAATAAACGAAGAACGTTCCAATAACGACAGAAAATTACTTGGTTTGGATATTTATTTAAAAAAAGCCGCAGACGACCATGCCAAATACATCGCAAAAGCACAAACTTTATCACACGAACAAACAGTGATAAAAAAAGAAACACCAAAAGAGCGCGTGTATTTCTATGGCGGAAATTCGTTTGTTTTAGTGGGTGAAAATCTATTATTTACTAGTATTAAAGACCAAATTTACACTGAAACCGATTTAGACGCTTTAGCCTTAAAAATGTTCAATCTGTGGAAAAAATCACCCAATCATTTAAAAAACATTTTAGACCATCAATATTTCTACACTGAAATAGGTTTTAGCATCGATTGGGAAAACAAGAAAATTTATGCCGTTCAATTGTTTGGAGCGAAGTAATTAAACACAAATTTCACGAATTAGCACGAATTAATTGGTGTAAATTAGTGAAATTCGTGTTCATTTTTAAGCACAAAAAACCTGATAGCTAACAACTATCAGGTTTTTATTTTTACTGAACACTACTCACTGAGCATTGAACACTTTTTTATCTCGAATAATTCGGAGCTTCTTTCGTAATCGTTACGTTGTGTGGGTGACTCTCGCCAATTCCACTCGCTGTAATTCTAATGAAACGTCCATTTTCTTGTAAGGTTGGAATATCTTTTGCACCACAATATCCCATTCCGGCTCTTAAACCACCGATAAATTGTTGCATGCTTTCGTTTAATTCACCTTTGTAAGGAACACGACCTACAATGCCTTCTGGAACTAATTTCTTCACATCGTCTTCTACATCTTGGAAATAACGGTCTTTTGAACCTTTTTGCATCGCTTCAACAGAACCCATTCCACGATATGATTTGAATTTTCTTCCTTCAAAAATAATGGTTTCTCCTGGAGATTCTTTTGTTCCTGCTAATAACGAACCTAACATTACACAATCAGCACCCGCAGCAATAGCTTTAGGGATATCACCTGTGTAACGAATTCCACCATCAGCAATAACTGGAACTCCTGAACCTTTTAAAGCTGCAGCTACTTCTAAAACCGCTGAAAATTGAGGAAATCCAACTCCAGCTACAACTCTTGTTGTACAAATCGAACCTGGACCAATTCCAACTTTAACCGCATCAGCTCCGTTTTGAGCCAAATATAATGCTGCTTCTGGAGTAGCAATGTTACCCACTACTACATCTAATTCTGGGAATTTTGCTTTTACAGCTTTTAATACATCCACCACACCTTTTGTATGTCCATGAGCGGTATCGATAATTACTGCATCAACTCCCGCATTTACTAATGCTGTTGCTCTATCTACTGCATCAGCCGTAACACCTAAAGCCGCAGCAACTCGCAAACGACCAAATTTATCTTTATTAGCAATTGGTTTCTGAGTAAGCTTCGTAATATCTCTAAACGTAATTAAACCAACTAATTTATTGTTGTTATCAACTACAGGTAATTTTTCAATTTTATTTTCTTGAAGAATATCTTCTGCTTCATGTAAAGTGGTTCCTTGAGCAGCCGTTACTAAATTTTCAGAAGTCATTACCTCTAAAATCGAACGTGAATTTACTTTTTCGAAACGTAAATCTCTATTCGTTACAATTCCTTTTAAAATTCCGTTTTCATCTACTACTGGAATTCCGCCAATACTAAATTCTTTCATTGCCATTTTCGCATCACCAACCGTAGCTGTTAAAGGCAACGTTACTGGATCGATAATCATACCGCTTTCCGCACGTTTTACTTTCTTTACTTTTGCAGCTTGTTGCTCAATCGTCATGTTTTTATGTAAAACGCCAATTCCGCCTTCTTGTGCCATAGCAATTGCCATAGAACTTTCGGTAACCGTGTCCATTGCTGCGGAAACGATAGGAACATTCAACGTAATATTTCTCGAAAACTTCGATTGAATACTAACTTCGCGAGGTAAAATTTCTGAATAATTTGGAATAAGCAAAACATCGTCGTAAGTAAGACCTTCGCCAACGATTTTAGTTGTGTGTGCTTTCATGGTGCAATTTGTAGTTGTTGTTAAATTGCGTGCAAATATAGTAAAAATTAGCCAAATAATCTATCTCTTTTAAGAATAAATTATGTAACTTGCATATTAATTTTTCATCTTCAATGAGCGATTCTAAAAAAACAAGTACAGGCCTAACCGATTCAGAAGTAATAGAATCCGCAAAAAAGTTCGGCACTAATTCTGTCGAACACCAGAAAAAAAACCATTTTCTGAACTCCATTTTAGATATTGTAAAAGAACCCATGTTTCTTTTATTATTGACCGCTACCAGTATTTATTTCATAACTGGAGATTATGGCGATGGTATTTTCATGACTTTTGCAATTGTTTTTGTTATGGCAATTTCGGTTTTTCAAGAATCTAGAAGTCGTAATGCCATTGAAGCTTTAAAAAAACTAACCCAACCAAAATGTAAAGTCATTCGAAACAGTCAATTAATCGAAATTCCAACCGAAGAAATTGTAATTGGTGATTGTGTTCAACTAGAAGAAGGTGCTTTTATTCCTGCTGATGGAATTATTCTTTCATCCAACGATTTTTCGGTAAATGAATCTATACTAACAGGTGAATCTTTAGCCGTATTCAAGTCAAATGAATCCGAAGACAAACAAGTTTTTCAAGGCACAATTGTAGCTTCTGGTTTAGCGATTTGTGAAGTAACAGCTATTGGAAATAAAACGCAATTAGGAAAAATTGGTTCGAGTTTGAATGCGATTGAAGAAGAAAAAACACCTTTGCAAATTCAAATTGGGAATTTCGTTACCAAAATGTCAATTATCGGTTTGGTGATTTTTGCAGTCGTTTGGGCGATAAATTACTATAATTCAAGATTGGTTTTAGACAGTTTATTGAAGGCTTTAACCTTGGCAATGAGCGTTATTCCAGAGGAAATTCCGGTAGCCTTCACCACTTTTATGGCTCTTGGTGCTTGGCGTTTGATGAAAATGGGAATCATTACCAAACAAACCAAAACCGTTGAAACTCTTGGAAGCGCCACCGTAATTTGCACCGACAAAACGGGAACGATTACTGAAAACAGAATGAGTTTAGCCGAATTGTATCTTTTTAAATCCAATTCGACAATAGAAACTTCTCAAAAACTAAATCCCGAAGCAGAAGAAGTCTTGAATTACGCCATGTGGTCGAGTGAACCCATTCCGTTTGATGCGATGGAAATTGCGATACATGAAGCGTATTCTAATTTTGAAAGCGAAGACGAACGACCTCATTTTAAAATGGTTCACGAATATCCTTTAGGTGGAAAACCACCAATGATGACACACGTTTTCGAAAACGAATCGGGTAAAAAAATCATTGCAGCGAAAGGCGCTCCAGAAGCATTAATAGCGGTTAGTTATTTAAGTGAAGCTGAAAAAAATCAGATTTTTGAAGCAATGAAAACCATGATGCAAAAAGGATTCCGAGTTTTAGGCGTGGGTGTTTCTGACTTTGAAGGAACGGATTATCCAGCTACCCAACAAGAATTAAAGTTTCATTTTAAAGGATTAGTAGCGTTTTACGATCCACCAAAACATAACATTCAAGCGGTTTTTGAAACGTTTTACAAAGCAGGAATTCAAGTAAAAATCGTAACCGGTGATAATGCTGAAACGACTTCAACCATCGCAAAACAGGTCGGGTTCAAAAACGCCGATAAAGTATTGAATGGCAATGAATTAATGGTAATGGATGAAGCGACTTTGAAAGAAAAAGTAATGGAAACCGCTATTTTCACCAGAATGTTTCCAGAAGCAAAACTAAGAATCATCAAAGCTTTAAAAGGTAATAATCAAATCGTAGCCATGACAGGCGATGGTGTAAATGACGGACCCGCTTTAAAATCGGCACACATCGGAATTGCTATGGGCAAAAAAGGTACTGAAATCGCCAAACAAGCCGCCAATTTAATTCTAATCGACGACAATTTCGAACGAATGACGGATGCTATTGCTATGGGAAGAAAAATTTACCTCAACCTTAAAAAAGCGATTCAATACATCATTTCTATTCATATTCCGATTATATTAATTGTGTTTATTCCGTTGGCTTTGGGTTGGATGTATCCAAATATTTTCACACCAGTCCACATTATTTTCTTGGAAATTATCATGGGACCAACTTGCTCCATTATCTACGAAAATGAACCGATGGAAGATAATCTCATGCTACAAAAACCAAGACCACTAACCACAACATTCTTTAATTTCAAAGAAGTTTTGATTAGCATCATTCAAGGATTAGTCATTACTTTAGGATTACTGTACATTTATCAATATGCTATTGGAGAAAACATGTCAGAAAACGGTACTAGAACTTTGATTTTCTTAACTTTAATCACTTCAAATATAGTATTAACATTGGCGAATCGTTCGTTTTATTATTCCATTTTCAAAACGATTCAATACAAAAATAATTTGGTAGGATTGATTATTGGAGTAACCATCGTATTGACAGGATTATTGTTGTTTATTCCTGCATTTTCAAACTTCTTCTTGTTCGAAATGGTAAGTGGTTCCCAAATAGGATTATGTGTTTTAGTGGGAAGTATTTCGGTACTTTGGGTAGAAATTTATAAAGCCTTTAAACGAAGAAAAACAGCTTAATGAAATTCGCCAAATAGTTTAGTCGCTTCATTATAAGCACTTTCAAAGCTCATTGGACTGGTATTCGTGTTTTCTCTTTTAGTAGTGAAATACGACAATAATTTTTCTGTTGGCATGTTTCCTGTCAAATCGTCTTTTGCCATGGGACAACCACCAAAACCTTGAATCGCGCCATCATAACGACGACAACCTGCGTTGTAAGCCGCATCAATTTTTTCAAACCATTTGTCTGGCGTAGTATGAAGATGCGCACCAAATTCAATGTTTGGATATTTCGGAATCAAATTAGAAAACAAATAATCAATTACTTCTGGAGTGGAACTTCCAACGGTATCAGAAAGCGAAAGGATTTTCACCCCCATATTCGCTAATTTTTCAGTCCATTCTCCTACAATTTCAACATTCCAAGGATCTCCATACGGATTTCCAAAACCCATTGAAATGTAAGTCACGACTTCTTTGTTGGATTTATCAGCGATTTCTAAAATCTCTTGCAACGTAATTAAACTTTCCGCAATAGTTTTATGGGTATTTCGCATTTGAAAATTCTCCGAAATCGAAAATGGAAAACCTAAATATTGAATTTCTTTATGAACAGATGCATTTTGAGCACCTTGTGTATTGGCAATAATCGCTAATAATTTGCTATTAGTGGCAGACAAATCCAATTGCGCTAATACCTCAACCGTATCTTGCATTTGCGGAATCGCTTTTGGCGAAACAAAACTTCCAAAATCAATAGTATCAAAGCCTACACGCAATAACGATTGGATGTATTTTACCTTTCTTTCGGTAGGAATAAACGGTTTGATACCTTGCATGGCATCGCGCGGACACTCGATAATTTTGATTTCGTTCATAGCTTCAAAGATAGGGATTTTAGCTGTTTTCCAAAATCTTTTTGTTAATCGCTTTCACTAGAGCTGGACCTTCGTAAATAAATCCAGTATAAAGCTGCACCAAACTTGCACCAGCATTCAACTTTTCAATCGCATCTTCTGCGGTGTGAATTCCTCCTACTCCAATAATTGGGAACGACTTATTACTTTTTTCCGAAAGAAAACGAATCACTTCTGTAGAGCGTTTGGTTAATGGTTTTCCAGACAAACCACCCATTTCAGATTTGTTTTCCGATTGTAAACCTTCGCGAGAAATTGTCGTATTCGTAGCAATTACGCCAGCAATTTTAGTTTCGTTTACAATATCAATGATGTCCAAAAGTTGTTCATCGGTCAAATCGGGAGCGATTTTTAGTAAAATTGGCTTTTGTTTCGGTTTTGCGTTGTTTTGATTTTGAAGTGTTTGCAATAACTCCGTCAAAGGTTTTTTATCTTGTAATTCGCGAAGATTTGGTGTGTTTGGCGAACTCACATTCACCACAAAATAATCTACATACGGAAACAAAGCTTCAAAACAGATTTCGTAATCCTTAACCGCTTCTTCGTTTGGCGTAACTTTATTTTTTCCAATGTTTCCACCAATTAAAACGCCTTTATTTTGTTTCAAACGTTCTACTGCTTCTTTAACACCACCATTATTGAAACCCATTCGGTTGATAATCGCATTGTCTTCTTTTAAGCGAAACAAACGTTTTTTAGGATTTCCTTCTTGTCCAATAGGCGTTAACGTTCCAATTTCAATAAATCCGAAACCAAAGTTTGACAACTCTTGATATAACTTCGCATCTTTATCAAATCCTGCCGCTAAACCAACCGGATTTTTAAATTTAATTCCGAAAACTTCTCTTTCTAAACGAGCATCTTTTACTTCGTAAAGCGATTGAAATAAGCTTGAAAAACCTGGAATTTTATTCAAAAAACGAATTAATGAAAAGGTAAAATAATGCACTTTTTCTGGATCGAAACAGAAAAGTAACGGACGAATGAAGATTTTGTACATAGTGTGTTGTGTTGTTGTGCAAAAGTAAGAAAATGGAATCCCAAAAAAAAAGTATTGACGCATTTTGTAACAATAAAAGATTTGGTGCGTATAATTAGCAAGAATAAGTTCAAGAACAAAGACAAGTTCAAGAACAATTTTAAAAAATTTATTCAGGAACACGGATTGAAGAAATTAAAAATTAAAAAAATCGGTGTAAATTTCTCAAATCTGTGTCATCTGTGTTCCAAAAAACAATTAAATATATTCAAAATTCTAATTTCTAAATTCTAATTTCAAAATGGCTCAAACTCCTTCTAACATGTTACCGTTAGGCACCATTGCTCCTGATTTCAATTTGAAAGATACTAATGCTACCGATTTTAAAACGTTTGCTGATTGCAAAGGTGAAAAAGGAACGGTCGTAATGTTTATTTGCAATCATTGTCCGTTTGTGCATCATGTGATGGACGAGGTAATTCGTGTAGTAAACGATTATCGTGTGCAAGGCATTGGTTTTGTCGCGATATCTAGCAACGATGTAGTCAAATATCCGCAAGATGCTCCTGAATTAATGACCGAATTTGCCTTTGAAAACGGATTTGAATTTCCGTATTTATATGACGAAACACAAGAAGTAGCCAAAGCCTACGATGCGGCTTGTACGCCTGATTTTTATCTTTTTGACAATCAAAATAAGTTGGTTTACCGTGGACAATTAGACGACAGCCGACCAGGAAATGGTATTCCGTTAAGTGGTTCTGATTTACGAAGCGCTATTGATGGTGTGGTGATGAATCGATTAATTAATCCAGAACAGAAACCGAGTATTGGGTGTAATATTAAGTGGAAGTAATTTTTTTATCTCGTTAGTTTCCTTAACTTTGTACCCAAATTAAACCTATTCATTTTGAAATACCTAGTTTCAAATATCACTTTAATTTCAAATACTATTACAAAAGTAGTAGCATTTACACACAGCAAGGCCTTTATCAATTAGGCCTCCGTCTATCCTATTCCTAATTCTCAGACGGAGGATTTTTACTTAAAACATTTTCTATTCATTTCAGAAGTATCTTCTGTAATCATTATTTTTTTTAATTCTAACATCATGTCGCAAAAAAAACTTTTGGGAAAATTATATGCACGCCATATAATTTGGTTAGTCACGTTATCATTTTTGATGGGAACTCTTTTTTTGGTTGCCTACTATAAAGTGCACCCAATTTTTCTATCTGCTCCTTTATTAATGCTTGTTCTAGTAACTATCGACAGCTTTCAATCTAAGCATTCGGTACGAAGAAATTATCCATTAATAGGACGTTTACGTTATTTATTTGAATCGGTTCGCCCTGAATTTCGCCAATACTTTTTTGAAGGTGAATTGGATGGAAAACCTTTTAACAGAAGACAACGTTCCATCGTATATCAAAGAGCGAAGAACCAAAAACAAACTATTTCGTTTGGAATGCAAGACGAGCCCAATAGAATTGGTTATGAATGGGCAGCGCATTCGATTTATCCTAAAAAGAACGATTTCAGTCAATTCCGAATAACCATTGGAAATTCGCAATGTTCAAAACCGTATAGTGCTAGTATTTTCAATATTAGTGCAATGAGTTATGGTGCTTTGAGTAAAACCGCTATTTCTTCTCTAAATGAAGGAGCTAAAATGGGGAATTTCGCTCACAATACAGGAGAAGGCGGAATCAGTGATTACCATTTAAAAGGAGGCGATTTGATTTGGCAAATTGGAACAGGATATTTTGGTTGTAGAGATGGAAAAGGACACTTCAATGACGCTCTTTTTGTAGAAAAAGCCAATTTAAAAGAAGTGAAAATGATTGAAATTAAACTATCGCAAGGTGCAAAACCAGGTCATGGTGGCTTACTTCCAGCTGAAAAAAACACACCGGAAATTGCCCGAATTAGAGCCTTAGAACCGCACACAACCGTTCATTCGCCATCAGCACATACCGCATTTTCTAATGCTACTGAGTTGTTATATTTCATACAAAAATTGCGAAACTTGTCTAATGGAAAACCGGTTGGATTTAAGATTTGTATCGGTAAAAAAGAAGAGTTTACCGAAATCTTAGAGGCGATGTTAATTACCAATATCCTTCCTGATTTCATTACTATTGATGGTGCTGAAGGAGGAACAGGAGCTGCTCCACTTGAATTCATCGATTATATGGGAATGGCGTTATCGGATGCCTTAGTATTTGCTCACAAATCGTTGTTAGATTATGGTTTACGAAGCGAAATTAAAATACTAGCTTCAGGAAAAATCATATCCGCTTTTGATATTGCTAAAAACATGTCTTTAGGTGCCGATGCTTGTTACAGCGCTCGCGGAATGATGTTTGCCTTAGGTTGCATTCAAGCCTTACAATGCGATAGCGGAAAATGTCCGGTTGGTATCGCAACGCAAGACAAATCACTTTACAAAGGTTTAGACATTACTGATAAACGCGTTCGTGTAGCAAATTTCCATAAAAACACTTTGAAAGCGGTAGCTGAATTCATTGGAGCTTGCGGATTTGAAGCCCCTGACCAAGTTACAGCAGAAACTTTCTTTAAACGAGTAAATTATAACACCAACTTAAACTTTAAAGAAATTTATTTTACCAATCCAGAAACCAAAAACAAAACATTAGATAAAGAAACAATATTCTTAAATTAAAATAATATGAAACCAATACCAACATTTACATCAAGCGATCATAAGCTGCTTAAAAAAATTACTAAAAGTAATCTTTCAGCTACGAGTGCTAAAGAAATCAATCTGTTAACTCAAGAATTAGACAGAGGTAATATTGTAGAAGATAATGCCATTGTAAACGATGTTATCCGAATTAACTCGGAGGTAACTATTGAAGATATGAGCACTCAAAAACAAATGAAATTTCAAATCGTTTTACCTTCTCAGGCGAATATCAAAGAAAGTAAATATTCTGTACTAGTTCCGCTTAGCGTGGCGATTATTGGGTTTAAAGTAAACGATCAAGTAGATTGGGAATTGCCTGCTGGTAACAAAACTTTAAAAGTTATTGCTGTTAACAACGGTAATTAATTTAGTAAACACCTTTTTTGAGGTGTTTTTTTATTTTCTCTCCAAAATCACTTCAATCGGATTATTACTTCTAGGTCCGAAAGTTCTGGCTTGGCGTTCGTTTTCACTCGAACATAAAATATACATATTAAAAGCTTGCAATTGGACTAATTGCTCTTTGAACTTTCCTTTAGTATCTTCAATTTTAATGTAAAATTCTTCCGCAGGAAACGTATTCGTTACCGAAAGTAAATAGGTATCTCCCGAATACGGAAAAAACCATTTTTCGGGTTCGTTTGGTTTACTTATTAAATGATTTCGAGTAAAAACCAAAGCTTGGTTGCCGTACTTCCAACTGTATTTATTATTCTCGTTGATGACTTCTTCACCTTTTTCGTTGACCAAAGTAATTTTCAAATCGGGAATATTATCTGATTTTCCTTCTTCATGAACTTTTACTACTAAATAAGAGGTAAAATCAAAGCCACAATGCGGCACTTGCCCTAATGAGAACAAAGAGAAAAGAAGAAAGAAAAAAGATATTTTGATTTTCATAGCCTTGAATTGTTGGTAAAAATACAAAAATGATACAAAAATAATTTAAAAGCTATCTTACGATTTTAAAACTTGTACTTCTTTTAAAAAGTTAAAAAGAAACTTTCATCTGCTTTTTTTGCATTTCAAAGGCTATTAAGCGCTTAATCGCTTAATTTTTAATACTTTAAATTAAAAATATCCTAGAAAATGCTAAAAAAATCAATACTCTTAGAAAACAAAGCTTCAATTTCTACTAAAAATCTACAGCTTGTAATTAAAACCGAAACAAGAGAAAGTACAATTCCAATTGAAGATATTGGCTACTTAGTTATAGATCATCCAGAAATATATTTGAGCATTCCTGCTTTAAACTTATTAATTGATAACAATACAGCTGTTATTATTTGTAACACCAACCATTTGCCAAATGGAATGTTCTTAAACCTCAACAGCCATCACATCCAACAAGAAATTTTTAAAAATCAAATTAATGCTAGTGCTCCACTAAAAAAGCAACTTTGGCAACAAACGATTATAGAAAAAATTACGAATCAAGGAATATTACTCCAAAAAATCACATCTAAGAATAATAATTTTGAATTTTTAGCATCTAAAGTATTAAGCGGTGATAGCGCTAACATGGAAGGAGTAGCCGCTAACTTTTATTGGAAATCTTTTTTTGAACACAACTTCAAAAGAGAACGATTTGGAGATTATCCTAATAATTTCTTAAACTATGGTTATGCCATATTAAGAGCTGCAACCGCAAGAGCGCTTTCAGGAAGTGGATTATTGAATACCTTAGGAATACATCACAAAAGTAAATATAATGCTTTTGCTTTGGCTGATGACATAATGGAACCTTTCCGACCAATTGTAGATGAAAAAGTTGCCGAAATCATGCAAAACTATTCAGAACAAGAATTGAATACAGCAATCAAAGCCGAACTTTTACAAATCTTAACCCGAACGGTTTATTTTAAGGAGGAAAAAAGTCCATTAATGGTAGCTTTACAAAAAACAGCAAGTTCTTTACAACAATGCTATACTGGCGATAGAAAAAAAATTAAATATCCCAAATTATGGAACTAAATGGATACCGTATTATGTGGTTATTTGTATTTTTTGACTTACCTACCGAAACCAAAAAAGACCGAAGAAATGCTTCGGGATTTAGAAATAACCTTTTGAAAGATGGTTTTAGTATGATGCAATATTCGGTTTATGTACGACATTGTGCCAGTAGTGAAAGTGCCGATGTGCACGAAAAACGAATTCACAACTTATTACCGCCACTCGGAAAAGTGAGTGTCTTGCGAATAACCGATAAACAATTTGGAAATATTTTAAATTTTTGGGGTAAAGCCGAAGTGCCAAAAGAACCGCAACCTACTCAATTAGAATTGTTTTAATTGACCAGAATAAAATCGATCCTCAAACCATTTTTGTGGATTTCTATCTATGTAATTTGAAATCAAATCATATTCCTTTTCATTTCTAATAATATGATCATGAAAAGAACGATGCCAGGCAAAATCAATAAAACCAAAATCACGAATTTGCTTAGAAGAAGTCGTTTTTAAAGCCCCCATTAAACTTGATAATGATTTAATTTTAATCTCATTTATATTCACTTTTGAACCATCAATTTCCAATATCAAATGAAAATGATTTGGCATAATAACGTAATTATGAATGGAAATATAAGGATATTGATTTTCTAACCATTCTATTTGATTTTTCACAATTAAACCAAACGAATTCAATTCCATCACAACATTTCCAAATGGATTAATTTCAGAATGATGATTTTCAGAATGATGATTTTCAGAATGATGATTTTTGGAATGATGATTTTTGGAATGATGATTTTTGGAATGATGATTTTTGGAATGATGATTTTTGGAATGATGTACGGACAGGTCGCGACCTGTCCCTACGATAGCATCGGAAATTACATTTCCTAAACAACACAAATTATTTTTCACACAATTTGTAACAAAATACAAATTATTACTTGAATAATCGAATCCTTTCATTCGATTTCTTTTGCGATTTTTCATGGCTTATACTATTAAAATGGCTTATATAAATTCAAAAATAGAAATAAAATTCAAATTTAAAAAATCAAATCTAATTTCCCCCGTACGGACAGGTCGCGACCTGTCCACCTTGATTTAATTTATTACATCCAATTTAAACAGCACAAACACCTCAGGCCCTATCCCTAAAAAACAAAAAACGCCTCAATTTTGCCTTATCACTACAAAAAAGAAGCATTTTTTATCAATAAATAACACGATAATTTCTTGATAGTCAATCGATAAAGGTGGCACCAATATCGTGTTTTCAAATCTTTAATCAAACCACAACACATTCGTAAAGAGAACCAGCGCGTTTAATAATATCGTGTTTTCAAATCTTTAATCAAACCACAACGTCGCTTGTTGGCTCTTCAGTATTTGGTACAATATCGTGTTTTCAAATCTTTAATCAAACCACAACAGAAGGAGACGAATTAATGCGTCAAGGAAAAATATCGTGTTTTCAAATCTTTAATCAAACCACAACAGCGCTTGATACTAATAACTTAAAAGAAGCAATATCGTGTTTTCAAATCTTTAATCAAACCACAACTGTAAAATAACTTTGCCACATTCCATCTATAATATCGTGTTTTCAAATCTTTAATCAAACCACAACAGACCAAAAGTTAAAACATTCACAAATTTTAATATCGTGTTTTCAAATCTTTAATCAAACCACAACGATTTTGTTTATGTAGATGAGTGTCAAGATAATATCGTGTTTTCAAATCTTTAATCAAACCACAACACATTTCACGCAAAAAGCTAAATGAATTAAATATCGTGTTTTCAAATCTTTAATCAAACCACAACAACCGCATTTGAAGCTGTTAAGAATTCCGCAATATCGTGTTTTCAAATCTTTAATCAAACCACAACACTGATAAACATTACCTCGTTAAAAAAAGAATATCGTGTTTTCAAATCTTTAATCAAACCACAACACTCTTGATATTTCTCCATTCTTTTTTTGTAATATCGTGTTTTCAAATCTTTAATCAAACCACAACTACCGTAGCAGGTAGCGACATAGTCGAAAAAATATCGTGTTTTCAAATCTTTAATCAAACCACAACAGGCAAACGTGACGAGATTAAATCGAAACTAATATCGTGTTTTCAAATCTTTAATCAAACCACAACTTGAGAAATTAAAGTATTTCATTTCCAAAAATATCGTGTTTTCAAATCTTTAATCAAACCACAACTATTTTTGCTTTCAATTCTTCAAGTAATTTAATATCGTGTTTTCAAATCTTTAATCAAACCACAACACTTTGAGGCGACACTCAAAAAAGACCAGTAATATCGTGTTTTCAAATCTTTAATCAAACCACAACCAGTCCGAATTAATAACTAAACTCACTACCGTCCGAAAGTTTAATTTTTAAAAGTGCCTGAGAATGATTTATTTTGAAAAAACTTTCAAAAATTTTCAAA
>NZ_JAYRPD010000057.1:0-9470 GCF_041911335.1 Flavobacterium sp.
AAAGAAAATGGCTATTATAAACCGAAGAAATGAGTACCAAAAATCAAAATTAACAACTAATCAAAAAAATCTTTTATCTTTGAATTATTAACTAAATACTCTCTTAGCAAAAGTCCAATTTAGTTTGAAGACGTACAATAAGCTCAGTTTTGATTGGTAACCTTTACTGAGTATGAGAAAGCCTAGTCGTAAGGCTAGGCTTTTTTTGTAATATTATATTTTAAAATCTATAGAATTAGGTGCGTAAATAAATCTACATTTTCATTCAAGTATTGATAATTAAATTTTCTTCGTTTTAATTGTTCTTCAATTTTTATGAAATCTTTTTTATTCTTTAATTCAATACCTACAACAGCTGGTCCACTTTCTCTATTATTTTTTTTGGAAAACTGAAAATAAGTAATATCATCTTCCTTACCTAAAACTTCGCTAACAAATTCCTTTAACGCTCCTGGTCGTTGTGGGAAATTAATAATAAAATAATGTTTTAATCCTTCATAAAGTAGTGAACGTTCTTTAATTTCTTCTGTTCTGGTGATATCATTATTACTGCCACTTATAATACACACAACATTTTTTCCTTTGATTTGTTCTTTGTAAAAATCTAAAGCCGCAATAGTTAAAGCTCCCGCTGGTTCTACCACTATTGCTTCTTCATTATACAAACGTAAAATAGTGGTACACACCTTTCCTTCAGGAACTAATACCACATCATGTAAACTTTTTTTACAAATTTCGAAAGTCTTTTCACCAACACGCTTTACCGCAGCACCATCAATAAATTTATCAATATCATCTAAAGTTGTATTTCTACCATTTTCCATAGATGTTTTCATAGAAGCTGCTCCTAAAGGTTCCACTCCTATAATTTTTGTATTTGGACTTAATTGACTGAACACCTTAGATACTCCAGCTGCCAAACCACCTCCACCTATTGGTACAAAAAGATAATCAATAGGCAATTTTGTATCATCTAACAATTCTAAAGCTACAGTTCCTTGACCTGCAATTACTTTTTCATCATCAAAAGGATGAATAAAAACTGCATTTTGTTCCTTACAAAAAAGACTTGCATAGTGAAACGCTTCATCAAAAGTATCGCCTTTTAAAACTACCTCAACTTTATCTTTACCAAATAATTTCACTTGTTTTATTTTTTGCAATGGAGTTGTAACAGGCATAAAAATAGTAGCTTTTATATGAAGTCTATAACAAGCGTAAGCCACACCTTGTGCGTGATTTCCTGCGCTAGCACAAACTACTCCTTTTTGTTTTTCTGAATCCTCAAGTGAAACAATTTTATTATAAGCCCCTCTCAATTTATAAGAACGAACCGGTTGTAAATCTTCCCGTTTTAGCCAAACCTGAGCAGAGAATTCTTCACTCAGGTTTTCATTTTTCATCAAAGGCGTATGGATGGCAACTTCTTTGATGTTTTCTTGGGCTTTGTATATGTTGTCTAACACCTTCATTATTTTGTTGGTCTTAATTTACGAACTTGAGCTCCCGTTTGCCAGAATTCACTTTGTTGTAAAACAGCTAATTCTTCTTGTAATTTTTCACGGTAATCGGGTTTGCTGTTGGCTGCAATTACTATTTCTGCTTCTTTACCTGAAATTACACTATCGTACAATTCGTTTAAAACAGGTTCTGTTGCTTCTCTAAATTTCCCTTTCCAATCTAAGGCTCCTCTTTGTGCTGTGGTAGAACAATTGGCATACATCCAGTCCATTCCATTTTCAGCCACTAAAGGCATTAAACTTTGGGTTAACTCCTCAACCGTTTCGTTAAAAGCTTCACTTGGCGAATGTCCGCGTTGGCGTAAAACATTGTATTGTGCTTCAAAAATTCCAGCCAATGCTCCCATTAAAACCCCACGTTCTCCTGTTAAATCGCTATATACTTCTTTTTGAAATGTGGTTTCAAACAAGTAGCCTGAACCAATTGCAATTCCTAATGCTAATGCTCTTTCTTGAGCTTTTCCAGTGGCATCTTGAAATACGGCATAGCTAGAATTTAATCCTTGTCCTTTCAAAAACAAACTTCTTAGTGACGCACCGGAACCTTTTGGCGCTACTAAAAACACATCGACATCTTTTGGTGGGACAATACCCGTCTTTTCATGAAACGTTACTCCAAATCCATGAGAAAAATAGAGTCCTTTGCCTTTAGTTAGATACTTCTTCATTCCTTCCCAAGCTTGTATTTGTCCTGCATCTGAAAGCAAATTCATGATAATAGTTCCTTTTTTACATGCTTCTTCCACATCAAAAAGCGTTTTACCTTCTTTCCAACCATCAGCTACTGCTTTGTTCCAACTTGCAGTTCCTTTTCGCTGTCCGACAATTACATTGATATTGTTATCTTTCAAATTTAGTGCTTGACCTGGACCTTGCACTCCGTAACCGATAACAGCTACCGTTTCATTTTTTAGGATTTCTTGTGCTTTATTTAATGAAAATTCTTCTCTAGTTACTACGTTTTCTAGGACGCCTCCAAAATTTATTGTTGCCATTTTATTTTTTGTTTTATTATTATTTTTTTGTTTCTAACTCTTTTAAATACGTACTTAATTCTTTCATTGGTTTGGTCACTGCTACTCTACCTGAACGAGCAAATTCTAAAATTCCGAAAGGTTTTAAATTTTCGAAAAGTAATTGTGTTTCTGCAACGTGTCCTGTTTTTTCGATGACCATAAATAAAGGATCTACAGTTAGAATTCGGGCATAATTTTCACGAATTACTTTTTCTACCTCGCCGTTTGTTAACTTGTCGGTTTTAATTTTGTATAAAGCGATTTCCTGATGCACAATTTCTTCCTCTTGATGGACAAAAGCTTTTAAAACGTCAACCAATTTCTCTATTTGGCCCACTACCTTATTTACTTGTTCTCCTGTAGTTTTTAAAACAATCGTATACCGAAATACTCCTTTTACTTCTGATTCGGAAGCGGTAATACTATCTATATTCAAATGCCTTCGTGTAAAAATGATGGTGATACGATTAAGTATTCCAATACTATTTTCTGTAAATACAGATACTGTATAAGTTTTTTCCATTTCTTTAAATTTTAATTTAATCGTATTTCTGAAACTGAAGCACCTGTTGGTACCATTGGAAATACATTTTCTTCTTTTGCTACCATTACTTCTAACACATAAGAACCTTTATGGTTTAACATTTCTAATAGCGTTTCTTTTAAATGCGTTCTTTCTTCAATTCTTGATGATTCAATACTATATGCTTTTGCTAAAGCAACAAAATCGGGACTCATAATTTCTGTGAAGGAATAGCGTTTTTCAAAAAACAAATCTTGCCATTGTCTAACCATTCCAAGAAATCGATTGTTTAAAATGATGATTTTCACCTCAACTTTACTTTGTAAAATTGTTCCTAATTCTTGCAAAGTCATTTGAAAACCACCATCCCCAATTACGGCAATTACTGTTTTATCGGGTGTACCAAATTTGGCTCCAATAGCTGCTGGTAAGGCAAACCCCATAGTTCCTAATCCTCCTGAAGTAATATTACTTTTTGATTTATTGTAATTGTAATACCTTGCGGTCATCATTTGATGTTGCCCTACATCCGTTACTACAACTGCTTCTCCATTAGTAATTTCTGAAAGTATTTTTATGACTTCATCCATTTTTAACTCACTACTACTTGATAATTCTGAGCTTTTTTGCAACGTTTCTACTTCTGTTTTTTGGGCTTCGGTAAACTCATTTAACCAAACAGGATGTTGCTTTTCTTGCACTACTTCTGTTAACAACTTTAATGCTTCTTTTGCATCGGCATGAACAGGAACATCGGCTTTAACTATTTTATTGAGTTCTGCTGCATCAATATCAATGTGAATCACTTTAGCTTGTTTGGCATATCTAGAAACATCACCTGTAACTCGGTCATCGAAACGCATTCCGACTGCAATAAGCACATCACATTCATTTGTTTTAATATTAGGTGCATAATCGCCGTGCATTCCTAAATACCCAACATATAATGGATTATTATTGGGAAAAGCACCTAACCCTAATAACGTTGATGCCACTGGAATGCCCGATTTTTCTACAAATTGTAACAGTTCTTCTTCGGCATTAGATAGCATAATTCCTTGACCAATAACTAAAAATGGCTTTTTTGCTTGATTAATAAGTTGGGCAGCTGCTTCAAGAGTTGTTTTATTTACCTCAGGTTTTGGCTGATAACTTCTAATTTTTGTGCATTTTTGGTAATTAAAATCCATTAGTTCAAATTGGGCATCTTTAGTAATATCAATTAAAACCGGTCCTGGACGACCTGTTGATGCAATATAAAACGCCTTTGCAATAGCTACTGGAATATCTTCTGCTTTAGTAACTTGGCAATTCCATTTGGTTACTGGCATGGATATTCCAATTACATCCGTTTCTTGAAAAGCATCAGTACCTAAAAGATGTGATGCCACTTGACCTGTTATACATACCAAAGGCGTAGAATCTATTAAAGCATCTGCTAAACCAGTTATTAAATTTGTTGCCCCTGGACCAGAAGTAGCGAATACTACCCCTGTTTTTCCTGAAGTTCTAGCATAGCCTTGCGCTGCATGAATTGCGCCTTGTTCATGACGCACTAATATGTGATTTACAGCATCTGAATAATCATACAAAGCATCATAAATGGGCATGATGGCTCCGCCTGGATATCCAAATATCGTTTCCACTCCTTCTTCAACTAGAGATTTTAAAACGGCGTGGGCGCCTGTTATTTTTGTTGTATTCATTTTGTTTTTATTTATCGGTTACACACCCTGTTGAGGCACTTGAAACACATTGTAAGTATTTATATAAAACACCTTTTGTTACTTTAGGTTGTGGTTGTTTCCATTCTGATTTTCGTTTCAATAATTCTTCATCACTTACTTTTACGTTGATTGTATTGTTTTTTGCATCAATTGTAATAGTATCTCCATTTTTTACTAACGCAATTGTTCCACCAACATAAGCTTCAGGTGTTATGTGACCCACTACAAAACCGTGAGTTCCACCTGAAAATCTTCCATCCGTAATTAATGCTACGCTATTTCCTAATCCAGCTCCTATTATGGCGGAAGTTGGTTTTAGCATTTCAGGCATTCCTGGACCTCCTTTTGGTCCGCAGTACCTAATTACGACAACATCACCTGATTTCACTTCTCCTTTTTTTATTCCTTCAATTGTTGCAAATTCATCATCAAAAACTTTTGCTGTTCCTTCAAAATAATCACCTTCATTACCACTTATTTTGGCCACACTACCTTCTGAAGCTAAATTTCCATAAAGAACTTGTAGATGACCTGTAGCTTTTAGTGGCGATTTTACATCAAGTAATACCTTTTGACCTTCCTTCAAATCTGGAACATTAAACAAGTTTTCAGCAACCGATTTCCCAGTTACTGTCAAACACTCGCCATGCAACAAATTGTTCTTTAATAAATATTTCATAACTGCTGGAATTCCGCCTACAGCATGTAAATCTTCCATTAAATACTTTCCACTAGGTTTTAAATCGGCCAACAAAGGCGTTTTATCACTTACTCTCTGAAAATCTTCTAAAGTCAACTCAACATCTACTGCATGAGCCATCGCAATCAAATGCATAACCGCATTAGTAGAACCGCCTAAAACCGTTACCATAGTCATGGCGTTTTCGAAGGCTTTTTTCGTCATAATGTCTTTCGGCTTAATGTCTTTTTCTAATAAGACTTTTATTGCTTTTCCAGCTTCCAAACACTCTTGACTTTTTTCTTTACTCAATGCGGGATTAGAAGAACTATAAGGTAAACTCATTCCTAAAGCTTCAATTGCCGATGCCATTGTATTAGCCGTGTACATTCCGCCACAAGCACCAGCACCCGGACAAGCATTTTTAATTACCCCTTTGAAATCTTCTTCTGAAATGGTATTATTAATTTTTTTTCCTAAGGCTTCGAAAGCTGAAACGATATTTAATGATTCTCCTTTCCATTTTCCAGAATGAATAGTTCCGCCATAAATCATGATTGAAGGACGATTTAGTCTTCCCATTGCCATAAGGGAACCTGGCATATTTTTATCACATCCAACCACAGCTAAAACGGCATCGTACCATTGGGCACTTACCACAGTTTCAATAGAATCAGCAATTACATCTCTTGACACTAAAGAAAATCGCATTCCATCAGTTCCGTTAGAAATACCATCACTTACGCCAATCGTATTGAAAATTAAACCGACTAAATTTTCATTTTGAACACCCGTTTTTACCTCTTTAGCTAAATCATTCAAATGCATATTACAAGTGTTGCCTTCGTAGCCCGTGCTCACGATTCCAACTTGAGCTTTTTGCATATCTTCTTCTGATAAACCGATTCCGTAAAGCATGGCTTGAGCTGCGGGTTGGGTTTCATCTTGGGTAATTGTTTTACTGTATTTGTTTAATGTTGTCATTAGTATTTGGTGTTTGGTGCTGTTTTTATTTCTCTAACTAATTGTAAATATTCCTCTTGGATTTTTTTACCTAATGAATCGTTCCAGTCTTTTGGGAATTTTTTATCATCTACCGACTCAATCCCAATAACTTCTGCTGCTGTACCACAATAAAAAGCGCTATCCGCGTTCCATAATTCTTCAGGTTGAAAAAGTCCTTGTTTTACTTCAATTCCTAATTTTTCTGCTAATTCTAAAACAGTAGCACGAGTAATTCCTGGAAGAATATTTCCTAATTGCGGAGTGTATAAAACCCCTTCTTTTTCAAAAAATAAATTAGCTCCTGGACCTTCCGCTAAATAACCATCACTATCTAAAAGCAAAGCCTCATCAAAACCATTGTCTTTAGCTTCTGTTGTAGCAAGGATGGAGTTTACATAATGACCACAAACTTTGGCTTCAATTTTTATAGAACGTGGATGTGGACGACAATAGGAAGAAACCGTCAAGCGTAAATGTTTGTCTCCTAAATACGCACCCCATTCCCATGCACAAATCATGATGGAAACATTATTCGGTCTATGAAGACTCATATTAGGATCACAAAAAACTAATGGTCGAACATAAGCATCTGTTAAGTTGTTTTTTTTAAGTAATTCGTAAGTAGTTTCAATTAGTTCTTCTACTGAGGAATTGAAAGGAATATTTACTAATTCGCATGATTTTTTAAGACGCTCGTAATGTTCATTTGCTTTAAAAACCTTAGTTCCTTCCTCGGTTGCATAAGCGCGAATACCTTCAAAAACACCATAACCATAGTGTAGCGTTTGACTGTATAAATCGATTTTGGATTCATTTGCTTTGACAAATTTTCCGTCTAAATAAAGTAAGGTGTTGTTGTTGTAATACATATTGTTTTGATTTAATTGTTTACGAAATGGAATAAAAAAAGCCTTTCTCAAACGAATGAGAAAGGCTTACAATTGAACACTACCAGCCTGACTCACCCGAAAGAGCGAATAATAATGCTGATAATAATGATGTTCATATTGGTTTTCATTTTGATGATTTTATAAATAAAAAAAGCCTTTCTCAAACGAATGAGAAAGGCTTAAAATTGGACACTACCAGCCTGACTCACCCGAAAGAGCGAATAATAATGCTGATAATAATGATGTTCATATTAGTTTTCATAGAAAATGTACAAATTAAAAAAGCCTCCTGATTTCTCGGGAGGCTTCAAAATATTTTTAATATATTTATAGCTTTCCCTCTGCAGATGTGATGATCACATTTACAATACTAATTGAAGGAATAATAGCTAAATTTTTCAAAACTTTTTTCTTTATGAGGTGCAATATTAAAACAAAAAAATGAATTTATAACATTTAAATTAAAAAAAAGTTATAAAATTACACTTTGATTTGAAAACTACAGGTTTTAAAATTTAAATATTTATTTCATTCTATATCTCATCATAATAGCGTTTTTGAGTTCGTTGATCAGGTGGATGTTTTTGTTGTGGTGGTTTTCTTGTTCCTGCAGCAGCTTGAGTGCTTGGATGTTTTTATGGTGCAGCTCGTGTTCACGCATTAATCGGGTGGCTTTTGGATTGAATTCTTTTTTGAATTCATAGAGAGATAAGAACGGAATAACCGAACCGCGAAGAAAAGGCATCCAGAATTTTGATTTCCATAAGCTCATGGCTATTCAAAAAATGTCGTCTTTTTGAGCTTCGGTTTGAAATACAAGTACAAAGCTGTTTGTAAAGGGTTCGTTTTGAGGTTTTCCGCTATTCAGTCCTTTTGATAATACGAAAAAGTGCGGTTTGGCATAGTGCGCCCCAGGTTGGTGGGTTTTGATAAAAATTGTGTCCATAGTACAAGGATTTAACAGGTTAACTTCCTTCGTCTTTCCTTCGTGATTGCCCGAAATGTGATTGGAAACCGAGATGCCCCACACACATTTTTGCAAAAGAAAAAAGGAAAAAAAAGAAAGTCGTCTTGCCTTGTGGAGGGTTTCAAAAAAGCAAGTTTTCTGGATAAAATACTACCCTAATGAGTGATAAGTAATTAGTGATAAGTGAATAGTCAAGCTGGAAATGTAAGGGTGGAGATTTTATCCGGAACCGAAGGCTTGAACTTGCTTTTTTGAATACCCGGAACAAACCTTTGGCTTCTTTTTTATCCTTTTTTTTGTAAAAATGTTTACCCCAAATGTTCTTGTGAACTGGGGTTTTAGGGGTGTTCAATCAGGATTCGTAAACAAGGGTGTGGTTTTCTTTTTTTTGCTAGACGACCTCGACTACGCTCGGTTTGACAATATGGCTTTGTGAAGATGAGAAAAAAGAAAAACACACTCTTGTAGTAGTTTGATTTTTGATGATGCTTGTTGGTTCAGTTAGCAGTCGCGGTTTACAGTTAGCAGTTTTGGTCTGATGGAAATGGGAAGCATCTTCAAAAAACAATGAAAATTACTTTAGCGGTAGCGTTCCTATTTTTTTTCGGGTGGGTGCGGCTGGGAGCGGATATTTATTCGCTTGTTTATTATTTTGCCTAGGGAGCTCATGAATAGCCGCTGAGCGTTGGGAAGGTGTGGCAACTGGAATGAAAGGCGTCTTTTGCGCGTTGGGATGTTGGGGAGAGCGGCTATTTTACATAATAACTGTTATAACTGCCGTTGGCGTAGCACTGGGAGATGGAAGGCATTATAACACTTATTATGTAAATATAGCTTGGGAGTGGTTTTTGTGTGTTTTTAGCGTTTGTTTTTTGGATTGGGTGTAAGTGGATAAAAAAAGGCGGACTGTGCGCGAGGGGTTGGGAAAACAGGGAGCCTTTTTTTATTGACTTACTTTGGGGAAAACAAGTGCTAAAAACACACAAAATACCACTTATGCGGGAGGGCACTGAAAAAGTTCTTTAAATAATAATTGCAATAATTTAAGGAGTAGAAAACTTAGTTTTTCTGCTCCTTTTTTCGTATATTTAGCTTTAATTATAGCGTTTTTTAGATGTTATTAAAGCAGCAAACAATACAATT
>NZ_JAYRPD010000058.1:0-53030 GCF_041911335.1 Flavobacterium sp.
AATGATAATATTTGCCCAAGTATAGGTTTATTTGTATTTTTGGAACGCCTGAAGAGTGACATGTTTGAAAATTTTTGAAAGTTTTTTCAAAATAAATCATTCTCAGGCACTTTTAAAAATTAAACTTTCGGACGGTAGTGTAAATATATAAAAATCTTTCTAATTTTTGACGAATTCCAATTTCTAACTTTTTATATTTGTGACACAATTCGGTTTACTATTAACCTTTTAAACCTGTAACCTTTTAAACAAAAAAATGACATTAATAAAATCAATATCAGGAATTCGTGGAACCATTGGCGGAAAAGTGGGTGATAATTTAACTCCGGTTGATGCGGTAAAATTTGCTTCTGCTTACGGAACCTTTCTAAAACAGAACATTGCAAAAGATAAATTAAAAGTAGTTATTGGTCGAGATGCTAGAATTTCGGGACCAATGATTCATAATTTGGTGGTGAATACATTAGTTGGATTAGGAATTGATGTTATCGATTTAGGTTTGTCTACTACTCCAACGGTTGAAATTGCAGTTCCTATGGAAAAAGCGGATGGCGGAATTATCTTAACAGCTTCACATAATCCAAAACAATGGAATGCTTTGAAATTATTGAATGCAAAAGGCGAATTTTTAAGTGGTGCCGATGGAGCAAAAATTCTAGAAATTGCCGAAGCCGAAGCCTTTGATTTTGCTGATGTGGATTCATTAGGAGAAGTTACTGAAAATCATGCTTACATGGATATTCACATTGATGAAGTATTAGAATTGCCTTTGGTTGATGCTGAGTTGGTAAAAACTAAGAAATTCAAAGTAGTTGTGGATGGTGTAAATTCTTCTGGTGGAATTATTATCCCAAATTTATTAGAACAAATGGGCGTTGAAGTGGTAAAATTATATTGCGAACCAAACGGCCATTTTCCTCACAACCCAGAACCTTTAAAAGAACATTTGGGTGATATTTGCAAATTAGTTGTAGAAGAAAAAGCTGATTTCGGAATCGTGGTTGACCCAGATGTGGATAGATTAGCTTTCATTTCAAATGATGGTGAAATGTTTGGTGAAGAATATACTTTAGTTGCTGTTGCGGATTATGTTTTATCGAAAACTCCAGGAAATACAGTTTCCAACATGTCGTCTTCTCGTGCTTTACGCGATATTACCGAAAAACACGGCGGAACCTATCAAGCGAGCGCTGTAGGAGAAGTAAATGTGGTAGAATTAATGAAGAAAACCAATGCAATCATTGGTGGTGAAGGAAATGGCGGAATCATTTATCCATCGTCGCATTACGGCAGAGATAGTATTGTTGGAGCAGCTTTATTTTTAACGTATTTAGCGAACCAAGATAAAACAGTTGCAGAAATTAGAGCAAGTTTTCCTCAATATTACATGAGTAAAAACAAAATCGAATTAACTCCTCAAATTGATGTAGACAATGTTTTAGCTACGTTAACCGAAAAATACAAATCGGAAAACATTTCCACTATTGACGGAGTTAAAATTGATTTCCCAACAGAATGGGTGCATTTAAGAAAATCAAATACAGAACCAATTATTAGAATTTACACAGAAGCACCAACACAAACAGAAGCTGATGTTTTAGCAGAACGATTTGTTAAGGAACTGAAAGAAATAGCCGGAATATAAAAACAAAAAGGTCAGATTTTAAATCTGACCTTTTTTATTATTTACCATTTCCTTTTCCATTATTTCCATTCCCATTATTCCCTTTTCCTTTTTTATGGTGATGATGGTGGTGATTATGACCTTTGTGTTTTTTTACTTTATATTTTGTTTTGTGTGAATAATTATAACGTTGAGGTCTGTCGCCATAAAAATCTAATTCTATTTGAGTACTTCTACCTAAATTAATTCCAACAAAAATTGAAGGAACTTTTACACTTACCGACCATTTTCCGTTATTGAAATAAATATAAGTTCCTTTTTGAATGTCATAATACATATTTTGGTCGGGAAAGTAAATATGTCTTGTTTTTGCTCTATACCCATGAGCAGGCGCCCAAGGTGGTGGCCCTTGTGAAAAAACGTCTGTTGGCACAACCAACATAAATACTAAAATTAATACCCCAAAAAGCGTTGCTATTCTGTTTTTACTAGTTTCCATAGTGATTAAATTTAATAGTTACTTTTATTAATAACCCAATAATACTGCCAAAAATTATGTTATTAGGAAATTTTAACTTGTTTTAACATATTTTTAAAAATAAATTTAACGCTATTTTACAATGATTTTTTTAGTTGTGTTTTGAACTCCATTTGTCACTTTAACCAAGTACATTCCGGCATTTAAATCTAACTTGACACGTGTTTCGTTTTCAAAATTTTCTGTCTGAAGTAACTGTCCTGTAATGGTATAAATTTCCACTTTTGAAGTTCCTTCTAAACCAGAAATAATTAAGTATTCAGAGGCTGGATTTGGATAAATTGCTACTCTATTATCAATTGGAGTTTGAGTCGATAAAGTAGAAAACCATGGCTGACCAAAATTAGCTCCAAAAATATAATCAGCTAAACTAGGATAATCTATAAATGGATTACGATTCATTTGCCAAGTGTAGATGTAATTATTACGATTCATTTCAAAATCGTCTCTTGGGTCGGTTGTATTCCAAGTTAGTAAAGTAGCTAAATCACCTAATATTTGGTTTCCTGAAATATCTGATGGATTACCATTAACTAAACTTAATGCGTTATATCTAACAGCCATATAAAACAATGATCTTGCTACATCTCCTTTCCATTTTCCTTGTGTTCCCAATGGTCCATTATAATCTCCTAAACCAAAATCTTTATTACTTTTAATAATATTTTCTTGTCCATCTTCAGCGTGTAAGTGATGTGCATCTGAATGAGCAGATAAAATATCATTTGCATTTGTTGGCAACCAAATATTAATTCCATCTGCAGTAGAGGATGTTCCTCCAGAAAAACCTCCTCTTGCTTGCGCAAAAACATGCTCTCTTACCCATTTTCCTACACCACTACTTCCAACTTGCTGATCTAATTTTGGTTTTGGTGACTCAACATAATACATCCAAACTTGATTACTATTTTCAGGATTTATATCAGCACTTTTGAGTATTTCCCAAATATCACCATAACTATGTGCTCGAACAACCGCTGGATTTGCAATTATATCTTGTAGCGCTTGCTTTAAAGCACTTCCTGATAATCCTTCTAATGAATCATAATATCCTACTGGAATTGTTGGTGTAACTAATCCATAAGTTGGATTTAAAGGGGTTCCATAGGATTGAACAATAAAATCGTTATCGTAAACTCTTACTGTAATATTATTATTATTTGAAACATAACCTAAAGATAATGGTTGAACATTAATTAACATTTCTTCATCTCCCTCATCAAAACTATCGTCTGTTAAAATAATGTTAGTTTGAGCTGAGCTTTGACCTATTGGAATTGTAACAAATAAATTTCCCGAATAATCGCTATTGTTAAAATTACCATTATTAATAGAGAAATTTATATTGAGGTCTGCAGTAGTAACGGGCTGACTTGTCGTAAAAACAATATCAAAGTTGTTTCCTTCATTATAACTTGTTTGAGAAGTTGAAACAGAAACATAATTTAATACTATTCCACTTCCGTCATTATTAACTCCTGGTGTTGGAGCTTTAACCTCATAAGTACCATCATTTTTTCTTTGAATTGATTTTGAAACCGAAGTTGATGTTTCAATATCGGCAGAACTTACTGATAAATTTAAAATCGACATTAAATTTGTTGCCACTGCAGTATTACTATTTGAATAAGCAACCGCATCTACTAAATTTATTAGAGTTGCCAAAGTTCCTGTAGTAGTTGTGTATGGAAAATCAGAACCATTGCCAAGATATAATGCTACTACATCTGGTCCGTTTTGAATTTTATTATTTGGAATATTACCTGCTGGAGAAGGCTCAACCATAACATTTCCAAAATGAATAATTCCGTTTATGTCTGTTACAAAACCATCTAAATCATAGGTGTAATAGCTAGAAGAATTTGATTCATTAAAAAAAACGAGTACATAACCATCCAAAGGAAAATTTGGTGTAGATGATTTTAATTCAATAAATTCCTTAACATCACTTCCAGGATTATCTGCATCTACCTCGTTAATAACAACTTGAGAGTAGTTAAACATTCCTAACATAAGGAATAATAGTGTAAGTAATTTTTGGGGCATAAAAACTAATTTTATCAAAAATACGAATATAAAAATGAAAGCACCATCATTTTTTAACAATACTTATTAATTTTAAGCATTTTTTAAGGCTATTGTACGAGTATTTTTATATTTTGCAGTCGTTAAGCAACTTTTTGCTTTGTTTGCCATCTAACAATAAAACTGATAAATTAATTTTGAAATATATTATTAAAATAATCATTTTCTTATTTCCAATTCTTGTTATCTCTCAACATTCTACTAGAATGATTGTTAGAGTTAATACAGAAGATAAAACGCTATTGATTAAACAGATTTTAACTTTTAACAATACTAGTAACGATACTTTAGACCATATTATTCTTAACGATTGGAATAATGCCTTCTCCTCAAAATCTTCTGCATTAGCAAAAAAATATTCCGATGAATATGTGAGAGCATTTCATTTAGCAACTGAAAAAGAAAGAGGGTTTACAGTAATAAAAACAGTTGTAGATGCTAATTATCAATCTGTAAATTGGAAAAGACCAAATGGGAAAGTTGATTTAATTAAAATAGAACTAAACCAACCTATTTTACCTTGTTCAAAACAAACCTTTACATTGGTTTACACTGTTAAAATTCCAGACTCAAAATTTACCAAATACGGCTACTATAATGATGGACGAATCATATTAAAAAACTGGTACTTAAACCCTTCTCGATTTGAACACAAACAATTCGTGCAGCAGAGCAATGAAAACTTAGACGATATTCCTAATGCTTTTTCCGATTTTAATATAGAATTTGAACTGCCAAATAACTTCAATTTAGCAAGTAATCTATTGGAAACCAATTCCATTGAGCAAGCTGAAACAAAAAAAATTACTTTACAAACTGAAAACAAAAGTGAAGTCGAATTGGTTCTTCAACCTGTTCTTACATATCAAACTTATAGAAATGAAATTATTGAAGTAAGTTGTGGAATTGATGACAAAAGAGTGAGTGACATTGACAAAGCCATTATTTTTGATCGAGTGAGTAGATTCACAGCTTCAAAATTAGGATTACCGATTGCTTCAAAGATTTTAATTTCACAAGAAGATTATGCACGTCAACCATTCTATGGATTAAATCAATTACCAAGTTTTTTGAGTCCGTTTTCTGACAACTTAATGTTTGAATTGAAATTTTTAAAAACCTATTTAAACAATTATTTAAAGGAAAACTTAAACCTAAATCAAAGACGCGATTATTGGATTTATGATGGAATTCAAATATTTCTAATGATGCAATATGCCGATGAATATTTTCCAGACCTTAAAATGACGGGAAATGTGGCAAATTTAAAAATATTAAAACCCTACCATTTTATCAACTTGGATTTTAACCAACAATACAACTACTTGTACATGTTGATGGCGCGAAAAAATTTGGACCAACCTTTAAATGAGCCAAAAAATAAACTGATAAAATTCAATGAACAAATTGCAAGTAAATATCGAGCAGGTTTGAGTCTTAAATATTTAGACAGTTATTTAGGAAATGACATTGTTCATAAAACGATTAAAGAATACATTCAAGAAAACCAATATTTTGGAACAAATTCACGTCAGTTTGAAACCGTTTTACTGAAAAATAGTCCAAAAGATATTAACTGGTTTTTTAGAACCGTTATAGAAACTCGCGATTTGATTGATTATAAGTTTGGAAAAGTAACTAAATCAAAAGATTCGCTATCGGTTAACATCATAAATAAAACGGGAACAAATGTTCCTATTTCTCTTTATCACATGAAGGATAATAAAGTGGTTCATAAGAGTTGGATTACCAATATCACTTCAGATTCCACGATTGTAATTCCGAGATTTGATGCTGACAAACTTACGTTGAACTATTACAACGAAGTACCCGAATACAATCTTAGAAACAACTGGAAATCACTAAAAGGTTTCTTTTTCAATAACAGACCCTTTAAATTTTTATTTTTTAAAGACTTAGAGGAACCTCATTACAACCAACTTTTCTTTGTTCCCGAAGTTGAATTTAATATTTATGACGGAATTGCTCTAGGAATGCGATTCAACAATCGCTCCATTTTAAACAAGCCGTTTACTTTTAGCGCAACTCCAATGTACTCAAGTAATACCGGAACACTCGTTGGAAAATTCTCTGCTGTTGTTGAAGATAATATTAGAGAGAAAGGAAAATTATACAATATTCGATATTTAGTTACTGGAAGCCGTTTTCATTACACCAAAGATGCTTTTTATACCAATTTTGTTCCAATTGTTCAATTTAGATTTAGAGATGAAAATTTAAGAGTCAATAAGAATGAATTCATTCAATTACGACAAGTATATGTAAACCGAGAAAAATCAGAATTTGTAACCGATTCCAATACAGAAAATTACAATGTTTTTAATCTAAAATATGGAAATTACCAATCAGAAGGAACCAAACACTTTTCCATCTTAAATGATCTACAAATATCAAATTCCTTCGGAAAAATAGCAACCGAAGTACATTATCGAAAACTCTTCGAAAACAATCGCCAAATTAGTTTACGATTTTTTGCCGGTGCCTTTATGTTTAGAAGTACGAATTCCGACTTTTTTAGCTTCGGATTAGATAGGCCTAATGATTATATGTTCGATTATAATTTATTAGGAAGAAGCGAAACTATTGGGATTTACAGCCAACAATACGTTTATGCTGAAGGTGGATTCAAGTCTAAATTAGATACAAGATTTGCCAACCAATGGATGACTACCATAAACGGAACTTTCAATATTTGGAATTGGATTCAAATTTATGGCGATGCCGGAATGTTTAAAAATCAATATTCAAGTGCGAAATTTGTTTACGATTCCGGTTTACATTTAAACTTAGTTCCTGATTATTTTGAACTTTTCTTACCCGTCTATTCTTCAAACGGATTTGCACTTGACGATGTTAACTATGGTCAACAAATTCGTTTTGTAGTGACCCTAACTCCTAAAACATTAATTTCACTATTTACCAGAAAATGGTTTTAATAGATTTTTGTCTATATTTTTAATAATTCAATAATTAAAAGTTATTTTTTAATGAATTCATTGCGTTTTTCAAATCAAAATCATTGATAATTTAATAATAATTAAAAAAATATCATCTCTAGTATTGTTTTATAAGTCGTTTTAATTAAATTTGTTGAATTATCAATTTCGTACAAACGGCATATGAAAACAGCAACAACATCGGAAGTAGTTTCTTTTGAAGATTTCAAAAAAGAAGTCCTTAACGATTATAAAATCGCCAGAATCAGTAGAGAATGTAGTCTTCTAGGAAGAAAAGAAGTTTTAACTGGTAAAGCTAAATTTGGAATTTTTGGCGATGGAAAAGAAGTGCCTCAATTGGCATTAGCGAAAGCGTTTCAAAATGGAGATTTTCGTTCAGGATACTACCGCGACCAAACGTTTATGATGGCAATTGGTGCTATGAATATCGAGCAATTCTTCGCTGGATTATATGGTCATACCGATATTAATTTTGATCCAATGAGTGCTGGTCGTCAAATGGGCGGACACTTTGCAACGCATTCATTAGACGAAAACGGAAATTGGAAAAACTTAACCCAACAAAAAAATTCGAGTTCTGATATCTCCCCTACTGCTGGGCAAATGCCGCGTTTGTTAGGATTGGCTCAGGCTTCAAAAATATACAGAAATGTTTCAGGTATCAACCAAACTAACTTCTCAGAAAACGGAAACGAAGTGGCTTGGGGAACTATCGGAAATGCTTCAACTTCAGAAGGTTTATTCTTCGAAACGATTAATGCTGCTGGTGTTTTACAAGTGCCAATGGTAATGAGCGTTTGGGATGACGAATACGGAATTTCAGTTCACGCACGTCATCAAACCACAAAAGAAAACATCTCAGAAATCTTAAAAGGTTTCCAACGCGATGAAGAAAACAACGGTTACGAAATCTTACGTGTTAAAGGTTGGGATTACCCAGCTTTAGTAGAAACGTATCAAAAAGCATCGCAAATTGCTCGTGAAGAACACGTTCCAGTTTTAGTTCACGTTCAAGAATTAACGCAACCGCAAGGGCATTCAACTTCTGGAAGTCATGAGCGTTACAAAAATGCAGAACGTTTAGCTTGGGAAGCAGAATTTGACTGTTTAGCTAAAATGAAAACTTGGTTAATCGATAATAATATTGCTACTTCTGAAGAATTAGATGAGATTGATAGCCAAGCTAAAAAAGACGTTTTAGAAGGTAAAAAAGTAGCTTGGACAAACTTTACTGCTCCAATTAAAGCTGAACAACAAGAATTAGTTGGTTTACTAAACACCATCGCTTCACAAAGTGAAAATAAAGTTTTTATTGAGAAAATCGCTAATGATGTTGCTTCAATAAAAGAACCTATTCGTAAAGATATTTTAGTGGCAGCCCGTAAAGTGTTGCGCATGATTATCAAAGAAAATACACGTGCTACTTTAGCTACTTGGATTGAAAATTATACGGAGAAAATCCAACCAAAATTCAGTTCGCATTTATTTTCGCAATCGGATAAAACGGTTTTAAAAACGAAAGAAGTAGCTCCAACTTACGATGCAACTGCTGAAGATGTAGATGCGCGTTTGGTTTTAAGAGACAACTTCGATGCTATCTTCTCAAAATATCCAGAAACGTTGATTTTTGGTGAAGATTCTGGAAATATTGGTGACGTAAACCAAGGTTTAGAAGGAATGCAAGAAAAATACGGAGAATTACGTGTTGCCGATGTAGGAATTCGTGAAGCTACGATTTTAGGTCAAGGAATCGGAATGGCAATGCGAGGATTACGTCCAATTGCCGAAATTCAATATTTAGATTATTTGTTGTACGCTATTCAAATCATGAGTGATGATTTAGCGACATTACAATACAGAACAGCGGGCCGCCAAAAAGCACCGTTAATCATCAGAACTCGTGGTCACCGTTTAGAAGGTGTTTGGCATTCAGGTTCTCCAATGGGAATGATTATCAATGCGATTAGAGGAATTCACGTTTTAGTTCCAAGAAACATGACCAAAGCAGCTGGTTTTTACAATACTTTATTAGAAACAGACGAACCTGCATTAGTAGTTGAATGTTTGAATGGTTACCGTTTGAAAGAAAAAATGCCAACGAACTTAGGCGAATTCAAAACACCTATTGGAGTGGTTGAAACTATCAAAACAGGAACTGATATTACGTTAGTTTCTTACGGTTCAACATTACGTTTGGTAGAACAAGCAGCAAACGAATTAGAATCAGTTGGAATTAGCGCAGAAATTATTGACATTCAATCGTTATTACCATTCGATATCAATCACGATATTGTGAAATCGGTTGCAAAGACAAATCGCTTGTTAGTAATTGACGAAGACGTTCCTGGTGGAGCAAGTGCATACATTTTACAAGAAATTGTAGAGAATCAAAATGCTTATAAACATTTAGATAGCGCACCTCAAACCTTAACATCAAAAGCACACCGACCAGCTTATGGAACCGATGGTGATTACTTCTCAAAACCTTCTGCAGAAGACATTTTTGAGAAAGTATATGCGATTATGAATGAGGCTAATCCAACAAAATATCCAAGTTTATATTAAAAAATTTGTTTATTCGAAAATTAATTAGAAATATTTGCAACATACAATTAAGAAAATGATTTCAATTTTAAACAATACTTGGTGGTGGTCTAACTTACGTCAAACGTCGTGAGCAAAACCTGCTATAGTATAATTTAAAACCAAATACATAGAAAAGGCTTGTCAATCACGACAAGCCTTTTTTTATTGTCAAAAATCACATAATTATGAAAAAATATAAATTACATACCAATTACAAACAAATTCTTGCCGATACCATTACGCCGGTGAGTGTTTATTTAAAAATTCGCGATAAATTTCCGAATAGCATTTTATTAGAAAGTTCGGATTATCATGCAAATGACAACAGTTTTTCGTACATCTGTTTCAATCCGATTGCTTCCATAAAAGTTGAAAATCAAAAAATTGAAATGAATTTTCCAGATGGGTTTTCAGAAATTATTCCGATTGATGCTGATGTAAACGTAGCGAAAGAAATCGAAAATTTCTCTAATCAATTTGAAACCGAAAAATCAGATTTTAAATTCATAACACAAGGATTATTTGGCTATTTAGCTTACGATGCCATTCAGTATTTTGAGAAAGTTTCGATTGCTAAAAAATCAACAGAAAACGAAATTCCTGAAATTTTTTACGCTGTTTATCAGAATATCATCGCGATCAATCATTTCAAAAACGAAGCGTATTTATTCTGTCATAGTTTCGATGGAAGCAACAATATCGCTGAAATCGAACAATTATTACAAGCGAAAAACTTTGCTTCCTTTTCATTTCAAAAATCAGGAAACGGAACTTCTAACTTAACTGATGACGAATTCAAAAAATACGTTTCGTTAGCAAAAAAACACTGTTTACGAGGCGATGTTTTTCAATTGGTTTTATCTAGAAGATTTTCACAAGGTTTCAAAGGTGATGAGTTCAATGTATATCGTGCTTTACGAAGCATCAATCCTTCACCGTATCTGTTTTATTTCGACTACGGAAATTTCAAAATATTCGGTTCATCACCTGAAGCACAATTAGTAATCAAAAACAATTATGCCGAAATTCATCCTATCGCAGGCACGTTCAAACGCACCGGAAACGACGAACAAGATGCCGAATTAGCCAAAAAATTAGGCGAAGATACCAAAGAAAACAGCGAACATGTCATGTTGGTCGATTTAGCAAGAAACGATTTAAGCCGAAGTTGCCATGATGTGAAAGTAGAAAAATACAAAGAAGTGCAGTTTTTCTCGCACGTGATTCATTTGGTATCAAAAGTATCGGGAAAATTAAAAGAAAATCATACTTTTATGGAGTTAGTTGCGAAGACTTTCCCTGCAGGAACTTTAACCGGAGCACCAAAAGTAAAAGCCATGCAATTGATTGAAAACATCGAAAAAACCAATCGAAGTTTCTACGGTGGAGCCATCGGAGTATTAGATTTTGAAGGCAATTTCAATCACGCGATTATGATTCGTTCCTTTTTGAGTAAAAACCATACGTTACATTTCCAAGCTGGTGCCGGAATTGTAGAAAGTTCATCCGAAGAAAACGAAATGCAAGAGGTGTATAATAAGTTAGGGGCTTTACAAAAAGCTTTAGATTTAGCAGAAAACATATAAACAAGTGCAAGAACAAGTTCAATAACAAATTGTCAAGTCGAGCGAAGTCGAGACTTTTTAGATTTAAATAATTTCTTAAATCTGTGTTCCAAAAAAAAGAACTTGAATTTTGAAATTGAATTTGCCCTTGAAATTGAAAAAAAATTAAAGAAATGAAAATAGCAGTTATAGACAATTACGATAGTTTTACATATAATTTAGTTCACTATTTAGAAGATTTGAACGCTGATGTAACCGTTTTCAGAAACGACGAATTTGAATTGAATGAACTAGAAAAATTTGATAAAATTCTACTTTCGCCAGGACCTGGAATTCCAGATGAAGCAGGTTTATTGAAAGAGGTTATCAAAAAATATGCTTCCAGCAAAAGTATTTTAGGAGTTTGTTTAGGTTTACAAGCTATCGGAGAAGTTTTTGGTGGCACTTTAACCAATTTAGAAAAAGTGTATCACGGTGTGGCAACCAAAGTCACAAAAACGGAAGACGACTTTATTTTCAACGACTTACCAAACGAATTCGAAGTGGGACGCTACCATTCTTGGGTCGTTTCTAATGAAAACCTTCCTGTCGATTTAATCGTAACTTCTACTGATGAAAACGGTCAAATTATGTCAATGAAACACGCTCATTTTGATATTCGTGGTGTTCAATATCACCCTGAAAGTGTCTTAACGCCTTACGGAAAAAAAATCTTAGAAAATTGGCTTAGCCATTAATTAGCAACAACATACACGCTTAATTTCCTACTTCACTAATACAAAATCAATGAAGTACAGCCCAACTTATATCCAATATTAAAATTACTGAAATGAAAAATATATTAAACAGATTAATTCAACACGAAATCCTAACCAAAGAGGAAGCCAAAGATGTTTTGGTCAATATTTCTTCGGGAAGTTACAATCCAAGTCAAATTGCAGCTTTCATGACGGTTTACATGATGCGAAGCATTACCATTGAAGAATTAGCGGGTTTCCGTGAAGCTTTGTTAGAATTGTGTATTCCGGTTGATTTTTCCAATTACAACACGATTGATTTGTGTGGAACGGGTGGCGATGGTAAAGACACTTTCAATATTTCGACTTTAGCTTCTTTTATTGTTGCTGGTGCTGGAATTAAAGTTGCAAAACACGGAAATTATGGCGTTTCTTCGATTTCTGGTTCGAGTAATGTGATGGAAAAAATGGGTGTGAAATTTACTAACGATTCTGATTTCCTAACCAAATCCATCGAAGAAACAAATATTGCTATTTTGCACGCACCACTCTTCCACCCTGCTATGAAAAATGTGGGTCCGATTCGAAAAGAATTAGGCGTGAAAACGTTTTTTAATATGTTGGGACCGATGGTAAATCCATCGTTTCCACAAAATCAAATGGTGGGTGTTTTCAGTTTAGAACTCGCTCGAATGTATGCCTATTTGTATCAAAACACTACTACCAACTACTCCATTTTACATGGTTTAAGTGGCTTTGACGAAGTTTCCTTAACCGATGAAGTAAAAATCATTTCGAATACATCCGAACAAATTTTAAAACCATCCGATTTCAAATTGCCCGAATGTAAACTAGAAACTATCAAAGGCGGAGCGACTGTTGATGAATCAGCTAAAATTTTCTATGATGTCATTTCTGGAAAAGGAACAACAGCTCAAAATAATGTAGTTTGTGCTAATGCAGCCATCGCCATTCAAACGGTTGAAAAATCGAGTTATGATGAAGCATTAACAAAAGCGCAAGAAAGTTTAGCCAGCGGAAAAGCATTGGAAAAATTGAAAAAATTAATCGCAATAAGTAATTAACCATGAACATTTTAGATAAAATCATAACCGACAAAAAAAGAGAAGTCGAATTAAAGAAAAATATTATTCCTGTTTCACAATTAGAAGCTTCTGTTTTATTCAACTCACGAACCTATTCATTAAGTAAACTTTTGAAAAATAGTGTTTCTGGAATTATTGCAGAACATAAACGTCGTTCGCCATCGAAATCGGTTATCAATAATAATCATTCTGTAGAAGATGTGGTTTTGGGTTACCAAAATGCTGGTGTTTGCGGAATTTCAGTTTTGACGGATGCTAAATATTTTGGTGGAAGTTTGGATGATTTATTGCTAGCAAAAGCTTCAGCAAATATTCCATTATTACGAAAAGAATTCATTGTAGATGAATATCAAATTTTAGAAGCCAAAGCTTACGGAGCTGATGTAATCCTATTAATTGCAGCGGTTTTAACTCGAAAAGAAATCAAACAACTTTCTGAATTTGCTCAAAGTCTAGGATTAGAAGTTTTATTGGAAGTTCACAATTTGGAAGAATTGGAAAAATCGATTATGCCAAGTTTGGATATGATTGGCGTAAACAATCGCAATTTAAAAACTTTTGAAGTGAGTTTGAATTACAGCAAAGAATTAGCTACTAAAATTCCAGATGAATTTGTAAAAGTTTCAGAAAGTGGGATTAGTTCAGTTGATACAGTTAAAGAATTACAACAATTTGGCTATCAAGGTTTTTTAATGGGAGAACATTTCATGAAAACCGAAAATCCAGGATTGGAAGCTCAAAAACTCATTCAAAAATTAATGTCATGAAGAATGTGAAACTAAAAATTTGCGGCATGAAAGAAACCGAAAACATCACGGAAATTTCGGCTTTACAACCTAATTATCTTGGTTTTATCTTTTGGGAAAAATCAAAACGAAATATGACTTTAGATGCTATTCCTGAACTTCCAGAAACCATAAAAAAAGTAGGTGTTTTTGTAGATGCGTCCATACAAGAAATTGCTGCAAAAATTAATCAATATCAATTAGACGTCATTCAATTACATGGAAATGAATCGGTTATTTTTTGTAGAAACGTAAAAAAACTTGGTGTTGAAGTCATCAAAGTTTTTTCTATGAATTCAAATTTCAATTTTTCTTTGGTTAAGGAATATGTATTAGCTGTCGATTATTTTCTTTTTGATACCAAAGGAAAACTGCCTGGCGGAAACGGAGTTACTTTCGATTGGAAAATATTGGAAAACTACCACTGCGATACTCCTTACTTTTTAAGCGGTGGAATTGGAACTACAGAAATTGACGGATTAAAAGAATTTCTAAAATCACCCGCTGCAAAAAAATGCTACGCAATTGATGTTAACAGTCGTTTTGAGAAAAAACCTGGAATTAAAAATATAATCAAATTACAAAAATTTAAAAAATTGCTATATGAAATATAATGTTGACGAAAATGGATTTTACGGCCAATTTGGAGGCGCTTTTATTCCTGAAATGTTGTATCCGAATGTTGAAGAACTGAAAGAAAACTACATAAAAATCATGGCCGAACCTTCTTTTCAAGAAGAGTTTAACGACTTGTTACAACAATTTGTAGGTCGGCCAACGCCTTTGTATTTTGCCAAACGTTTATCCGAAAAATACAATACCAAAATCTACTTAAAGCGAGAAGATTTATGTCACACCGGAGCACACAAAATCAACAACACTATCGGTCAAATTTTAGTAGCCAAACGTTTAGGTAAAACCCGAATCATTGCCGAAACTGGCGCTGGTCAACATGGCGTAGCGACAGCAACCGTTTGTGCGCTAATGGGATTAGAATGCATTGTGTATATGGGCGAAGTAGACATCAAAAGACAAGCACCAAACGTAGCTCGTATGAAAATGCTAGGCGCTGAAGTTCGTGCTGCAACTTCGGGGTCAAAAACCTTGAAAGATGCTACAAATGAAGCGATTCGGGATTGGATTAACAATCCGATTGATACGTTTTATATTATTGGTTCGGTGGTTGGACCTCATCCTTATCCTGATATGGTAGCGCGATTTCAAAGTGTGATTTCTAAAGAAATTAAATCCCAACTATTAGTTCAGGAAGGCAAAGAAAATCCAGATTATGTAATTGCTTGTGTGGGTGGCGGAAGTAATGCTGCTGGTGCTTTTTACGAATTTTTAGATGACGAAGCGGTGAAATTAATAGCTGTGGAAGCGGCTGGACATGGCGTTGATTCAGGGGAAAGTGCTGCGACATCAGTTTTAGGAAAAATTGGAATTATCCACGGAAGTAAAACCTTGTTAATGCAAACCGAAGATGGACAAATCACAGAGCCCTACTCTATTTCCGCTGGATTGGATTACCCTGGGGTTGGACCACTTCATGCCCATTTACACGATACCAAAAGAGCAGAATTTATCGCTATAACTGATTCCGAAGCCATGCAATCTGGATTAGAAGTATCAAAAACGGAAGGAATTATTCCAGCAATTGAAACCGCTCATGCTTTTTCAGTTTTGGATAAAAAACAATTCCAACCAAATGATATTGTGATTATTAACCTATCAGGAAGAGGAGATAAAGATTTGAATACTTATATTGATTATTTTAAAATTTAACCACAAAGACACAAAGAAGGCACAAAGTTCACAAAAAATTAAACATAGAGTTATTAAAAAAAACTTCGTGACTTAGCGCCTTCGCGGCAAAACTTAGTATCTTATAATATGGACAGAATCAACCAAAAATTACAAGAAAATAAAAAACTGCTTTCCATTTATTTCACAGCAGGATTTCCAAAACTAAATGACACCATTTCCATTATTCAGGAATTGGAAAAAAACGGTGTAGATATGATTGAAATTGGGTTACCTTTTTCCGATCCGTTAGCCGATGGACCAACCATCCAAGAAAGTTCTACAATTGCTATCGAAAACGGAATGACGACTTCGCTCCTATTTGAGCAATTGAAAGACATCAGAAAATCGGTTCAAATACCTTTAATTATTATGGGTTATTTTAATCCGATGATGCAATTCGGAATAGAGAAATTTTGTCAAAAATGTGCGGAAGTTGGGATTGATGGTTTAATCATTCCTGATTTACCACTATTTGTTTACGAAACCGAATACAAATCGATTTTCGAAAAATACCATTTGAAAAACATCTTTTTGATTTCGCCACAAACTTCGGAAGAACGAATCCAACAAATCGATGCGATTTCCGATAGTTTTATTTACATGGTGAGTTCGGCTGCCGTTACAGGAAGTCAATCTGGTTTTGGTTCTGAACAAATGGATTACTTCAAACGAATATCAGATTTAAAACTGAAAAATCCCCAAATTGTTGGTTTTGGAATTAAAGATGAAGAAACATTTCAACAAGCAACTAAACATCAAAAAGGAGCGATTATTGGAAGTGCATTTATCAACTTTTTGAAAGACAATCCGATTTCAGATATTTCTAAATTTATCAATAAAATCAAATAAAATTAAGAAAGTTCATAGTAATTTTTTGTAAATTGCAACTTTTTGTAAAAGTAATCGTATAATTACAAAACCAACTGACAACTATGAACTTTCTTGAACATTACGAGCCACTACTCAAGGCTTTTTGGTACATTGCGTTACCGGTAAGTATCTTTTTTCTATTACAAACCATTTCCACTTTCATTGGATTGAGCGGTTCTGAAACCGATGCCGATACTGATGGAGGGGATGGCGACATGCCATTTGAATTGTTTACCCTTCGCAACTTAATCAACTTTTTATTGGGATTTAGTTGGACTGGAATTTCGTTTTATCAATCAATCGAAAACAAAACGATTCTAATTGGAATTTCGGTTTTAGTCGGAATTCTTTTTGTGGCTGTTTTCTTTTTATTAATCAAACAAATTTTAAAACTTTCGGAAGACAATAGCTTCAAAATTGAAAATACTATTAATAAAACAGCTGAAGTATATCTTACAATTCCCGAAGCAAAATCAGGGAAAGGAAAAATTCAAATCAGTGTAAATGGTTCGTTTCATGAGTTGGATGCCATCACTAATTCATCCGAAAAATTAACTTCAGGAAGCGCTGTAAAAGTAGTAGCTGTGGAGCACAATTTAGTTATCGTAGAAAAAATCTAATCCTTTATTTATATGACACAAATTATCATTATTGTTGTAGCCGCTTTTGTGCTATTCGTTACTTTCGTGACCTTAATTTCACGATACAAAAGATGTCCTTCTGACAAAATTTTAGTTATTTATGGAAAAACTGGCGGCACTTCGGCTAAGTGTGTTCATGGTGGTGGTGCTTTTATTTGGCCTGTAATTCAGGATTATTCATTTTTAGATTTAAAACCAATTTCTATTGAAGCGAATTTAACTAATGCGCTTTCTCGTCAAAATATTCGTGTAGATGTTCCGTGTCGATTTACTATTGCGATTTCAACTGAAACAGATAGTATGAATACAGCTGCTGAACGTTTATTAGGTTTGGCGCCAGAACAAATTCAGGAATTGGCAAAAGATATTTTATTTGGACAATTACGTTTGGTTATCGCAACAATGACGATTGAGGAAATCAATTCGGATAGAGATAAATTCTTAGATAACATTTCGAAAAACGTAGATTCTGAATTAAAGAAAATTGGTTTAAAATTAATTAACGTTAACGTTACCGATATTAAAGATGAATCAGGTTACATTGAAGCTTTAGGAAAAGAAGCTGCTGCAAAAGCGATAAACGAAGCAAAAATTTCGGTTGCGGAACAAGAGAAAATCGGGGAAACTGGAAAAGCAGTTGCTGATAGAGAAAAAGACGTTCAAATTGCAGAAACTCACAGAGATCGTGATGTTAAAATTGCGGTTACCAATAAAGATAGAGAAGTAAGTATTGCTGCTGCTTTTAGAGATGAAAGCATCGGAAAAGCGGAAGCACAAAGAGATACTCGTGTAGCAACTTCAGAAGCAAATGCAATTGCTATTCAAGGAGAAAATGAGGCAAAAATCGCTATTGCACAATCAGAAGCAGCAAGACGTGAAAAAGAAGCAGAAGCATTACGTATTGCATTAGCATCTGAAAAAGTACAACAAGCAAAAGCATTAGAAGAAGCGTATCAAGCAGAACAAAAAGCAGAAGCTGCGCGTGCTGAAAGAGAACGTTCAACACAAAATGCGAATATTGTAATTCCGGCAGAAATTGCAAAACAAAAAGCCGTTATCGATGCACAAGCTGAAGCAGAGAGAATTAGAGTGCAAGCAAAAGGAGAAGCTGATGCGATTTTTGCAAAAATGGAAGCAGAGGCAAAAGGTTTGTATGAAATCTTAACGAAACAAGCAGAAGGTTACCGTGAAGTAGTTGGAGCTGCTGGTGGTGATCCAACAAAAGCATTCCAATTGTTATTAATCGAGAAATTACCAGAATTAGTTAAAACTCAGGTGGAAGCCGTTAAAAACATCAAAATTGATAAAATCACCGTTTGGGATTCAGGAAATAATACAGATGGTAATGGTTCGACTGCGAATTTCGTTTCTGGAATGATGAAAACCGTTCCTCCATTAAATGATTTATTCAATATGGCTGGTTTGAATTTACCAACGTATTTAAAAGGTGAAGATATGCCGAAAGACGCTTCAAGTTCTACAGAAGTTACACCAACTGAAGAAGTGAAGTAATTTTATTGAATTTTAAAATAGAAATCCCAAATTTGTAGAGAATTTGGGATTTTTTATTTTAAAATTTATCTTGTAAAAACCAAGGTATTTCCTTTACTTAAATTAGCATCAAAAGCGTAACCTTCGTAATTAAAACCTTTTAAATCTTCAATGGTTTCGGCGTTTGTATCAATAATGTAACGTACCATCATTCCTCTTGCTTTTTTGGCGAAGAAACTAATCATTTTCAGTTTTCCGTCTTTGTAATCTTTGAATTCTGGCGTAATCACTGGAACTTTTAAAGCCTTGGTGTCAACTGCACTAAAATATTCATTACTAGCTAAATTTAGAAACAATTCATCTTTAGTAAGTTCTTTATTTAAGGTATCCGTTATGGTTTTCTTCCAGAATTCGTAAAGGTTTTTCTTGGTTCCAATAGCAATAGAAGTTCCCATTTCTAAACGATACGGTTGCATTAAATCTAATGGTTTTAGAAGTCCGTACAAACCTGAAAGAATGCGTAACTTTTCTTGTAATACATCAACTTTTTCTGTTGGTAACGAATACACGTCTAATCCGGTATACACATCACCATCAAAAGCATAAACTGCTGGACGTGCATTTTCAGGAAAAAAAGGAACACTCCATTCTTGATTGCGTTGCCAATTTAATTCAGCCAACTTCTCAGAAATATCCATAAGCTCCATTAATTGCTTCGGTTTTTTCTTTTTTAACGTTTTTTGAATGGTTTCCGATTTCGACAAAAAAGCAGGTTCTGTGTAATTTGAAATTGGTAACGGACTCTCGTAATTCAAAGATTTAGCTGGTGATATAACAATTTTCATAGTTTCTTATTTCTGTTTCTCAAAAGTACGAAAATATACAAATGTTGGTTTATTAGTGTTATAAGATTTAATTATAGTACCATAAAAAAACCTCCAACTATCTTTTGATTTGGAGGTTCTAATTTTTAAATATTTTCTTTTATTCTTCTGTAAATGTTTGCGCTTTTGAATAAACCCTCCATTTATCAATGCATTCCTGTAAATCTTGTGGAATTGGAGAATCAAAACGTAAAAATTCTTTTGTGATGGGATGTTCAAATCCTAATGTTTTGGCATGAAGTGCTTGTCTAGGTAACACTTTGAAACAATTCTCAACAAACTGCTTGTATTTTGTAAACGTCGTTCCTTTTAATATGGAATCACCTCCATAACGTTCATCATTAAAAAGTGTGTGACCAATGTGTTTCATGTGCACACGAATTTGATGTGTTCTACCTGTTTTTAATTGACAAGAAACTAAAGTGACATAACCAAATCGTTCTAAAACTCTATAATGAGTTACCGCAGGTTTTCCTTTTTCTTCATCAGAATGAACCGCCATTTGCATGCGATTCGTGTCATGACGACCGATATTTCCTTCCACAGTTCCCTCATCCTCTTCAATATTCCCCCAAACCAAAGCAATATATTCTCTTTCAGAAGTTTTCTCCGCAAATTGTTTGGTCAGATACGCCATGGCAAAATCCGTTTTAGCCACCACTAATAATCCTGAAGTATCTTTATCAATTCGATGCACTAGACCTGGTCTTTCCGAACTATTCATAGGTAAATTCTCAAAATGATATGCTAATGCGTTCACCAAAGTTCCCGAATAATTTCCGTGTCCTGGATGCACTACCATTCCAGCTGGTTTGTTAATCACCAACAATTGGTCGTCTTCATATACAATATCTAACGGAATATTTTCGGGTGTTAGTAATTGCTCGTAAGTTGGATGAGCTAAAACTAAACGTACAACATCACCTGCTTTTACTTTGTAATTAGACTTCACCGGAACATCATTCACTAAAATAGAACCGTTTTCTGCTGCTTGTTGTATTTTATTTCGAGTAGTATTTTCAATCATATTCATCAAAAATTTATCCACACGCAAGGCTGATTGCCCTTTGCTTGCTTCAAAACGATGATGTTCGTATAACTCGTCTTCGAGTTCAGTTCCTACATTATAATCCGCCATCTTCTTCTTTAAATTCTTCTGGTTGTGCTTCTTCTGTTGGTGGTAATGTATCGGCTGGTTCTTCTGAACTAAAAGTTTCTTCGTTAAACACTTCTTTTCCATCGCCTAATACAAAATCCAATGTTGAATTTTTCTTCACCTTATCTCCTGCTCTTAAACGCCTTCCATCTTGAAAAATTTGCAATACAATATCCTTAGCAATGTGCGGTTTATAAGTGATTTTTCCCTCTTTTAAAGTCAGGGATTTTATTGTAGCCGAAATTTGTCGAAACGTTTTATCTTTAAATTCAGGAATTGTGATATCGGTAAATTCACCAGCATTTAATTTTACATAGACTTTACGACCATCTTTAACCAAACTTCCTGCTTTTGGATCTTGTTCTAAAATCGTAAAAGGTGGAAAATCTGCATTAAATTCAACGGTATCTAATAAGAAGACTTCTAAATCTAATTCGTTTAGTTTTTCTTCAGCGATTTCCAACTTCATTTTAGATAAATCGGGCACTTTAATTTCCTGACCATGATTGGTTCTAAAATCTAAAAACTGAATTACTAAAAATGTGAAAACTACCACAATTGTAGCCGCTAAAAAAACTTGAGTAAAAAATGTTTTACTAGTTAAATATTTAAATAAACTCATACAAAATGATATTTTGACAAAGATATAAAAATCAAAAAGAATTTACGAAGCAATTCATTTTGATTTCTACACCTTTTTAAAACGAATGAATTGCAAAAATATTTCTTTGGCAATCGAATAAAAGAACGTAAAATCTCAATAAATAATGTAATTTTGTGTATCACTTTTAGAATTTCAAAAATGAAAAACGTTGCCATTATCATGGGAGGCTACTCTAGCGAGTACAAAATTTCGTTAACTAGCGGAAATGTTGTGTTTAATAATATTAATCGTGCTAAATTTAATCCGTATCGTATTCATATTTTTAAAGAAAAATGGGTGTATGTGGACGAAAATGATGCCGAATTCCCAATTGATAAAAACGATTTTTCAGTAACCGTAAATGGAACGAAAATCAATTTTGATGTGGTTTTTAATGCAATTCACGGAACGCCAGGTGAAGATGGTTTGATGCAAGCTTATTTTGAATTAATCAATATGCCTCAAACATCTTGCGATTATTACCAAGCAGCATTAACGTTCAATAAACGTGATATGTTGTCTGTTTTAAAGCCTTACGGAATCAAAACGGCGGAATCGTATTATTTGAATTTAGGTGATGAAATCAATATTGATACAATTTTAGCGAAAGTAGGCTTACCTTGTTTCGTAAAACCAAATAAATCAGGCTCAAGTTTCGGAATTTCGAAAGTAAAAACTAAAGAAGAATTTCTTCCAGCTATTGAAAACGCTTATAAAGAAGACGATGAAATCATTATTGAAAGCTTCCTTGACGGAACAGAAGTTTCTGTTGGTGTAATTAATTATAAAGGAACGGTTACGGTTTTACCAATTACCGAAATCGTATCCGAAAACGACTTTTTTGATTACGAAGCGAAATATTTAGGCAAATCAAAAGAAATTACGCCTGCTAGAATTTCCGATGAATTGAAAGTAAAAATCGAAACGGTTGCCAAAAGAGCTTACGAAGTATTAAAGATGAAAGGTTTTTCGAGAAGTGAATTCATTATCGTAAATAATGAACCTCACATGTTAGAAATGAATACAATTCCAGGTTTAACTACAGAAAGTATTTTACCACAACAAGCTCGCGAAGCAGGAATTTCATTACCAGAATTGTTTGAAAACGCTATTGAATTGGCTTTAAATAAGTAAATTATGAAAAAAGCAATATTTCCAGGTTCGTTTGACCCAATTACTAACGGACATTTCGATATTATCAAAAGAGGCGTTTCTTTATTTGATGAAGTAATTGTGGCGATTGGTGTTAATGCTGAAAAAAAATATATGTTTTCCTTAGAAGACAGAAAACGTTTCATAGAAGAAGCTTTCAAAGACGAACCAAAAGTTAAAGTCATCACCTACTCTGGTTTAACGATTGATTTGTGCAAAAAAGAAAAAGCAGAATTCATCTTACGTGGACTAAGAAATCCAGCCGACTTTGAGTTTGAAAAAGCCATTGCTCACACCAACCGTGTCATGTCGAAAATAGAAACGGTTTTCTTGTTGACAGCCGCTCGAACTTCATTTATTTCTTCAAGTATTGTTCGTGATGTGTTGAGAAATGGTGGAGATATTTCACAATTAGTTCCTGAATCTGTTTTAGATAAGAAATAGTTCTAACACGAATTTCACGAATTGACACAAATAGATTAGTGTAAATTCGTTAAATTCGTGTTTTATTTCTCAAACACAATCAACTTCTCTTTTATAAGTAAATTCGAAAAGTGAAATTCGGATTTTATCCATTCTAAAGTTTTGGGTTGGTAAATAAAAACATGGGTAAAATCATCTTTGTAATACCAATTTTCAAAAGGTGTTTGATTGTGGTAAATGGCTGTTTTGCAATATAATTTACCTTTCGGAAGTAGTAAACTTTTCAGCAATTCAAATTCTTTGTATGGTTGATGAAAATGCTCCATTACTTCACAACAGGAAACATAATCGTATTTTTGATTTAAAAGCGATGCATCATTCGCAAAAAACAAATCGTAATTCTGCACTTGATAGCCTTTATCCGTCAACATTTTAGCAATAACGGGACCCGTTCCTGAACCGAAATCCAAACCTTTAGCTTCTGTAGAAAAATCATGTAAAACAGCATTAACTATTGGTGAAACAAAGTTTTGATAGCGTCCATCAAAAACATCATTATTGTGTTTTTCGTAATGTTCTTTTTCTTCTACAGCAGTTAAAAAAGTATGTTTAGGTCTGAAAATACCCTCGCAATTTGTACATTTATAAAACAAATGTTTTGGTTTTTCACAAAAAAGCGATGCTTTGGAATTACAAAGTGGACAATTTGAAGAAGTCATTTTATTCGCTTAATCTAATTTCAATATCCATTCTTTCATGTAAAACTCTCACCACTTCAATTTCTTTGGATTTGGTTATTCTAAAAAATATCAAATGCGACTTTACTTTTGAACATCGATAATCTTTCCTAATAGTTCCAAAATCACGAGCCATTTCAAAATTTGCTACTATATATTCAATTTCATCAAAAATTAAATTATAGTAACGGTCTGCTTGCTCAACGGACCAATTTTCTGCAGTATAAATCCAAATTTTGTTAATGTCATTAAGCGCTTGTTCGCTAAGTATATAAGTTGACATTATTTTTGAAAGTTTGCTTTAAGTTGTTCTAGGTTTTTGTTACGATCAAAATTTTTAATTTTTGCACTTTTTTCTCCAATCTTAAGCTCATTAATTAATGATTTCGACTTATTTTCTTCTTGTTCAAAAACTCTTAAAGCAGTTCTAACAACCTCACTAACAGAACTATATTTTCCTGTTGCCATTTGTTCATTGATGAAGTTTTCAAAATATTCACCTAATAATATGGAAGTATTTCGTGCCATGACTTTTTTTATCAAATATACCAAGAATTGGTATTTGTTGCAAATAATTCTAATTAATTTTAAAAAAACTAATCCTCCTCTTTCTTAATCACTTTTCTTGCTACTTCAATTTTATACTTTTTCCCTTTCATTTTCTCCTCTTTGATGTTTTGCAATAGCGATTTAACTTTTGGATATTTTACTGCTACAAAGGAAATAAAATCTTTGACTTCGATTAATCCAATATCATCTTTTTCCAGTTTTCCTTTTTGCGAAAAGAAACCAACGATATCAATTTTATTCAACTTATTTTTCTTTCCTCCGCTTATGTAAAGCGTTTGAAACAAAGGCGCTTTTGGCAATGATTTTGCATTGGAAACATCTAATCTACGTTTGCCATAATCAAAATAATCGGTTTTCTTTTCGGTTTCGTTTACCAAAACATAAGCCGTTCCGGTGGCTAACATACGAGCGGTTCTTCCGTTTCGGTGTGTGAATTCGTCTTCTTTAGCTGGCAAATGATAATGGATTACGTGATTCATTTCGGGAATATCCAAACCACGTGCGCCTAAATCGGTTGTAATCAAATAGGAAACACTGCCATTTCTGAACTGAATTAAAGCACGTTCTCTCTCGTCTTGGTCTAATCCACCATGATAAAACGTAGAAATAATGCCTTTTTGAGTCAACATATCATGAATGCGTTCTACCGCTTCTCTATGGTTACAAAAAATAATCGCAGCTTCGGAATTTAAAGAGCAAATCAGCTGAAACAACGAATCAATTTTGTCCTTAGATTTCGAAAATACGATGCGAATATCTAAATTGTCATTTTGCTTCTCTTTCGGAATAAAATCCAACACTTTCGGATTGACCACCTTTGTATATTTCGGAATTTCCACACCTGAAGTCGCAGAAACCAAAACACGTTTGTTTGCTTTTGTAATTTTTCCAATGATATACGACATTTCTTCATGGAAACCCAATTGTAACGACTTGTCAAACTCGTCTAAAACATAGGTTTTGATGTTATCCGTAGCAAAACTTCCTCGTTCTATATGATCGGCAATTCTTCCTGGTGTTCCAATTAACAACGCTGGCGGATTGCTTAAATTCTTAAATTCCGTTTCTATCGAGTGACCACCATAACACGTATTGACTTTATAATGTGTGCCCATTTTTTTCCAAACTTGTTCAATTTGCAAACCTAATTCGCGAGACGGCACTAAAATCAAGCATTGCACACCTTTCAATTCTTCTTCTAATAATTGAAAAATAGGCAGCAAAAACGCTAACGTTTTCCCCGAACCTGTTGGAGAAAGCAATAAAATATTATCTTCATTCAAAATAGCCTTTTGGGCTGCTTCTTGCATTTTGTTTAAACTTTGAATACCAAGATTCAATAGTACATTGTTGGAATATGGATTTTGACTCATGCGGCAAAGATAGTGATGATTGTTGAATTAATATTTTAAACCTTAAACTATCTCGTTAACTCAAAATCAATCACTTTTTAAATATAACTTTTCTATCTTTGTACCTTAAATTTAGAACATGATTCCACAAGAAACCATAGTTGCTTTGGCTACACCATCTGGAGCGGGTGCGATTGCTATTATTCGATTATCTGGTAAAGATGCTATTACGATTGCATCGGAAGTATTTCAATCGGTTTCTGGAAAAGATATTACGAAACAGAAAACCCATACGATTCATTTAGGACATATCACAGATAATGGAAAAATATACGACCAAGTACTGCTTTCTATTTTTAAAGGTCCGAATTCATACACTGGGGAAAACGTTATTGAAATATCGTGTCATGGTTCTACTTTTATTCAACAACAAATCATCCAATTATTACTTCGTAAAGGCGCTAAAATGGCTCAAGCAGGTGAATTTACCTTGCGTGCTTTTTTAAACGGAAAATTGGACTTATCACAAGCAGAAGCGGTAGCAGATTTGATTGCTTCGGATAATGAAGCGTCACACCAAATTGCGATGCAACAAATGCGCGGTGGCTTCAGTAACGAGATTGCCAAATTACGTGAAGAATTATTAAATTTTGCTTCCCTAATTGAATTGGAATTAGACTTTGCCGAAGAAGATGTAGAATTTGCCGATAGAACACAATTCCATGAATTATTAGAAAGAATTGAATTCGTTTTAAAACGTTTGATTGATTCGTTTGCTGTTGGTAATGTTATCAAAAACGGAATTCCAGTAGCTATTGTAGGCGAACCTAATGTAGGGAAATCGACTTTATTGAATGCTTTATTGAATGAAGAACGCGCCATTGTTTCCGATATCGCAGGAACAACGCGTGATACGATTGAAGATGAATTGGTTATCAATGGAATTGGTTTCCGATTTATTGATACGGCAGGAATTCGTGAAACGAAAGATGTGGTAGAAAGTATTGGAATTCAGAAGACATTTGAGAAGATTGAGCAAGCACAAGTAGTGATTTATTTGTTTGAAAGTTCCAAGTTTCAAGTTTCAGGTTCACAATACATTACCGAAATTGAGAAAATAAAAAATAAATACCCATTAAAACAACTTATTGTTGTAGTCAATAAAATCGATTTAATTTCGGATGGAGAAGTAAATCAAATTCGCCAACAATTAGAAGAATTGAATGTTAAATTGGCAACTATTTCAGCTAAAGAAAAATCAGGTATTGATACACTTAAAGAAGAATTACTTTCTTTAGTAAATACTGGCGCACTTAGAAACAACGAAACCATTGTAACCAACACGCGTCATTATGATTCACTATTAAAAGCTTTAGAGGAAATTCAAAAAGTGAAATGGGGATTAGACTCGGGACTTTCTTCTGACTTAATAGCGATTGATATTCGCTCTGCTTTGTATTACTTTGGCGAGATAACCGGTGAAGTTACCAATGATGAGTTGCTGGGGAATATTTTTGCGAATTTCTGTATCGGGAAGTAACCACACTTCTCTTTCTTGTTAAGCATCTGTTTTTGTTGGGTTTACGGATTTTTTTCTTCCTTTATTTGTTGCCAAACTGCCTTTTTTTAAATATATTTGTTGTTCAATTGTTGCCATAATATCATTTTTGTTGCCCAAATAACCAAATGATATAAAGTAGAGAAATAGTGCTACATATTGCTACACTTCGCTACCTATTGCAACATAAAGCAACATTTTATGAGCAGTAATATTTCTATTCCAAAAGTATGTAATCATTGTGGCAAAACGTATATTGCCCACAAAACCACTACAAAATATTGCAGTCACAAATGCAATCAACGTGATTACAAATTAAAAGCCAAACAGCAAAAGATTGAACAAACATTACTGGAACAACAAAACATAATTGTTTCAAAAAATGATACTCAAATCTTAAATCCAAATTCTTTACTAACTAAAAGCTATTTATCCATCCAAGATACTGCCGACCTCATCGGTGTAAGTCGTTGGACTATTAATAGAATGGTAAAACGTGGCGATTTGCAAATTCACAAATTTGGAAGAAAGAAAATTATTCAGAAAGAGCAAATAGAAAACCTTTTTAAATCTTAATACTATGAAAGTCACACTAAGAGAAAGATTAAAAGGTAATAGCATCAGTTTATATCTTGACTATTATCACAAAGGAAAAAGAAAAAACGAGTTTTTAAGACTATACCTCAACCCAGACCCGAAAACAAAGGCTGAAAAAGATGTAAACAAAAAAACACGAGAGCTTGCAGAAACTATTCGAGCACAAAGACAAATAGAAATGCAAAACGGAACTTTTGGCTTTCATGATATTGAAAAGCTAAAAGGAAGTTTTACAGCGTATTTACTAAAGCTTTCTGAAGACCGTAATACAAGTGATGGTAATTATGGTAATTGGGATAGTATGATAAAACACTTTAAAACCTTTGCTCCTTACGATGTAAGCTTTCAAGATTTAGATAGAAAGTTAGTAGAGAATTTCAGAACCTATTTAGATTCTAAAGCAGAATCCAAAAGCAAAAAGAAACTTTCTCAAAACTCTAAATATTCATATTTCAATAAATTTAAAGCTGCACTAAAACAAGCTGTTAAAGATGGTATTATAAAAACCAATCCAGGTGAAGGTGTTGATACCTTTAAGCAAGGAGAACCGCAAAGAGAATTTCTAACTTTAGAAGAATTACAAAAATTGGTTCCAGTAGAATGTGAACTGCCAGAACTAAAAAAAGCATTTTTATTTTCAGCACTTACTGGTTTACGTTGGTCAGATATTGAAAAACTAAAATGGTCTGAAATCCAACACTCTAATGATTATGGCTATTACATAAGATTCAGACAAAAGAAAACCAAAGGAGCAGAAACACAACCAATCTCAGAACAAGCAGTAAGCCTATTAGGAGAACGCAAAGAACCTGATGATAAAATCTTTGATGCTTTGCATTATAGTGCTTGGTCAAACCTAAAATTACAGCAATGGGTATATAAAGCAGGTATTCATAAAGATATTACGTTCCATTGTGCAAGGCATACTTATGCAACATTGCAATTAACACTGGGAACTGATATTTATACGGTATCAAAAATGTTAGGTCATAAAGAATTGAGAACAACTCAAATTTATGCTAAAATCATTGACGAGAAAAAACACGAAGCAGCTAACAAAATTAAATTAGATTTCTAGTTATGAGTAAAGATATTATTAATGATCTAATCTATATAAATCCTGTATCAAAAGACAACAGAACAGATACAAAGATTAATGAAGAACTAAAAAGTTTAGTAAAAGAATATCCTATTGCAACCCCTCTTTATGAGATTGATTTTAAAAAGGCTATTACTCCTATTCGTAAATATTACACGGAACTAATAAAAAACTTCATTACAAGTAAGCTGAACGAAATAATTTCAAACAGCAAAACAGATAAACTAGAGGAAGAATACCAATATTTATATGCAGTTGCCGAAAGCGGGATAAAACAATATTTTAGCTTTATTAGAGAGCATATCGAAAATAATAATCTTACAGAAGATTTATACAAAAGTCCTTCCAGAGACAAAAAAAGTGATGAAGCTTATGTAATTCATTTTATGAAATACAATTGCATAATGTTATTTATGGAACTTCAAGAACGTTTCAAAGGTAAAGCCGAGTTTGAAATAATGGAATTGGAAGAAATACAAGAAACATATTTATATGAAGAAGCTTCAAAAGATTTAGTAATCAAACCATACGAAGGCAGTCCAATTCATTACACCGAGAAAATCAAGGAAGAAGCAAAAGCTTTCAGACCTATTAAAGGAGATTTAGAAGACAGACGTGAAAACAATAAAATAATCAAATTTGATGATTTAATTGCCAAACCTGACCAATTTGTAATTCATGAAAAAACATTGAATGAATACGGCATAATCGATAACGAATATGAGTTTATTTTCAAAAAAGGAAACAAACAGCTTTTAGCTGCATTTATATTACAACTAAAAAACAAAGGCTACTTCAATGAGTTTACTTTCCCGGGCAGAAAACCTATTAGAGATTCTAAAATCTATAATTTTTTTGAACACCGCTATGGTAACAATAGCGATATAAATAAAGAGTTCAGAAACTTTAGAGGTAAAGATGAATTGAAATTTAAACAATTAGTAGATAATACCTATTGGTTAGACAAAATATCCTAAAATCAAAAAGTGGTATTATCAATTCATAATACCAAACCATAATACCAAAAAATATTTTAACCTCTTTATTTACAATAGGTTACTAATACCATTTTTTCCTTTTTCTTCCTTACCAAAGTGCCTACCCTATCTTCGCTAAGTAATTGATAACCAATTATGACATTAGCGCTGATGTCCATTTTTAATTAAATCTTTTAACGAAGATGGACACTATTATTTTAGAAAAATTAGAACGCATTGAAAAATTGCTAGAAACACAGCAAGCAATGCAAAAGCAAGTACTAAACTTTAACGATGCTTGCATTTATTTAGAACTTTCCCAGTCACACTTGTACAAACTTACGAGTACTGGAAGCATTCCTCATTACAAACCTAATGGGAAAAAACTGTATTTCAATCGCCAAGAACTTGACAATTGGCTTTTGAGAAATAGAAGCAATTCTATTGACGAAATCGAACAAGAAGCAGCTAACTACTTAATTAAGAAAGGAAGGGTGCAATTATGATAGAGTTAATGGACTTAGCAATGGAAATGTCAAAAGACATTCAATATTTGAAAGCTTATATAGAAGCCTTAAAAAATCAAAAAAGAGGAAAGTTAAGTGATGAGTGGTTAGACAATCAAGAAGTACTACAAACACTTCATATAAGTCCACGAACACTACAAACCTATCGTGACAATGGTACACTTCCATTCAGTAAAATTGAAGGTAAATTCTATTACAAATCAAATGATATAGAAAACCTTTTACAGCGTAATTATACCAACAAATCAAAAGACAAGTAGTATGATTACAAAGGAAAAAATACTGAACAAAACGCACTACGGTTTAAATATCTACGCGTTTATATTGAGACAGTTTTATCCTAACGCTACCGTTCTCTCTCTTCATGGGAGAGAATGTAGTGTTACTTGTAACCCTTACAATCAGGATAAAGAAACATTATTAGTAAGCATAGTTAATAATTGTGCGGTACATAAAGATAACGAAATTTTGGATTTTCATGGAGATGTCTTCGACTTTGCTCAATTGTATTTTCAATGTAACAATCAAACGGAATTACTTCAAAAAATCAATAAAGTAATGCATTTGAGAATTGATACAGAAGAAACAAAAGAGTGCAATTACATTGAACAAGAAGACACAACTTGGTATGTAAAATGCAGTTTTTACAAAGCTCCTGTAATGAATGTATTCCCATCGAAAGAATTAAAATTAAGCGAGATATACGATTTAATTACAAGCAATACTTACGAAAGCGTTACAAACCATTTAAGGACGATTACAGACCTTAAAGAGAAAAAAAAGTACAAAGCCAACAAATTTGATTATGTAACCTTCTCAGGAACTTTTACAAAGCGAAACGATGAAGATTTAATCAAACATTCACTATTAATGACAATTGATTTAGATCATTTGGAAAATCTAAACCAAACTAGAGAAATGTTATTGAAAGATGAATATTTTGAAACCGAATTACTTTTCAAATCTCCTTCGGGTGATGGTTTAAAATGGATTATAAAAATTGATTTAGAACAAGCAACACATCAAGAATATTATACCGCAGTATCTAATTATTTAGAGCAGCAATACAATATCAAAGTCGATGCATCTGGTAAAGACATTTCCCGAGCTTGTTTTTTATGTTATGATTCCGAAGCTTACATTAACCCTAGACACACAACAAAATGAATAAGAAAATATTTAATCCAAAAGAATGGTTAGAAGTTCCTGCAAAGCAAGAACCTCAACCAAAACACATACCTAATCCTATTGTTTCCGACAATCAGTTTGAGAATTACTTACAACAAATTGAATACACAGGAACCGACATAACACAGGGCTACGACAATTGGAGAAACATAGGCTTTGCTCTTGCTGACGAATTTGGCGAAATGGGTAGAGACTATTTCCACAGAATAAGTAAATTCAATAGTGCTTATGATTACAAAGAATGTGATGTACAATACAACAATTGCTTAAAAGCTAAAGGAACAGGCGTTACAATAGCTACAATCTACTATTTAGCACAACAGAACAACATTAAAATACATAATGAAAAACCAATAGTAAATAATGAAGTTACCGAAGTAAAAACAGAGAAAACACCAGTATTTCCAAGTCATATTTACGACACCTTACCACTATTCCTAAAAGATTGCGTTAAACCTGCAACAACAAATGAGGAAAGAGATATTTTGTTATTGGGAACACTCACAACATTAAGTGCTTGCCTTCCTACCATTTATGGTATTTACGATGGTAAAAAAGTAATGGCAAATTTGTATCTGTTTGTAACAGCTCCAGCATCAGCAGGCAAAGGAAGATTAACCCAATGCAAACAATTAGTACAGCCAATTCACAAACTAAAAAGGGAACAATCCACTTTAATGAAAAAAGAATTTGAAGCTAGTTTAGTTTCCTATAACCAAGAAAAAGGTAAAAATCCAAATGCCGAAAAACCTGCAAAACCACCCGAAAGAATGTTGTTCATTCCTGCCAACAATAGTACAACAGGAGTATTTCAATTGTTGTTTGATAACAATGGTGAAGGATTAATTTTTGAAACCGAAGGCGATACATTAGCACAAGCATTTAAAAGCGATTATGGCAATTATTCCGATGGTTTTCGTAAAGCATATCATCACGAAACAATAAGCTATTACCGTAGAACAGACCGTGAATATGTAGACATTGAAAACCCATGTTTATCAACGGTACTATCAGGAACACCAAAGCAAGTTTCAGCTTTAATACCAAATGCAGAAAATGGTTTATTCAGTCGTTTTATGTTCTATTATATGAACATCACACCTATTTGGAAAAACGTATTTGAAATCCAAACCGAAAATGGTTTAGACGATTATTACAACGAACTAGGCGGACAATTTTTGGAGTTCTACAAAGCGTTAAACAACAACCCGACTATTCAAATTAAATTGAGCCAAAGCCAACAATTACAATTCAATGAGTATTTTTCAAAAGTGCAAACCAAATATTTGAATATTCAAACCGATGATTACATTGCTACAATCAGAAGAATGGGATTAAATGCCTTTCGTTTAATGATGGTAATCATAACTTTACGAATCATGGAAGATGGAGATTGTTCCACTACTAGAGAATGTGATGATATTGATTTTCAAAATGTACTCGATTTAGTAACGGTTTTGACACAGCATAGTAGCAAAGTGTTTAACGATTTACCTGTTGAAACTCCAGTTGCCACAAGAACAAACCGTAAAGAAAAATTCTTGGAAATGCTTCCCGTAGCTTTCACAACAGCCGACTATTTAGCTATTGCAGAGAAATTAACTATTCCTCACAAAACTGCCGAAGGCTACATTACAGCATTTACAAAAGCAGGTTTAATACATAGAGAAATGAATGGAAAATACCGCAACATGAGTAAACAAGGAAATAAGGATTTTAAGGGAAAGTGAGTAAAAAAATAAAGGAGTGTCTTTTAAACACTCCTTTTATTTATTGTCCAATCACAGGGATTGATTCTTCAATGGTTTTCATAGCCATAAACATCTTTTTTGAACCAGGTAAAAAGATAAACCCATAACTCGAATAAAATTCTTCCGCTTGCTCATCAATTGGGTCAACAACAACAGCTAAAGCCCCAATGGTTTGTGAAACCTCTACACATCTATTCAATGCATGAATAAGCAAATATTCTCCTAGTCTTTTCCCATGCATTTTTTTATCTAATGCTAACCTACCTAATAAAATGGTAGGTAAATCTCCATACGAAGGCGGAAGCCTTGCTATCATATTGGCAGGAAACAATGTCCTTTCAATCGAATTACTCGACAAAGTGTAATACCCAAAAACTGTGGTATTTCCCTCTTCTGTCATTACATAACAAGCTGATAAATCTCTTTTTACATCTTGACTAGCTTGCGTTCTAATATAATTATCTAATAGTGGTTTCCCACAATCAAAACCACTCTTTTCATGGCTTTTACTCAACAGCTGTATTGTCACTTTCATTACTCAAATAAAATTTATTATAATTCATTTGAGCTTTCTTAAGCTTAGCATTTGGCTTTGGCGGATTAAGTATTGCATCTAAAAATATCTTCTTATCCTCAATTGTTTTTAAAATAATATTATTATCCCTAATAATATCACTCGACTCTTTGTTAATACAAAAAACAACAAATTCGGACAAACTCTTAAAACCTCGCAACTCAGACGCATACTTAACAAGCTCCTTTTGTTCTTTGCTAATTCGAACATCGATTCTGTCATTAACTAATGTTGCCATAATAAATAAAACTCTTTAATAAATATGTTCTTTCTGAACTCCTAATAACTTAAAATAATAATAAATGTCACTCTGACTATAAACTTGTCCTTTTTGACCCTAATTTTTCTTCAGTCCTTTCGACTTAACTGTAATCTCCAATAAAATATTTTTTCATTTTTTATCATTATCAAAAATGTAAACTTTTTCTAAACTAAACACCGCTTTAATAGCTTGATTACTTCAATAAATACGTGTTTTTCAATTTCTTACTAATACAAATAATGTACCAAAAACAATTCTAATAATAAACGATAGTTCGAATTAGCTTTTGCAAATGTACGTGTTTTTTACGTACAAAACAATAACATTAAAATATTTTTTTCCTTATTCCCTCAAAACCCTCAATCTCTTTTTTTAATGTGAATAACTTTTATTTTCTCTTGTTTGGTTAGTCATTACTTTTTCTTACATTAGACAAAATTTGACAAGTCAATTAATGTAGCATGAACTTTGGAGAACACATAAAACAATTGCGAGAGCAAAACCAACTATTACAAAGGCAAGTAGCAAGTGTCCTAGAAATAGATACCGCTATGCTCAGTAAAATAGAACGAGGAGAACGAAGAGCAAAAAGGGAACATATTCCTTTATTAGCAAACTTACTTCATTCAAACGAAAAAGAGTTATACACAATTTGGTTAGCCGACCAAGTATATGAAATTATAAAAGAAGAAAGTAATCCATCAGAAATAGTACAAGTAGCAATAAATGAATTAAACAAAACAAATAATAAGCAATGAGTAACCTAGAACCAATTAATAATTTTATTCTGTATAATACCCCAAATGGAGAAGTTTCTCTTAAAGTATTAATTCAAAATGAATCTATTTGGCTTTCTCAAAAAATGATGGCTGAATTATTTGATGTTGGGGTACCTGCAATCAATAAACATCTAACAAATATTTTTGAAAGTGCTGAATTAGAAGAAAATTCAGTTATTTCCATTTTGGAAACAACTGCAGCAGATGGTAAAAACTATAAAACAAAATTTTACAATCTTGATGCTATCATTTCAGTAGGTTACCGTGTTAATTCTACTAAAGCTACGCAATTTAGAATTTGGGCTACCAAAGTATTAAAAGAATTCATTGTAAAAGGTTTTGCAATGGATGACGACCGTTTAAAACAAGGTTCAACCGCTTTTGGTAAAGATTACTTCAAAGAATTGCTTGAAAGAGTGCGTTCTATTCGTGCAAGCGAAAGAAGAATCTACCAACAAATCACCGATATTTTTGCAGAGTGTAGCATTGATTACGACCCAAAAGCCGAAATCACCAAAAATTTCTATGCCTTGGTGCAAAACAAATTCCATTTCGCCATTACAGGGAAAACAGCTGCCGAAATCATCTATTTAAAAGCCGATAGCTCAAAACCGCAAATGGGATTAACAACTTTCAAAAATGCGCCTGATGGTAGAATATTAAAATCAGATATTGAAGTTGCAAAAAACTATCTAGAGGAAAAAGAAATAAAACAACTCGAAAGAACCGTTTCAGGATATTTTGATTATATCGAAAACCTCATCGAACGCCAAAACACCTTTACAATGGAAGGCTTAGCCGAAAGTGTAAACAAGTTTTTAAGCTTCAATGAATACAAAATACTCGAAGGTTTCGGAAAAGTATCCCATCAACAAGCCATAAGTAAAGCAGCTAAAGAATACGACATTTTCAACAAAACACAAAAAATAAACTCCGACTTCGATAAACAAATTAAAGCACTGGAACAAAAAAATAAAAAGAAATAATACTACTCAAACAGAATAATATAATGGCAAAAAAGGATACTGAAAAATCAAAAGCAATTGAAGAAACACTTTGGCAATCGTGTGATAAATTAAGAGGTTCTGTAGATCCTGCGGAATACAAACACGTAGTCTTAGGGTTAATATTCTTAAAGTTTGCTAGTGATAAATTTGAAGAAAGAAAAGCAGAGATTATTGCAGAAGGAAAAGAAAAATATGTAGAAATGAAAGACTTCTACAATATGAAAAATGTTTTCTTTTTAGAAGAAATCTCAAGATGGTCTTATATCAGTAAAAATGCCAAACAAGACGATTTAGCTTTAAAAATTGATACTGCACTACATACAATCGAAAAAAACAATCCAGCTTTAAAAGGTGCATTGCCTGATAATTATTTTTCACGTTTAGGTTTAGATAAAACCAAATTAGCTTCATTGGTAGATAAAATTAATGAAATCAATACGCTTGAAGATAAAGAACATGATATTATTGGTCGTGTTTACGAATACTTTTTAAGAAAGTTTGCTATCAAGGAAGGAAAAGGTAAAGGAGAATTTTACACTCCAAAAACCATTGTAAATCTTATGGCTGAATTAATTGAACCTTACAACGGTATCATTTATGACCCAGCTTGTGGTTCGGGTGGTATGTTTGTTCAGTCCATTAAATTTATCGAAAATCATCAAGGAAATAAAAAAGAAATATCTATTTACGGACAAGAATCCTCTCCTACTACCTATAAATTGGCAAAAATGAACCTTGCCATAAGAGGTATTTCTGCAAATTTAGGATTAAAACATGCCGATACTTTCCATGATGACCAACACAAAGATTTAAAAGCCGATTACATTATGGCAAATCCTCCATTCAATCAAAAAGATTGGAGAGGTGAAAATGAACTAAAAGATGACCCACGTTGGAAAGGGTATGATGTACCTCCAAAAAGTAATGCCAATTATGGTTGGATATTAAATATGGTTTCTAAATTATCAGATAATGGCGTGGCAGGTTTCATTTTGGCTAATGGTGCTTTATCAGGTGGTGGCGAAGAATATAAAATCCGAAAAGCTTTAATAAAAAACAATCTTATTGAAGCCATTATCATTATTCCTCGTAATACATTCTATACAACCGACATTAGTGTAACGCTTTGGATAATAAACAAGAATAAAAAAGAACGCACCATACAAATTAACGACCGTCAAAAAAACTACCGTAACAGAGAAAAAGAAGTCTTGTTTATGGATTTAAGACGTTGGGGCAGCGAATATGAAAAACAATTCGTAGAACTAACCGCAACTGATATTGAAAAGATTGCAGAAAACTATCACAACTGGCAACAAACAGACTGGGAAACAACGTATAAAGACGTTCCTGAGTTTTGCAAATCAGTACACTTTGACCAATTAAAAGAAAACAAATATTCATTGGTACCAAGCAAATACATCGATTTTATAGATGTAGATAGCAATATCGATTTTGATACCGAAATGAAACGCATTCAAAAAGACTTTAAAGCATTGCTTAAAGAGGAAAAAGAAAGCCAAGAACAATTAATTAACGCTTTTAAAACACTTGGCTATGAGTTATAAAAGATTAGGTAATTATATTCAATTGGTAGATAACCGTAATAAAGATTTACAGGTTACAAATCTCTTGGGTATTAACATTACAAAAAACTTTATGCCCTCTGTAGCTAATGTTTCTGGCACTGATTTATCTAAATATAAAATTATCCAAAAAGGTCAATTTGCCTATTCTGCTATGCAAGTAGGACGAGATGAAACCATAAGACTAGCATTATATACTGATAATCAACCTGCAATAATTTCTCCTGCATATTCAGTTATTGAAGTAATTGATGAAAATGAACTATTACCCGAATATATGATGATGTGGTTTCAAAGACCTGAATCAGACAGATATGGTTGGTTTATTAGCGATAGTAGTGTTAGAGCAAGTTTAGAATATGACAGACTTTGTGAAATAGAAATCCCAATCCCTCACATAGACGAGCAACGTAAATATGTGGCTTTATACAAAGGTATTTTAACCAATCAAAAAGCCTATGAAAGCAGCTTAAACGATTTGCAATTGATTTGCGATACCTATATTGAAGATTTAATTAAAAATGAACCTCCTAAAATACTTGGAGAGTATATTGAAAGGACTGAGGATAGAAACTCTGATAATAAGATTACTGAAGTTCGTGGAATGAGTACAGAAAAAAAGTTTCGTGTACCTAATTCTAGAGTTAATTTTAACAAACTATCAAACTATCGTATTGTTAAAAATCGAGAATTTGCATATGTTCCAACAACTGATACATGGAGGTGTTTAGCAGTTGCATTATCTGATTTTAATTTTGATATTGTTGTTTCACCAATATATATAACTTTCAAAGTAATAAATGAATTGAAATTATTACCTGAATATTTGTTTCTTTTTATGAAAAGAGAAGAATTCGATAGATACGCACGATTTCATTCTTGGGGCAGTGCCAGAGAAAATTTTAATTGGGATGATATGTGCAATATCAATATACCAATACCTAGTATCGAAAAACAAAAAGCAATTGTAACGATATATCATACATTAGAAGCTCGCAAACGTATAAACGAGCAGTTAAAAGCAAGCATAAAACCTATTTGCCCTGTATTAATGCGTGGGGTGGTACAAAACGAACTAATGGCAAATGCAAATTAAGTACAGCTAACAATGAACAACGACATAAAACTAAAAACCATTACAGAACTATTAGGGTATCATTTCTATATCCCCGATTATCAGCGTGGCTACCGCTGGACACAGCATAATGTTTCACAACTATTAAATGATATTTGGGAATACCGTAACGAAACCGATAATCAAAATAAGTTTTATTGCCTTCAACCTTTAGTAGTACGCAAAAAACAATGGCAAGATGCACAAGGCAATACTATTGAGGGTTATGAGCTAATAGATGGGCAACAGCGTTTAACCACTTTGCATAGAATTATTAGTTTTTTAAGCAGAGCTGTAGGTATTGAAAATTTTAAAAACGAGTACGGAAAAGACCTTTATACATTAGATTATAAAACACGTCCAGAAACCAAAGCATTTCTGCAAACTACAGATTATAATGATACTAAACCCGATTTATATTATTTAAGTCAAGCCTACGCAACCATAGAAGAATGGTTTACATTAGACGGTAATGCTATTGGCAGACAAGGTAAAAACACTTTTTTAGATACCTTATTACCAACCGTGAGAACTGATAATAAATTACCCGAATGGAGTGTTCAAGTAATTTGGTACGAAATAAATGATGCTTCACAAAGCAGCGAAGATTTATTTATTCGTTTAAACAGAGGTAAAATTCCACTTACCAGTGCCGAATTAATTAAAGCAAAATTCGTTAACCAAAACAGTTTTAAAGAATTTACGGATGAGCAAAAAACTAAACGAAAAACACAACTGATACAGTTATGGGACGAAATTGAAAACCAACTGAATAATCCAAAATTTTGGTCGTTTATCAGCAACAAACCTTTTAACTCATATAGCAATAAAATAGAATACTTATTTGATATTGCCACACACAAAGGCAATTCAAAAGATCCATTGTATAGCTTCATCCATTTCTTCAACGAAAAAGAAACTGCAGATACACTATGGAATAAATGGGTTACAATTGAAGAAATATTTAGAGCTCTTAGTTTTTGGTTTACTGATAAAAATTTATATCATAAAATTGGTTATGTAATTGCAACAGGAACAGATATTAACGATTTAATTCATTTAAAGAAAAGCTATCCTAAAAGCAAATTTGAAAGTCAATTGAACAAATTAATTGGTAAAGTAATTCCAGAGGATTGGCAAGAACTAAACTATAATAACAAACATGAATTTTCTAAAATTCTCGATACACTATTATTTGTAAATGTAGAATTAACCAGAACCAACACCAACGAGAATGATTTCTTTCCATTTTATTCCTATAAAAATTCAACCAAAAGTTTAGAACACATTCATGCTCAAAATGTCGTAGGTATCAACGAAAACAAAAAAGAAGATTGGTTAGCTTGGTTAGAAGCTCATCTATCCATTTTAAAATCGGTTGGTATTGACAATCAAAAAGTTGAAAAAATAGTAAAAGAAGTAAACGAAATTCGTGAAACAATTAAATACGAAGACTTTAAAGATGTAAGTAGTAAAATTTTAAGCCTAATACCAAATGATGGTGAAGATGAGAATGAATACTTACACAAAATAAACAATTTAGCAATTCTTTCCATTGAAGATAATAGCATATTAAGCAATTCTGTGTTTGAAGTAAAAAGAACAAAAGTAATAGAACTAGACAAAAAAGGTTCGTTTATTCCTATTGCTACTAAAAGAATATTTCTAAATTATTATGTAGGTGAAGAATACAAACAAAGTTGTGTTTGGACAAAAACCGAAAGAGATAATTATCTCAAAGAAATGGAAAAATGTATAACGCCTTATTTAGTAGAAAATGAAGCTTAGTTTTTTAGATATATTAGAGCAAAAAATTGAAATTCCTATTATTCAAAGAGATTATGCTCAAGGAAGAATAAACAAACAAGTAGATAAAATCAGGCACGATTTTTTAGATGCGTTATTTACAGCAATTGAAAAAAGAATTGCTTCAAATAGTTACGAACTAGAATTAGATTTTGCTTATGGGTTTCAAAGAAATACCTCAAATGATAATACATTTATTCCTATCGATGGGCAACAAAGATTAACTACGTTGTGGTTACTTCATTGGTTTATAGCTAATAAAGAAAAGGAAGAAGAACAAAACTTGGCTAATTTTATGTACGAAACCAGATATAGTAGTACAATATTTTGTCAAGAACTAATAAAATTTAAACCAAACTTTGATAAAAAAACAATAGCACAAGAAATCAAAGACCAATCTTGGTATTTTGAAACTTGGGATTACGACCCTACCATACAATCAATGTTGGTAATGCTAAATGCTATTGAAGAAAAGTACAATAATTTATCGCAAACTCCCATTTGGCAAATAATTACCCAAAATGGTGGTCCATTCTTTTTCTATAAACTGAATATGGACAGTGTGGGCTTATCAGATGATTTATATATCAAAATGAATTCAAGAGGCAAACCACTAACCGAATTTGAGTATTTTAAAGCTAATTTTGCAGATTTAATTACATTTCCTCAATTAAAAGAACGCTTCGAAAAATCTATCGACCAAGAATGGATTGATAGTGTATGGAATGTAATTCTGCAAGAAGATATTGAAGAAGATATTGCTTTAATTGTTGATAATAGCTTCCTAAATTTGTTCAATTACCTTACTGGAATTTTAGCAGCTAAAAAAGAAATCAAATACAAGAATACTTTCGAAAGTAAAGAAACACTTAAATTAATATTTGAGCATAAAGAAGATTTTGAATTTGTATTCGATATTTTAGATGCAATTTGTAAACAATTAAATGAAAACCCAGATTTTTGGATAAATCATTTTTACTTTGAGAAAGAACAATTTAATAAAGACAAATGCCGATTATACTTCTTGCATCAAGAAGAAAATCTATTAAAAAGATGTTTGTTAGTTTACGATGAAAACAGAGGTTTTTCATTGCAAGAACATTTGTTGCTTTACATTTGTTTAATTCATATTAAAACTCCAATAAATGATTTTTCAAATCAGTTCCGATTATTGAGAAACATCATAATAAATTCTGACTTTCAATTAAGAAACGAAACAATTGGTGCTAATTATTCCGAAATAGAAAATTATTTAAGAAACTATGATTTAAGTAAACTTAAAACTTTTAAAACCGACCAAATTAAAGAAGAAAAAGAAAAACAACTATATATTCAATCAAATAGCAATAGTACAGAATATATCAATAAATTAGAAGATTCTGATTTATTAAGAGGTTGTATTTCAATCTTTGATTTTGATAACAAATTAAAAGATAGAGCCATACAATTTTTAGATTTTTTTGATGAAAATGAATTTACCAAAGATTTTAATGTAAGAAGCAATGTTTTACTTTCATTTGGTGATTACTCCCAAAATGATGTTGGTGGTTGGTTCAACTTAATGTCATCAAATACAACTGTAATTAGAAGATTTTTCACAACACCAGGGTTTGGAAAAAACAAAGATATTTATAGTAAAACCAGACCTGTTTTAAACAAATGCCTTGATTTTTTAAATGGCAATTCAAAAACTTATAATCAAATTATTCAGGATTACATACTCGAATCAGAGAAAAATGGTAGAGATTGGAAATACTACTTTTTAAAATACCCATCATTTAGAAATAATTGTAACAAAGGATTTTATTATTGGTTTAATGCAAATACTGATTTTCATTTCAATAAAATGAAAGAAAAACAATTCAATGGTTACAATTGGTGTCCTTTCCTATTTGAAATAAATATCCAAAATCAATCCAAACATGTAAGTTTAGAGAATTATAACAACTATTTAGAAATATTTAGACATAAATCTACAATAGGCATTCAATTTTTTCAAAATGAAATTAAACTAGTAAATCGCAACAAAGAGGAAAGAGAAAATTGGATGTATGAAATGTTATTAGAACAAAATAGCATTAATGAAGAAGGAGAAATAAAAATACTCCAAACCAAAGAAAATTTAGATGCAGAAGATAGAATTGAAAAACTACAAAATCTTGTTTTAGAAATTCTTGAATTGAAAAAGTAAAATTGATATGAAATTTACAGAAGCCAAACTAGAAGAAGCATTTATTGAATTATTAGGTAATGAAAATTATCCTCATTATCTAGGCAATACTATTACTCGTAATCCTGATGAAGTTTTAATCGAGGAAGATTTAGTTGAGTTTCTTCTTAATCGTTACAAAAAGGAAGGATTAACAGTTACGGAAGCAAAATCAATCGTTTTGCAACTAAAAACATTGTCTTCTGCAGACCTTTATGAAACGAACAAAACAATAATGCGTTGGTTGGCTGATGGGTTTTCTTTCAAAAGAGAAGATAGAAACAATAAAGACATTTGGGTCTATTTAATTGATTATTCTAAAGACAACAAAAACTCTTATAAATTTGTCAATCAACTTGAAATAGTTGGAACTGAAAAAAGAATCCCTGATGGTATTATTTATATTAACGGTATTCCTGTTGTGGTTTTTGAATTTAAAACTGCCATACAAGAAAACTGCACTATTCACGATGCTTATACACAGTTAACCACACGTTATCAAAGAGATATTCCAGAACTTTTCAAATACAATGTGTTTTGTGTAATAAGCGATGGCGTTAACAACAAAGCAGGTTCATTTTTTACTTCTTACGAGTTCTTTTATGCATGGCGTAGAGTTTCTGGTCTAGCAAAAGAAGTCGATGGGATTGATAGTATGTTCACTTTAGTACAAGGAATGTTACATCAAAATAGATTAAGAGATATAATACAAAACTTTATTTACATACCCGATAGCTCAAAAAAGAATGAAAAAATAGTATGTCGTTACCCTCAATATTATGCAACAAACGCATTATTTGAAAACATAAAAAAAGCACAAAAACCACAAGGTGACGGAAAAGGCGGTACTTATTTTGGTGCTACAGGATGTGGAAAAAGTTTTACAATGCTTTTTCTAACAAGAAAATTAATGAAGAGTGTATTTTTTGAAAATCCCACTATCATTTTAATTACAGACAGAACCGATTTAGACGACCAACTTTCTGATGAATTTACAAATGCAAAAAATTTCATTGGAGATAATACAATTACCAGTGTTGAAAGTAGAGCCGAATTAAGAGAATTGGTTCAAGGTAGAGCGAGTGGCGGTGTATTTTTAACAACCATACATAAATTTACAGAAGATACCGAATTACTGACTGATAGAGCTAATGTTATTTGTATTTCTGATGAAGCTCACAGAAGTCAAACCAACCTAGACCAAAAAGTAAAAGTAACTGAAAGTGGCGTAAAAAAGACTTTTGGTTTTGCCAAATACTTACATGATTCTCTACCAAATGCTACTTATGTTGGGTTTACAGGCACACCTATTGATGCAACTTTAGATGTTTTTGGAAAAGTAGTTGATGCCTACACAATGACTGAATCTGTAAAAGATGAAATCACGGTTAGAATAGTTTATGAAGGTCGTGCAGCTAAAATAGCTTTACAAAATAGTGAACTAGAAAAAATAGAGGAATATTACCAAGTTGCAGAAGAATCTGGAGCAAATGAATACCAAATAGAAGAAAGTAAAAAGCAATCGGCTAATATGAATGCTATTTTGGGTGACCCAGACAGACTAAAAGAATTAGCTTCAGATTTTATTAAACACTACGAAAACAGAATTTCTGAAGGTGCTACTGTAAAAGGAAAAGCAATGTTTGTATCAAGTAGTCGTGAAATTGCTTATGAGTTTTTCAAAAATGTAATTGAATTAAGACCCGAATGGAATAAAATTAAAATAGCCGAAGACGGTGCAACATTATCTGATAAAGAGAAAAAGGAAATTAAACCAATGGAACGTATCAAAATGATTATGACCAGAGGAAAAGATGATCCAAAAGAATTATACAATTTATTAGGCACTAAAGAATATAGAAAAGAATTAGACCGTCAATTCAAAAATGAAAAATCAAACTTCAAAATAGCCATTGTAGTGGATATGTGGCTTACAGGTTTTGATGTTCCTTTTTTAGATAGTATTTATATTGACAAACTAATACAACAACATAATTTAATACAAACAATTTCAAGAGTAAACAGAAAATTCAAAGGCAAAAATAAAGGTTTAGTAGTAGATTATATTGGCATAAAAAAGCAAATGAATTTAGCATTAGCCAAATACTCTAAAGGCGAAGGAGATAATTTTGAAGATATTCAACAATCATTGGTAGTGGTTAGAAACCATTTAGATTTAATCGCTAACATAATGCACAATTTCGATAGTACTAAATATTTCAATGGTTCATCATTAGAACAATTGAATAACTTAAATATGGCTGCTGAATTTGTGCAACAAACGAAAGAAATTGAAACTCGTTTCATGGGCTTAGTAAAAAGGTTAAAAGCAGCTTATGATATTTGTGCCGGTAGTGAACAATTGACTCAAACAGAAAGAGATTACACTCATTTCTATTTAGCCATTAGGTCTATTGTTTTCAAACTAACAAAAGGAGATGCACCAGATACAGCACAAATGAATGCTAAGGTTCGTGAGATGATTAAAAATGCATTACAAAGTGATGGTGTTGAAGAAATTTTCAAAATGGGTGATGAAACGCAAACGGAACAAGATATTTTCGACGAAGACTATTTAGCTAAAATTGATAAAATAAAACTACCAAATACTAAAATAAAATTACTACAACAGTTATTAGCAAAAGTAATTGGAGAATTAAAAAAAGTCAATAAAGTCAAAGGGGTTGATTTCTCTAAAAAAATGGAAAGTCTTGTAAACAGATATAACGAAAGAGATGAAAATGATGTGTTTAGAAGTGAAGTTTATGAAGAAATGGCAGAACAACTAACCAATTTAATATGGGAAGTACATAAAGAATTTTCTGCTGGTAACACGTTAGGAATTGATTTTGAAGAAAAGGCATTTTATGATATTCTAATGGAATTATGTGTGAAATATGATTTTACATATCCTGAAGATAAATTAATAGAATTAGCTAAAGCAATTAAAGATTTAGTAGATGAACAAGCAAAATTTCCTGATTGGAGCAAACGAGATGATATAAAATCAGCCCTTAAAGTTGGTTTAATATTATTGTTAGATGAACATGGTTATCCACCTGTAGAACGTGATGAAGTGTATAAAGAAATATTTGAACAAGCTGAAAATTTTAAAAAAAATAGACCTATAAAATAACACATTATGAGCCAACAATTGTATTTCAACCTACTAACTTTTGACTGGCCACAAAAGCCTATAACGCTTTACTTTAGTTTAGAACAAATTAGAGGAAGTGTATCGGTATATAAATCAAACCACCCAAACAACATAAACGAAATATTCCCTAATCTAGGAAATGAGGGAATTGAGAAAATCTACACCACTTTCGATAAAAATGTCGAAGGCACTACCCCATTGGAAATTGATTTCAATGATAAAAATGTTTTTTTCTATAAAGATTTTCTAAACTACAAATTATACCATTATTTTAAATCCATAACAGGTGTAGTAGTTACGCGTAACTTTATCAAAGAACCTCAAATTTGGATTATCAATAAAAATGAAGAAAAGAAGGACTTTTGGGTATTCAATAAGTTTTCTTTAAAAATCCAATTCAGTAAAGTATCAAAATTTCCTGAGTTAGTTATTGCTTATGATGACACTTCAAAAATGTGTAAAAAATCTGTTATTAAAGTATTAGAAGATGTCCCAGCAACATACATAAAAAAGATAATCAATAACAAATCAGTATTGAATTATCAAAAAATTGATGCAGAACTAAAAACAAGTCTAGACCTTGAAAAATCATGGCCTATACTTAATCGTGAGTTAGCTTCAAAACTAAATATCGATGTAGAAGTAGAAAGAACAAAAAATAGATACATACGCTACAAAACAGCTATTGATGAGTTTGTTCAAACCTATTTAAACAATGTAGATTTTAAAACCCTTATTCCCTTACATTCCTTAAACTACTTACCAGTTGAGGAAACAAGAATATTATATGTAGACAGAAGTTGCAATGACCTTGTATTCAAAGGTGGTGAAATTGGTTTTACTCCAAAACTAGACTTTCCAACAAAAGGTGCTTTGGTAACTTCACCAAAACCAAACATTACGATTTTTTACATCTATCACGAAAGTCACGCTGATGTTTGTAAAGAATTACATAATCATTTGCAAAAAGGAACAGGAACATATTACAAAGGCTTATACAAATTTGCTAATATCGAATTCCATACCGATATGTCATTAGCAATAAAATACAAAGATGAAAATAATCCATTACCAGAGATTATAGAAAAATTAAACAATAGTAATTTCAATTACGAAAACACTTATGTAGCATTTTACATTAGTCCTATTGCAAAGTTTGACGAAGATAAAACACGTAAAAAAGTATATTACAGAGTAAAAGAAGAATTACTCAAAAGAAGAATTATTTCTCAAGTAATTGATTTTGATAAACTAAAATCAAAAATCAACAACTATCAATTCGAATTAAACAACATATCATTAGCCTTGTTAGCTAAATTAGAGGGTAAACCTTGGCAGCTTTCCACAAGTTCAAACAAAGATTTAATTATAGGTGTTGGAGCTTTTAAAAATGTAGACGAAAACACTAACTACGTGGCAAGTGCTTTTAGTTTCAACAATAGTGGTTCATTTAAAAAGTTCGAATACTTTACCAAAAGTGATACAAATCTGTTAGCAGGTTCAATTTGCGATGCAATACATCAATATGCAAACCTTGAAGAGAATCCTACTAAAGTAGTCATTCACTTTTACAAAGAAATGAGCGACAAAGAGTTAAAACCCATCATTCAAAAAATGAACAGGCTAAATCTCGATTGTCCTTTATACATCATCAACATTAATAAAACCAATTCAGAAGATTTAATTGCTTTTGACAATAATTGGTACAATCGTTTAATGCCAAAAAGTGGTACCATAATAAACATTGGGAAAAAAGAATACCTACTTTTCAACAATACAAGATACAACGATTCCGAAAAACATTCAGAACAAGAAGGCTATCCATTCCCTATAAAACTAAAAATTTCATCACCCAATAACGAAGAAGATTTAGACAATTTCGAAATCAAAAAACTTATTGAACAAGTATATCAATTCAGTAGGCTATATTGGAAATCATTAAGACAACAAAACGTACCAATAACCATCAAATACCCAGAAATGGTAGCCGAAATAGCACCTCACTTCGAAAGTGGTAACATTCCACCTCACGGTAAAGAGATATTGTGGTTTTTGTAAAATATTAAGTTCAAACATTTTTAACAAATATTATGAGTTTTAAAAACATATTTTTTAAACAAGAAAATCCTGAAAAATTATCAGATTTTCAAATTATAGATTTTGTAAATACTTTATTAAGTATCAATTATAAAATAGAACTGATAAATGGTTTAACAAATGTAATAAACGATGAAAATATTCAATTTGAAAATATTGTAGTATTCTCTAATCCAAATAAATATAGTTTTGATAATAATAGAGTTAATTTATCTAATGATGCCTTTTCAGATTTTTTAATTTCAAATGGTCATTTTTCATCTATTTACCCTAACTTATTAATAAACGACTACAACATTATATCTTATTACTTTTCACATTTTAGAAAAATATTTTTTAATATAGATGAAGATTTCAAAAGAGATTGGTCTCTAAATAAAGCTATTAAATTATATAATGCTAACATATTGAAATCTGAAGATATTAATAATAATATACACGATACAGCTTTCCAAAAAACAATTGAATTTCTAAAAGGTTTTTTTACAGATCAATCAATTAAATATGGTATTCCTGAATTATTAAAAAATATTGATTCTAAAACTGAAGAAATATTATAAAGAAGGAATAATTATGAATCGATGTTTCTTGCCTTTAATGATGAGGAGATTGAAAATTCTGATTATAGAAAAAAATACATATCAGACATTATCAGTTTAATTCGTATTAATGATTTTCCTCAGATATATCACATTAACACTACTGATTTTTATCTTGATAATTTCTCTTTCAACAATTTTATAGATTATGAAAACTTTGCAATCAAAAGTATTTCACATGAAAGTCCATGGTCAATCTTAGGGCTAATAGAAGTTGGAGCTGTTATATACTCTTTTTATTTTGGTTATTTAAAACTTCAAAATTACAAGGTAAATATCCAAAAGAATAAAAAAGATATTCAAAAAAATGATATAGAATTAGCTGATAAAAAGAATGCTAAAGTTATAAAACTAATTGAAGAAATCACCAAATCTAACTCAGATTTAAAGAATATTACAGACAATATAGAAAAAATAAAAGATCCTTTCATAAAGTTTGAATTATTAAATGAATTGGAAAATTGTGTTTACAAATTACAATCTTCTACAAAAAAATATAGAATTTCAATTGCACTAGATGATTTGAAAACTTCATTGCAATAATTGATTAATTGTTAATCTAAAACTTTAAGAAAAATCTATGAATCCAAGTTATTATCAAAATCAAATAAATAAAATAGAAAAAGATATTGCAGATTTTCAAAAAAAAATTGCAGAAGAGAGTAAAAAGGAGAATGATAAGAATAAACAAATTGATACAGTAAATAAATCAATAAATAAAAATACTTCTTTATCTTCATTACAAAGTAAGCATAGACAAATACAAGGTTATCAAAACGATATTTATAATTCTAAGAAGAAAATTGCCGAGTATCAAAAAAAAATAGCAGATAAATCAATAGAGTTAGGCAGAAAAAAACAAGATTTAAGAAAGGCAGAAGAAAACGAATTAAAAAAACAAAATAAACAACAAGTAGATTTTCAACTTAGCCTTCAAAAAAAAATTGATGAGCAAAAATCTCAATTAGATTTTTTAATTAATCAAAATTACTCCTCTAAGCAAACGACTCAAAATATAGATAATTATAAAAATAAAAAATATGATTTTTTTATTTCACATGCATCTGAAGATAAAGACGATATAGTAAGAGATCTTGCTGATTCACTAAAAAATAATGGTTTTGAAGTTTGGTATGACGAGTTTGAATTAAAAATTGGTGATAGTTTAAGAAAAAAAATTGATGCTGGTTTGAGAAATTCAAGATTTGGTATAGTTATCATTTCACCATATTTTGTTAAAAAAAACTGGACTGAGTATGAATTAAATGGCATGGTAGCAAGAGAAATGAATGGTCATAAAGTAATTTTACCAATTTGGCATAAAATATCAAAAGATGAAGTACTTGAATTTAGTCCAAGTTTAGCTGATAAAATGGCACTCAACACTTCAATTCACTCAACTGTAGATATAATTAATGCACTAAAAGAACTATAATATTCCCATCATGAGATTTTCAAATATGAGTAATTCATAATTACAATAGTATTAAGTAATTTGTCTTTTATTTTTAATTCAACAACACTAACTATTAATTTATTACAATTAATTATATATACATTAATAGGAACGCTATCGCTGTCGTATTTGCGTCCCACCCAGCCCAACGCTCCCCACCGCTTAAGTGGTTTCTCCCACCGCACTCAGCACTTGTTTTTCCCTATGTGCAGTACTTTTCCTTGTCTGTTTTATTCTCCCAACCCCATCGCACATAAAACAGCCAGATAAAAGCACTGCACTCCCAACCCAAAAACAAGAGCTGAAACCCAACGCTAAAACCACTCCCAAGCTATATTTACATAATGATGGCAACATTATAGTTCAAAAAAAAGAGATAATATTGGAAAAACGTTATTTTTTTGAACTATAATTTCATTATGTAAAATAGCCGCGCTCCAACGCTCCCACCCGAAATAGGAACAGTATTTTCATTGTTTTTTGAAGGTGCAATACAATTCCATAACAACATTACAGCAAGCATTGAAAACCCTAATTTCAATCAACACTCTTGCACCCTCAAAAATCAAAGCCTAAAAAGAGTAACAAATTTTTGTGCTGGATATAAAGCAGTTTTATTTGTTTTTTCAATGGTTTTTATATCCATCCCATAAAATTTGTTACCCTTTCAGAACTACCCGATTTAAAAAGAAAATCCCACCAAAAAACAACTCCCGATTAAGTCAAGGAAACAAAACAAAAAAAATAAAAAAAAGAATGCAAAGGTAAGTTTCGGGTTTACAAAAAAGCAAGTTCAAGCCTACGGTTTTTAAAAAAATCTCCACCCAAACATTTCCAATCCACTTCCCGATTAAACAACGAAAACCCTATTCCAGTTCAACCATATGGGTAGTATTTTTTTAAAAAAACTTGCTTTTTTGAAACCCTACACTAGAACAGATGGCTTTCTTTTTTTTCCTTTTTTCTTTTGAAAAATTTTATGGCGAAGCATGAAATGCGAGCATAACTTTAAATCCGATATTATGACTTATCACAATGTATTTACACACCAAAAAGACAGAGTTTACAGCCAACCCCACTTCTTCGTTTTAAGTAAAGGAAACAATAGCGGAAAACCTCTAAAAGAACCTTGCCCGAACTGCTTCGTAATACTGGTAAAAACCGAAGAAGAAGCCGAAAACCTCTATTGGATAGCATTAAGCTTATGGAAATCAAAATTCTGGCATCAACACTTAGTCGGTTCAGTTATTCCGTTTCTTCGATTACAGGAGTTTAAAAGCAATTTCAGAGATAAAGTGTTACAAATCTACAAGGAACACAAAAAACACACTGAAAACGTGGAAAAACTCAAAAAACTAGAAAGTCTATCAAGTATCTACAGCAAAAATTTAGACACCATAGAAAGATTAAAAGCTGCAATACTTCATTATTACCTCTAATCCAAGCCCGATTTTTTCGGGCTTTTTCTTTAAAAATCTCATTGAAAATTTGCCATATATGACACTAAAAAAATGTTCCTGCATTATTTTGCACTTTGTCATAAATAACTTGTCATAACTCAAACAAAGCAACAAAACGCAAAAGAATGCAAAGCCTTATTTAACAAGAGTTTAGCACAATTATTGCCCTATATTTACACAAATGGTACAGCTCTTGGACAAAGCCGTATCAAGTCCAAACAAATTTCTAATTCTTAAATTTTTAATCCAAATGGGAAAAATTAATCAAGGTATTCTAGGAGGAGTATCAGGTAAAGTAGGTAATGTTATCGGTGGTAACTGGAAAGGTATTGACTACATCAGAGTAAAACCTTCAAATGTTGCAAATCCGAGAACAGCAGGTCAAGTAATGCAAAGAACAAAATTTACTGTGACTTTAGAGTTTTTACAAGCGATTAAGCCTTTTGTTAAAGCAGGTTACAGAAACCTTGCAAACAAAAAGACAGAGTTTAATGCTGCAATGTCTTACATCTTAAACAATGCAATTACAGGAATAGATCCTGATTACATTGTAGATTACACATTAGCACTTTTGAGTAGAGGTGGTTTATCAATGCCTTTAAACCCTTCAGCTGATGCTTCAACTTCTGGAGAGGTTACATTCACTTGGGGAGACAACTCGGCTGAGAGTAATGCAAATGCTACTGATAAAGTAATGTTGTTAGTTTACAACCCAGCTAAGAAAGAATCTGTTTCTATTGTTGGGGATGGGAACACTCGTGTTGATGGTTCTTACAATGTAGCTATTCCAACTACCTATGCAGGAGACACTTTAGAGCTTTTTATAGCGTTTATGTCGGCTGATGGAACACAACTATCAAACAGCATGTATTTAGGCTCTCAAATCGCAGGATAAGTTTAAATTACTTAAAATTAAGTCGCTCACAGTAGCGACTTTTTTTATATATTTACATGCTGACAAATAAATCAACTTTCCTTTATTTACTTGTTTTTAAGCCTTTATTTATATGAATTTGATGCTTATTTGTTGCCCAAACCTTGTAAAGCATTATAAATACTACTAACTTCAAATATTGTATCGGGAAATAAATTTACTTTCTTTTAGTTTTTCTTACTGTCTTTTCCTTGACCTACAAGGGTTTACAAAGATTTATACTTGTTTATGTTTTACCATATTAGTACATTTGTTACACCTAACGTACACCTTCAAGATCAAAAGGTGTAAAAATGTACACCTGTGAAAATTAGTTTAAAAAAGAAAAAATTAAAAAATGGCATGTATAGCCATTACTTAGAATACTACAATGGTTCTAAAATAGATAAAGATGGTAAACGTATTCATATTAGAGAATTTGAATGTAAATCATCAGCAAAAAGTGGACTGATTTAGTTCAAAACTAAGAGAGTGTTTTCAAAAATTATTAACTTTGAAATAGTATGAAAACACCTAAGAAAAAAACAGCAGAGAATTTCATCAAAGACATTCGTAGAAATACAC
>NZ_JAYRPD010000059.1:0-35895 GCF_041911335.1 Flavobacterium sp.
GTTTTGAAAGATAGCTACTTCATCTTTTTCAGTTTGTGAAAATGATGGCAATGCAATTAAAGCAAATACTAAGGATAAAATAAATTTTCTCATTTTTTAGTTGTTTTAATGTTAGTTTTAATAAGATATAATCAAAAATATTTTTCAAATATATAAATAAAATATGATTTTTATCATAAAATAATTATGAATTAACAAAAATTAAAAAGTTTCTCCCACTACAAAATAAAATCCTTTGGCGCCATTATCTCCCCAAGCCATGTCTAAACCAAGATTTAATCTTCCTGTTCTATTTAGTAATACGCGTAAACCAAAACCTCCAGCAGGTCTTACGGCTTCAAATAAATTTAATTTTTCAATTGTTTCTTCTCCAATAGTTATTTCTTCTCTAGAAACGGTTGTGGCGTTTCCAAACACGACACCACCTAAAAGACCGCTTTTAGTTAATGGAAAACGCCATTCTGCTTCACCAGTAACCCAAGCATTTCCTCTAAATCTTCCTGCTACATAACCTCGACCAATTCTATTTCGTGTATCGTTTGCACTCGAAGGAAGATGCATGTAAGGCGCATGACCATCGAGATTAAATTGACCTATTCCCCAAAATCCTAAAATATGTCTAGCTCGTAAAATAGATAAAGGTTTAAAATATCTAGCTTCTAAATAAATTTGTTGGTAATCGTTTTCATTCCCTAAAAACTTCGGATTCAAACGATAGGAAGCGTGTAAATAAGTTCCAGAGTAAGCATTTACGGTATGATCTCTACTATCTAATAAATAATTAGCTGTTAAGGCAGAAGAGAAGGATTCTGTTGGGTCGAAACCATATTTTAAGCTGTAGGCATAGTGACTGGTATAAACTGGATTTTCTGCTTCTAAATCTAAACTTAAGTCTTTGATATCATAGTGCCAATCTAAGTTATAACCTAATCCAACATATATTTTTTTTGAAATCTCTTTTAGTGCAGTGTAATAAAATTTTACTTGTTTAAATTCTAATGGTTGTCCACCAGTATTTCCAGTGGTTTCAATCCCGCCAATAGTCCAACTATCGTTAATAGGCTGACTGTAGTCACTTCCTAATCCATACGTGTTTTCTACGTAATCTGAATAACGGAGATCAACTAACATTTCCCACCCATTATTTGGTGTCATGATAGTTCCTTTGATGGAAGTAATCAATTGTTTGTTTGTAGTGTACATCACAGAAGCATTGGCACTTGAAACATTAGTAGTTTCAGGATTTCCTAAATACATAGCGCCCGTTCCTCCTAAGCCATAGAAAAAACCTAGCGTGGGATTTGAACCTATTAATGGAGCCGCAAAGGCCATCAATTTGCCTTGCTCAGGTACACCAGTTTCATTTTTCATTTTCTTTTTGCCTCGAATGACAATTCTCAAATCGGTGGCATCTATGAAAGGTTTTTTTAATGAAACACTATCCTCTTGTGCAACAGCCGAATTAACAACTAAAAAGAAAATTAAAATATGAATTGATTTTAAATACATAAATTTGATAGGAAATGTGATTAAATTCCTATCAAATTTACATAATTTTTATTAAGGTTTTGATTATAAGAAGGTTAAATTTGTAAAAAGATTACTTTACAAATTTCAATGCTACCCAATTGTTACGTTCAAATTGTTTTACATAAGTTAATCCTTTTGTCGTACAACTTTCTGAAATAACTGGAATATCTTCTGTATAGAATCCACTTAAAAATAAGATTCCATTTTCGTTTAAACAATCAACATATTGTTGCATATCGTTTAATAAAATGTTACGGTTGATGTTGGCAATAATTACATCGTATTTTTTCCCTTTTAACAAGGAAGCATCCCCTTCATAAACCGAGATATGTTTGCAATTATTACGCTCCGCATTTTCTATAGAGTTTAGATAACACCAATTGTCAATATCAATAGCATCAATAGGTTGTGCACCTTTCATTTCGGCTAAAATGGCTAAAATAGCAGTTCCGCAACCCATATCTAAGGTTTTCTTTCCTACTAAATTGGTTTCCAATAAATGTTGAATCATCATGTGAGTGGTTTCGTGATGTCCTGTTCCAAAACTCATTTTCGGTTCAATCACGATGTCAAATTCAGCATTGGTTTTTTCGTGGAAAGGAGCTCTTACATGACATTTTCCATCTACATCAATTGGTTCGAAGTTTTTTTCCCATTCTTCGTTCCAATTCACTTGCTCGATTTCTTCAAATGTATAGGAGATTTTAAATTCTGGATTACTTAAAATTTGAATATCTTCTAATATATTTGTATCCCACAACTCTTTTTGAACAAAGGCCGAAATTCCAGTTTCAGTTTCTATAAAGCTTTCAAAAGCTTTTTCACCTAATTCAGCAATTAAAATTTCGCTTCCTAACTCTAAAGGTTCAATCGTAAAATGATATCCGATGTATATATTTGACATAACATTAATTTTTTGCAAAGGTAATATTAAGTTAACATACTTAACATTGAAATGATATTAAGTTTGCAAAAAATATACAACAACATAACAAATGAAAAAAATTATTATTTTTTTACTTCTTTTAACTGGCATATTTTCAATGGCACAAGAAGTAAAAGCCCCATTAAAAGACAACGATTTAAAGTTGGCAGCTTTACCTTATTATAATTATGGAAAAGGTTTAGGAATAACATCACCTGATAGTTTATTCCAATTAAATATTCGTTTTAGAATGCAAAATCGTGTAACTTATATTCAAAACGAAGATGAAGATCCTGCTTATTCAGGAGAAATTAGACGTTTGCGTTTGCGATTTGATGGATATGTAGGAAATCCTCATTTTCTTTATGTAATTCAATTGTCTTTTGCACCAGGAGATGTAGGTGAAGTTCAAGAAGGTGAAAACATCAATATCATTCGTGATGCGGCAGTTTTTTATCGTCCTAATAAACATTGGAGTTTTCTTTTTGGTCAAACCAAATTACCAGGAAACCGTCAACGTGTTAATTCATCAGGAGCTTTACAGTTAACCGACAGAAGTATCAATAATGCACGTTTTACAATTGATCGTGATTTTGGTTTTCAAGCTTATTATTTAAATGAGAATACAGATAAATTTTCATACAATGTAAAAACAGCTGTGACCACTGGAGAAGGTAGAAACTGGACAAAATCTGCTGATGACGGAGTGGCATTGACTGGAAAATTAGAGTTAATGCCTTTTGGATCGTTCAAAAAAGACGGGACCAATTTTGAGGGAGATGTAGCACGTGAGGAAAAACCAAGATTATTGGTATCAGGTGCTTTTCATCAAAATAATTTAGCTAGAAGAACTCAAGGACAACTAGGAAATGATTTATTTGAACAAAAAACTATGAAATCTGTTTTATTAGATGCTATGTTCAAATACAACGGATGGGCTTTTATGTCGAGTTATATGTCGCGTTCAGCTAAAGATCCAATTGCTTTTAATCCAGATGATATTACGGAATTTAATTATGTTCCTGTTGGAAGCGGAATGGATTACCAATTGAGCTATGTTTTCCCAACAAACTATGAAATCATTGGTCGTTTCTCAACTCAAAAAATGCATGATGATATTAAAGCATTAACGCCAGATTCTAAGCAATATTCGTTAGGTGTTACAAAATATTTATGGGAGCATGCTTTCAAATTACAAGGAGAAGTTACATTGAGTGATTTGAATTATTTCGATGGTACAAACAAACAAAATTGGTATGTTCGCTTTCAATTAGAAATCGGAATCTAAGTTTTAGAAATATAGCACAAAACCACAAGTCAGTAATTGATTTGTGGCTTTTTATTTTCTGAATTTCGTGATTTTAAATTCTAAATTCTAATTTTTAAAATGCTTACCTTTGCGCTTTATTTATTTTTATTTATGTTACATATAGGACAGTTCAATACGTTAAAAATTCTTAGAGATACAAAAGTTGGTTTGTTTTTAGGAAGCGAAGACACACAAGAAGATGATGTTTTATTGCCAAATAAATATGTACCAAAAGAATTTACTATTGGAGATGATTTAACGGTTTTTGTGTATTTAGATCACGAAGAACGTCCTGTTGCAACTACTTTGAAACCTTATATCAAACTGAATGAATTTGCGCATTTAAAAGTAAATTACATCAACAAATTCGGAGCTTTTTTAGATTGGGGATTAGAGAAAGATTTGTTTGTTCCGTTTAAAGAACAAGCGCGTCCAATGGAAGAAGGTAAACGTTATTTGGTTTATATGTTTTTAGATGAAAAAACAAATCGTTTAGTAGCTTCGAGTAAAACCAATCAGTTTTTGAGTAATGAAAATTTAGACTTACAACGTAACGAAGAAGTAGATATTTTAATTTCGCACATTACCGAAGGCGGAATCAATTGTATTATCAATCAAAAGCACAAAGGTTTAGCGTATAAAAATGAAGTATATGATGATGTAAAACCTGGAATGAAAACAAAAGGCTACATCAAAAATATTCGTCCTGATGGTAAAATTGATGTCATGTTGCGTAAAATAGGAGTGGAGGCTATCGAACCATCATCTCAAATAATTTTAGACGAATTAAAGGCAAATCGTGGTTTCTTACGTTTAACCGATAATTCACATCCAGAAGACATTAAAACGGTGTTGAAAATGAGTAAAAAGAATTTCAAAAAAGCCGTTGGAAATTTATACAAACAAAAGTTAATCGAAATCAAAGAAGACGGAATTTATTTGGTTTAGTATGTCAACAAAAAACAAAATATATCTTATTCTTAGTATTGTCGTTTTATTAATGACATTCGTTGGTATTTTTCAAAATTTTGAAACCGTTCACTTTATTGGTTTTGAAACTGAAATCATTTGGATTCCTATTTGGATAGGTGTTGTAATTTTACCTCTTTTAAATTTATATGAAATTGCTATAAATACTGATGATTACAATAAACATCATTGGTTAGCATTGTTATTAAATGTAATTTCTATCTTTTTTATTTTGAGAAATTTTAAAATAGAATTGCTTAATTTGTAGTTACAATTACTTTTAGTAACCATTTCTTTATTAGGTTATCATTGTGAGTTATCGAAGTAATGTAATATTTCGAACTCACAATAGCTTTTGAATTTTCAATGGTTTCTTTCATTACACCTTTATTTTCAATGTAATTGGAATGAATAAAATACACTTCTTGATTGTTTTTATAAATGTACCCAACATGAAAATCCAAGCCAATAAAGTAAATACCATCTTTTTGTTTTAGAAAGTACTTTTTTAATTCTTGTTTCGTAATGTTTTGAAGTTTTTCAATTGAAGTTCCGCAAGCGATACTTTTAGCTTCATCTTCTGGGCTTTTTTGTGCTAATTTGTATCGGTTTAAATTAAATCCTACATCTCTTAAAGTTGTGGATACAAAATAGCCACAAGCTACCGTTCCTTGCTTGGGAGTTTCCGTATGGCCTTCAAAACTCCATTTTGTGGTGTACCAATGATTGAAAATATCGTTGTATAAACATTCGGTTAGTTTTATTCTTGCCTCATTTAGTGTATTGACTTTATTTTTATTTGAAAGGTATTCTGTTTTCAATAGACTTCTTTCTTTTTCAATATTTGTTTTTGTAACGGAATAGTTTGTAAGGCTAAAAGTGAGTAACAGAATTAGGATTTTCATTTCGAGTAATTTATGGAATAACGTTTTTAACATGTAATTAGTATTTAGTATAAAATAAATCACTACATTTGTATATACAAATATTAATTTATGAATCGCAAGAATTTCATAACATTACTTTCAGGAGGAATCGCTATGGCAAGTATACAACCGTTCTATGATTGGACAAAAGGATTAGGAGAAGAAGAGGAGAAGATGCCCGTTTTATTCATCGGACATGGTTCACCTATGAATGCTATTGAAGATAATATATTTTCAAAACGTTGGCAACAAATGGGGAAGGAAATCCCAACACCAAAAGCAGTTGTAGTCGTTTCGGCGCATTGGTTAACAAAAGGTACAATGGTAACTGCAATGCCAAATCCGAAAACGATTCACGATTTTGGAGGTTTTCCACAAGCGTTATTTGATGTGCAATATCCAGCACCTGGAAGTCCAGAATTGGCAACTGAAATTCAAAAATTAATTACCAATCCTGCAGTGGAATTAGACCACGATTGGGGATTGGATCACGGAACTTGGTCGGTAGTAAAACACATGTATCCTAATGCCGATATTCCCGTTTTACAATTGAGTATTGATTATTACAAACCTGCTGCTTATCATTATGAATTGGCGAAACAATTGCTTTCTCTTCGCAAAAAAGGCATTTTAATTATTGGAAGTGGGAATATGGTTCACAATTTACGAATGGTGGCTTGGGACAAACTCAACGAGCCAGAATATGGATTTGATTGGGCTTTAGAAATGAATGATATTTTTAAAAATAAAATCTCAAACGGTTTTCATAAAGAGTTAATTCAATATGAAAAACTTCATAAAGCGGCTACTTTAGCTATACCAACACCAGATCATTATTATCCATTATTATACATTCTAGCTTTACAAACCGATAATGATAAAGTGGAATTCTTTAATGATAAAGCGGTTGGAGGTTCGTTAACGATGACTTCAGTGAAAATTGGATAATTATTCGCCTTCTTCTGCATTAAATTTAAACGGATAATCGCCAAATTTTGGTGCTAAGCGTTTTGTTTGATAGGTTTTACGTGTAAACTTGTTAGATAAGGCAATAATTGTTACCGAATCTTTGTGAAGCGTGACCATTGATGAAGTATTTCCATGCCACCAACCGTTGTGAAAGAAGTATTGTTGACCCGTTTCAAATTCTAACATTCGAATCCCTAAGCCATAATTTTTTGTGCCTTTTCTTTCGTAGCTGTAGCCTTTGTACATTTCTTCCTTCATTTTAGCACTAAGGAATTTATCAGAATATAGAGCCAAATCAAATTTCAGTAAATCACGCGGAGTAGAATAAATATTTTTATCACCATAAACCTGGTCTAAAAACTCAAAAGCCAAACGTAAATAATTGTTTTTGTAAGATTGACTCACTTCGTCTTTCTTGTTTAAATCATCAAAAACGAACGTGTTTTTCATATCTAAAGGATCAAAAATCATTTCTTGAAGTACTTTTGGATACGTTTTATTCGTCACTTTTTCAATGATTAAAGCCAATAAAGCATAATTCGTATTGCAATAACCAAAACGTGTTCCAGGTTTTGATTCTAATCCAATATCTTTAGTAGCTAATAACGTTAAAACATCTTGATTGGTTAGGGTTTTTTTCTTATCCCAAACACCTTTATCATCAGTGAAATAAGCATAATTTCTCAAACCACTTCTATGATTTAATAACATTCTAACCGTAGTTTCTTCATGCGGAAATTCAGGTAATATGGATTTTACAGGATCGTCTAATTTAAGTTTCTTTTGGTCAACCAATTTCAAAACGGTAACCGCTGTAATCACTTTACTAACAGATGCAATATGTAAAGGAGTATCTTGTTTTATGGAATCGCCTTTTTCTTTGTAGGCATAGCCACTGTAATTTTCATATAAGATTTCACCATTTTTAGCAACCAAAAATGAACCACTGAAATCTTTTGCATTAAATTTTTTATCGTAAAAGGCCTCCACTTCATTTCCCATTCTTTTTTTGTAAATGGTGGTTAGAGGCGTAAAATTAACGGCAAATTCAGACACGTTACCTTCTTTATCTTTTAAGGTAGATTCTTTGTTTTCGTCGGGTTTATTTTGGCAATTAAAAAGTAGTAAACTTAAACTTACAATTACTATTTTATTCAACATAAGGCGTATTCTTAAACGTAATATTTGGATTTAGGCGTTGCAATGTAGTAATAAATTCTTGTTGTTTTTCAGGTGAAATGTAAATATCGTCATATTTGTTATAGGTAATGATTAAACCAATATGACTCAACGCTGGTTTCCAAATAGTTGGTACATAAATTCCTTTGTGATATTCAATTCTATTGATTTTAGTTATATCAATTTTACCATTAAACGGACCCGATTTCCAATGTAAATCCGTATTCTCAATCTTGTAAAAAGTGGTTTTGTAGGTCCAAATTAAAAATAAAATCACTAAAAAATTTATAGAAAATAAGACAACAAAAGGCTCGTATGAATCTTCAAAAAGGGCAGGAATAGTTAAGAGTAATAAAAATAATATCACTCCAACATAAATATATTGATTCAATTTACTTACTGCCGATTTGAAAATCATACTACAACCCTAATTTCTTCTTAGTTTCTTTAGAAATTCCATCTTTATGCACCATAACCGAAATCGCTTTTAATTTCATGTATGCCACACTCATATATACATAACCACCATTCGCAACTTTCTTTTCATCGCTTCCCCAAGAGTTTTTTACTTTGTAATAGACATTTCCTTTCTGATCTTTCACAGTTCCAACAATATGCATCAAATGATCGTCAGTTGTCGTAAGATTTTCAAATTCTTGTTGGCGGAATTCAGGTGTGATTTTCTTTTCGACAACAATTTCACCTAATCCCGTTTTATTATCTTCTTCTTTTTCTGGAATAAAAGCAACACCATATTTTCCTGAAAAGGTAGGTTCCGAAACATCACAATCTAATGAAAGCGAATATCCGTTTGCTAAAGCATTGTCAATAACAGTGATAAATTCATCTAAAGGCAAATTATACATGCTTCCGTTTGAAAAATTGTCTGGAATATTCAAAATGAAAGGTTTGTAATTCGCTTCGTGAGTAAATGAAGTCAATGTCACATAATTTTCTGGTTTGATTTTAGCGAATTCAGCAAATGATTTTGGCGTATAATTTTTGCCTTCATATTCAAATTTAGTTGGAATACTTCCTAAATAAATATCTAAAACCGCACTAATCGCTTGTTTCCAATTCGGAGATAATTTTTTAGCAGGATTCTCAACATACGTTTTCAACATCGCTTCTAAAACCGCAACCATTTCAGTATGATTATGTTTGTTGGCATCATCACTTAATCCATCATAAATGCTATTTGGAACCAATCCGTATTTTGCTACGCTGTTGATTACATCATGCGCCAAGGCACCTTCACTAAAACTGGCATTTCCTTGACGTAAAACATAATTTTCTGCTTTTAACGGATACGTAGTTCTCGCTTGATACATTTCAGAAAGGTCGATTTTCTTACCCGTTAAACGAATAATTTCCGATTCTAAAAACGAAGAAGTAGAGAAACTCCAACACGTTCCCGTGATATCTTGAGAGATAACCGGTAAACATTCTACATCATTAACTTTCTGAAATTCATAGTTTTGAGCCGAAGCTGAAAATAGTCCAGATGCAAATAGCAATCCGATATATAGTTTTTTCATAAATCTTATTGTTTTGAACTTGCAATATAATGCAAAAAATGAATTATTTTTACCAAAACAAATACAAAAATCAAGATCAAGGACAAGTTCAAGTTCAAATTCAAAAATCAAGTTTAATCTTAAATAGTTAAATTAAAAAAATAATGGAATTAAATGAACCAACGGAAAGAATATTTAATTTAGATGAGAGATTAGTAAGATTTGCTGGAGAATCGATTTTCTTTGTTAGAAAATTAGCTAAGGCATATGAATTAGAATATTACAAAAACCAATTAATTCGTTCTTCAGGAAGTGCTTCTTTAAACTATGGTGAATCTCAAGGAACAATTACCGATAAAGATTACGTTTTTAAATTATCTTTAGTTGTCAAAGAATTAAAAGAATCAAGAAATTCACTCAGAGTCTTAAATTATATTAAAGAAGGAAATGAAAAAGATAGAAATTGGCTCTTAGCAGAAGTGGAAGAATTAATTGCTATTACATCAAGAATGATGTTGAATAAAATGAAATAGTATTTTAACTTAATAATTTTGAAATTGAACTTGAGTTTGCCCTTGAACTTGAAAAATAAAATAAATTAATAAATATGAGCACAATTAATTGGAAAACCGTTAGAGAATTTGAAGATATTACTTATAAAAAATGCAATGGCGTTGCGAGAATTGCTTTCAACCGACCAGATGTAAGAAATGCATTTCGTCCGAAAACTACAAAAGAATTAATCGAAGCCTTTTACGATGCACAAGAAGATACTTCTATTGGAGTAGTGTTGCTTTCGGCAGAAGGACCAAGTTCTAAAGATGGGATTTGGAGTTTTTGTAGTGGTGGCGACCAAAAAGCACGTGGACACCAAGGTTATGTTGGCGAAGACGGTTACCACAGATTAAACATTTTGGAAGTACAACGTATGATTCGTTTTATGCCAAAAGCGGTAATTTGTGTCGTTCCAGGATGGGCTGTTGGTGGTGGACATTCGCTTCACGTAGTTTGTGATTTGACTTTAGCGAGTAAAGAACACGCGATTTTCAAACAGACTGATGCTGACGTAACGAGTTTCGATGGAGGCTACGGTTCGGCTTACTTAGCTAAAATGGTGGGACAAAAGAAAGCAAGAGAAATTTTCTTCTTAGGTAGAAATTACTCAGCTCAAGAAGCTTTTGAAATGGGAATGGTAAATGCGGTTATTCCTCACGCTGAGTTAGAAGATACAGCTTATGAGTGGGCACAAGAAATCTTAGCAAAATCACCAACATCAATCAAAATGCTAAAATTCGCAATGAATTTAACAGATGATGGAATGGTAGGCCAACAAGTTTTTGCTGGTGAAGCCACTCGTTTAGCGTATATGACAGATGAAGCAAAAGAAGGAAGAGATGCGTTTTTAGAAAAACGTAAACCAAATTTCGAGAAGAAATATTTGCCTTAATTTAGAGAATAGAACAAAGAGAAAAGAATAAAGACTCATGAAAAAAATTGCATTCGGGTTATTAGTATTGTTGAGCAATTTATCAATGGCTCAAGAAAATACAGACGTTAATAAAGAGACTAAGTTTCAAGTAGGGGTTCATTATGTTGGCAATCTTCGTAATGAAAACATTATCAGTGACGGCTTTAATGGTGTTGTTGGAATTTCAGCTAATTACGCGGTTTATCAAGACGATATGATTTCGGTTTTTGGAGGTTTGAATATTGATTATTTGCAAACTAGAGATTTGTTTTTACAGAACGATATCCTAATTTGGAATCCAAATGCAAGTATAGAAATAAATGCCTTTAAAGGAAAATTAAGACCATTTTTTGGATTGGGTTATGCTTTCTTTTCAAATGATTTTGAATATGAAAATGTAATTTTTGATCCTTCTGATCCTGCATTTATGACACGAGAAAAAAAATTAAGTTTTAATGGTTTTACAATTAATCCAGGGATGAAATATCATCTTTCTGATTTGCTTTTTATAGAGGGGAGCTACAAATATTTCGCTGTAAATTCAAATGATATTGATGGAACTGCTAATACGCATTTTATTTATTTAGGTCTTGGTTTTAAATTTTAAAATATGAACGAATTCACCAATAATCCTATCGATATCGCCCAACTTCCAAAGTTTGAAGAAGTGCAATTGCAAGGTTTAAATCCGAAGTATATCACAGTCTTACTTTTTAATTTTTCCTTGCTTTTAATTTTAGTAATTGTTGGATTTTCGACTTTATTTTATTTCAATCAAGATGCTTTTTCTAAAGCGATTTGGATAGCAATTGTTGTTGGAATTGTGCTGTTTTTAGTTGGATTAGTAGTGTTTACTAAATTTAGTTTTCAGAAAAAAGGATATGCTTTTAGAGAACACGATGCTATTTACAAATCGGGTTTGATTTCAGAAACTACTACAATTATTCCTTTTAATAGAGTGCAACATGTGGCTTTGCATCAGGGATTTATCTCTAGAAAATTAGGTTTGGCTTCTGTTGAATTATTCACCGCTGGTGGCAGTAGTTCGGATTTAGAAATTCCAGGGTTACTTTTAGCAGATTCGCAGATTATTAAGAATTTGGTTTCCCAAAAAATTAATCCGCCTAAAAAAGACGAACCAATTGAAGTAGCACCAACAGAAACTCCATTAACTGAAGAACATGAATAAATCTGTCGATTTTTCTCAACCGCAACGACAATCGCTTCCGGGGATTTTGGTTATGTTTGCCAATTCCTTGCAGAAGACGGTTCGTGCTTTGTGGCCGATGTTGTTGATTTGGTTGGTAAAATTTGACACGCTAAACAAACTTGTTTTCTTTGGTAGTGTTGCAGGAGTAGTCGTTTTGATAGGTATCATTTCATACTTACAATATTTATTTTTCACGTTTCATATTGATGAAGAAAATGGCGAATTTGTTATTCAAAAAGGAGTTTTAAACAAAACGAGAATTACTATTCAGCTGCATAAAATTCAGCAAGTTAACATCAATCAAAGTTTAATTCAACGTTTGGTTGGGGTTCATAAATTGGAAATTGATACTGCTGGAAGCGATAAAAAAGAAGCTTCTATTAGTGCCATTTCTCATGAGTTGGCAACTATTCTGAAAGAACGATTAATCAATCATTCGCAATCAGAACTGACTGAGAACGCTGAAAAAAATGTTGAAGAGATAACGCCAACATCCTTTATAAAAATTGGATTACCAAGTTTAATAAAAATCGGATTTACTTCGAATTATATCAAAAGTTTTGCTCTGATTTTTCTGTTTTTCACCACTATTGTTGAAAATTTACAACAGTTGAATGCGGAAGTAATTGATGAAGATCAAGTAACCAATTATTTGGATACTTTACCTATTTATACTTCTATTTTTATTGTAATAGGTTTCTTTATTACCTTGATTTTATTAGTGAATTTAGTTCGAACGATTCTCAAATATTTCGATTTCACCATTCAGAAAAGCAAACAAGCGATTATTCTGTCATACGGATTACTTTCCACAAAAAACACGTTGTTGAATCCGAATAAAGTTCAAAAAATTAAAATTACACAAAACTACTTTCAAAAGAAGTTGGACGTTACTACTATTGGTATTCATCAAGCTTCAAGTGATGTAGAAAAAGTAAAAGAAAAAGACCAAATCGAAGTTCCAGGTTGTACTGAAAACGAACGCGATGCTATTCTAAAATTGTTATTAGGTCAATTACCACAAAAAGGAACGATGTTTTTGCCGAATTGGAGAAAATTAGCGGTGAATACTTTTTTCTTTTTATTAGTTCCAATAGCCATTACCTTATTACTAAATCACAAAACAGAATTTGTAACCTGGACAGAATGGTTCATTTATACGGCTATTTTTTCTATTTTCGCTGGTGTAATGCTTTGGTTTTCGTTTAAAAATTATAAACTTTTTGTTTCAAATAATTTCATCATCAAACAAAATGGTGCTTGGGATATCGATACGACAATTATAGAACCTTATAAAATTCAAGCTATAGAAACCCAACAATTCTTTTGGCAAAAAGCAACAAATATTGGTTCAGTAACTTTATCTACAGCAGGTGGAACAGTAAGTTTTACCACTGGAAATTATTTTGAAATCAAACAATTGGTGAATTATTGGTTGTATGAAGTGGAAACTTGGGAAAAGAATTGGATGTAAAAACATTAAATAAATTTATGGAAGAAGATAAAAGGCTAATTACAGATATTGCTATTTTCTTTGTTAGTGTAGTAGTTATGATTTTTTGGTTGTTTATAAATCATATCAATGTTTATGAGAATAAATTTATAGGAATAATTGCTGAAGTACTTTGGTTACCTATGATTTTATTAATTTTTGTATTACCAATTCTGACTTTTGTGTTAGTTTCTTCAAGAAAGTTCAAAAATTCAAAAATTTTATTTTTATCATTAGCTATTCAAGTCTCTATATTAATTATACAATTTACAAAGTAAAAATGAGCATAAAACCCTGGATTCAAGCCGCACGATTACGAACCTTACCACTTTCCGTTTCTGGAATTATTGTGGGAAGCGCTTATGCCTATTATCAAGGATTTTCCGATTGGAGAATTGTGGTTTTGGCGTTATTAACTACGTTAGGATTACAAGTATTGTCCAATTACGCCAACGATTACGGAGATGGTGTGAAAGGAACGGATGCAAATCGAATCGGAGAGAAACGCCTAGTAGCATCTGGAGTCATCACAGCCGAGCAAATGAAAAAAGCAGTTATCATCACGGCAGTATTGACTTTCATTATTGCGCTGTTATTGATTTACATAGCTTTTGGAAAAGAGAATTTTGCCTTAAGTTTGATATTCATCTTATTAGGAATCGGTTCCATCGGAGCAGCTATTAAATATACGGTTGGAAAAAGCGCTTATGGTTATAGCGGTTTTGGTGATTTGTTTGTATTTATTTTCTTCGGATTGGTTTCGGTTGTAGGTTCTAACTTTTTGTTTACCCATTTCATTGATTGGAAGTTATTCTTACCTGCAATATCCATCGGATTATTGAGTGTAGCGGTGCTGAATTTAAACAATATGCGCGATATTGAAAATGATAAAATTGCTGGAAAGAATACATTGGTTGTTAAAATGGGATTGGAGAATGCGAAAAAGTATCATGAATTTTTAATATTAACTCCTTTTGTTTTGATGATACTATTTTCATTAGTCATAAAATTGAGTTTTTATGCCATGATACTTGTTTTTTTTATACTTGCAGTCCATTTAAAAACGATAAAAAAATCAAATAAATACGAAGACTTCGACCCAGAACTTAAAAAAGTAGCCTTAAGTACTTTTGCATTAAGTCTATTATTTTGGTTAACTTTAGTGTTTTTAAACTAATCACTTTTTACTAATCACTTTTCACTAAAAAATAAACTATGAAAATCACATTTTACGGACACGCTTGTATCGGAATTGAAGTTAATGATGTTCACATTTTAGTGGACCCCTTCATTTCAGGAAATCCAAAGGCTTCTCATATTGATATTAATACCTTGAAAGCCGATTTTATATTACTAACTCACGCACATCAAGACCATATTTTAGATGTGGAATCAATCGCAAAACGAACAGACGCAGTAATTGTTTCTAACTATGAAATTGCTTCACATTACGGAAACAAAGGGTTTAATTACCATCCTATGAATCACGGCGGAAGTTGGGATTTTGAGTTTGGAACAGTTAAATATGTAATTGCGTTACACACTTCTTCTTTTCCTGATGGAAGCTACGGAGGACAACCTGGTGGATTTGTAATCGAGGGCGAACACAAAAACATCTACATCGCAGGTGACACCGCTTTGACTATGGATATGAAACTAATTCCAATGCGAACTAAATTAGATTTAGCGATTTTACCTATTGGCGATAACTTCACTATGGACGTTGAAGATGCTATTATTGCTTCTGATTTTGTACAATGTGATAAAGTATTAGGTTATCATTTTGACACCTTTGGTTACATCGAAATCAATCATGAAGAAGCCAAACGCAAATTTTTCGACAAAGGAAAAGACTTGATGTTATTAGAAATTGGAGCAAGTATCGAATTGTAAATTTGGTATAAAAATTGAATGTATTAAACACATAGATACATAGTTTTTTACTTTTCTAATTGGTGAAAATTTGTGTAATTCGTGTTTAAATTAAAAAATCATAATGAATAAAATAGTTTACTTCGTATCCGCCGTATTATTTTCAAGCTCAATTTATGCTCAAAAAGATGGTTTTTGGGATAAAGAACGCGCCACTACAAAAGAAATAACACTTTCTGCCGGAAAACGCGCTTTAATTAAAACAGAAGATTTGCCTGTTGGAACCACTGAATTTGTATATAGAATTACGGTTTTAGATGAAAATCAAAAGCTGACTTCGAGTTTGGTTTCGGTGTTAAAAGCAATTCCCGATCCAACAGGAATTAGCCAAGGAACGGCTGGGGCGATTCATTTAACGTCTGCAATTTCGGGTGATGATAAATGTACGTTTGCTTTGTTTCAAGAGGCGAATGCAGCTAATTTGTTTATTAAAGAAGGCAAAACCGATAGAGCGTGCTGGGAACAAAAAGAAAAGGTAAACAAAGACGCCAAGTTGATTACGTCGTCTTCATTATGTTTGACTAATTTACCGAATTTATGGTTCGGATTTGAAAGTCAGAACTGGGTCATGAATCAAAAAATCGTTTTAGAAGTTGTGCCTTGGGTTGATTATAAAGCGAGTAGAGGTTGGACAAAGGAAGCCAAAAAAGAGGTTTTAGATATTGCCGAAAAATCAGAAGTTGCAAAAATTTTGACTAATAAAGCTACTTTTTTAGCCACTTTTATCGATTTGGTAACAACTAAATATAAATACAGCGAGTTCAAGCAATTATTACCAGTCGAAAAATCGAAAATGATTGAGGCTATTTCTGATGAAAGTTTATTGAAATCGGGTAGAATAAATGATTTTTTAAAAGATTATAATTTTCATATAAGAAGACTTTCTTTAACAAAGCCTGAAGAAGCAATTAAACAATTAGAACATTTAATTATCGAAAGAAAATTAGGTAAGGAAAATGAATATGATTTATTAGGAACTTTGTATTTGCGAACAAAACAATATCAGAAAGCAGAAGAATATATTTTGAAAGCTATTGCAATGAACAAAAACGAAATCAGGTTTCAATTGCATTTGGCTCATGTTTATTTAGTTACTGATAGAGTTTCTGAAGCTAAAGACATTCATAAGAAATATAAAGATCAAAATATCAGTGTAGATACGAGTTGGGTAAAAGCTACAAAACAAGATTTTGATAACATGAAAAAAGTCGGGCTACCAACAGATAATTTCAAGAAGATTTTAAGAATTATAGAATAATTTTTCAATGTCAATTTCAAGTACAAAAATCAACTTTAAAACTTTGAAATTTGAACTTGAATTTGCGCTTGTACTTGAATATGAAAGCAACCTACAAAAAATACATCCTGAATTTCAAACGCCCAAGCGGGACTTCTCGTGGGGTAATGACGGAGAAAGAAACTTGGTTTTTAATCTTGGAAGAAAAGGGTAAAATCGGGATAGGTGAGTGTGGTATTTTACGAACCCTTTCTATTGATGATAGACCCGATTATGAAGAAAAACTACAATGGGTTTGCCAGAACATTCATTTGGGAAAAGATAAGTTATGTGAAGAACTAATCGAGTTTCCTTCGATTCAGTTTGGCGTAGAGATGGCGTTTTTGTCGTTGCAATCTAAAACACCTTTCGATTTATTTCCTTCTGAATTTACTGCAGGCAAAAAGAATATGTTAATCAACGGTTTGGTTTGGATGGGCGAGGAGCAGTTTATGAAAACCCAAATCGAAGAAAAATTAGCCCAAGGATTTTCGTGTATTAAACTGAAAATTGGCGCGATTGATTTCGAAAAAGAATTAGGTTTGTTGCGATTTATTCGTCAAAATTTTGATGCTAACACCATTGAAATTCGTGTAGATGCTAACGGTGCTTTTGATTCAAATGAAGCTTTAAGTAAATTGAATCAATTATCTGAATTTGAATTGCATAGTATTGAACAACCAATCAAAGCGAATCAACTCCAAGAGATGAAATTGCTTTGTAAGCAAACGCCTTTTCCAATCGCGTTAGACGAAGAATTAATTGGTGTTTTTGGAATTGAGAAAAAACGAAAATTATTAGAAGAAATTCAGCCCCAATACATCATTTTAAAACCAAGTTTAGTCGGTGGTTTCAAAGGAACTTTAGAATGGATTTCCATAGCTGAAAGTTTAAATATTGGTTGGTGGATTACTTCTGCATTAGAAAGCAACATCGGATTAAATGCGATTACGCAATTTACTTTCACACTCAATAATCCCATGCCGCAAGGTTTAGGAACGGGTGGTTTGTATACGAATAATTTCGATTGTCCGTTGGAAATTGAGAAGGGACATATTCAGTATAATGTTCAAAAGCACTGGGATGTTTCTAATTTAGGAATTTCAGTATAAATACAATAATTTTGCACTATTAATTTGGTTTGAGTAATAGTTTTAAAGTTGTCAAAAGCCACTTTTCACTTTTTACTTTTCACTTTTTACTTGAAAATATGTTTCGTTTAAAATTACCAACCGACCCAAGATGGGCTAACATCGCCGAAGGAAACTTAGAAGAAATTCTAACCGATCATGCTTGGTGCGAATTGAAAGCGTCTTCTAACGCCATTATGTTAATCAATATGTTGCCTGAGTTTACGGAAATCACAACTGAGTTGACGAAGATTGCTAAAGAAGAAATGGATCATTTCGAGCAAGTGCATGAGATTATCAAAGCGCGTGGTTGGGTATTAGGGCGAGAACGAAAAGACAGTTATGTAAACGACTTATTCAAGTTTATGAAGCCTGGAAATCGCAAGCATTTAATTGTGGAACGCATGTTGTTTGCTGCCATGATTGAAGCTAGAAGTTGCGAGCGATTCAAAGTGTTATCAGATAATATCAAAGACGAAGAATTAGCTGTTTTTTATAGAGAATTAATGATTTCGGAAGCCAATCACTACACTTCATTTTTGCAATTTGCTCACGAATTAGCGGAAGAAGGGTACGATGTTAAAAAGCGTTGGGAAGAATGGCTAGAATTTGAAGCAAAAGTGATTGCGAGTTACGGGAAATCGGAGACGATTCATGGATAAAAGTAGGCAGTCTCAGTCTCAGTGTTCAGATATTCTGCGACTGTAAACTGCGACTGTCAACTATTCTTAGCTTCAATCCATTTACTCATATATTTCGTGCTCTGTAGACTTTGATGTTGCAAGATTTGTCCGAAGAAGTTTTGAGTTCTGTGTGTTTTCAAATTTTCTTGAAGATTTGCTACTTGATTCATGAAATCACTTTCGAATAATTCCTTTTTGAAACGTTTTTCAATGATTTCATAACCCTTTTTTTGAGTGGTTTCCCAAAGCGATTTGTCATTATATAATTTGACTACTTTTTCAATAAAATCAGCTTCATCTGAAGTGATGAATCCATTCCAATCTAAATTTCCATTCATTGCTTCGGCACCCATTTCTGTGGTTATTGAAGGTAATCCTTGTTGCATGGCTTCAAATAATTTTCCTTTCAAACCAGCTCCGTACGGAATTGGCGCTAACAACACTTTTGCTTTTGCATACACTTTTGCAACACTTTCGGCTCTTCCTTTAATTAAGAAACCTTCTTTTTCATTGTGTAATTGCTTGGCTTTTTCCGAAACATATGCACCATAAACATGAAGTTCGGCTTCGGGAAGTTGTTTTTTGATGAATTTCCACTGTTTTTTTAAGACTAAAACGGTTTGCCAATTAGGTTCATGTAAAAAGTTACCTATACTGACAAAATGGTTTCGCTCTTCAAACTTTGGAATATTGATATTTATTTCTTCCGATAAAAAAGGCAAATAATACAAAAGTGAAGCATCAATTTTAAACGTTTCAGTGGCTAATTGCATTTCGTATTCGGAAATCAATAACGTCAAATCACATCTGTACATCGAAGCCATTTCGCGTTTGAAAACATCGGAAATGTAATCTTCAAAGACCAATTCTCGATTTTGTTTGAAGGCTACTTCTCGAGCTTTTCTTAAAAAATGTAAATCTTCGGTGTCTAAAATTCGTAATACATTCGGACATTGTTCCATCACTCGCCATCCATATTGTTCTTCTATCATGAAACGATCAAAAAGAACAACATTTGGATTTAATTCTTTTATCAAATTATCAAAACTACTATCATTCAGTTGAATGGTTTGCGTTTTAACTGAAATTGTACTTAAATCAAACGAGAAATCCGATGGCATTGCCGAACACAAAAACGTGATTTCATAGTCTTGCTTTTGAAACAAGGCAATGAGTTGCAACATTCTGCTTCCTGCTGCGGTTGAATTGGGTTCTGGCCATACGGCTCCGATGATGACTAAGTGGTTCATGAGGCAAATATAGTTATTAAGTAAAAAGTAAAAAGTAAAAAGTAAAAAGTAAAAAGTAAAAAGTAAAAAGTAAAAAGTAAATTTGCACTAATCACTAATCACTAATCACTAATCACTAATCACTAATCACTAATCACTAATCACTAATCAATTAAAAATGAGTTTTTTTAAATTTTGTCCGAGTTGTGCTTCAACGCATTTTACTTTTCCTGATAATCGTCGGTTTTTATGTGAAGATTGCGGTTTTACGTATTATCACAACATTGCAGCTGCCGTAGCGCTTGTTTTTACGTTTGAGGACAAAGTGTTGTTTACGGTTCGAAATGTGGATCCTGATAAAGGGAAATGGGATTTGCCTGGTGGCTTTATCGACCCAAATGAAACGGCGGAAGAAGCGGCTTGTAGAGAGATTAGAGAGGAGTTGGGATTAAATTTGCAGGCTTCCGATTTAAAGTATGTTACGACTTCACCAAATAATTATTTGTACAAAAACGTGCCTTACAGAACGATGGATATTTTTTATGAATGCGCCTTGCCTTCAGATGTAATTAATGTAGCTGCTGAAGATGAAATTCAGGATTTAATTTGGGTAAAACGTTCGGAAATTGATTTGGAGAAAATTGGTTTTGTTTCGATACGCAAGGTGATAGGAGAAAAGTATTTGAAATAGTTGATTTTGTTTTTCAGGTTTTTGGAACACAGATTGAAGAAATTGAAGTCATCTTTAAAATTTAAATCCTTGAAATCTTTAGAAATTCATTGACACGATTGTCATCCTGAGCGGAGTCGAAGGCTAATGAAAAAGTATAGCACTAAAATTTCTTAGAAAGAATTGTCCCCTTGAGGGGACTTTAGGGGTGTTACAGTTGTGATTTTACCGCAGATTAACAGATTTTAAATGGTGTTACGGTTGTTATTTTACACCGAGCTTCACCGAGTTTCTTTTGAAGTGGATAGCGTTGAGAGAGCTACACAGAGCGTTTTACTTGTTTGATTTAAAAGAGTTAAAGTAAAATTTCTTAGGAAGAATTGTCCCCTTGAGGGGACTTTAGGGGTGTTACGTGTGTTTTGAATGATGAATAACGAATGTTGAAAGTTGAATTTGATTTTTGCCCTTGAACTTGCCCTTGTTTTTGCTTTGTAATACACATTGATGAAATTGAAATAATTTTTAAAATTTAAATGCCCAGAAATCTTTAGAAATTCATTGACTCGATTGTCACCCTGAGCGGAGTCGAAGGCTAATGAAAAAATAGCTCTAAAATTTCATAGAAAGAATTGTCCCCTTGAGGGGACTTTAGGGGTGTTACAGTTGTGATTTTACCGCAGATTAACAGATTTTAAATGATGTTACGGTTGTGATTTTACACCGAGCTACACCGAGTTTCTTTTTATTTGGATTGCGTTGAGAGAGCTACACCGAGCGTTTCACTTATTTGAGTTTTCTAACCGCACCGTTTGTCATGCTGTAAAGCATCTCTTGTATAAGTGATTGATGATGGGTGATGGGTTGGCTTTTACTTCGTAAAGCTTTGTGTTCTTTGTGCTTTCTTAGTGCGCATTGTGGTTAAGATTTTACACCGAGCTTCACGGAGTTTCTTTTACTTGTATTGCGTTGAGAGAGCTACACAGAGCGTTTTACTTGTTTGAGTTTTCTAACCGCCCAGTTTGTCATGCTGCTAAGCATCGCTATTGATTTTTGCCCTTGAACTTGTTCTTGCCTTTATTCTTACCTTTGAACTTGCCCTTGCCCTTGCTCTTGCCCTTTAAATTATCATTATACAATATTGCAAAAGAAAACAAAGCTTTGATGAATTGAAAAAATTACTAATTTCCAAGCAACATAAATTTTGTGAGCTCCTTATTTTTCAGATGGTCTGAGCGATATGATATGTAATTTGTATAAATATAATTGTTTGAAATTCAATAGGTTAAAAAATTATATTGATTTACTGACAATCAATAGCTTTGTTTAAAACTTACTCCAATTGTGAATAAGTTTGACTTTCTTTTTTCCTACAAATTTATAAACTTTGTAAACGTCGGTTAGGCACGAAATCCGAAGCTAGTGTACTATGACAAAAAATAATTTATTCACTTTTAACACTAAAAAATATGAGTGTAAAGTATAAAGTTCTTCCTAGAAAAAACCCTCAGGACATGACAGCGCCTGAAAAATTTTATGCCGCTGCTATTGCAGATGGTGAAGTTGATTTAGACAAATTAGCCGAGCAAATTTCGTATCAATGTACGGTAACCGAATCGGATTGCTATGCCGTATTGTTGTCTTTAGAGCGCAACATTATTAGCGAATTAGAGCAAGGCAGAATTGTCAAATTAGGACGTTTAGGTAATTTTCAAATTGGGGTAAGCTCTGAAGGTAAAGATACGGCTGAAGAAGTTACTTCGGGAGCCATTACCAAAACACGAATTTTATTCCGTCCAGGTAAAAGATTACGTTCTTTATTGAATGACTTGTCATTTAGAAAAGCGAGCTAGAACCCCTTTTTTGAGCGTAATTTTGTAGTAAGACCTCGAGTATTCCAGTGCTCGGGGTCTTTTTTTTGTTATAATTGTAACAATTTCGTCCTGATGAAACTTTTGCTTTGTCCTGACGAACCTTTTCTTTCGTCCTGATGTTTTACTTTTTTCATGCTGACCAACTGAAAAAAATAGTTTTCGTGTCTATTTTAAAAAAAATGTAGCGTTTTTTTACTTTATAATTACCATTCTTTACATTTTTCCAACGATTTTTTTAACCGTTTATCGAATTTTTAGTCACTAAAAAGCATAAAAAAAGCTCAAAAAAACTGGCTAGAACCCCTATTTTTGAGCGTAATTTTGTAATAAGACCTCGAGTAGTTCCAGCTACTCTAACGAAATTATAGTGTAAATATAGTATTATTTTTAATTCTGCCGATGCTCCTTTTTAAAATTTAACATTGAAAAATGCAACTTTTTTATTGTTGTATTTTAATTATTTTTTTTACAAAAGCCTTACAATTTGTTTGTTCTAAAAAAATGTTTTCTAACGTTTTTCTATTTAAAATTCTTAATACGGATTTCCACATTTTTATCTCAATCCCATTGTTTACTTTAAGTGCTGAAGCATCGACCTAAGTTTTACCTGGTTTTAAGTTCAGGTAGTGGTATAGCTTGTGTAGGTGCTTTTTTTTTCATAAGTTTGAAAAAGTCAGAAATTAATTACTTACCTAATGACACTTACACAATACATCGATAAAATAAACACGCTTTACAAAACAGGAAACGCACGTGAACATTCGTATCGTGGTGACCTTCAAAACCTCATCATGGCCATTTTGCCTGATGTATTAGTAACCAACGAACCTGCTCGAGTAGATTGTGGTGCGCCTGATTATGTGTTAACCCGTAAAGACGTTCCTGTTGGTTACATTGAAGCGAAAGATATTGGAGTAGACTTAGGAAGCAAAACTTTAAAAGAACAATTTGACCGCTACAAATCGGGATTATCGAATTTGATTTTTACTGATTATATGGATTTCCATTTTTACAAAGATGGAGAACTAACAACCAAAATTGCGATTGCTACCCTTCGACAAGCTCAGGATGGTAAATCGGTTGAAATTGTTCCCATTCCTGAAAACTTTGAACAATTTAACCAACTCATAAAAAACTTTGCCGAAACCATTTCGCAAACTATCAAGTCACCAACTAAATTGGCGCAAATGATGGCGGGAAAGGCGCGTTTAATGGCTGATATTATTGAAAAATCATTAAACTATGACGACCAAGAAGGCAAACGCTCACAACTAAAATCACAAATGCTTTCGTTTCAACAAATGTTGATACACGACATCGACAACAAAGCATTTTCTGACATATACGCTCAAACTATTGCTTATGGTATGTTTGCAGCTCGTTATCACGACCCAACTTTACCTACTTTTTCAAGAATGGAAGCGGCTGAGCTTATCCCAAAATCAAATCCATTTCTTAGAAAATTATTTCAAGACATTGCGGGTTTTGATTTGGACACCCGTTTAACTTGGATAGTTGACGAGTTGGTTAATATTTTCCTAGCTTCAGACGTGGCTCAAATTATGAAAAACTTTGGTAAAAGCACTAAACAGGAAGACCCTGTGGTGCACTTTTACGAAACGTTTTTAGGGGAATACAATCCCGCATTAAGAAAAGCTCGTGGCGTATGGTACACACCGCAACCCGTTGTAAATTTTATTGTTCGTGCGGTTGATGATATTTTAAAAACCGAGTTCAATTTACCACAAGGTTTAGCCGATACCAGCAAAACAAAAATTAAGAAAAAGACGGTCACCCAAACGGGAACAGGTGCCAATTCCAAAATAAAAGAGGTTGAAACGGAAACAGAAGTTCATAAAGTACAAATTCTTGATCCCGCTACAGGAACAGGAACTTTTCTTGCAGAAGTAGTTAAACACATACATAAGAAATTTGAAGGACAACAAGGCATTTGGAGCAAGTATGTAACCAATGACTTAATACCTCGTTTAAACGGCTTTGAGTTGCTTATGGCGAGTTATGCTATGGCGCACTTGAAAATGGATATGTTATTAACCGAAACAGGTTACAAACCCACAGACGACCAACGTTTTAAAATATTTTTGACTAATAGTTTAGAAGAAGCGCACCCCGATACCCAAACCCTATTTAGTAGTTGGTTAAGTGACGAAGCCGACCAAGCGAATGCCATAAAAAGAGATGCACCCGTAATGGTGGTAATTGGAAACCCTCCGTACAGTGGCGAAAGCGCCAATAAAGGAGAATGGATTATGAACCTAATGGAAGACTACAAAAAAGAACCAGGAGGCAAAGAGAAATTAAAAGAACGAAATCCAAAATGGATAAATGACGATTATGTAAAATTCATGCGTTTTGGGCAACACTTTATAGATAAAAACGGAAGTGGAATATTAGCTTTTATTAACCCACATGGTTTTTTAGACAACCCGACTTTTCGCGGTATGCGTTGGAATTTATTGAAAACTTATGATAAAATTTACACCATAGATTTACACGGAAACAGCAAGAAAAAAGAAACCGCTCCCGATGGCTCTATTGACCAAAATGTATTCGACATAATGCAAGGGGTTTCGATTAATTTATTGGTAAAAACAGGAAAGAAAAAAGAAAATGATTTAGCCGAAGTTTTTCATTTTGATTTGTTTGGAAAAAGAGATTTAAAGTATAATTTTTTAAACGAACATAGTACAAAAACAATTAACTGGAAGCTATTACAACCACAAGAACCTGAATTGTTTTTTGTGCCAAAGAATTTTGAAATAAAAGAGTCCTATGACAAAGGGTTTTCAGTAAGTGATTTATTTTTAGTTAATGGTGTAGGTTTAACAACTGCACATGATGAATTTGTAATCAAAGAGAAAAAAGATGAACTCTTAAAATTTTATCAAAACTTTCAAAATTCACCAAGAGATGCAGAATATCTTCACAAAGAATTTAATGTTAATAAAAAATCAGGTTGGGATATTTTACAAGGATATGATAACATTAAAAATGAGAAAGATTTAACTAAATATTTAAAACCTATTTCTTATAGACCTTTTGATGATAGATTCATATTTTATGAAGATAAACTTGTTTGGAGAACAGTTAGAAAAGTAATGCAACACTTTTTAGAAGGTGATAATTTAGGTTTTGTAACAGTAAATCGCCAACCGTTTTCTAATTCTACCTCTTATTATTTTCTTTCAAAAAAAATAATTGGAACTGGTTACATAAGATCCGATAGTGTAAGTATTGATAATTTTTTTCCACTATATTTATATAATCATACAACAAAACAACAAAGCCTATTAAACGAAGTAGTTCGCACACCCAATCTCAACATGGAAATTGTGAATGAGATAGCAAAAGGGTTGGGGTTAGCATTTACACCAGAGAAAGAAGACGGCAATGTTTGTTTGGCAAATGATAAAGACGTTCGTTCTGAGTATAGAACCACGTTTGCTCCAATAGATTTATTGGATTATATCTATGCGGTGCTGCATTCACCAACCTATCGAGAAACGTATAAAGAATTTTTAAAAATAGATTTTCCTAGAGTGCCTTATCCAAAGGATTCTAACATCTTTTGGCAATTGGTTCAACTAGGTGGAGAACTAAGACAAATTCATTTATTGGAAAGTTCAACAGTAGAAAAATACATTACGCAATATCCTGAAGATGGTGACAACATTGTAACGAAACCAACTTACAAAAACGGCAACGTATATATTAACGAAACACAATATTTCGCCAACGTTCCCGAAGTCGCTTGGAACTTTTACATTGGTGGTTACCAGCCTGCTCAAAAATGGCTTAAAGACCGTAAAGAACGTGAATTAGGTTTTGAAGATATTTTGCATTATCAAAAAATCATCGTTGCTTTAACAGAAACGGATAGAATAATGAAGGAAATAAATAAAATTGAAATTTAATGTTTGATAAAGAATTTAAAACCGCCATTCACAATTTATCTGATGTAGAAAAAGATAAATTAATACTTAGACTTTTAAGAAAAGATTTAGACTTAGCCAACCGTTTGTATTTTGAATTAGTGGATACCGAAACGGTTGAGCAAAAAAGAGAAAAATTGGCTAAAATTATTTCCAAAAAAATAAAACATGCAAACGAAAGGTTTTATAGTGTAGGTTATCTTTTAATGGATATACGATACATTAGTGGTGATATTAATGAACATGTTAGAATTACCAAAGATAAGTTGGGAGAAATTTCCTTAAATCTTCAAATGTTGATAGAAGTTTTAACTATAAACAGAATGTATATTTTGGCTGCAAAACCTAATAATTGTATTAAGTTTTATACTTACATTGTGGCTAGGGCATTTAAAATTTTACTTCTCATAAAAGCTATTGACGAAGATTATTTAATTGAATTTAAAGAAGATTTAGAAACTTTAGGTAATTTGTTTTTAAGTTACGAACACTTAATGAAACATGCTATTTATAATGGATTAGATGTAAATTGGTTATTAGAGGCTGAAATTCCACAGAACATTGTAGCCATTCACAAAGAAATTAGAGCAAATGGTTTTTTAAAATAGTTTAAAAAAATTACTATTTTGAATGCACGGTTTGTCAACTTAAACGTAGCAGCTGTCAACCTGAACGCAACGCTTGTCAACCTGAACTTGTTTCAGGTTCTAATGAGATGCTGAAACGAGTTCAGCAGTACAGAAACAATAGATAAAATTGAAATTTAATATGCGAATTATCATAGAAAACGAACTTTTAGAGTTACAGTATATTCCAGGCAATGGCGCTTGGACGTACCAATTAATTGTTCCCAATACTAAAGACATTAAAGGCAAATGGGGCGATTTAAAAGTTTCGGGCACTATTGATGGTTATGCTATTCAACATAAGAATTTAGGACCGGTTAAAAATGGAGATAAAAAGCTGGCTGTTAATTCTGAAATACGAAATGCCATTCAAAAAACAGGTGGCGATAAAGTATTGGTTACCTTATTTTTAGAAGACACCCAAAAGACTGACGAGCAAGCCATTTTAGATTGTTTTGCCGAAGCTAATGTTTTGTCTGTTTTTCAAAAACAAGATAAAACCTATCAAAAAGAACTTTTACAAGCCATACAAGATGTAGCCACAGAAGAGCAACAAGTGGCAAAAATTGTGGAAGTAATTACAATTTTGGAGGGTAAGTAATTTTATTTGTTATGAGGCTTTTGCAACACTAAAAGAAGCAAGAGAAATTTCAGATCATGTTCCTATTACAACAGAAATAATAGTAAAATGAATCTCGACTTCGCTCGATTTGACAAGTAGAGGAGTTGTATGTTCGGTGAGTTTTAGGTAGAGGAGTTGTAAGCTCGGTGAGTTATAGTAGAGGAGTTGTATGTTCGGTGAGTTTTAGGTAAAGTTTTGTATTTTGACTGATGTAGGTATTGGGAGTAGGTTTAATGTTTCGAGTTTTTTTTGAATTTGCTAATTGAACTCTATTAGTTTTATAATCCTATTCAAAACAAAAAAAGCCCTGCAATTGCAGAGCTTTTGTGACCTCGACTGGATTCAAACCAGTAACCTTCTGAGCCGTAATCAGATGCGCTATTCAGTTGCGCCACGAGGCCGATTTTGTGAGTGCAAATATAGATATATTTGTGTAAATTGCAAACCCTAACAAGAAAAAAAGTAAATAAAAATGAACTTACAAGACTATATCCGTGATATTCAAGATTTTCCAAAGCCAGGAATTGGTTTTAAAGATATAACACCGTTGTTAATTTCACCTGAAGCAACTGCTTTTTGCATAGAAACTTTGGTTAATTCGTTGCAAAATCAGAAAATTGATAAGGTAATAGGAGTAGAGAGTCGTGGTTTTTTCTTTGGAATCTTATTGGCACAAAAATTAAATGCCGGATTTATTCCGGTTCGCAAGCCTAAAAAATTGCCTTTTACTACGATTAGTGCTTCTTATGAATTGGAATATGGAACCGATACTTTAGAAATGCATGTAGATGCAATTCAACCCGGAGATAAGATTTTAATTCACGATGATGTTTTGGCAACAGGAGGCACTGCAAAAGCGGTTTGTGAATTAGTAGAGCAATTAGGTGGCGAAATCGTGCAAATGAATTTCTTAATGGAGTTGTCGTTTTTAAACGGAAGAACGAAATTAGGAGATAAGGAAATATTTGCTGCTTTAACTTATTGATTTTGAAACATATAAGCCATATAAGTTTTATTGTTTTAAACTAAAAGTTATGATAAGTTCATAAAAGCCTGTTTTGTCTGACTTATTTTAAACTTTTTATTGTAACCCAATAACGATAAGCAATAATTGCTTTTTGCCAATTTTTAGCTTTTATAGGATCTAAACCTTGTTTGGTAAAACTGGGTAAAAGGGCTTTGTTGAGTTTGGCAAGTAGTTTATACATGGTTAAATTTTTGGCAAATATATAAAAATAAAAAATCCCGAGTGAATCGGGATTTTTTGGTTATTTGGTTTTGACTTCAATTTTCTTTACAACAACGATATTATTTTCATTTGTCTCTTTTTCAGTTACTTCTAGAAAATAAATCTTCGAATGATCCATATCTAAAAATGATTTTGAATCTACGTTTTTACCATTAATAATAATTTGAGGTCCATTTTCATCTAATCTTACAGAAGGTGAATCAGGGATTTTTAAATATTTTTCATGATAAATTATATTGTGGTCACCATCTTCTGTAATGATAGTAACAACATTATCTCTTTTTTTAATGACATCTATATTTTCTGTTTTTTTATTTACCACTAGCATATCCGCTTTATCATTCATTACTATTTTAGTCTCATTCTCATTTATTTTTTTTCCATTAACATAATATTTTGAGACAACTTTTGGATTTTTGTTTTCATCATAAATAATAGAAGCACCATTAATAATTACGACACCATTTTTACCTTTTTCGCCAAATTTTTCATATCCTTCTTCTTTTGAATAAAAAGTAATGGCTTCTTTTGTTTCAACCCTTGCATTTTTAAATTCCGATAAGTCTATTTCTTTACCATCAATAATCCAAAGAGCCTCATTTGCTTTGACAGATTCATTAAGTTTAACTTGATTAACTTCAAACTTTTTAACTTTCACTTCAGTTCCTGCAATTTTTGAAAGTTTTTCATCTACAACATAGTCCGAATAATCAGGTTCAGCAGTAAATCCAATTTTTCCTTCTTCAGCACTAAAGTAAATTGGTTGAATTGGTTCATCGCCTTTGATTTCTTTAATTCCTTTGTTGCCTTTACCATCGTTAAACTCGATTTTAATAGCAATAATTTCACCGTTTTTGTTGCGTTTTACATTCGAAAATTTAAAATCAATTCCTTGGCTTTTTAATAGTGCTGCATCTGATTTCATTTCTTCATCGGTTGCCTTTTTATCCCAACTAAAACCAATGGCTTCAACTTTTACAGCATGAGCTTTTTTTGGATTTTCTTTGACTTGCGCCACCGTTTCAATTTGAAATAATAACATGAAACCTACTAATAGCGGAAGAATGGTGGCATACTTCCAAACATTTCTTTTGTTTGATTGATTTGTGTGTAACATAACGATTCGTTTTTTGATTAATGATTGATAAAATTGATTGGTAATACTTAAGTCGTGTTGATGAGTCACTACTTTTAATAAGGTTCTTTGATATTCGTATTTGTTTTCTATTTGTTGAAAAGTTTCGCTATCTGCAATAAATTCAAGGTTTTGTAACATAGCTTTCCGATACAACCAGATGATTGGGTTTGCCCAAAAGAAAGCACAAAACAGTTTTGAAAGCAATACATCAATGGAATGTTTTTGCTTCACATGAATGCTTTCGTGCGTTAAAATATGTTGGAATTCTTCTTTAGAGAATCGATTCGGATTAATCACAATATAATGAAAGAACGAAAATGGATTTTCTGTTGTGTCCGTATGAATTAAAGTGAAACCTGTTTCTTTATGCTTTTGATGTTTTCTGATTTTATTAAAGAAGGAAGCCAATTCCAACGTAATTTTCATTACGATTAGTATCGAAATTACTGCATAAGCTGTTGTTAAAATCAATGACCAATCCAAAGGCGTTTCTTGAACGGGAACTTCAATTGTATTGTTTATAACAGGAATTACTTCTTCATAGTAGACTGGAATTGGTGTTGGTTCTACCCAAATCGTATTAGTAAACGTAATCAAAGGTAAAATCAAAGACAAAACCAAACCACCAATCAAATACCAACGATTTGAGGTAAAAAAAGTTTCTTTTCGAAGAAATAAAACGTACATCAAATAAAACAGAATGATGAGTCCGTTTGCTTTTACAAAATAGAGCAGTAGATTTTCCATGCTATTTCTTTTTTTCGATTAATGCTAAAATTTCACGAAGTTCATCTGCCGAAATCTTTTCTTCTTCAGCAAAAAAGGAAACTAAATTTTTGTACGAACTATTGAAATAGTTATCAATAGCGGTATTCATGAAGGTTTTTCTGTAATCTTCCAATTTAACGATAGGAAAGTACTGATGCGTTTTTCCGTAAGCATTATGACTTACATATCCTTTTTCCTCTAAATTACGAACAATAGTAGAAAGCGTGTTGTAATGAGGTTTATCATCAGTGATTTCTTCCATGATATCTTTTACAAAAGCTTTTTTAAGCTTCCATAAAATATGCATGATTTCTTCTTCTTTGTTGGTTAGTTTTTGCATAGTCATAAGTTTGTCATTCTGAGCTTGTCGAAGAACAAATCTATAACTATATTTTTAGTTTCACAACTGTTTTTATAGTTATTTAACTAAATTTTTAGTTTTAAAGATTTCTTGGAGGTTCTTTAGCCACTAATTTTTTGGTCCAAATGAAAAGTAAAACACCAATAACACCAAGAGTTCCCATGAAAAACCAGTTGGTTTGATAACTAAATCGATCGATTATTTCCATTCCTGTTTTCGCACTTAAAATATGGGCTAAACTATAACTCATCGTAAAAATGGCCATGTAACGACCTTCGTGACCTTTAGGAGCGCGACTCATGGCAAAAGAATTCGAAAATGGAAAAGCGAACATTTCGGCAAACGTCATAAATATCATCATGATAATTAAAATACCAGCCCAATTATTCACTAAAAGCAAATAAATACTTATCGCCATTGCTAAACAACCGTAAGTAATGACTTTTAACTTGTTGATTTTATGTTTTTCGATATAACTCACAATTGGCATTTCCAAGAAGAAGACTAAAATACCATTTAATGTTAATAGCAAACCAGTTTGGAATTCGCTTAAGTTGAATTGTTCTTTGTGATATAACGGAATAGTTGTAAACAATTGGAAGAATAAAATTCCTGTGATCAAAGTTCCCGTTAAGAATATCCAGAATGGCGTATCTTTAAAAACAGAGTGCGTTAATATTTCGCCCGGATGTTCCTTATCTGTGTATTTTGATTTTTTCTTCTCTTTAACTTTAATCCAAAAAATTAATATCGCTAGAATACAACTTGCACCATCTACCCAGAACAATCCTTTGTAACCAACACTCATAATTAATAATCCACCCAATGCAGGACCGGCTGCAAAACCTAGATTAATCGCCAATCGAACTAAAGTTAAAGCACGAGTCCTGTTTTCGGGTTTGGCATAAGCTCCTAAAGAAACAAACATAGCGGGACGAAACATATCTGCAACCGTCATGATTAAGAACATCGCAATTAATAATCCTTCAAAACTAGTTATGAATTGCAACCCAAAGAAAGCAAATCCACTCGTTAGTAAGCTGAAAATCATGATTTTGTAAAACCCGATTTTATCTGATAATTTTCCGCCTAACCAAGACCCAATAATTGAACCACAACCAAAGCTTACCATTATCCATCCGACTTGACTATACGTAAAATGCAAATCTTCTTTCAAGTATTTCGACAAGAAAGGAAGTACCATAGTTCCGGCACGATTAATGAAAGTAATTAAGGTAAGTATCCAAATTTCGCGAGAAAATCCTCTGAAATTATCGATGTATTTGTTGAAAGCGCGTAGTAACATACCTAAAATTGAATTGCAAAATTACGAAAGCCAGCACGATTAAAATGTTATAGAAATTATATATTTTTGTAAAAAATGAATTCTATGAAAAAACTTTTGATTTTCTTATTCTGTTCGGCTTTTGCGTTTGCTCAAAAAGACTTGGCTTCAGCTGAAAAATTTCAAGCTGAACTGAATCAAAGTTTTGCGGATTCATTAAAAAGTCCTTTAATGAAAGAAGATTTTAAATCTTTTAAAGGGTTGGATTTTTTTCCTTTGAATAAAAAATATATTGTAGAAGCTACTTTTATCCGAACTAAAAAGGAGAAAGCTTTTGGAATGAAAACGACAACTTCAAGAACACCATTATATGTGAAATATGGCGAACTTCATTTTTCAATTGATGGTAAAAATTTAAAATTGAATGTTTATAAAAATATCGATTTATCAAAAAAATCGGGTTATGAAGATTATTTGTTTCTTCCATTTTCTGATTTAACATGTGGGAAGGAGAGCTACATTGGTGGAAGATATGTAGACTTGAGAATGCAAAAAGGAAAAACATGGACCATCGATTTTAACAAAGCTTATAATCCGTATTGTGCCTATAATTATGAATATTCGTGTCCGATTGTGCCTTTAGAGAACGATTTAGATGTCGAAATCTTAGCAGGAGTAAAGAAATTCCATGACTAAATTCATCAACCTACATACGCACAAATTTTCAAATCTTTCGGATGTGATTGAAGTCGTAAATCAATATCCGTGGGAATTTGATGCTTCAGTTCCAAATTATTCTATTGGAATTCATCCTTGGTATGTAGATGAAAATCGTTTAGAAACCGATTTGGAAATTATCAAAGAAAAATTGCAATTAAAGGGTTGTTTAGCATTAGGAGAATGTGGTTTGGATAAACGGATTGAAATTCCATTAGGCTTACAGATTTCGGTTTTTAAAAAACAATTAGAATTGGTAAAAGAAACTCAAAAGCCAATTGTTTTACATTGTGTTGCAGCTTATGATGAGGTGATTGCTATCAAGAAAGAAATGAAAATCGAAAATCCAATGATTATTCACGGGTTTTCAAAAAACGAACAAGTAGCACAAACACTTCTGAAAAACGGATTTTATCTTTCGTTTGGAAAATACTTACTTCGTAATCCAGATTTAGAAAAAGTATTTACCTTTGCACCCGAAAATCAAATTTTATTGGAAACCGATACGATTGAGGAATCTATTTATCAAGTCTATGAAAAAGCTGCTGCGATAAAAGGAATTTCAGTAGAGGAGATGAAAGCTATCGTTTTTACTAATTTTTCAAAGATTTTCAGTTAAAAAAATAATCAATTTAACGATTCAAACCAATTATGGCAAAGTGGAAAGAAAGAGCAGTATTGTTATTTAAAGAAGAAGGTATTCAACGATTAGAAAACGCGAATGTTTTGGTAGTTGGATTAGGTGGAGTAGGGAGTTTTGCTGCCGAATTTTTAGCACGAGCAGGTGTTGGGAAAATGACTATTGTTGATGGTGATGTTGTAGATATTACGAATATAAATCGTCAATTACCTGCTTTACACAGCACAGTTGGTGAGCCAAAGGTTAAAATTGTTGGTGACCGATTAATGGATATTAATCCTGATTTAAAATTAACTCGTATTGAAGAGTTTTTATCGCCAGAACGTGCTTTTGAATTAGTAACTCCTGACTTTGATTACGTTTTAGATTGTATTGATAGTTTAACTCCAAAAATCAATTTGATTGTAGCTTGCAAACGCAAAAAAGTGAAGGTAATCAGTAACATGGGAGCAGGTGGTAAGTTTGAAGCTGAAAAAGTTCGTGTGAAAGATATCAGTAAAACCGATTATTGTCCGTTAGCAAAACAGGTGAGAAAACGTTTAAAATTAGAAGGAATTTTGAGCGGTGTTAAAGTAGTTTATTCCTTTGAAAGACCCGATTACGATAGTGTAAAAATGACCGATGGTTCTAATTTCAAAAAGTCGTTTTATGGAACGAATAGTTGGATGCCTGCATTATTTGGTTTACATGCAGCTGAAACGGTTGTCAAACATTTGATAGGAAAAAATAAATAAAATATCCCGATGAAAATCGGGATATTTTTTTACTCTGTTGGTTTAGTTGTTGTATTTTCTACTGGCGCTGTAGCACCTTCTTCAGCTGCTTCTGGTTTTGGCTTTGGAGCATATACTTTTTTCTTAACTGGAACATATAATTCAGTTACCCATTTAGAAGGTTTGCGTTCTTTTGGTAAACTTACTTTATAAACTTCTATAAATTTTCCGTTGAATGAATCTTCAATCAGTTTATTCTTATTTGCATAAGCACGAGCTTTATTCCAAGCTTCTTTACGATGTGAGTAATCTCCTGTCAAAGTAGTTTTTACAGCAAGAAACTCATCAAAGTGACCACCAGAAATCTCACTTCCCGGTGTAGTTAAAATTTCTTCTTCAACAGGAACACACATGGCAAAAATGATTTCCTTGTCATTTGAGCTAATGCTTTCGTAAGTAATAAATGGCAATCCTAAAATATCAATATCATTCTTTTCTACAAAAGCCATCATATTTTGTAACATCGATTTTGATACTTTTTGGAAATCTGTTATAGAACATGTATCTACTTGTTGAATATAATTGGTTGCGTGTTTAGTTACCAATCCACCAATGGCTATTTTGTATGAGGTTAGTTCTTTTACTAGGTAAGTATCTATATTGTTTAAGCCTTCATCTAATTTATCTCCTAAAACATTATCAACTCCACCTTGTAAAACACTTAATAATTTTAATTCAAAATCTAATTTTCCTTTTAATTCCCAAGTAATTAAAGCTCCTTTTTTTGTGTTTTGAAAACGTATAAAAGATTCGTTTTTCATACCAGAGATAGTGATGTTTTGTAAAATCGTATCACTAGGAATTAATTTTAGATTTTTGAAAACAACATTATCTTTATTCCATGGATTCCAATCGATCAAAGCAGTACTATCAGAAACAAAATTGTAAACAATATCTTTTGAAACTTTTATTTCTTTTGAACGCACTATCTTATAATCGCTTTGCTGAGTAGCAACAAATACAATAAATGCTACACCTAAAAGAAGTAATAAAAGAAGTATGTATTTTAAAATTCTCATTGAGATATGAATTTGTTTTTCAAAAGTAAGAAAATTAATCTTTCATTAGTACTTTAATTAAAAAGAGTAATCCAATAAAAACTAAAAATCCTAAAAACACCCAATATGTTCCTTTATAGAATGGTTTCATTTGTTTTAAATCTTTTCGATACACTATAATCATAGTAGTTACAAATACAATAACAAAGAAAATAGCAAAGTAGATTTGGCCTGTTGAAAACATATTGAAAATTTTTACAAAAGTAATAATTTAATAGTATCTAATTTTTTAAATTTAGTGAAATTTATACTATAAGTTATGCAAAAACAATTAAAAGCAGTCACTACCGTCCGAAAGTTTAATTTTTAAAAGTGCCTGAGAATGATTTATTTTGAAAAAACTTTCAAAAATTTTCAAACATGTCACTCTTCAGGCGTTCCAAAAATACAAATAAACCTATACTTGGGCAAATATTATCA
>NZ_JAYRPD010000060.1:0-26734 GCF_041911335.1 Flavobacterium sp.
AATTGTATTGTTTGCTGCTTTAATAACATCTAAAAAACGCTATAATTAAAGCTAAATATACGAAAAAAGGAGCAGAAAAACTAAGTTTTCTACTCCTTAAATTATTGCAATTGTTATTTAAAGGACTTTTTCAGTGCCCTCAAAAATTCAAGGCATTTTGTTTTTCATAGCAAATTTTCCCTTTGTATTAGAACGCTAACTTTACTGTTAGTTCAAACTCGTCGTTGATAGTTTTGTCTCCTAAGTCAGAGAAGAAACTTCCTGAACCATATTTGATATCATATTTAGTTCTGTCTACTTTTAAAGTAGTTGAGGCTGTGCTAGCACCAACAGTTAAATCAAATTTGATTGGGTGTGTAATTCCTTTGATAGTTAAATCAGCAGTTACAGCGTAAACTCCTTTACCTTTTTCACCAATAGATTTGAAAACTAATGTAGCTGTTGGGAATTTTTCAACACCAAAGAAATCATCAGATTTTAAGTGACCATCTAAGTTTGCTTTTCCTTTTCCGTCTAAGTCAGTTGTATTAATTGTAGACATGTCAACTGTAAAGTTTCCTCCTACTAATTTTTTTCCTTTGAAAATTAAAGTTCCTTCTTTTAAAGTAATTGTACCTTCGTGAGAACCTGTTACTTTTTTACCAACCCAGTTGATGGTACTTTTTGAAGCATCTACTTTTTTACCAGTTTGTGCAGTAGTTGCAAATGATACGAAAGCTACAAGAGCTAAAGCGATTGATTTGAAATTTTTCATGTTTAAAATTGTTTTAAATGTTAATGGTTATAATTAAATAGTAATAAATAATTCTTGTTTTGGTTTTCTCACTTTTGCATAGTGTTGCGTTGCGTCTTCTTCATGACGGTATCCAACAGCTGCTACTAATGAAGCATTTAATCCTAATTCGTTTAGTCCTAAGATTTCGTTGTATTGTTCTGGTTCAAAACCTTCCATTGGAGTAACATCGATTTTTAATTCGGCTGCAGCGTTCATTAGGTTGGCTAAAGCTAAATATGTTTGTTTTGAGGTCCAAACAGCTTTTTGCTCAACAGGTAATGGTACAATTTTAGATTTCATAAAGTCTGAATAACCTTTTAAATCCTCAACAGACAATCCTCTTGTAGCTGCAATATTGTTTACGTATTCGTCAATATGACTATCTTGAACATCCACAACGTTAGCAAATACAAATAGGTGAGAAGCCTCAACAATTTGTGATTGTCCCCAAGAAACTGGTTGTAATTGCGCTCTAACTTCTGGATTTTCAATAATGAATACTTTGTATAACTGTAAACCATAAGAAGACGAACTCAATTGAATTGCATCTTTTAAAGTTTCTAAATCTGATGCAGATACTTTTTTAGTTGCATCGAATTTTTTTGTGGCATAACGCCATTTTTGATTCTCTATAAAATGACTCATAGTAAATTTTGGGTTTTTAATTTCTAAATTTTTCTAGCAATTCGTTTAATAATTCTAATTCTGCAACGGTCAAATTTTGAGAAAAAGAGCGCTCGTGAGCTTCCACCAATGGATCTAATTGCAATAAAAGTTCCAAACCTTTCTCCGTAATGGTAATTTCCATCTTACGGCGATTGTTTGGGCAAACTTCTCGAAGCACTAATTCTTTTAATAACAATTTGTCAACTAAACGTGTGGTGTTACTGGTTTTCGCAATCATGCGTTCTTGTATCATAGACATGTTAGCAGGCTTTCCTTTCTGACCTCTTAAGATGCGTAACACATTAAATTGTTCAGGGGAAAGGTCAAATGGTTTTAACAGCTCATTAAACTTTTCCGAAATGACATTTTGAGTGTACATTACATTCAGTAATGTTTTCTTCTCTAATGCCATTGGCGAGTTTGGTTTTATGATTTCTTCTATTCTCATTTGATGTTGTAAAATTTGTATGTACAAATGTAGTTAACTATTTTATTTGTATGTACAAATGTTTGGTAAATTTTTGTTAAAGTTTTAAAATTGCATTTTTTGATAGTACTTTTGGAAAAAAAAGATACAATGACAAACTTAGATCAAAATACATGGTGGAGCCAGTTTTCGCATGATGAAAACGGAGTTATAGTAGATGTTCGTACTGAAGATGAATTTAACGATGGTTATATTCCAGGTGCGATTAACATTGACATATATAAAGGACAAGGTTTTATCTATAGAGTAGAGGAGTTAGATAAATCGAAAAACTATTATGTGTATTGTGCCGCTGGTGTACGTAGTGCCAACGCTTGCAACGCCATGGAGCAATTAGGTTTTGAGAACACTTTTAACTTATTAGGTGGTTTTTCTAATTGGGAAGGACCAACAGAATAAAATAAATCCGCTGAAGAGCGGATTTTTTATCCTATAAAACAATGTTCGCGATGATATTCTAAATATTCAATATGTTTTGATTCAATATTTACTAGTTTAACTTCTGGGCTTATATTTAGTATTTTTAAATCCTTATCTTCAAGAAAACTTGAAATTTTAATTTTTCCTTTATTGTCAAAATTGATATATCCCTTATCAAATAGTTTATCATAATTAGGTAAAAGTAACAAGCCATTATATACATCTAATCTCTCAAAATTATCAGATTTTTTCCAAGGTTTTATATGAGATGCTACTAATAGGTTTAATTTATCCAGTTTGGTTATTGAACAACCAGACCAATACTCAATCAATTGGTTTCTAAATTTTCCTTGACCAATCCTCGATAATGTTAAATTTTGTTTTTCAGTAATTGTAAAAATATCACTATTATTTATTTCTTTAATTTCTGTATCAACATCAATTGAGTTTTTTGTATAAAAGTCTTCTTTTACAAATTTTAAATATTTATTTAAGGCAGATTTGAAATTACTAATATCTTTATCTTTTGAATAATAATTTCTTTCATTTTTAATTATACTTTCAACATTGATAATATTTTTTATTACATCTTCATCAATTGTATTATCAATTTTGTGATACTGAGATAAAAACCTCAACCAAGAGATATAGTTAGTTCTTGTGTTTTTGTTTAAAACTTCAACATCAGTCAAAAAATTAAAAAATTCAGATTCTGAATTTAAATAATCAAAAATATTACTCTTCATCAATTTTGAAAATTAAATTTAATTTCTCGTGAATTATGTCTTGAAACTCAAATTCATTATGCTCATTTGTGTCAGTTTCATCTTTAATTAGATTATTTTCAACAAAAGCATCAACAATATTCATAGCTATTTCTCTAACATCATCATTTGTCAAGTTATGAGAAATCTTAAGTCTAGAAATTAAATTATCCATAATAAATAATTTTATAATTATTCCAAATATAACAAAAATTAATCCCAACAAAAAATCCGCTTTTCAGCGGATTCTCTTATGTCAATCGTTTTAATTTACTTTTATCTAAAAGTTTGATTTTCTTTCCAATCAACTCAATATATTCAGATTTGTTCAATTCGGAAAGCAAACGAATACAACTTTCTGTAGCAGTTCCAATCATTCCGGCAAGTTCTTCTCTTGATAATTGGATGCGTAAAGTACCATCTTCGTTTTTACCAAAGGTTTCCTCTAAGTAAATTAAAGTTTCGCCTAAACGTTGGCGAACCGTTTTTTGTGCCATGTTGACCATGTGATCATCGGCTCCTTTTAAATCATCGCAAATAGTGCGCATCACATTCATTGAAAACTGATTGTTCTGTGTAAAAAACTGCATGACTTCGCTTCTTGGAATAAAACAAACTTCCATATCTTCAAGCGCCACTGCACTCAAATTAGCAGGTTCGTCACTAATCATCGAACGTTGGCCTAATAATTCGCCAGGTTTTACTAATTTTACAATTTGGTCTTTCCCGTTATCACTTAATTTAGATAATTTACAAACTCCGTCTTTGATACAGTAAATTCCATTAGTTACTTCTCCTTCTTCAAAGATTGGTTCCCCTTTTTTTATAGTGTAAGATGTTTTGCATTCGGCCATACGAATTAATTCATCTTTATTTAAGGCTTTTAATGAACTAAATTGCCTCACAATACACTGTTCGCATTTACCCATAGTAAGATTTTGTTTAATGTGTTTACAAAATTACAAAAATGTATGACAATTATCATATTTTGAGTTACTTTTATATAAGACATTTGTCACAGGTAAAATGAGCAAATTTATGGACGCAGAAAATTGTTTCCATTGTGGTAATGAAATTCTAAAAAAAGACGAGATTGTATTTGATGAAAAGAAGTTTTGTTGCAATGGTTGTAAGACCGTTTACGAGATTTTTAGTCAAAACGATCTAACGTGTTATTATGATTTTCAGGCAGCACCCGGCGCCACTCCACAAGACATTCAGGGCAAATATGACTTTTTAGACAATGAAGAAATTGTTACTAAATTATTGGAATTCCAAGAGCGTACAACACACATTGTTTCACTCTACATTCCTCATATACATTGTAGTTCGTGTATTTGGATTCTGGAAAATCTACAAAAGCTTCAACCAGGAATAAGTACTTCGCAAGTTAATTTTGGCGAAAAGAAAGTCCGAATTACGTTTAATTCCGAACAAACTTCTTTAAAAGATATCGTCTATTTATTGAGTTCGATTGGTTACGAACCTTATATCTCTTTAGAAAATTTTGATGAAGGCAAGAAAAAAATCGACCGAACTTTAATCTTTAAAATTGGAGTAGCGTTTTTCTGTTTTGGAAATATCATGCTGCTTTCGTTTCCCGAATATTTTGAAGTAGAAGAATATTGGATTGACCAATACCGCGGATTTTTCCGTTGGTTGATTTTCGGATTATCGCTTCCTACATTTATTTATTCGGCTTCTGGATATTACGTTTCCGCTTGGAAAAGTATGAAATCAGGATTATTGAATATTGATATTCCAATTGCTTTAGGAATTGTGGTGATGTTTGTAAGAAGTACGGTCGATATTGTTTTCGATTACGGACAAGGATTCTTCGATAGTATGGCTGGGTTGATTTTCTTTATGTTATTAGGAAAGTTATTTCAGAAGAAAACTTACGATTTCCTTTCATTTGAACGCGATTATAAATCGTATTTTCCAATTGCAATTACAAAGGTTTTACCAAAAGGAGATGAAGAATCAGTTCAAGTATATGATATCCAAAAAGGAGATCGATTATTAATTCGTAATCAAGAGTTAATTCCGGTAGATGGGATTTTAATTTCCGAAAAAGCCTCTATCGATTACAGTTTCGTAACAGGTGAAGCCGTTCCAATTGAGAAAAAATCAGGCGATAAAGTCTTCGCCGGCGGAAAACAAATGGGGAAAGTCATTGAAATGGAAGTTTTATTTTCGGTTTCCCAAAGTTACTTAACTCAATTATGGAGTAATGATGTTTTCCAAAAACGCGTAGAACAACAACATAAAACCATTACCGATAAAATTAGTCGTTATTTCACGCCAGCTTTATTGGCTTTAGCGGTCGTTTCATTTACGTATTGGATTTTCATTGATGTTCAAACCGCTTTTAATGTTTTCACTGCGATTTTGATTGTAGCTTGTCCGTGCGCTTTGGCATTAACGGCTCCGTTTACATTAGGAAATGTATTACGAATATTAGGTAATCGAAAATTATATTTGAAGAATGCTTTAGTTGTAGAACAATTAGCCAAAGTAGATACGATTGTTTTCGATAAAACCGGAACGATTACAACCAATAAAAAAACAGCAATAACTTACGAAGGAACGGAATTAAACGCATCCGAATTAAGATTATTAAAGAACGTTTTACGAGGTTCAAATCATCCGTTAAGTAGAAGGTTATACGATTTCATTCCAAATCAAGAAAAGGTAGAAACTACAAGTTTTGAAGAAATCATTGGAAAAGGAATTTTTGCAGAAATTGAGGGGAATACGGTAAAATTAGGTTCGTCACAATTCCTTAAAACCTTGACCGAAAACACGCATAAGAAAACCAAAGTGCATGTGGAAATCAATGGCGTTTATAAAGGAAGTTACGTATTCAATAATCAATACAGAAAAGGTTTAGAGGAATTGTTTTCCGATTTGGCTAAACATTACAATTTGGTTGTTTTATCTGGTGATAATGATGGTGAAAGAAGAATTTTAGAGAAAATGTTGCCTTCGAAAACGACTTTAGTTTTCAATCAAAAACCCGAGCAAAAACTACAATACATTGAACAATTACAAAAAGAAGGTAAAAATGTAATGATGGTAGGGGATGGGTTAAACGATGCTGGCGCATTAGCACAAAGTAACCTGGGATTATCTATTTCTGAAAATGTAAATGTGTTCTCGCCAGCTTGTGATGGGATATTAGATGCAACACAATTCGATAAAATTGCCTTTTTTATGCAGTATTCTAAGAATGCAATGAAGACGATTTATATGAGTTTTGGACTTTCTTTATTATATAATGTTGTAGGACTAAGTTATGCCGTAACTGGAGCTTTAGATCCTATTGTAGCAGCTATTATAATGCCGCTCAGTACAATAACAATTGTAAGTTTTGTAACAATTCTTACAAATTTGTATGCTGGAAAGAAATATTTTTATTAATTTTAAGAAAATTTTAATACATGATAAAAGTCATGTTTTATAAAAACGAGTGGAAGTAACTTTGTTAACACAATTTAAGGTATGAGTGTCATTTATTTATTAATCACAATTAGTATAGTAGTAGCGATTGTCTTTTTAGGTGCTTTTATAAAAGCAGTTAAAAGTGGACAGTACGATGATGACTATACACCATCGGTCAGAATGTTATTTGATGATGAAATAGTGAAAAAAGAAAATCCTAACAAATTAATACAAACAGAAAAACAAAAATCAATCTAATTATGGAGAAGCAACAATTTTATTACGACAACAAAATTGTAAGGAATTTCCTCTACGCTAGTATAGTCTTTGGTGTAGTAGGGATGTTAGTGGGGCTTATTTTAGCTTTCCTATTTTTGTTTCCAAACTTAACCAGCGGCATATCGTTTTTAAGTTTTGGACGCTTAAGACCTTTACACACCAATGCGGTTATTTTTGCCTTCGTTGGAAACGCAATGTTTGCTGGTATTTATTACTCAATGCAGCGTTTATTAAAAGCAAGAATGTTTAGCGACCTTTTGAGTAAAATTCATTTTTGGGGTTGGCAGTTAATTATAGTTGCTGCAGCCATTACTTTACCATTAGGTTATTCTACTTCTAAAGAATATGCCGAATTAGAATGGCCAATCGACATTGCAATTGCTCTTATTTGGGTAGTTTTTGGTATCAATATGATTGGAACCATTATTAAAAGAAGAGAACGTCATATTTATGTAGCTATTTGGTTTTACATTGCAACATTTGTAACAGTTGCGGTACTTCACATCTTTAACAGTTTAGAACTACCTGTTTCGTTATCAGGAATGAAATCATATTCAATTTATGCAGGTGTTCAAGATGCTTTAGTACAATGGTGGTACGGACACAATGCGGTAGCATTCTTCTTAACTACACCATTTTTAGGAATGATGTATTACTTCGTACCTAAAGTAGCAAATCGCCCTGTATATTCTTATAGATTATCAATTATCCACTTTTGGTCGTTAATCTTCATTTATATTTGGGCTGGACCTCACCACTTATTATATACTGCACTACCAGATTGGGCTCAAAATTTAGGAGTTGTATTTTCTGTAATGTTACTTGCTCCATCTTGGGGTGGTATGATTAATGGATTATTAACTTTAAGAGGAGTTTGGGACAAAGTTCGTACTGATGCTGTATTGAAATTCTTCGTAGTGGCAATTACAGGTTATGGTATGGCTACTTTTGAAGGACCAATGTTATCATTGAAAAACGTTAATGCTATTGCGCACTTTACGGATTGGATTATTGCTCACGTTCACGTTGGTGCTCTTGCTTGGAATGGTTTCTTATCATTTGGTATGATCTATTGGTTAATCCCAAGAATGACAAAAACGAAATTATTCTCTGAAAAATTAGCAAATTTCCATTTCTGGATTGGTACTTTAGGTATTATTTTATATTCGCTTCCAATGTATGTAGCTGGTTTTTTACAAGCTTCTATGTGGAAACAGTTTAAACCAGACGGTGGTGCTTTACAATATGGAAACTTCCTTGAAACAGTAACAGAAATAATGCCAATGTATTGGATGCGTGCTATTGGAGGTACATTATATCTTACAGGAGTTATTGTATTAGTGTACAACATTATTAGAACAGTTAGACAAGGTTCTCCAGTAGAAAACGAATTAGTAGAAGCTCCAGCTTTAGCTGTAATTTCTCCAAACCGTTTAAAAGGTGAAAAATTACACTCTTGGTTAGAAAGAAAACCAGTTCAATTCATGTTATTGACTACAGTTGCTATTTTAATTGGAGGTTTAATCCAAATTTTACCAACGATTTTAGTAAAATCAAATATTCCAACAATAGCAGCAGTTAAACCTTACACACCACTTGAATTAGAAGGTAGAGATTTATACATCCGTGAAGGTTGTGTGGGATGTCACTCTCAAATGGTTCGTCCGTTCCGTTCAGAAGTGGAACGTTATGGAGATTATTCTAAAGCAGGAGAATTCGTTTACGACCATCCATTCTTATGGGGTTCTAAACGTACTGGACCAGATTTAGCTCGCGAAGGTGTTAAAGGAAAACCATTTAATGGAGGTAGAGATGATGTATGGCATTTTAACCATATGTACGATCCCCAAGGATTAAATGAAAAATCAATTATGCCAAGATACCAATGGTTAATTAAAAATGAATTAGATAATTCAACTATTCAAGACAAAATGAGAACCATGGTAACTTTAGGAGTTCCTTATTCTGAAGCAGATATTAATAATGCTCTTAAACATATGGACGAACAAGCAAGCAAAATTGAAGCAAACTTGTTAGCGAACCCTGATATTAAGAAATCTTTTGGTGGAAACACAACATCAAAATTAAAAGATAGAGAGATTGTAGCGTTGATTGCATACTTACAAAGATTAGGTACTGATACTCAAGTTAAAAAATAAAAGTTATGCTAAAGTTCATTAAACATAATTTGGAAACTATTGCAGGAGTAGATATTTATCCAATCATTTCGTTGACTATTTTCTTTACAGCGTTTGTATTGTTCACAATTTGGGCATTTACTTACAGCAAAGAAAAAATCAAAGAAATTAGCGAAATGCCTTTAAACGACGAATAGTTATAAAATTAGAATAAAAGAGCGACTAAAACAACCATGATGTTTTGTAATTTTTGGGTAGTTTCATGGTTGTTTAGGTTCTCATAACATAAAAAATTTCAATTCATGAAAAAATTAATTCCATCATACGTAAGAGTTCCATTACTGTTTGCAATAGTATTTGCAGCTTTGGAATATTTTATCGACTCAGGAGACAAGCCAGCCTTTATAAAGTTTCCTATGGTAGCTTTATTTTTAGGAGTATTCCTATTTTTATTAATCGCAATCGAAATTGTAATCGACGCTGTTGATAAAGTAACCTATCATTTATTAACAGATGAGCAAAAAGAACAATTAGCAAATGCACAATCGGTTTCTTTTACTGAAAGTAAATGGTACCAAAATATCGTTAGTAAATTAACTCGCTCTAAAGAAATTGAAAGAGAAGAAGATATCATGTTAGATCACGACTACGATGGTATCAAAGAGTTAGACAATGTTCTACCACCATGGTGGGTATATTTATTCTATGGAACTATTATTTTTTCGGTAATATATTTAGTAAGATTTCATGTTGTGGGAGATTATACACAAACAGAAGAATTTAATAAAGAAATTGAATTAGCTGAATTAGAAAAATCGAAATTACCAAAAGATGCATCAGAAGAAATAAGTTATGAAACAGTTGTTGCTGTTACTGATGCTGAAAGTTTAGCAAAAGGTAAAGAAATTTTCAACAACGCTTGTGCGGCTTGTCATAAAGCAGATGGTGGAGGTTTAGTCGGACCGAACTTAACCGATAAGCATTGGATTAATGGAGGAGGTATCAAAAATATTTTCAAGCTTATATCAGAAGGAAGTAAAAATAATCCGTCAATGGTTGCTTGGAAGTCTAATTTATCTGCAAAAGATATTCAAAGTGTTGCAAGTTATATTCTAACTTTAGAAGGTTCTAATCCTCCTGGAGCAAAAGCCGCTGAAGGAGAAATATGGACAGAAACTGCAGCTCCAGCAGCTGAAGCAGTAGTAGACTCTACTAAGGTAGAAGCTCCTGCAGGAAAATAAAAATAGTAAAAAAGGTTTTGGGAAATTCTCAAAACCTTTTTTAAACTAAAAATTACATAATTATGTCAAATTTACCAGACGAAAGTTTTAGAGATACCATTGCAACAATTAATGCGGAAGGGAAAAGAAATTTTATTTATCCTAAAAAACCTTCTGGACCATTTTACGATAAAAGAAAGTTATTGAGTTATTTTCTTTTGGTTTTTTTAATAGCTTCTCCTTTTATTAAAATTCATGGAAATCAATTTTTGATGTTTAATGTACTGGAAAGACGTTTTAGTATTTTCGGATTTGCATTTTGGCCTCAAGACTTTCATTTGTTTGTGATTTCAATGATTGTTGGAGTAGTTGGCTTGACGTTGTTTACAGTGGCTTTTGGACGTATTTTTTGTGGTTGGTTTTGTCCGCAAACTATTTTTATGGAAATGGTTTTCAGACGTATCGAATATTGGATTGATGGAGACAGAGGGGCTCAAATGCGATTAGAAAGACAAAAATGGGATGCTGAAAAAATAAGAAAAAGAGTTACAAAATGGACTATCTTTTTTATTTTTTCATTCTTCATTGCTAACGTTTTCTTAGCGTATTTAATTAGCAGCGATGAACTTATCAAAATGATTACTGAAGGACCAGCAAATAATTTAAGTACGTTAATTGCCTTATTAATTTTTACAGGTGTTTTCTATTTTGTGTTCGCTTGGTTTAGAGAGCAAGTTTGTATTATCGCTTGTCCTTACGGAAGAATGCAAGGGGTTTTATTGGATAACAAATCCATTAATGTTACTTATGATCACGTAAGAGGAGAAGGTACAAACGGAAGAAAAAAATGGAGAAATGGTGAAGATAGAACCGCATTAGGTCACGGAGATTGTATCGATTGCAACCAATGTGTAGTAGTTTGTCCAACTGGAATTGACATTCGTAATGGTACTCAGTTAGAATGTATTAACTGTACCGCTTGTATTGATGAATGTGATACCGTTATGGAAAAAGTAGGATTACCAAAAGGATTAATCCGCTATGCTAGTGAAGACGAAATCGTTAATAAAGAAAAGTTTAAGTTAACCCTTCGAATGAAAGGTTATATCGCTGTTTTAACTTTGTTAGTAGGCGTTTTAATCGGAATGTTGTTCTTACGAAATGATGTAGAAGCCAATTTCTTACCAATGTCAGGACAATTGTTCCAACACAACGGAGAAAACATTCGTAACTTCTATACTTATAAAATTGTCAATAAAACTGAACAGGAATTTGACCAAGTAACGGTTAAAATTGTCAATTACAAAGGAGAAATAAAATTAGTGGGAAGTCCAGTAATTAAGGTGCCAAAACAAGGTTTAGTAAGCGGAACATTATATATTGATATTCCAGAAAACTCATTACAAGAAGAAAAAGTTCATTTAAAATTGGAATTATATAATGGAGATAAATTGATTGAAGAAACATCAACTAATTTCCAAGGACCAAGAAACTTTAATTAAAAAAATACAGCTATGAAATCGCCACTAAAAAATTGCGTAAGCAAACACCAATAATTTAAAAGGCGATACCATATGTTACCAATGATAAATAAAATTTAAACATATGAAATTTAATTGGGGAACCGGAATCGTTATTGCTTTTGCACTTTTTATGACCTTCATTTTATCTTATGTATTTAAAGTACAATCTAATGATAAATATGATCATGAATTAGTGGTAGAAGACTATTACAAAAAAGAAGCAACGGTTCAAGGCGATATTGAGAAACAAGAGAATGCGAATGCTTTAACAAATAAAGTAACTATTGAAAAATCAGCAGAAGGAATGAAAATTCAATTTCCAGCTGATTTTGATTATTCAAAAATAAATGGAAAAGTGTCCTTATACAGACCGTCAAGTCAGAAATTAGATTTTGAAATTCCGATTTCACTATCTAGTCCACATTTGCTCATACCTAAAAGTAATTTGGCTGGCGGTCTTTGGGACATTTCTATCGATTGGGAATACGATGGTGTGAAGTATTTGAACAAAGATTCATTTAGAATCGAATAATTTCTTTCTTTTGACTTTGAACTTGTTCTTGGATTTGATCTTGAATTTGAAATTTGTAATTAATGTTATACTCAGCTTTTATATTTGGTTTAATTAGTAGTTTTCACTGCATAGGAATGTGCGGTCCAATTGCTATGATGTTACCAGTAGATAGAAGCAATGAAGCTAAAAAAGTAACTCAGATAATTACGTATCATATAGGAAAACTAACAGCTTATGGTACATTAGGTTTAATTTTTGGACTTTTAGGAAGAACTTTCTATTTAGCCGGAATGCAACAACAACTTTCTATAATCGTTGGGATTTTAATGATTATGGTAGCGATAATTCCAGAACGAGTATTTGCCAAGTACAATTTTTCAAAACCAATTTATAGAATCATTACAAAAGTAAAATCGAGTTTAGGCCAACAGTTTAAAAACAAAAGCTACAAATCGTTATTCACAATTGGATTATTGAATGGTTTTTTACCTTGCGGAATGGTATATGTAGCACTTTTTGGAGCTATTGCTATGCAAAGTATTTCATTAAGTGTTTTGTATATGATTTTATTCGGAATAGGAACGATACCAATGCTTGCTGCTGTGGTTTATGTTTCAAATTTACTTTCTTTCTCATTTAGAGGAACGATTCAAAAAGCAATACCTTTAGTAGCGGTAATTATAGGAATGTTATTTATTATAAGAGGTTTAGGGTTAGATATTCCATATTTATCACCAAGTAATATGAGTTTATTTGTGCAACCCGAAGCCAATTGTCATTAAATATTTTAGTTAATAGGGGAAAAGAGTGATGAAGTTTTAGCTTTATCATTCTTTTTGTTTCATAAAAAAAGTCTCATCATTTATTTGATGAGACTTTTTTATTTTATATGCTTTGAATCTTAGTTTACAATAACTTTCTTAGTTGCAACAGCATTTTCAGAAGCCATTTGTACTAAATAAAATCCACTTGATAAATTATTTATTTTATAAGAATTATCAACTCGCGTAGGGTTTTTAATTTCTTGAATAATTTGTCCGTTGATATTATATAAAACAATTGATTTTAATTCCGTTTCAGATGAAATTGTAACTTCGTTGTTGATTGCAGGATTTGGGTAAATTGAAATGGCATTTTCTAAAGCAAAACTTTCAGATGATAATGCTGCACATTGTGCACTATATATTTGACATACATATTCTGGATGATCAATAAACGGATTTCTGTTGTTTTGTCTAGCATATATTGCATTATTTCTTGTAATCTCAAAAACACTTACAGGATCGTTATTATGCCATGTAATAAGCATATTTAAAAAAGGAGTTGTAAATACTTGATCAGAAGTTCCATTAAACATAACGTATGACCAACTAGCTAATTGATCTTGATAACGTGTTGCAAAATAAAAGTACATACGAGCTATATCACCTTTGAAAGCACTATTTGGTTCAAATACTTGACCAGTGTAACCAGCAATTGCACTTGATCCATGTTTTCCACCATTATTAGTTGTTGAAGAAACTACTGCAACATTTCCATGAGGATTATCACCACGATCACCATTTACTTTTTTATCAGTTGGAGTTACAAAATGTGCATCATGTCGCATTGGGGCTGCTTGACTAAAAATAGATTGAGGAACAATATGTTCTCTATTATAAACATCACATTCTGAACCTCCTCCAGAACCAGTATCCTGATCTGTGCCATATATAAAACCACATTCACCAGCACTACCTGTAGGGTTTTCAGTATACATGTCATAAATAGTATTGTCATTTTCATAACCTGTACCAGTAAAAACATCTCTATCTGAAGTTTGATAGGTAACCCATAATCCACTATAACCTAAATCAGTTTGATTCTTAATGATATTAAATAATTGTGTTTTTAATGCGTAACCAGTTCCTGTTGCAGTATTGTAATAACCAGCAGGAATTTGTGCCAAACCCATTAGTGAACACAATAAAAATGCTAATAAGGTAAAGTTCTTTTTCATAAACTATTTATTTTTTCTTTCTAATAATGCCATGTAAAATCCGTCGAAACCGCTTTCACTTGCTAAAACTTTTTGATCTTTGACAAATGTAAATTCTTTTCCAATCTCAGTGCTTAAGAAATGCTTAATTTGTTCTTGATTTTCTGAAGGTAATACCGAACAAGTAGCATACACTAATTTTCCACCTGGTTTTACAATTTTTGAATAATTTTCTAGAACTTCAGCCTGAACTTTTCGAATGTTATCGATAAACTCAGGTTGTAATTTCCATTTACTATCAGGATTTCTTTTTAAAACTCCTAATCCACTACAAGGCGCATCGATTAAAACTCTATCGGCTTTTTCGTGTAATTTTTTTATTGTTTTACTACTTTCAATAACTCTTGGTTCAATGTTGAAAGCACCGTTTCTTTTCGCTCTTATTTTTAATTGCTTTAATTTACTTTCATACAAATCCATAGCAATTAATTGGCCTTTATTTTCCATTAAAGAAGCCAAATGCAAGGTTTTTCCACCTGCACCAGCGCAAGTATCCACAACTCGCATTCCTGGTTGAACATCCAAGAAATAAGCCACTAGTTGAGAAGAAGCATCTTGTACTTCAAACAAACCATCTTTAAAAGCATCTGTTAAAAAAACATTAGCTCTTTCGGTTAAAATTAAAGCATCTGGATAATCTTTGTGAAACTCGGTTTCAATATTCAAATCCATTAAGATAGCTCTTAATTTTTCTTTGGTAGTTTTAAGTTTATTAACTCTTAAAATTACTTTTGCTTGTTCGTTTTGAGCTGCTAATTCTTTTGTCCAAGTTTCTTCACCTAATTCCTTAACACCCAATTCGTCCATCCAATCTGGAATTGACTCTCTGAATTTTCTAGTTTTGGTTAATTCGTCAAATTTTCCTTTGATTCTTCTAACCGGTGTATCTTCAAAATATTTCCAATCGGGTAGGGTGTAACCTCTTAATACTGCCCAAACGGCAAATATTCTCCAAATTTTATCTCTATCAAAAGGTTCTTTAACCTCTGCAATTTCAGTGTATAAACGTTTCCATCTTACGATTTCGTAAATGGTTTCTGCTACGAATTTTCTATCGTGACTTCCCCAACGTTTGTCTTTTTTAAGTGCTCTAGCAACCACTTTATCAGCGTATTCACCTTCGTTAAAAATCGCCATTAGCGAATCGATTGTTGTGAATACTAAATTTCTATGTAATCTCATTTTTTATTTTAAATCATCCCGAGAATTCGGGATGCAAAGATACGAATTAAAATAAAAAAAGCTGTCAATTTTGACAGCTTTAATATTTATCCTCTTCCGTTTCCTCTTCCTTCGGAACCTCTTGAGTTTGAATTGCCTCGTGGAGCGCTATTTCTTGGTTGTGAATTACCTCTTGAAGAACCTCCCCTGTATTCCGAATTTCCTCTGTTTCCTGAACTTGAAATAGTTCCTCTTTCTCTAGAAGAATTACCTCTGTTTTCAGAATATTCTCTTCCACCATTTGATCTTGGACCTTCATTTCGACCTCTATTTTCTGTAGTTACTCTTGGAGATTTTCCTCTGTTTTCAGTAACAACTCTTGTACCAGAATTTCCTCTTGTTCCGTTATTTCTTGGGTTACTTGTTTCAGTTCGAGTTCTTGGTGTAGTTCCTTTAAATTCTCTTGTTTCACGATTTCCTCTTGGTGAGTTTGAAGTCATTTCACTTCTATTTCGTGGCGTGTTGATATTTCTTCTTGAATCTAATTCATGTCGGTTTGAATATCCTGAATTTCTATGTGCGAAGGAACGATTTGGATGCATTCTTTCGTAACCATTTCCTCTTCTTCCATAATAATTGTTATAAACGGAAGCACATCTTCTGTGTGAAACATAGTGATAACTGTGACCAAAATTGATATGAACATGAATGTGATTTCTGTATCTAAAAATTGGGAAAGGATTCCAATAATAGTAATAACTTGGATAATAACCCCAATACCAAGATGAATAATACGGACGATAATTACTTACCCAAAAAGTAGTGTAAATCACCGGAGTATGCACATAAACAGGTTCGTAAATATAATTAGCACCATACATGTAAACGTCACCCACAACTTGTACTTGTACTCGATTGTTTCGGTCTCGTTCTACTTCAATGGTTGCCACATCTTGAAAAACATCTTTTTCTAAAACCGCTTGAACCACAACTAAATGCACGTTTCCTTCAACCGTTTCAATAACTCTTAAATAATCGACATAATTATCGTTATTCAAATCTAAATTAGAGATTTGAGTTTTAGGATCATTCAATCTTCTTTCAAAATCTTCCAAATCTTTTGCATCACCAAAAACAGTTGCAACCGCTCTTAAGTCTAAGTTGTCACTGATATCCGAATTTTTTGCTGTAACCGTAGTTTTTTCTTGAGCAAAAAGAGAACCTATCGTCAATGAAGCCAGTAAGCTCAGATGTATCAATTTCGTTTTCATAATATATTCGTTTTAAGGTTCTTATTTCTATTTTTGAATAACCAATTACTGTACCAAAGTTTTTTAACCGCAATTAACTTGTTGATTTTTAAATGTTTGAAAAATATGTTTTTCCTTTGCAACATTTCCATTATATTTGAAAATAAAACCTATCCAATGAAGAAGATTTATTTATTTCTATTATTTATAAGTATTTCAGCAATAGCTCAAAATAAAAAATTTAATTCAGAGGTAATTCTCGAAACGAAATTGAGTTGTAGAGCTATTTTAGTTGACGATGAAAAAGTGTGGATGGGAATGGATAAAGGCCGTTACGGATTTTACGATAAAAAGAAAGATAGCACTATTATAAAAGAAATTAAATACGTTGCAAGAACTACCGAATTTAGAAGCATTGCAGGAACCAAAGAAGCTATTTTTGTTTTATCTGTTGGAAATCCAGCGATGTTGATTCGTATTGATAAGAAAACCTTGGAAGAAACAGTTGTTTATAAAGAAGAACACGAAAAAGTGTTTTACGATAGTATGCAATTTGTAGATGATTTAAACGGATTTGCCATGGGTGATCCAATAGAAAACTGTTTAGCATTTATAAAAACTAAAGATGGAGGCAAAACGTGGCAAAAAGTAAATTGTGATATTCTACCAAAAGTTTCAGAAGGTGAAGCCGCTTTTGCAACAAGCAACACGAATTTGACTATAAAAGGGAAATCGATTTTTATGGTTTCTGGTGGAAAGAAATCGAGAGTTTTTGTTTCTAAGGATTTTGGTGGTTCTTGGAAAGTTTATGAAACTCCAATTGTTCAAGGCGAGGAAATGACAGGAATTTTTACAGCTGACTTTTACAATGAAAAAATCGGAATTATTGCAGGAGGAAATTACATGAAGCAAGATCAAAATTGGGCAAACAAAGCCATTACTAAAAATGGTGGTAAAACTTGGAAATTAATTGCTGATAAAGAAGCTTTTGGTTACGCTTCTTGTGTGCAATTTGTCCCAAATAGTAAAGGGAAGAAATTCATTTCTGTTGGTGGAACCGGAATGTTTTATTCGGATGATTTTGGTAAAAGTTGGACAAAATTCTCTGATGACAAAGATTTTTTCACTTTTAGATTTGAATCTGATAAAGTGTTTTATGCTACCGGAAGAAATAAGTTGGTTCGATTTCAAATGGAATAAAAAAAAGCGTTCAATTGTTGCTGAACGCTTTTAAAATTTTATAACTAACCTCTTCTTTTTTCGCGCATTTGTTTTAATAATTCTCTATTAAAATCTTCTTCGGCTTTTTTAAGTTTGATGATTTTCTTAGCGCTAATTACACCTTGTAAATCTTTGATGAATTTCTTCTTTAAATTGAATAAATCTTCTTCAATTTTTTCCATTTGTGCTAATGAATTAGAAGCATCTTTTTCGCTTAATTTTTCAACATTTCCAGGCTTGAATCGGTCTAAAATGGCTCTCATTTTTTCATGACGTAGTTCCGACTGTTTTTCATCGAAGGCATTATAAATAGGCCAAAATTTTTGAGCTTCTTCTGTAGTTAATTCTAATTGCTCGGTAATGTAAGCTACTTTTAGTGCTTTTACTTTTTCTCTTTTTTCTTTAAAACCTTGTGAAAATGACAATGAAGCAACTAAAAGAAATATAATAGGAAATATGATTTTCGTTTTCATAATGGGTAAATTTATTCGTTAATATAATAATCTAAGTTTTCCGATTCGGAAAGATAATCTTCAAAAGCATCAGGATTTGATTCGTTTAAAGATAAATTTTTCTCTAATGCTATAATATCGTCATCGGTTAAGTGTTTTGATAATTCTGTTATTCCAACATTTTGCTGTTGAACTAAATAATTTTCAATAGTAGAAGCATCTAAATTACTTTCACTTGCCATATTGAAGTAAACAGGAATTGCAATCGCGATTAAAAAAACAGCAGCAATAGCGCTTATCCAAACTTGTTTTCTGTAGAATAAGGAAACCACTTTTGTTTCTTTCTCTACCGGGATTTGTGCCATCATTTTAGCTTCGAATTGCTCAAAGTAATTTTCTGGAACTTTAAATCCTGATTTTATTTCGTTTTTATTTTCTAAATCAAAAGGTTTCATATCTATTGGACAAAAATTATTGTTAAAGGTTTAATGTGAATGTAAAAAATCTTCAATTTTTTTAACAGCAATGTGATAACTCGCCTTTAAAGCACCTACCGAAGTTTCTAGAATTTCCGACATTTCTTCGTATTTCAATTCTTCAAAATAGCGCATTTTAAAAACCAATTGTTGCTTTTCAGGCAAAGTAGCGATGGCTTTTTGTAATTTCAGTTGAATTTCATCGCCATCAAAAAAAACATCACTTTCTAGTTTATTCACGGCTTTTTGTTGGGCTTCTTCGTTTGAAATTCCTTGTTTCTTTGCTCGTTGTTGCATAAAAGTAATGGCTTCATTAGTTGCAATTCGGTACATCCAAGAATACAATTTACTATCGCCTTTAAAATTTTTTAGATTTCCAAATACTTTTATAAACGTGTTTTGTAGTACATCATCAGCATCATCGTGACTCAAAACCATGTTTCTTATATGATAATACAAAGGTTTTTGATACAATTGCAATAGCTTTCGAAACGCTTCATTTTGCGTTTTCGGGTTTAGTAATTCGGAAATGAAAGCTTTTTCGTCTTGCAAAATGCTGAATTTGATTATAAGACTAAAGATATTCAAAAAGGTTTAATTTTAATTTTTGTTTTAGTAAAAAAACGAGTTTCCCTTTGTAACTTTGCTTTGTTGAAACAACTGATATTATGAAAGATTTAAGCAATTATAGAAAATCATACGAAAAGAGCGAGTTATTGGAAAACCAAATTCCGGAAGATCCAATTAATTTATTCCATCGATGGTTTTACGAAGCCGAAGAGTTAAATGCAGCCGAAGAAGTGAATGCGATGACCGTAACTACAATTGGTTTAGATGGTTTTCCAAAGGCGCGTGTAGTATTGCTTAAAAAGTTTAATGAAGAAGGTTTTATTTTTTACACCAATTATAATTCGGAAAAAGGAAAAGCTATTTTGAATAATCCGAATGTTTGTTTGTCTTTCTTTTGGCCGATTGTAGAGCGTCAAATTATTATTAAAGGAATTGCAGAAAAAACTCCGGAAAATGTTTCCGATAATTATTTTGCATCGCGACCTGATGGAAGTAAATTAGGCGCTATTGTTTCACCACAAAGTGAAGTCATTCCGAGTAGAGAGTTTTTAGAGGATAATTTGAAAGCATTAGAAAAAGAGTGGGAGGGAAAAGAAATTTTGCGTCCAGCTCATTGGGGTGGTTTTTTAGTGCGACCTGTAGAAGTGGAGTTTTGGCAAGGAAGACCGAATCGATTGCATGATAGAATTCGCTATCAATTAAATAATGATTACAATTGGAAAATAGAGCGATTATCTCCTTGATAATCAATATTTTATAAATATCTTTTAAATTCCTAAGTTTTTTAACTTGGGATTTTTTTATTCCTGTAAGCAAAGTTTTAAGTAATTGATATTCAAATGTTTAAAACGTTAAATTTTGATGCATTTCATCGATTTTTTTTGCATGTTATCGATGTTTTTGTACATTTGTCCTGTTAATCAAACACTTAATCGATTTTTAGTATTTGTTAACACAACAACAACTGAATAAAAAATACTCTACTTATGAAAAAAATGATCAACTCTCTGGCTCTAATTTTCACAATTGTTTCTTTAACTTCTTGTTCTTCTGAAAGCGAAGGCGTAAATGAACCAGTTGAAACAGCGAAAAGCTATACTCATAATGCTAATGAATTAGAATTATTAGATAAAGTTAATGAATACAGAGTTTCAATAGGTTTAAATCCATTGGAAATTATTGAACATATTTCTTATAAATCTTCAGAACACAATAATTATATGTTAGCTACTCAAACAGTTACTCATGAAGGTTTTGATCAAAGAAAAGAAAATTTACAAAACGTTTTAGGTGCTTTTCGTGTGGGAGAAAATGTAGCTTTTGCTTATGCTACGGCTCAATCAACTGTAAATGCATGGATAAATAGCCCAGGTCATAAAGCCAATTTAGAAGGCGATTATACACATTTTGGAGCTTCTATTAGAATGGATGACCAAGGGAAAAAATACTACACTAATATGTTTATTAAAAAATAAAGATTTCATGTTTGTTTATAGAAAAAGCAGCTGTTTTGAGAGAAATAGCTGCTTTTTTGTTTGATATTTTTTTAAAGTAATTTAATTTTTTTAGATTAATACTTTACACACTTACAAGAATTTACAGTAAATAAACCTCCCTTGTTACAACAAGAATAATATCCAGATTGGCAAGAAACAGAACAACCAGTTGATTGACCAGAACCTCCACTACTTACACTACAAGATGTTGAGCCAGTTCCTCCACTATCACATGAAGTACCTGCATCTGCGTCCTCTAAATATTTAAAAATACTTGGTTGTTCCTCTATAATATTTAATTTAATTTTTGATTTAGCAAATTCATTTCCTTTTTCGAACCACATATGTACAATACCACTACCATAAGCTTCTAAAGTTTTTTTATTGGTTCTAATTTCTTTAAATTCCTTAATTATGATACTAGATTCTAATTTTTCTTTAACTCCTATAAAAAATGCCTCACTTTTTGAATCTAATATAATGCTATGATCTAGGAATGTAATTTTTGAATATTCGTTTTCCAATTTTAATTTTGAATCGGTTTCTTGTAATATAAAAATATGTTTGGTATCAACAGTTTCGGTATAAATGACCAACTCATTATTAGAATTAAGCCAAGTCTTAATTTTGCCTTTTAAAGCAATTGAGTTTTCATATTTTGAATAATCTAAATCACTTTTCTCAGTTTCTGTTTTTACAGCTAAAGAGCTTTCAGAATTTTTATCATCTTCATTGCAAGAAATTAATACAAAAAATAATAAAGTTAATGTTGAAGCTATTAAAAATTTTTTTTTCATAAAATTATTTATTCAAATTAACACCTACTATCTTTTTTGGGTATCTGTTCGGCTTATTTACCCCTTTACAAGAAATACAAATATTAGAATACTAATCGTTTCATTCGATACTTACTTTGAATCAAAGTTTAGTAAGCTATCTTTTGATAACGTTTTGGTGTTTCTTATAAATATATAGGGGATTTAAAACTTAAAATTAATTAATTATAAACTTAAAAGCAAATTTTTAAACTAAAAAAGCAGCTATTACATGAATAACTGCTTTCCAAAAAATGATATAGATATGTGTGTAGGTTACATTTTTAGTACGATAAATTCGCTTCGTCTATTTTTTTGATGTTCTGCTTCACTACATGGAACGTCATTGGAACAATTATTTACTAATTGTGTTTCTCCATATCCTTTTGCTGTTAATCGGTTTCGGTTAATACCGTTTTTAACAATAAACTCTAAAGTAGATTTTGCTCTTCTGTCTGATAATAATTCATTGTATTTGTGAGTTTGTCTACTATCGGTATGCGAACGTATATCAATTGTCATGTTTGGATATTGGTTCATAACAGCAATGATTTTTTCTAAATCTTCTGCAGCGTCTGGTCGAATGTTCCATTTGTCTAAATCGAAATAAATAATACTAACATCTAATATTTTTGCTAAATCGGTTCCTACTTCGACAGGGAAGATATTTCGTTTTAATTCGATATCTAATTTAGATTCACCTGTTTTAGTTACTGGACCAAATGATTTTTCAGTAGTTTCATATTCTTCTTTTGATGCTCTCACGTAGTATTTTTTATTACATTCAATTTTAAAAGAATAAACTCCTTTATCTGAAGAAATGGTTTCACTTATTTTATTCATTTTATCATCAAAAAGAATCACTTTTGCATTTGGCAGAATCTCTTTTGTATCTATATCAGTAATTAAACCTGATAATGTATGGGTGCAAACAGTAAAGGTGTAAATGTCATCAAAACCAGATCCTTCATCTCTGTTTGATGAGAAAAATCCTAAACCATCTTTATTGGTAACGTAACCAAAATCGTCCATTGGACTGTTTAATGGTTTACCAACATTTACAGGTTTTTCAAAAGAATTACCATTAGCTTTAGCTTCAAAAATATCAAGTCCACCAAGTCCAGGATGACCATCTGATGCAAAAAATAAATTATTATCAGCATCAACGAAAGGGAAGGTTTCTCTTCCTTCTGTATTGATAGTTGGACCTAAATTTTCTGGTGTTCCAAATTTTCCGTTACTATCAATTGACACTTTATATAAATCTGAATTTCCAAAACTACCTGGCATATCCGATGCAAAATACATTGTTTTTTCATCTGGACTTAAAGCAGGATGTGCGGTTTTGTAATTGTCATTTGAAAAAGGGACTTCTTTTATGTTTGTCCATTCACCATTGACTAATTCGGCTTTGTAAATTTTTTCCATGATAACTTTGTCATCACTTTTTCGTTTTTTGCCATCGTTGTAGTTGTTTCGGGTAAAATACATGGTTTTGCCATCTTTGGTGAAGACAGGTGAGGACTCGTTGTATTTGGTATTCACAGTTTTAGAAAAGTTTTCAACACTTCCTAATTTTCCTTCGTTATCAATTGAAGCAACGAATAAATCTGTGAAATTTTGTTTTGTCCAATCGTGAATTTTGGAGTACTGATTGCCTTCGCTTCTTGAAGAGGTGAATACAATTTGTTTACCAAAAAAGGATGGCCCGTAGTCAAAGAATTCCGAATTTACATCGGTTTTATCCATAGTGTATTTTCCAGAAACGGCATCAATATCAGATAAATAATTCTTATTTTCTTGAAATAATTTAGCTCTAGTATCGTTTGTTTTTTGAGCAAATAATTCCATGTACTGATTTGATTTTTCGTAATTCCCTTCCGCTTTTAAAGCTTGTGCATATCTGAAATAATACTCCGAGTCTACTTCTTGATTTAGGGCAAAAAGTTCACCATACCATTTAGAGGCTTTATCTAATTCACCATTGAAATAATAAGCGTTCCCTAATTTTTCGAATAATTCAACCGATTTATATCCTTTTTCGGCCACTTTCTCATAAATTTCGATTGCATCTATATAGGAATATTTATCGTATTTTTTGTCCGCTTTGTTTAGCTTAGACCCTTGTGCAAAAGCACCAATTGTGATACTTAAGACGAATACTAGTGTGTATAATGTTTTCATAATCGGAAAATTTAAAAGAATCTTGGAGCTGAAACTCTACTTCTATTGAAAAATTCATATCGAAGGAATATCTCGTGCGAACCTGAATTGTAGTTAGCAAGTTTGGATGTCTCTAAATCATATCCATAACCAATAAACCAAGAATCTGAAATTTGAAATCCAGCTAAAGCACTCACGGAAGCATCCCATCTGTAAGCCGCACCTAATGTTAGCTTATCGAAGAATAAGAAGTTTGCCGTTACATCAGCTTGCAAAGGAGCACCTTCTACAATTTTACTTAAAAGAGCAGGTTTAAAATCGATGTTTTCACTTAATGTAAACACATGTCCAGCAATAAAATAGAAGTGCATTTTTTCTTTTGTAATTTCAATATTATTGTCATTATATCGGTATGATTCGAAAAAATTCGGAACTGATAAACCAAAATAGGTCTTATCTGAAAAAAGGTATAATCCAGCTCCAACATTTGGTGAAAATTCGGTGTCCATGTTTTGAAATTGAGGGTCTGTAGGATCAAATACTCTTAACTTATTTACATCTAATTGAAATAAATTAGCTGTTCCTTTCAAACCTAAAGACAATTTATAATTTTCAGAAACTTGAATAAAATAAGCCAAGTCAACTGAAACTTCATTTTCAGAAACAGGACCAATTTCATCATTCACAAAATTTAATCCTATACCAAAATTGGAATCACCTAATGGAGAATTAATTGAAAAATTGTTTGTTACTGGAGCACCATCTAATCCAACCCACTGATTTCTATGTAATAAAAATGCAGTGATTGTTTCCCTAGATCCCGCATATGCTGGATTTACTAGAGAGGTATTGTACATATATTGAGTATATTGAGAATCCTGTTGCGAATAGCATATACTTTGTAAAATGAATGCACAAATTATAGTTAATATCGTTTTCATCTTGTTCGTATTTAAGTTGCTTTAATTTATTAACGGTTTAGGTATAAATATCCTGATCGATCGTGTTTCTTATTTTCTTCATCTGTATATTTCAGAATGTAAAAATAAGTTCCGTCGGGAAGAAGCTCATTTTTGTTAATGGTGTTTCTACCTTCAGATATTCCTTTGAACGATTTAAGATTATTATCATAACCTGTTTCGTCATAAACTAAAATTCCCCATCGGTTATAAATTTCTACTGTATTATCTGGATAACATTCTAAACCATCAATGAAAAAGAAATCATTTGAGTTGTCATCGTTTGGTGAAACCGCATTGTAAACTGTAATATCACAAGCAGGTAACACAATACAATCATCATTTACATTCAAATAGATTTCATAAATCATTGGACATGTATTATCCTCTAATTCTACTACATATTGTAAGGTATAATAACCTAAAGCCACATTGGTCGGATTAAAAATACTTCCAGTTAATCCACCTGAATTGGTAACTTCAAGCCATTCTCCTGTTGTAGGAATTGAATCGTCTAATATAGTAAATAAATCTATTGGATCATCTTCAATACAAATTGCATAAGGTATTGCATCGAAAGGTTCTTCAACACTTACATTTAAAGTTTGTGTGAAATTAGCTTCGTTTCCGCAATTGTCTGAAACTATCCATTCACGAACAATAACATATTGATAAATTGATATTATAGTTGATGTTTCATTATAAGTAACTTCTTGAACACCTGAACAATTATCTGTAAAAATTAATTGAGGAGGTTCTGGAATTTCAGAACATGAAACACTAATTTGAGAATCAATTGGGGTTGTAAGCACAGGCGGTGTAGTATCAAATACAGTAATCACTTGTGTGTAGCTTGTACTATTATTACAACTATCTGTTAATGTCCAAGTTCTGTTAATGATGTATTCCCCTTCACAATCGGATTCTTCTCTATCAATGTTATCGGTAACTATGATAGTGACATCACTACAATTATCAGTTCCCGTCATTATTGCAGGACTAGGAATTGCATCACAGGAAACAGAAATGTTTTGAGGTAATTCACTAGTAAATACAGGATCTGTGTCATCAACAATGGTGAAAGTTGCCGAAGTAGTAGAAGCATTTCCACAAGCATCCGTAGCAGTGAAAGTCACTGTTGCCGAACCTGTTGCTCCACAAGTATCGGATACCGAAGTAAAGTTATTGCTCCAAGTTACCGAAGAACAAGCATCGCTAGCTGAAGCGCCTCCGATAGAAGCCAACCAAGCGTTTAAAGCAGCTGTATTTCCTAAACCATCACATTGTACTGTTAAATCCGAAGCCTCAGTAGCAATCACAGGATCTGTATCATCAACAATAGTGAAAGTTGCTGAAGTAGTAGAAGCATTTCCACAAGCATCAGTAGCAGTAAAAGTTACTGTTGCCGAACCTGTTGCTCCACAAGTATCAGAAACTGAAGTAAAGTTATTGCTCCAAGTTACCGAAGAACAAGCATCGCTAGCTGAAGCACCTCCGTTAGAAGCTAACCAAGCGTTTAAAGCAGCTGTATTTCCTAAACCATCACATTGTACTGTTAAATCCGAAGCCTCAGTAGCAATCACAGGATTTGTATCATCAATAATAGTAAATGTTGCCGAAGTAGTAGAAGCATTTCCACAAGCATCCGTAGCAGTGAAAGTCACTGTTGCCGAACCTGTTGCTCCACAAGTATCGGATACTGCAGTAAAGTTATTGCTCCAAGTTACCGAAGAACAAGCATCGCTAGCTGAAGCACCTCCGTTAGAAGCCAACCAAGCATTTAAAGCAGCTGTATTTCCTAAACCATCACATTGTACTGTTAAATCCGAAGCCTCAGTAGCAATCACAGGATTTGTATCATCAATAATAGTAAATGTTGCCGAAGTAGTAGAAGCATTTCCAC
>NZ_JAYRPD010000061.1:0-42698 GCF_041911335.1 Flavobacterium sp.
ACAACCATTAAGAACATTATACTATATCCAATTACTACAAAAAACTCTTTAAACTCCTTATTTAAAGTCAAACTTGCAATCTTATAAAAGATGACTAACAACAAATAAGCAATTATAAAATAATTGAAATTGTTTTTTAAAAAGAGGTTTCTTTTAAAGATTTTCGAATCTGTAACTACATAACTAAATAAAATACCTATAGCTATTAGATACAAATAGGTCGAAAACACTTTAATATCTCTTCCCTCTATCAAAATCAAATTATCAGCAAAAAAGATTACTAAAAACAAAAATAAATTCAAATATATTTTTTTTGCTTTACTTATAAAAAAGTAAGCAAAAGCAATACTTGGAATTATAATGGGTTTAAAAATCAAAGCAATGTCTAAATCGCCATAAACCCTATAAAAAAACAAATAACACAAATAGGAAATAAAATATATATACAGAGCTCCACTAGCTCGGCTATCTATATTTTTATCAGTCTTGAATATCTCTCTTACCATGAAGTTTAAATTTAGTTCTGTAAACAAAATAACTTATGTAACAAAAAAACGATAACTCTTGAGTTGCAACATTAATCATCTTCAAGGCTAATAAATCGGGGATTTTTTTTGAAAAAACAAAAAACAAATCGGATAATAGAAAACAACCAACCATAAAACCCGTGTACAAAATTGTTCTATTAATGTAGTTAATTAGCATTACAAAGGCTAAAATTCCCATTAACAACAATAATATTCCGTACAAAAAATAAATAAAAAATTCAAAGCTTTTCTCTTCTATCATCATCATTAGTGCATTAAATAATAAATACACTAAAAGCATTACGATAATATAGAAAGAAAAGGTATTCAGGTTAATTTTTTTCTTTTTTAAATAATAGATTAAATCTTGAAAAATAAAAAACAATATAATGAAATATGGAATTAACAAAAATATAAGCCCCGAAACATTAAACTCTTCTCTACTAATTAGATGTAAAATTTCACCAATAAAGAAGGATAAAACCGAAAAAGAAAACAAATAATCAATTTTACCCCTAACACTAATATAATAGAAATAATAAATCGACGGAAGGATAATTGGCTTAGTAAAAAGTTCCAAATTATCGCTTCCAATTAAAACAGCAAATACATATAAAATAAAAGCTGTAAAATATAATATTAAAGCCGAATTTACTTTAAGCATCTATCATTTGTTTGAAGTCTAATTCTGATATAATTGCAATTTTTAATTGATTTGCTTTTTCTAGTTTGGAAGGTCCCATATTATCCCCAGCAATTACATAATCGGTTTTTGATGAGATGGAACTTCCTACTTTTCCTCCGTTATCTTCAATAGCTTTTTTTAGTTCGTCTCGAGAATATATTTCAAAAACTCCCGATACTACAAAGGTTTTTCCTTTTAACTTTTCAGAAAGTAAAACATCATCTTCACCCGATTCTAATTGAACTCCAAAACTCTTAAGCTTATCAATAATACGAATATTTTCTTGATTTTCAAAGAATTGTACGACACTCTGTGCGATTTTATCGCCAATCTCATCAACCAAAATCAAATCCATAATACTCGCTTGCGCAATTGCATCAATTGATTTGTAATGTTTCGCTAGCTTCTTAGCAACTGTTTCACCTACATATCGAATTCCTAACGCATATAAAACACGTTCAAATGGAATCGTTTTCGATTTTTCAATTCCGTTGATTAAGTTTTCTGCTGATTTTTCCGCCATTCGTTCTAAAGGAATGATTTGTTCCTTTTTCAGTTCATATAAATCAGCATAATTCGTAATCAAACCAGCATTGAATAATAAAGCAACTGTTTCTCCGCCTAAACCATCAATATCCATTGCTTTTCTGGTGATAAAATGCTGAATTCTTCCAATAATCTGCGGTGGACAACCATAGAAATTTGGACAAAAATGATTCGCTTCGCCTTCGCTTCTAACCAATTCCGTTTGACATTCTGGACAATGAGTGATATATTTTGTTGGCTCGGTTTGATCACCTCTTTTAGCAACCGCAATAATCTTCGGAATAATTTCACCTCCTTTTTCTACGAAAACTTCATCGCCAATTCGAATATCTAACTTTTCAATTTGGTCGGCATTGTGTAACGAAGCACGTTTTACAATCGTTCCTGCTAATTGTACGGGTTCTAAATTCGCAACGGGCGTAATCGCTCCTGTTCGCCCTACTTGATATGAAATCGAGTTTAATTTCGTAGTGACTTGTTCGGCTTTAAACTTATACGCCATCGCCCAACGGGGAGATTTTGCTGTATACCCTAATTCATCTTGATGTTGCAAATTATTTACTTTGATAACAACTCCATCTGTCTCATAGGGTAAATCATGACGGTGTTTGTCCCAATAGTTGATGTATTCGAAAACTTCGCTTAGGTTTTTAGCTAATTTGGATTGTGTTGGTACTTTAAATCCCCAATCTCTTGCTTTTTGTAAGCCTTCAAATTGAGTTTTGAAGGGTAAATTATTACCAATTACGAAGTACAACAAACAATCTAAAGGACGTTTGGCTACTTCGGCACTGTCTTGTAATTTTAGACTTCCAGAAGCCGTATTTCTTGGATTGGAATAAGGAGTTTCACCAATTTCAATTAATTCTTGATTCATTTTTTCAAATCCAGCAAACGGAAGAATGATTTCTCCTCGAATATCGAATTTTTCAGGAAAATCACCTTTTAAATGAATAGGAACTGCTTTTATCGTTTTGATATTATTCGTGACATTATCGCCTTGAAAACCATCGCCACGCGTAACTGCACGAACTAAACGACCCTTTTCATACGAAATACTAATTGATGCACCATCGTATTTTAATTCGCAAGTATATTCTAACGGAACATCGCCTAAAACCTTTTGAATTCGGGTTTCCCAATCTTGTAAATCTTCAATGGAATAAGAATTGTCCAACGAATACATGCGATATTCATGTTTCACTGTTTCAAAATTCTTCGTAACCATTCCTCCTACTCTTTGAGTGGGCGAATTTTCATCGAAAAACTCTGGATGTTGTGCTTCTAAATCTTGTAAATGTTTTAGCTTTTGATCAAATTCAAAATCAGAAATGGTAGGTTTATCTAAAACATAATAATTGTAATTATGTAGATTTAATTCGTCTCTTAAATTCTTAATAGTATCTAAAACGCTCATATTTACTGATTGATTAAGCTGTCTAATTTGGTAAACAATTCTCCTTTACTGATGATTCCACCTTGTTTAATGATTTCAAACAAAGATTCATTTCTGTTTTCTGATAAATCTTTCTTTCCTCTAGTGATTTCTACTTCATCGGAAAATAAATTTTCAGACAACCAGTGAATCCCATCTGCAGAAACGAAATCAATTTGTGGATTATTTGTTTTTATTACAAAAGAAAAAACCGCATTTTGCATACATTTAAAAAGAAAAATGTAGTTTTTAGAAAAATGATCAATGTGCGTAACATTCGTCAATGCTTTTTCCCAAATCATATCAGAGAAAACGTCAATTTCTTGTTCGGCAATATGAGGTTTATTTTGCTTAATTTCATCCCATTCCTTTTTATCAATTGATTGTGTAGCTAAAAAAGTAATGAATTCTGGATGTAATTCTTCTAATTGTTCTTTGGTTAATCTTGCGTATTTCATAAAGTAAAGATAAAAAAAAAGCCCCGATAAAATCGGAGCTAATTTATATTTTAAGAAAAATTATGCTTTTTCACCTACGATTTCGTATGGTAACTCTACGATAACATCTCTGTGTAATCTAACTGATGCAGTATATTTACCTACACGTTTTACTACACCACTAGTGATGAATTTTTTCTCAATTGAATGACCGTTAGCTTCTAATGCTTCCACGATGTTAGCGCTAGTAACTGAACCAAACAATTTATCACCACCTGCTTTAGCAGTAATTTTAATTTCTAAAGCTTTTAAAGCTTCAGCTAAAGCTTTTGCATCTGCAACAAGTTTAGCTTCTTTGTGCGCTTTTTGCTTTAAGTTTTCAGCTAAAACTTTTTTAGCAGATGGAGTTGCTAAAATAGCAAAACCTTGAGGAATTAAATAATTACGACCATATCCGTTTTTCACAGTTACTACGTCATCTTTAAATCCTAAATTTTGAACGTCTTGTTTTAAGATAAGTTCCATGTTGTTGTCCTTTTAATTAGAAGTTAGCCCGCCAGTAGCGAAGCAACAACTATTTGTTAATTATTATTTTAATAAATCGGCCACGTATGGCATTAAAGCTAAGTGACGAGCTCTTTTAACAGCTACAGAAACTTTTCTTTGGTATTTTAATGAAGTACCTGTTAAACGTCTTGGTAAAATTTTACCTTGCTCGTTAACAAATTTCAATAAAAAGTCTGCGTCTTTATAATCGATATATTTAATACCTGATTTTTTGAAACGACAGTATTTTTTAGTTTTGTTTGTATCTATGTTTAAAGGCGTAAGATATCTGATATCTCCGTCTTTTTTCCCTTTTGCAGATTGCTCTAATGTAGACATGATTAGTTTGTTTTAGATTTTAATTTTGCTCTTCTTCTTTCTGCCCAAGAAATTGCATGTTTGTCTAAAGACACTGTTAAGAAACGCATAACACGCTCGTCACGGCGGAATTCAGTTTCAAATGCAAGGATAATTTCAGCTGGCGCTTTGAATTCGAATAAGTGGTAAAATCCACTTTTTTTGTGTTGAATTTCATAAGCTAATTTTTTTAAGCCCCAATCTTCTTTCGATACCATCTCAGCCCCTTTAGAAGTAAGAAAATCTTCAAACTTGCTTACTGTTTCCTTTACCTGTTGCTCAGATAAAACGGGATTCAAGATGAAAACAGTTTCATAATGATTCATAATCTTTATATTTATTGTTATAAAATTGGGTGCAAAAATAATACTTTTATTTGAAATAGCAAGCACAACACCTTATTAATTTTTTATTAAAAAAACTTGTGTATTTGTAATAATTGTTCTATTTTTAACAAACTATAAAAAATATATGCCCATGAAGTTGAATTGTATCGTTGTAGATGATAGCGCTATTCAAAGGATTACCATCACAAAACTTGTTAACGAATCAACATTATTAAATTTAGTAGGAGATTTTGCCAATGCTCTTGAGGCAAAGAATTGTATCAACAACAATACAATCGACCTTATATTTCTTGATATTGAAATGCCGTTAATCAATGGCTTCGACTTATTAGACGGACTAAAAACCAAACCACAAATTATATTCATTACTTCAAAAGCAGACTATGCTGTTAAAGCTTTTGATTATGAAGCAACTGATTTTCTTCAAAAACCTATTTCTAAAGAACGTTTCAATAAAGCAGTTAAAAAAGCTACTGAACTTCACGCTTTGCGTTACGAAAACCATGAAGACCATGGTGAGAGTATTGTGATTAAAAGTAATTTAAAGAAACTAAAAGTCTATGTTTCTAAAATTAAATGGATTGAAGCCTATGGCGATTACATCAAAGTAGTTACCGATGATGAAAGTCATTTAGTGCTATCAACAATGAAAGGTTTTGAAAAAGAACTTCCAGAAGGCAAATTCATTCGCGTTCATAAATCGTATATTATCAATTTAGACCGAGTGGAAAAATTCAATAGTAAGTTTGCCGAAATTGGAAATACAAAAATACCATTAAGTCGAAACAAGAAAGAAGAAATTGTAAAAGCAATCGAAAACGCTTAATACACATCGACATCTACTTTTACCTTAATAGAACGATATTGCGGAACTGTTTCAAAACTCATGAGCACTTTCGCAATATTTTTTTTGGTATTACCCAAATGCTTCTGAACTGGAATCTTAACCATAATCGTTCGAATATATTCATTTCGGATTCTATTAATCGCTGGCTCTTCTGGTCCTAAAACTGGCATATCTAAATTTTGAGACAACACATTATACAACCACATAGAACCTTCTTTCAATTTATCAAAATCACGATGTTTTAATGTAAGCTTCACTAATCTAAAGAAAGGCGGATATTTGAAATTCTGGCGTTCGTAAATTTGCTCTTTATACATTCCCATATAATCATTACCCAAAACTTGTTGAATGGTATTGTGATACGGATTATACGTTTGAATAACTACTTTTCCTTTTTTCTCTGAACGTCCTGCCCTACCCGAAACTTGCATCATCATTTGATACGCTCTTTCGTAGGCTCTGAAATTCGGCTGGTTCAATAAATTATCGGCGTTTAGAATCCCAACTAAAGTTACATTATCAAAATCTAAACCTTTGGCTAGCATTTGTGTTCCTACCAAAACATCAATTTCTCTATTTTTGAAGGAATCGATAATCTTCTCGAAGCCAAACTTTCCTCTAGTGGTATCTTGATCCATTCTTCCGATATTTTTCTCTGGAAAAAGGGTTTTCAATTCCATTTCAATTTGTTCAGTTCCGAAACCTTTAGTAGTTAAATCAACCGATTGACAACTATGACAATGCGTTGGATTAGCTATCGAATGACCACAATAATGACAACGCAATTGATTTTTGAATTTGTAATACGTCAAACTCACATCGCAACTTGGGCAATGTGGCACATGACCACACGTCATGCATTCCACATAAGGCGAAAATCCTCTACGGTTTTGAAATAAAATAACTTGTTCGCCTTTTGATAACGTTTTAGTGATTTCCTCCAATAATTCATCAGAAAAATGCCCTGACATTTTCTTTCTGAAATATTTGTCTTTTAAATCGACTAATTGAATTTCGGGTAACACTACATTTCCGTAGCGTACTTTCAATTCGGTTAAACCATACTTTTTAGCTTGTACGTTATAATACGTTTCCAAAGATGGCGTGGCACTTCCCAAAACCACTTTTGCTCCGTGTTGCTTCGCTAAAACTATAGCGGCATCACGGGCGTGATATCTTGGCGCTGGATCGTGTTGTTTGAAAGTTTGCTCGTGTTCTTCATCTACAATAATACAACCTAAATTAGAAAACGGAAGAAACAAAGCACTTCGAACACCAATTACTACTTTGGCTTTTGGAGAATTTTCCAAGACTTGATTCCAAACTTCTATTCTTTCGTTATTAGTATATTTTGAATGAAAAACAGCAACTTCATTTCCAAAATAAGCTGTTAATCGTTGTACTAATTGAGTGGTTAAAGCGATTTCTGGCAATAAAAACAATACTTGTTTTCCTTCCTTAATATATTGTTCAAGAAGTTTGATGTAAATTTCGGTTTTACCAGAAGCGGTAACTCCGTGTAATAAATTTACATCAAACGATTTGAAATTTTCTTGAATACTATCAAAAGCTAGTTGTTGAGCTTCACTTAACGTGAATTGACTATCATCATCTTTATCGAAAGCAACTCTATCTTGCGCAATATAATATTCTTCGAAAATGGTTTTATCTACCAAAGATTTTACAATAGCAGCAGAACTTCCTGAAGTTTCAATGAGTTTTTTTACTGAAATAGGTGCTTTTTCACGAGCTTGTAATTGGAAATAATGTAGAACCAATTCGCGTTGCTTTTTGGCTTTGGATAACATTTCTAATAATTCGGCTAATCTTTCTTGTTGCAAAAATTCTTCTTGCAATCTGATATAACGAACTAATTTTGGTTTGTATTGTTCCGAAATTTCTTCTTGTAAAACTAATGCGCCTTTCGCCAACAATCGATTGATAACAGGAAAAACCGTCTTTTTCCCAACTATTTTGATAACATCTTGTATCGTAATAGAAGATTGCGTTTTTAACGCCTCTAAAATTAAATATTCATCGTCTTTTAATTCATCAGAATGAATGTCTTGGTCTGCTTTTGCCGAAATAATGGTTTCACTTTCCAATATATAACCAGAAGGCAATGCACTTCGAAAAACTTCACCCAACGAACACATATAATAAGAGGCAATCCATTTCCAATGTTCGATTTGATGTAAATTTACAACTGGTTTTTCATCTAAAATTTGATGAATTTCTTTTGCTTCGTATAATTGAGGTGGCGTATTCGTTTTATCTAACACCAAAGCCGTATAAATCTTAGTTTTCCCAAAGGGAACTGCCACTCGCATTCCTATTTGAATGTAGTTAAATTCCGCTTCCGAAACCTGATAAGTAAAGGTTTTAGAAACCGCTAAAGGTAAAACGACTTCGATAAAATACAGCATAGAACAAATATAGTTGGAAAAAGAGAATAGAAAAAAGAAAATAGAAAAAAGATAAATTACTGAATAAAAAAAGCGTCCTCGATTGAGAACGCTTACTTTTATATTTAGTTGGAATTATTTTCCTAACATTTCATCTTTTAAATCTTTATCAGCTGGTTTGTCGCATAACCAGATTCCGAATAAAGCTTTTTTGAAATCGTGTCCGTCGATACTTCCTTTTTTAGTTCCGTTTTTATAAACTACAACTCCTTCATTTGGAACATTCATAATGATGAAAACATCCCCTTTTTTAATTTCTTCTTTAAAGAAACCTTTGAATTTATCGATTTTTGCTTTTAATGGAGCGGTTTTCTTTCCTGTAGCATTTTCGAAACCTTCATTAATAGCCGAAATCATTTTATCAGAAGTAATTAAACCTGATACAATGTTTAATTTAATGGCAGCTCCTTCTTTGCTGTTCATGATTTCGTTGGCATTAGTACTCTTTTTTTCTAAATACAAAGCACCAACGTACATATCCATAAACATCTTAACACGAGTTCCAGCGCCATTTAAAACTAAAGATTGACCCTCTAAATTTAACTTAGCATCAACTTTAACTCCCGAAACTGTTTTTTGTGCATTTACTGTAAACACAGTCGTAATCAACATTAAAAATGTAATAACTTGTTTTTTCATAATTTATTTTTTTTAGTTTGGTTAAATATATAAATTTTTTCTTTTCAATTTTGAAATAGTTGCATTTAGTTCGAAACCTAATAACAAAACCATGCAATTAATCCAAATATAGAACATTAATACAAGAAGTGTACCAATTGAACCATATAACTCGTTGTACTTTGCAAATTTAGTTACATAAATTCCGAAAACATAAGAAGAAACTACTATTAAAATGGTAGTAAAAACCGCACCATAACTAATAAATGCAATACTTGAAGTTTCTTTAGCTCCAAATTTATATAATATTGAAGTTGTGATCAAAATCATTAAAAGAATGAAACCATATCGACTCCATTCAATAACCGAAACATCTGCTACATAACCTCGAATATTTATTTTTTGAATCATTACCTCAGCAATCACAATGGCTGCAACTGTTATCAACAAAATCATCGATAAGACCAAAGAAATGGCTAATGAAATAAAATATTGTCTAAAAAAACCTCTAGTAATAGTAATGTGAGCCGACATTTCAAATCCTCCTAAAATGGCATTAATTCCGTTGGTCATTAACAAAATAGATAAAATAAAACCTGACGATAGTAAACCTTGGTGACTGGTTTCCATGATATCTTTTAAAATGGCTTCAATAGCTTCGTAAGTATTGGGTGGCACTCCTTCTTCTACAAACTCTAAAAAATCGGCTTGAAAATTTTCCAAAGGGATAAACGGAATTAAATTCAAGATAAATAACGTAAAAGGAAATAATGCCATAAAGAAACTAAACGCAATAGCACTTGCTCTGTACGAAAAAGCACCTTTGAAAATTCCCAACACATATAGTTCCAAAATATCATAAAGTGATAAGCCTTCTAAAGATTTCAACTTTATAGCTTTCGTAAGCGAAACTAATTGCTTTACAACTGGGATTTTATTGAGTTTATTTTCTATTTCTTCCGACATACATTATATCGCTTTTAAACTTAAATCCATATTATAAACTGAATGCGTTAAAGCGCCAGAAGAAATATAATTCACTCCACATTCTGCGTAATTACGAATGGTTTTTTCATTAATATTTCCAGAAGATTCAGTCAAACATTGATTTCCAATCATGGCTACTGCTTTCTTTGTAGTTTCATAATCGAAATTGTCTAATAAAATTCGATAAACACCGCCAGCATCTAAAATTTGTTGCACTTCGTCTAAATTTCTGGCTTCGACAATGATTTTTAAATCTTTATTATGATCGATTAAATATTGTTTTGTCTTTGCAATCGCTTGCGGAATTCCTCCAGCAAAATCGTTGTGATTGTCTTTCAACATAATCATATCGTACAATGCAAAACGGTGATTTTCACCACCACCAATTTTCACCGCCCATTTTTCGATGGCACGGATTCCAGGTGTGGTTTTTCTGGTATCTAAAATTTTAGTTTTTGTACCTTCCAGTAAATCAACAAACATTTTGGTTTTCGTTGCGATGGCGCTCATTCGTTGCATCGAGTTCAATACTAAACGTTCGGCTTTTAAAATCGATTGTGAGCTTCCTGAAACATGAAAAACAACATCACCATATTTTACTCTTTCACCATCATTGATAAACGTTTCCACTTTCATGTCTTTATCTACATAATGAAAAATCATTTTAGCGAATTCTACACCAGCAATAATCCCTTCATCTTTTACTAATAACTTCGCTTTTCCTTGTGCTGAAGCTGGAATACACGCGAGTGAACTGTGGTCGCCGTCTCCAACATCTTCACGGATAGCATTACTAATGATTAATTCTAATTCTTTTTGAAATTGCGCTTCTGAAATCATGGTTTGTAAATTGAATCGCTAATGTAAGAAATCCTTTGAAGTTTAAAAAATATTGAGGTCGTAAAAAACAAAAAACTCCCAGACAAATCTGAGAGTTTCATTATGATTGGATATTAAATTCGATTAAGATAAAGCTGCTTTTACTTGATCAGCTGCTTCTTGGAATTGTACTGCAGATAAAATTGGCATACCTGAATTATCGATTAATTCTTTAGCAATTTCTGCATTTGTTCCTTGTAAACGAACGATGATTGGCACTTTAATAGCGTCACCCATGTTTTTGTAAGCATCTACAACACCTTGAGCAACACGGTCACAACGAACGATTCCACCAAAAATGTTAATCAAAATAGCTTTTACGTTTGGATCTTTTAAGATGATACGGAAAGCAGTTTCAACACGTTTTGCATCAGCAGTACCACCTACGTCTAAGAAGTTAGCTGGCTCAAAACCTGCATACTTAATTAAGTCCATAGTAGCCATTGCTAAACCAGCACCATTTACCATACAACCAACAGTTCCATCTAAATCAACGTAGTTTAATCCTACTTCTTTAGCTTCAACTTCGATTGGGTTTTCTTCTCTAATGTCACGCATTTCAGCATATTTTGCTTGTCTGAATAAAGCGTTATCGTCGATATTTACCTTAGCATCAACTGCTAAAATTTTATTGTCAGATGTTTTTAATACTGGGTTGATTTCAAACATAGATGAATCAGAACCGATATAGGCTTTATATAAAGCATCGATAAATTTCACCATTTCTTTGAAAGCTTCTCCAGATAAACCTAAATTAAAAGCAATTTTTCTAGCTTGGAAACCTTGTAATCCGTAAGCAGGATCAATTTCTTCAGTAAAAATTAAGTGTGGTGTGTGCTCAGCAACTTCTTCGATATCCATTCCACCTTCAGTAGAATACATAATCATGTTACGACCAGTAGCTCTGTTTAATAAAACAGAAACATAAAATTCAGAAGTTTCGCTTTCACCAGGATAATAAACATCTTCAGCAATTAATACTTTGTGAACTGTTTTCCCTTCTGGTGGAGTTTGTGGTGTAATCAACTGCATTCCGATGATTTGCTCAGAAATTTCAGTTACTTGGTCTAAGTTTTTAGCTAACTTAACTCCTCCACCTTTTCCTCTACCTCCAGCATGGATTTGTGCTTTTACTACGTACCAACTTGTACCTGTTTCAGCAGTTAATTGTTTTGCTGCAGCTACCGCCTCAACTGGATTGTTAGCAACAATACCACGTTGAACACGTACTCCATAACTAGCTAGGATTTCTTTACCCTGATATTCGTGTATGTTCATAATTGTTATGCGTTTATCTTGTTTAAAAAAGTGCCACAAAAATAGCAAAGTAATTTTTAATGGACTAACTTTTTTTCGTTTAATTTGGGAATTTGATATACATATTCGTATTAAAACTGTAACTTTAAAAAAATACGAATGTTACAAATAAAACATTTTGTTATATTTTGTTAATAATTGTTTTAAAAATTGTAACTTTTAAATATTGATTTACTTTTGCATCAAATTAAATCAAAAATGAAACCAGAAGTATTACAACAATTAGCAACAGAATTTGGAAGTCCATTATACGTTTATGATGCGGAAAAAATTGCCTTTCAATACAACCGATTACATAATGCATTTAGCAAAGTAGAACGTTTTAAAGTACACTATGCTGTTAAAGCTTTATCGAATGTATCTGTTTTGAAATACTTAAAAAGTTTAGGCTCTGGATTAGATACGGTTTCTTTACAAGAAGTACAATTGGGATTACACGCCGGTGTTGAACCAAAAGACATTATTTACACACCTAATGGGGTTTCAATGGAAGAAATTGAAGAAGTAGCGCAATTAGGTGTTCAAATCAACATTGATAATTTATCGATTTTGGAGCAATTTGGAACGAAACATCCGAATGTTCCGGTTTGTATTCGAATTAATCCTCATGTAATGGCAGGCGGAAATGCGAATATTTCGGTGGGACATATTGATAGTAAATTTGGGATTTCAATACATCAATTGCCTCATATTTTGAGAATTATTGAAAATACAAAAATGCATATCAACGGCATTCACATGCATACGGGTTCGGATATTTTAGATGTAGAAGTGTTTTTATATGCTGCCGAAATCCTATTCGAAACGGCTAAAAATTTCCCAGCATTAGATTTTATCGATTTTGGAAGCGGATTTAAAGTACCATACAAAAAAGGCGATATTGAGACTAATGTAGAAGAATTTGGAAGAAAATTAACGAAACGCTTTTTAGCTTTCGAAAAAGAATACGGTCGTCCATTAACCTTAGCTTTTGAACCTGGAAAATTCTTGGTAAGCGAAGCGGGTTATTTCTTAGCGAAAGTAAATGTAGTAAAACAAACTACCTCAACAGTTTTTGCTGGAATTGATTCGGGTTTCAATCATTTGATTCGTCCGATGTTATATGGTGCGCAACATCATATTGAAAATATTTCTAATCCTAAAGGAAAAGAACGATACTACTCGGTAGTAGGTTATATCTGTGAAACCGACACTTTTGCTAGCAACCGAAGAATTACTGAAATACACGAAGGTGATATTTTATGCTTTAGAAATGCCGGCGCTTATTGCTTTTCAATGGCATCTAACTACAACTCACGACTAAAACCAGCAGAAGTACTTTGGAAAGATGGAAAAGGTCACTTAATCAGAGAACGCGAAACGTTTGATGATATTATGAGGAATCAAGTGATGATTGAAATTTAGTTTTTGGTTAAATAAGAAAATCCCGCATTAGTAATTAATACGGGATTTTTGATTTATTTTGAGTTTAAAACCTCCAACAAAATCTTACCATCAGAACTATTTGGCATGGTAATTTTTAACATTTGGGTAACCGTTGGAGCAATTTGTGTGATTTCTTTTCTATCGTGAGTTTGTCCTTTTTTAATGTTCCAACCGAAGAAAATTAAGGGAACATGTGTATCATAAGAATAAGGCGAACCATGAGTAGTTCCGGTTGAAGAATATTCTACATAACCTGGTTTAAAAATCATGATTAGTTCACCGTTTTGTGTTGGGTCATACCCTTTTGTGATGAAGTCTAAATAAAAATCACTTGGATTTCCGTTGGTGATTTCTTCTTCGGTGTAAACACGCTTGATATAGTCCTGTTTGTGTAAATAATCTTTGAAGGTTTGTTTTACTTCTTGTAAATTCAAGCCTTTTGCTTTTACTTTTGTTTTATCGAAAAACAAGTTGTAATTCGAATAATCCAATACTAAGTTTTCTCCAAAAGTTGTTTCCGAAAACTCTTTTAATTCTTTCTGGATGTTTTTGTAATTGATGTTATCAACTTTGTATTTATTGTCTTTCAAGTACGTTACATTTTCCGCTCCAGCGTGATCGGCAGTTAAGAAAACCAAGTAATTTCCTTTACCAACAGTTTTATCTAAGTAAGCTAAGAAATCAGCAATAGTTTCGTCTAAACGTAAATAAGTGTCTTGTAATTCAATAGAACGCGGACCTAAAACGTGTCCGATGTAATCAGTTGAAGAGAAACTAACGGCTAAGAAATCGGTGATATTGTCTTTTCCTAAATTTTCGTTTTCGATCGCTTTTTTAGCAAAATCGGCTAATAAATTATTTCCATAAGGCGTTGAACGTAGAATTCCAGCATCGTTTGCATCATACATATCTTGAAGATTGTATGGCATAAATGGTGCTTTTTTATACAACTTCCCTTCGTATGGATTGTTATCAGTTAAGCTTTCGTTATAGGTTTCTTTTGGTTTTAGCAGATCCCAACCTTTATTTACATATTTCAAATAATTTTTCTCAGCATTGAATTGCGTTGCCCAATCTGGAAGTTTTTCTCCATAATACGAACTTGAAATAAACGCTCCAGTTTTGCTGTACCAAAAAGCCCAATCCGCAAAATGTCCCGCAGGCAAAATAGCTCCTCTATCTTTAATACTTATTCCGATAACTTTTCCTTTGAAATTGGTTGACAACTTCAATTCGTCAGTAATGGTGGAACTTTGCAAGTTTCTTGGTGACATTTTTCCTTCTTTTTTTGAATCATCACCAATAGTTGAAACCGTTTCGTCATCTGTACAATACACTTCTTTTCCAGTCGCTTTATTGAACCACTCATTACCTACAATTCCATGAACCGCAGGCGTTGTTCCTGTGTAAATTGAAGCGTGTCCAGGAGCCGTGTATGTTGGCATGTAATTATAATGCGTGTTATGAAACGTGTAGCCTTGATTCATTAATCGCTTGAAACCATTTTCGGAAAAGTCGCTTGAAAAGCGATATAAATATTCCATTTTCATTTGGTCAACCACGATTCCTACCACTAATTTAGGTCTTTCTTGTGCTGAAAGTAGCGAAGAAACAAGTAATGCTGATATAGCTAAGGCTTTTTTCATTTTAAAAGAATTTTATACAAAAGTACGTTTTTGATGTCAATGGAATGTTAATAAATAAAAAAATGACTTTCTATTGCATTCAATAAAAAGTCATTTTAATGCTTTCTCAGAAATTATTTTTTGGGTTTAGGTTCCTCTTCCACAACCATGTTATAAGCAATTATCATATCTTGATAGGTGATATACAACTGATTTCTATTTCCTTGTTTTTTTCTAGTGTAAATCGATAAAACACATTCCACACCATTGTTGTCTACACAATCAAAGCTAACCACATCATCATCGCCTTTAGTTTCCTGATTGCCGTATTTGATAATAGAAAACAATTGTATTACTTCAGAATACACCACAATTCTATGGCTTTCCATGTCTAAAAGCACAATCATTTTACTCTTTTCTGGTTTAGACCATTCACCCCAATTTCCTTTTTTGTCTTTATTACTCACCATAAAACTCGATGTTTTAAAGCGATATTTTTGAGCATAAGTCGAAGCCGAAGCTAAAAACAAAATCAGTAGTAAGTATTTTAAAATTTTCATTGTATTAGTATTGAATTAAAAATCAAAGGTAACAACCTCTTGTTTAGCAGCGTTAAATTCGGTCATGATGTTTTCAACAATTGTTTGAACAGGTAAAATATCATGAATTAATCCGGCAATCTGACCAATTTCTAATTCACCTTCCACTAAATCGCCTTCAAACATTCCTCTTTTTGCTCTTCTTTTTCCTAATAAATTCTCCAAATCTTCTTTAGATGGACATTTAGTGTACAATTCCTGAACATCGTTATAGAATTTATTTTTGATTAGTCGAACAGGAGCCAATTCTTTTAATGTTAATTGCGTGTCACCTTCTCCTGTTTCTACAATTGTTCGTTTGAATTCATCATGAGCAGAACTTTCGGTTGAAGCAGCAAAACGACTTCCCATTTGAACACCATCAGCACCTAAAGTCATAGCAGCTAACATTCCTCTTCCAGTTGCAATTCCTCCTGCAGCAATTAATGGAATGGAAATTTGTTCGCGCACCATTGGAATTAAGGTTAACGTTGTCGTTTCCTCTCTTCCATTGTGTCCGCCGGCTTCGAAACCTTCTGCAACCACAGCATCTACTCCTGCTTCTTGTGCTTTTAGTGCGAATTTAGAACTACTTACAACATGTACAACTGTCATGCCATTTTCTTTTAAAAACGGGGTCCAAGTTTTTGGATTTCCTGCCGAAGTAAAAACGATTTTCACACCTTCTTCTTTTAGAATTTGCATGATTTCTTCAATGTTAGGATATAACATTGGAACATTAACTCCAAAAGGTTTATCAGTTGCTTTTTTACATTTTTGGATGTGTTCTCTTAACACTTCTGGATACATTGATCCTGCTCCAATTAATCCTAAACCACCAGCGTTACTTACGGCACTTGCTAATTTGTAACCGCTGTTCCAAATCATTCCGCCTTGGATGATGGGATATTTTATATTGAAGAGTTGGGTAATTTTATTCATTATAATTTTAATAATTTTCCTTGAGTTGTTTTATTTTCTATTTTTAATTGGTAAAAATACAAACCTGATGCCAAATTTTCTAAATTAACGGATGCATTTGTTTCAAAAATCTCAAAAGATCCTACTTGTTGTCCGATACTATTAAATAAAATAAGATTTCCAGAAAAATTTGTATCTGAAAAAACAATAGTTACTTTATCTTGAACTGGATTTGGATACAATAATACAATATCATTTTCGAAATTGTTTGCTGATAAAGCATTGGTTAAAGCCAATTGAAAATCAGGTACACCATATCCTTTATAAATGGTTGGATTGGCATAAATATCAGCCGATTCTTTTATAAATTGAACGATTTGAGCATTTGTCATATTTGGAACAGCTGACCAAAAGGTAGTCACCATTCCTGCTAAAATGGGGCTTGAAAAAGATGTTCCGTTAGCATTTACAATACTTCCTGATGAATTACTAACAGTTGCAGCGTAACCTTTTGCACAAACATCGGGTTTTACTCTTCCATCAAAAGATGGTCCGATAGAACTAAAAGAAACATAATTTTCAGATGCATCTACGGCTCCTACAGTTAGAGTAGTAATGGCATCTGCAGGTGTTGCGATATGCGGATTGGCTGAATTTCCGGAATTTCCAGCGCTTGTTACACAAATCATTCCTTTTGAAAAAGCCATATTTGCTCCTCTTGCAGCAAAAGTTTTCAATCCGTTCATATCAGAATAAGAATAACTATAGCTAATATTATCGTATGTAAAATAACCTAATGAGGAATTGATAACATCAACTCCTAAACTATCGGCCATTTCTGCTGCTTCTACCCAATACGATTCCTCTACTGGATTTTCAGAATTTGCATCTTCAGTTATGAATAAGTAATATTGCGCATCTGGAGCAGTACCTACTAATTGATTATCAACATATCCCGCCATGCAAGACAATACTGATGTTCCATGAGAATTTCTTGTATAAATAGAGGTATTTCTGTCTGGAAAATTATAACCTCCTAAAATTAAATTATTATCACGTAATCTTTGGAATGGACTTGCAGAATTTACTCCAGGAAAACCTGCATCCATAATAGCTACCATCTTACCTTGACCCGTATAATTTTGTTGGTGCAAAAAATGACCATTTAACATTTGAATTTGATTCGATGAACCTCCGTAGTTAAAATCGGTTAAAACTTCTAATTGTTTGTTTACGGGTTGTAGTACTGTAGTTTTTTGAATCGTAATAGAATGTCTAGAATTCAAACTAGCATTAGCAAACTGAATATGATTTACAAAAGGCAAATTAGTTAGTAATTGAATATCCGCTTGAGTTCCTCTAACATGAAGTGCATTTAACCATTTTGATTTAGCCATAACTGTAATTCCAGTTGAAGCAGTAACTTGGTCTATATACGTTTGAGCAATGGGAACATCCGTATTATCTAATGCAATACCTTGAGCAGTTCTTCTATCTAATGCTCTTTGAGATAACATTTGTAAAGGATTCGCTAAATAATAAGCGGCATCAGGTTTATCATTAAAATACACCCAAGCGTCTTCTTGAGAAAAGCCAAAATTAAAAACCAATAATGTAAAAAGTAGTAGTTTCTTCATATAACATGGGTTTATTAAATCAAATTTACTCATTTTTATTGAAGAAACTACAATTGTTTTATGCAATAACTCCGCTTCCTAAAACTTCATCGTCATGATGCCAAGCCACGAATTGTCCTTCTGTTATAGCTGATTGTGGATTTTCAAACACTACATACATGCCCTCTTTGAATTGATGTAAAGTTGCTTTTTGCAAAGGTTGGCGGTAACGAATTCTTGCCATTACTTCCAATTTTTCACCCTCTTTCAAAGCTAAATCTTCTCTTATCCAGTGAATTTCATCATTTGCAATAAACAATGCTTTTTTGAATAATCCAGGATGTTGATTGCCTTGTCCAGTATACACGATATTCTTTTCTACATCGGTTTCAATAATGAAAAGTGGTTCTTTTGTTCCTCCAACATTTAAACCTTTACGTTGTCCTTTTGTAAAATAATGAGCACCTTGATGTTTGCCCATTACTTTTCCAGGCACTTTTAAATAATCAATTCTTCTTGCTTCAAAAGCAAAAGCTTCTTCTTCTGAATTGAATTGTGGTTTTTCTTGATGATAAATTTCGGCTTCTGCTGGAATTTCAATAATTACACCTTCTTTTGGTTGTAATTTTTGTTGTAAAAATTCAGGTAAGCGCACTTTTCCGATGAAACAAAGTCCTTGCGAATCTTTCTTTTCGGCTGTAATTAAATCTAATTTGGATGCTATTTCACGAACTTCTGGTTTGGTTAATTCACCAATTGGGAATAAGGCTTTCGAAAGTTGCTCTTGAGATAATTGACATAAAAAATACGATTGATCTTTATTGCCATCTTTTCCTGCTAACAATTGAAAAACTTCTTTTCCCTCTTTTTCAATAGTACCTTTTCTGCAATAATGTCCGGTTGCTACATAATCAGCTCCTAAAGACATGGCGATTTTCATGAAAACATCGAATTTGATTTCACGGTTACACAATACGTCTGGATTTGGAGTTCTTCCTTTTTCGTATTCATTGAACATATAATCAACGATTTTCTCTTTGTATTGTTCTGATAAATCTACCGTTTGAAAAGGAATTCCAAGTTTTTCAGCAACTAATAAAGCATCATTACTATCTTCTAACCATGGACATTCATTTGAAATCGTAACGGAATCATCATGCCAATTCTTCATGAATAGCCCAATAACTTCGTATCCTTGCTCTTTTAATAAATAAGCGGCAACACTCGAGTCTACTCCACCCGAAAGTCCTACTACTACTCTTTTCATTTATTCTTGTCCTCCTTTTTCTTCTTTTAACTGTTCTAATGTTTTTGATGCTTCTTTAGCATTTCTTTGCTCATATTTAATCAATTCTTGACTAAATTTTGCTGCTTTAACTTGTTTAATTACTTTGTTTTTTTCGAAAAACTTCCAAGTTCCCACACGTTTTCCGTTTACATAGTTCCCTTCATACATTTTATTGCCTAATCCATCATAGTAAGAAGCAACTCCATCATATTGACCATTTTTATAAATATGAGAATCTATTAATTGTCCTTTTTCTGAAAATGTTTTAGAAGTTCCAACTTTAGTACCTAATTTGTAATTGGTTTCTTCAGCAATAGTTCCATCTTTATAAAATACTTTTCTAATACCATTAAGTTTACCATTTTTGTAAAATTCTATCGACATTAATTGTTTCGATTCAAAATGATAATATTTCCATTCTCCTTCTGGCAATTTATTCACTAATCTACCTTCACTTACTTTATTTCCTTTCTGATCATAAAAAATTGCAAAACAAGAACCATCTCCTTTTGAAAAATCTCTTGTAGCTATAACTGAAGCAGCTTTAGTATCATCAAAATATTTGAATACACCTTTTTCTTTTCCATGCTCAAAAGTACCTTCATAACGAATTCGATTGGATTCTTTATGCGTTCCTCTCCATAAACCATGACGATTCCCTTTATCGTCTAATTGATTGATTTTATCTTGTGCATTAGCGATAAAAGCTCCGAAAAGTAAAAACAAGAAAACTATTTTTTTCATTTTATATCTGTTGATTTTCTTTATAACTATTTTGTTGTACAATTATTATTCCAATTGCAAAATTAATCAAATTAAGAAGATAAGCCTTGCAACTTTAATATTGTTTTAAGAACTAAAATTACGCTCCTAATTCAATTGCTCTATTGTTTGCCGAATCTACACCATTAATCACAATTTCCTGAAGCTTAAGTTGATTAAAAATTGACAAAGCAGCTTCAGTTGTTCCGCCTTTAGAAGCTACTCGTTGAATCCAAGCTTCATTTGACAATTTACTTCTGTTTTGTAATTGAACCGAACCAGAGAAAGTTTGGCTAACCAAAAACTCCGCTTCAGATGCTGAAAAACCTAATTTTACAGCCGATTCTATCATGGCTTGCATAAAATAAAATACATAAGCCGGCCCACTTCCAGAAACTGCTGTTGCAGCATTTAACATTTCTTCTCTATCAATATAAATCGATTTTCCAGTTGTGTTAACTAAATTTTGAACAATGAAAAGTTCTTTTCTATCCACCGCATTTGATGCGCAAAAGACAGTCATTCCTTCGCCAATTTGTGTTGGAATATTTGGCATAGAACGTACAATTTTAGCAACACCTAACTCCTTCTGCATTGCTTCAATTGAAATTCCAGCCATAACAGATAAGACAACGTGTTCTGGATTTAGAAACGTTTTTATTTCAGATGCTAATTGCTTGAAATCTTGAGGTTTAACAGCTAAAATCAAAATATCCGATTCGAAGATTTTAGGATTTGGTTCTGTAAAGAAATTCACAGCATCAATTCCAAAGGAATACTTTTCATCCACTGTCATTTTGTTTAAAACTAAAATATCGGAAGCTCCGACAAAGCCCGAACTCATAAAACTGTTAGCATAGGTTTGCCCCATATTACCAAAACCAATAATCGCTATTTTCATTACGTAATTAAAGAAGAAACCCTGTCGTTTAAAGACAGGGTTTGTATTAAGATAAAAATTATTTTTTCTTTTGTTGCGCGGCTTTTTGAGCTTCTGCTTGCTCCATCATTTCACGCATTTTCCTTTGGAATTTAGTTTCCTTCTTCTCTTTTGTTTTATTCTCCTGAATTTGAGCGTGAATTTTATCTTCTTTCACGATGTAGTTTTTAATCACTAACATAATACCGATAGTAATTAAGTTAGAAATGAAATAATACAAACTCAATCCTGATGCGTAATTATTAAAGAAGAACAACATCATTACAGGCGAAATGTAAATCATAATTTTCATGATTTTACCCATATCTGGCATACCTTCTTGAGGTGGTGTGCTCATTGCTTGGTCACCCGTTGTCATTTTCATGTAGAAGAAAATAGCGATAGAAGCCAAAATTGGGAACAAACTCACGTGACTTCCATAAAATGGAATATGGAAAGGCAATTGATAAATACTATCGTAAGAAGATAAGTCATCTGCCCACAAGAATGATTTTTGTCTCAAATCAAACATCGATGGGAAGAATTGGAACAACGCATAGAAAACTGGTAATTGCATCAACGCTGGCAAACATCCTGCCATAGGATTTACTCCTGCTTTTGAATACAACTTCATTGTCTCTTGTTGTTTCTTCATTGGATTATCTTTGAATTTTTCATTCAATTCAGCAATTTCAGGACGTAATACCTTCATTTTTGCTTGTGACAAATATGATTTATACGTTACTGGCGACATCACGATACGAACTAAAATCGTAAATAAAATAATCGCCATTCCGTAACCAATTCCAATGCTAGAAATCAATCCGAAAACTGGAATGAAAATGTAACGGTTAATCCATCCGAAAATTCCCCAACCTAATGGCATGATTTCATCTAAATTTCTTTCATAATCATTTAAAATTTCATATTTAGCTGGACCATAATACCAATTCATATTATAGTTTAAGGCGCCATTTTTAAATTCTAAAGGAACTTGAGCTGTGAAATTTTTAGTGAAAACGGTATCTACTTTTTCATTATCAACTAAATTGTCAGATTTAAATTTAGCTGTTTTGAATTTGGTATCCGTTAATAAAATAGAAGTAAACAAATGTTGTTTGAAAGCAATATAAGAAACGTCATTAGCTTCATCTTCTGAATCTTTTGCAGCGTTTAAATAATCGTCTTTTCCATCTTCATATTCGAAAACCAACTCAGTATAACGATTTTCATACGAAACACTTTTCTCATTTCTGTATGTTTTCATTTGCCATTCTAAATCTAATGGTTTTGAAGTATTGACTACTTTTTCTAAACCTTGAGAACGGATAGCAAAATCTAACATGTATTCGTTAGGCTTTAATACATAACGATATTCTAAAAACTGATCTGGACCTGCTTTTAACTGTAATGTTAAGACTTGATTTTTACCTTCAGTAGTTAACTTAGGTTCAAAATACATGTCTTTTGTGTGCAACGTTCTGTTATCAGTTGTATTTAAAGCAATGTTTAAAGAAGCATTGTTGTTTTTAATAAGTTGAACTGCTTTTTTTGAATTTTTCTCAAATTGATCAAAACCTAATATAGTTGCATCAACGATATATCCACCTTTATTAGAAATTTTAAGCGATAAAACTTCATTTTTAATTTCGGTAACAGCATCTGTTGCTGATGGAAGTGTTGCAGAATATCCAAACGAACCTAATTGTGCTTGTGCTGCAGCATTTTTAGTAGAATCTGCTACTGGAGTTGTGGCAACTGTTGAAGTTACGGTTTTAACTTCTTTGGCTTGTTTTTCAACTTGCTCTTTTTTCTCTTTTTCCTTTAATTCTTCTGGTGTTGGAGCGTTTGAATATAACATCCAAATCAAAATTCCAGAAATCAATACAAATCCGATAATCGAATTAAGGTCTAATTTTTTTTCTTCCATCTACTTATAAGTGTTCAGTGTTCAGTTTTATTGAACAGTTTATTTATTCTTATGTTGCACAGCTGCAGCTACAAAACTCACAAAAAGTGGGTGCGGATTAGCGACTGTACTTTTATATTCAGGATGGTATTGAACGCCGATAAAGAAAGGATGTGTAGGAATTTCAACAATTTCTACCAACTTCGTATCTGGATTTACTCCTGAAGCTACTAATCCTGCTTTCTCTAATTCGTTTAAATACGCACCATTGAATTCATAACGGTGACGGTGGCGCTCCATAATCTCTGTTTTGCCATAGATTTTTTGTGCCAAAGTATTTTCTTTTATGCTACATTTCCATGCGCCCAAACGCATAGTTCCTCCTTTATTTTCAATATTCTTTTGCTCTTCCATTAAATTAATAACCGGATGAGCAGTGCTTTCATTCATTTCGGTTGAATTCGCATCCGCATAACCTAAAACGTTACGTGAATATTCAATTACTGCCATTTGCATTCCCAAACAAATTCCGAAAAACGGAATGTTATTTTCTCTTGCATAACGAACCGTGTCGATTTTTCCTTCAATTCCACGACCGCCAAAACCTGGTGCAACAAGTATACCATCTAAATCTTTCAACTGACTTTCTGCCGAATTGGCATCTAAATACTCAGAATGAATCGAAATGACATTCACTTTTGTCTCATTTGCCGCTCCAGCATGAATAAATGCTTCTAAAATTGATTTGTAAGAATCTTGTAATTCTACATATTTTCCAACTAAACCAATGTTTACTTCATGCTTTGGATTTTTCAATCTGAATAAGAACTCGTTCCAGTTGGTTAAATCTGGTGTATTTTTTTCTGGTAAATCTAATTTCTTCAACGCTACTCTATCCAATCCTTCTTCCAACATTAAATTTGGAACTTCATAAATAGTCGACGCATCAATAGATTGAATTACCGCTTCTTTTTTCACATTACAGAACAACGCTAATTTCTGACGTAAATCTTGCGACAATTCATGTTCGGTACGACACACTAAGATATCGGCTTTGATTCCGCTTTCCATTAAGGTTTTTACTGAATGTTGGGTTGGTTTCGTTTTCAATTCTCCGGCAGCAGCCAAAAAAGGCACTAACGTTAAATGAACAACGATTCCATTATTTTCACCTAATTCCCAAATCAATTGTCTAACTGACTCGATGTAAGGTAATGATTCAATATCTCCAACAGTTCCACCAATCTCCGTAATCACAATGTCATAATCACCCGATTTTCCTAGTAACTGCATGCGTTCCTTGATTTCGTTTGTGATATGAGGCACCACTTGAACCGTTTTTCCTAAAAATTCTCCTCTACGCTCTTTTTCAATAACCGAAAGATATACTCTTCCTGTAGTTACGTTGTTCGCTTGAGAGGTAGGAACGTTTAAAAAACGCTCATAATGACCTAAATCCAAATCCGTTTCAGCTCCATCGTCTGTTACATAACATTCTCCGTGTTCGTATGGATTTAATGTTCCTGGATCCACGTTGATGTAAGGGTCAAACTTTTGAATGGTCGTTCGGTATCCTCTGGCTTGCAATAATTTAGCTAACGAAGCTGCGATAATTCCTTTTCCTAAAGAAGAAGTCACACCTCCGGTAACAAAAATGTACTTAGTTTGGTTCATTGTGTTGTTGTTGTGTTGTTGTTGCGATAAATATCTTTTATCTGTAATAAAATCGTGCAAAGATAATACTAATTAGTCAATGTGCCAATTAGTCGATGTATCAATTTTGTAATTAAATTGTAAACAATATTCTATTCAATAATTAAAAGACAAAATATATTGTAATACGAAATTTTATAGCCACGGATTACAAAGATTAGCACAGATTAATCAGTGAAAATTCTTTAATCTGTGGCAAAAATATTTTATTTTTTTGGAAAGTTTCTGCGGATGTTTCGAACCAGTTCTTCTAAGCCGTTTAGCTTGAGTTCGTGTACCAATTTTAATTGTTCGCCTAATTGTCCTTTTGGGAAACCTTTATTGGCATACCAAACCACATAATACTCCGGAAGATCTATTAAGTAATAGCCTTCGTATTTGCCAAATGGCATTTTAGTATGTGCGAGTTTGATGAGGAGTTCGTGGTTAGTCATTTTTTAGAGGATAGAAAAAAGAGAAAAGAAAAAAGACTTTTTAAAATGGTCTACTTTCTTTTCTCTTTATCTTTATTCTTTTATCTATTTACTTCCAATTAAAAACAATCTCCTTTTTAATCTCAGGATGCAAACTATAAAAAACAGGACAAGTCATGGCTGTTCTTTCCAAAATAGTTTTTGTTTTTTCGTCAGGATTGATGGAGAAATTAAAGGTTACGTGAATTTCTGTGATTCTTCTTGGTTCGGTTCCCATGATTTTGGTTACTTCTGCGGTGGAACCTGAAAAATCTACTTCTAAATCTCGTGCTTTGATACCCATAACGGTGAAAATGCAACTTGCTAATCCATTGGCAACAGTGTCGGTTGGTGAGAATGCTTCTCCTTTTCCGTTGTTATCTAGTGGTGCATCCGAAATAATTTCAGAACCCGATTGTAAATGTATCGAAGAGGTGCGTAAATCACCTAAGTAGGTCACTTTTGAAGTTGCCATTATTGTGCTTGTTTAATCGTTAAATCACTGTCGTAATACAATAAATACGTCGCGTTGTTTGAAATTAATCCGTTACTCGAATTATAATCAAATGCGTTTTCAATGTATTCTGTTTTGGTTGTTGCTGAAGATTTTACAAAACCTTCTGGTTGGCAAATACGCAACATCGCATCAAACGTAACATCAAAACCTTTTTTAGCTGCAGCGTTTGGATAAATATTGTTGATTTTTTTGAATTGTTTCTCAAAAATCTTCTCTTCTGGAGTTGAAGCTACTTTAGTTGCCGATGGAAATAACAATTTTAAATCAGTTAAATTTTTCATTGGAATTTCCTCAAAATTCAACGCATCATACAATTCGAAAACCGCCAATTGAATATCGTATTCTTTTTGTAATCCTTTTAAAATATTAGTAATACTAATAATTGTACTTGCTTTTTCAATTTCCATTAAAACGAAATTCTTTTGTCCTTTAACCAATTGCGTTTTCAAAAGTGCCACATCTAAAGCGCCTTTATCATTAAACAAAGCATGTTTAACTTCAGGGTGATTCGCTGTTATAAAATCTTTCGAAGTCGTTTTTTTAGCACTAATAATCGCAACCACATTTCCGTTTTTCGATTTGAAATAATCAAACATTGAAGCACGTAAAAGATCTTCAGAAGGAACAGTGTAGTATAAATTTGACAATGGCAATCCACGTTCTTTTGAAAGGGGAGAAATTACTGGAGTATTATATTTTGTTAGTAATTGTGCCGTTGTTTCAACTACTGAATTTTGGAAAGGTCCCACAACTGCATCTACATTTTCAAAATCATTTTTTGAAATAATAGAAGCCACATTTGATGAATATTTAGTGCTTTCCACATCGTAAACCTTAACATTTACTGGCAAACCTAACACTTTAGCCGAATCAATCGCCATAAGTGCTCCAGCGTAAAAATCTAAAGTAAGATTTAAGAATTTATTCGTTTTTAATTGTTCTGTCTTGGTTTTAACCGAATCTGTTTCAATTTTATTAATGTTAAACGGTAATAACAATACTAAGTTTTTTTGTTTTGATTTATCTACAGTAGCCAATAAATTCACTTTGTTTTTAGCTACTAAAACTGAATCTTTTACTTTCGAAATCACAGTTCCGTTTGAAGGAACTTTTAAAATCATTCCTATTTTTAAGCCATCTTGTAAATCTGGATTTAACGTGATTAATTCACCTTGAGCAATATTAAACTTTTTAGAAAGACTGTAAAGCGTTTCTTTTGGTTGCACTTCATAATTAACTAAGGTTACATTCGAAGGCTTTTTAATTTGAACTCCTGGTTTTAAAATTAAGGTTTGTCCAATATTTAACCCACTTACAATTTGTGGATTTAGTTGTTCTAATTCGGTAACCGTTAAGCCATATTTGGTTGCAATTCCATATTTTGTTTCTTTTGCTTCTACTAAGTGAGTTGTTACATTTGAAACTGGTTTAGGTTTTGAAACAAAAGGAGTTGAAACTGATTTTAAATCGGCAGCAGATGGTTTTGAAACAAAAATTTCTTGTCCTTTCTTCAAGCCGTTTTGAAGTGTGGCTTTATTCCAAGTTTCTAAATCAGCAACTGAAACATTGTATTTTTTTGCAATTCCAAAAAGGGTTTCTTTTTCGCCTACTACATGTGTAATTGACTTATTAACAGATCCATTTGGAATTAGCAATGTAGTATTTTCTTTAACTCCATTTTTCGCATCTGGATTTAATCGGTAAATATCGAAAGGCGTTACCTCATATTTTTTTGCGATTTGAAAAACGGTTTCTCCTTTAGCTACTACATGCTTAATCTGAGATTGAACTGGCAAAGCGAAAAGAAAAATCAAACTGAAAAGAAAAACAACTCTTTTTATCATAATCTTAATTTAAAAACAATACTAAACAAAAATTTCAATAGCAATTTATATTGTAAAAATAGAATAAAAATAATTGCTATTGAAATTTATATGTTGAATTTGAAAAATTTATTTTATTCCCATTCTATCGTTGCAGGCGGTTTCGAACTGATGTCATACACCACTCGGTTTACACCTCTAACGTTATTTATAATTTCATTAGAAATTTTCATTAAAAACTCATACGGTAAATGTACCCAATCTGCTGTCATTCCATCTGTAGATTCTACTGCGCGTAAGGCAACCACTTTTTCGTAAGTGCGCTCATCACCCATTACTCCAACACTATTTACCGGTAACAATATGGCTCCTGCTTGCCATACTTTATCGTATAATCCGTGTTCTTTTAATCCGTTGATGAAAACCGCATCTACTTCTTGCAAAATAGCTACTTTTTCTGGCGTAATATCACCTAAAATACGAATCGCTAATCCTGGTCCAGGGAAAGGATGACGACCTAATAATTCTTCGTCGATTCCTAAACTTCTACCTACTCTACGAACTTCATCTTTGAATAACATACGCAAAGGTTCTACCACTTGCAATTTCATAAAATCAGGTAATCCACCTACGTTATGATGCGATTTAATTGTTGCCGAAGGTCCGCCAGTGGCTGAAACTGATTCAATAACATCCGGATAAATCGTACCTTGACCTAACCATTTTACATCGGTTAATTGGTGTGCTTCATCATCAAAAACTTCAATGAACGCTTTTCCAATGGCTTTACGTTTTGCTTCTGGATCATCTAACCCAGCTAATGCATCCAAAAAGCGTGCCGAAGCATCCACTCCTTTTACATTTAAGCCCATTCCTTTGTACTGATTTAGTACATTTTGGAACTCATTTTTACGTAATAATCCGTTATTTACGAAAATACAATATAAGTTTTCACCGATTGCTTTATTCAATAAAACTGCTGCTACAGTTGAATCTACACCACCAGAAAGTCCTAAAACTACTTTGTCGTTTCCGATTTTAGCTTTCATTTCGGCAACTACTTCTTCAACGAAAGCATTTGGCGTAAAATTTTGAGGCACTTTTGCAATTTTCACTAAGAAGTTTTCCAACATTTGTTTTCCATCTGTTGAATGATAAACTTCTGGATGAAATTGGATAGCATAAGTCGTTTCGCCTTCGATTTTATAAGCTGCATTTTCAACGTCTTTAGTACTCGCAATCATGACTCCATTTGTCGGAAGTTTTTTGATTGAATCCGAATGACTCATCCAAACTTGACTGTTTTCAGAAACACCTTCTAAAAACACTTCGTTTTCTTTGATGTAAGACAAATTCGCTCTTCCGTATTCTCTAGTGTTTGAAGCGGCTACTTCTCCACCTGAAAAATGCGCTAAATATTGTGCGCCGTAACAAACTGCCAATAAAGGCAATTTTCCTCTGATTTGTGATAAATCTGGATGAAGCGCTTCTTCAGAACGAACTGAGCATGGACTTCCGCCTAAGATTACGGCTTTGTATGATGATAAATCTGCTGGAATTTTATCGAATGGAAAAATCTCGCAGAAAATGTTTAATTCTCTTACTCTTCGGGCAATTAATTGGGTGTATTGCGAACCGAAATCTAAAATTAATACGTTGTGTTGCATTTTATTGTTGTTGTGTTGTAAATTTTAATTTCATTAAAAACAGAAAGACAAGTCATGACTTGTCTCTACAGATTAATATTCAAACGTTCCGTATTCCGATGTAATTGTTAATTTCTTACTATCTGACTTCTCTACTCTTCCAACGATTTGTGCATCGATGTTGAAGGATTTTGAAATTTCGATAATGTCTTGTGCTACTTCTGCTGAAACGTATAATTCCATGCGGTGACCACAATTGAAAACTTGGTACATTTCTTTCCAATCGGTTTTTGATTGTTCTTGAATTAATTGGAACAATGGTGGTACTGGAAATAAATTATCTTTAATCACGTGAACGTTTTCTACGAAGTGAAGCACTTTTGTTTGTGCCCCACCAGAGCAATGAACCATTCCGTGAATTTGATTTGAATTGTATTTTGATAAAATCTTTTTGATAACAGGAGCATACGTTCTCGTTGGAGAAAGCACTAATTTTCCGGCGTCAATTGGACTATTTTCAACTGAATCCGTTAATTTCGTTTGACCTGAATACACTAATTCATTTGGAACTGAAGCATCAAAACTTTCTGGATATTTCTCCGCTAAATATTTCGCAAAAACATCATGACGAGCCGAAGTTAAGCCGTTGCTCCCCATTCCACCATTGTATTCTTTTTCGTAAGTTGCTTGTCCAAAAGAAGCCAATCCTACAATTACATCACCTGCTTGAATATTCGCATTATCAATCACATCCGTACGTTTCATACGAGCTGTAACGGTTGAATCTACTATGATTGTACGAACTAAATCGCCTACATCTGCAGTTTCGCCTCCAGTTGAGTGAATCGTAACTCCGTGATTTTTTAATTCTGTAATTAACTCTTCTGTTCCGTTGATGATGGCTGAAATGACTTCTCCTGGAATTAGATTTTTATTTCTTCCAATGGTTGATGAAAGTAAAATGTTATCCGTTGCTCCAACGCATAATAAATCATCGATATTCATGATTAAGGCATCTTGAGCAATTCCTTTCCAAACCGAAATATCGCCTGTTTCTTTCCAATACATGTAGGCTAAGGAAGATTTTGTTCCTGCGCCATCCGCATGCATAATGATGCAATATTGGTCGTCGTTAGTTAAATAATCGGGGATGATTTTACAAAATGCTTGTGGAAATAAGCCTTTGTCTATGTTTTTGATAGCTTGGTGCACATCTTCTTTAGAAGCCGAAACTCCTCTTAAATTGTAGCGTTTGCTCGTATCAGAACTCATGTATGTAGTGTGTTGTTGTTGTGGCGCAAAGATAGTTCTAAAATTTAGAATTTAGAAGTATGAATTTAGAATTTGTTAAATTTTTATAACATGAACACTTTCAACCAATTCTGATGTATTATTTGGAAACAAAATATTCTCAATTTTAAAAGTTGTAAAACATTCTCCTGCGCTAGACGAAACATCGTAATTGACATCAATTTCATCCATTTGTAAGGTTGTTTCGTTATTTAGTTTAATTATGAACGAATTTCCTGTTGGATTTACAACTGATGGAAATATTTGAATAATATTTGAACTTTCTATAAATTCATACGGAATTGCAACTTCATCTATATCTTGAATGGTAATCTGTTGCGAAGTATACATTTCATTTTCAAATACATTTTCTCCTGAAGTTTCATCAATAATCTCAACAAAGAAAGAAGCTGGAGTAGCTTTTTCACCTTCATTACACTCATCGTTACAACTAACTAATGAAATTGTTAATACTACCAAAAATAAAGTTATTCTGTTTCTCATTATTTTTTACTTAAAATTTCAATTTCTACCCTACGATTTGCTGCGGCTTGCTCAGGCGTTGCTTCTGGAATAGGATAAATCGGTTGCGAAATTCCAAATCCTTTTGTTTTTACTCGATAATCTTGAATACCATTATAAACGAGAAAACGCTTAATTTGTTTTGCTCTATCGGTAGACAAATTTCGGTAATCTTTATCAATACAACAAATATGACCTTGAATTTCGATTATTAGCTCAGGATTATTTTGCATTACAAACAACAAATCATACAAAGTTCCTTGCGATTCAGGCATTGTTGCGAAAGTATTTTGATAAAAAGTGATATTTTTTAAAGTGATTTTTGTTCCAACTTTTGCCAATTTTACTTTTTCAGCTAATGGTGCATCATCTGGAATTATTACTTCTGGTTCGGCTTCTTTTATTCCTAAAACCTCATCTTCTTTATCTAAATCTTTCTCTAATAAATAATGAATAATAGCTTTTCTGTTTTCAGCTTTATTAGTGGAAGTGGCACCTTTTTCGCCAAGAGAAATACTTTTAAAATCGGGTCTGATGTTAACTTTTCCTTTAATTTGATTGAAAATATGACTCACACGTTTTTGAGATAAAGTATCATTATAACCCGAAGTCCCTACTTCGTCTGTAGAACCTGTAATAGAAAGAATTTTTGAAGTTGCATTTTCAACAATCCATTTTTGAAGTTTAGCCGCTTCTGTTTTGTTCAATTCAAACTTATTGTTATCAAAATAAAACACCGCTTGTTCTTGCGCCAATGTCATTTGAAACAATACAAATACTATATAGGAAAAAAAATATTTCATGAAATCATGTTTGTAAAATAGGTCGAAAGACTATGCCAAAAATTAATTCTCTAAGATAAGTATTTCTACTCTACGATTTTCGTTTCTTTCTTTTTCGTTTTTTTCTGGTATTTTGTGAATGGGTTGTGTACTTCCAAAACTTTTATACTGTAATCTACTATCATCAATATCGTTGGCAACCAAATAATTATGAACCGCAATAGCACGAATTAACGCAATATCTTCTGGATCTTCGCCTAATTGACAGCAAATATGACCTTGAATTTCGATTTTTGCTTTCGGATTACTTACCATAAATGCTAAAAGTTCTTCCATAACGGGTAACGATTCGGGTACGAAAATTCCGGAACGGTCATAAAAATAGAGGTTTTTCATCACCAACTTATCTCCTACTTTTGCATTCGTGTACCGATTTGGAATTGCTTCAAGATGCACTAATTCTTCTGGGTCAACGGGTTGTAATTCGGTATCAATTTCATTGATTGGCATTGGATCCTCCGAAATTTTTTGTCCTGTATAAACTACTGGATCGTCGTAAACCAAGGGTTTCTCAACTATTGTTTTGTTTGGAATTACCTTGTAAAAAACGTCAACTCTTCTGTTATAACGTCTTTCTTTTCGGGTTTGAACTCGTTCTCCAAAACCTTTAATTTTTAAATCTTCGCTAAAAAATAGGGATGAATTTGTTTTTGTTTTCAGTTGTTCATGAACCGTATGAATTCGTTTGTAAGCTAAAGTATCGTTATATTCATAGGTTCCGTACCAATCACAATATCCGTTGATTACCAGAATTTCGCGGTTTTCGGCTTTGTTTAACCAAGACATAAACAATTCGTTTTGCTTTGGGTTAAACGTATCTTGATCAAAATCAAAATAAAAACTCGCTTTTTCTTGTGCTGAAAGTAGTAGTCCAAACAGCAGTAATACGTATTTCATTTAGGGTATTTTAATGTAACGAATATAAAAAAATAAAAGTATTAAAAAAACTTATTCAGAAAAAGAACTTTTTATTTTACTTAACAGATTAATTTACAATACATTAAAAAAAATTATTTTAAACTTAATTGGCAATGATTTGAATTTCTACTCTCCTATTTTCGTTTCGCTCGTCTTCATTATTTTCTGGAATGATATGAATTGGTTTCGAACTACCAAAACTTTTATAACTCAAACGGTTTTTATTAATTCCATTATTTATCAGATAATTATATACTGCTAAAGCTCTAACTTTTGCTGTATCTTCTACATCGGTTCCTATTTGACAACAAATATGCCCTTGAATTTCGATTTTTAGATTAGGATTTGCTAACATGATTTTCAATAATTCTTCTAAAATAGGACGCGATTCAGGAACAAAAATTCCGGAACGATTGTAGAAATGTAAATTCTTTAGAATTAATTTATCACCTACTTTTGCTGTTGACACTTGTTGCGATAAATTTTTCTTATCGTCTTTTGGGAGCGTCTTATCTGTTTCTAATTCTTCATAGAAAATCTCTACTTTTCGATTTAGTTTTAAATCTGAGCTTTGTATGAAATTTTCTCCTTTGCTTTCAATTTCAATTTGCTTTTGGTTGGTAACTTTTTCTATAATATGATACACGTAATTAGCTCTGTTGAGTGCTAAAGTATCATTGTAAGCATTAGTTGCTCGGTAATCGCAAAATCCAATTATTTTGAGAAATTTCAAATCTTTATTTTTCAGAAAAACATCTAATCGAGTTAATTCTGGAGGAGTTAACTGATGTGAATCGGTATCAAAATACACCGTAAATTTAGCTTGGGAAAATGCCACTGTAGAAAGCAGAAAAAAGCAAAGAAAAAATCTAAGCATAACTGTTATTTTTAATACAAAACGCATAAAGTAACAAATAAGTATGTAAAATAAAAAATCCCGACTTTCATCGGGATTTATATTTACTAAGAAATTATTTATTTCTCGAACTCTTTCAAAGTATTAATAATAATAGCTACACAATCTCTCAATTGTTCTTCGTTCATAACTAAAGGCGGAGCAAAACGAATGATGTTTCCGTGTGTTGGTTTTGCTAATAAACCGTTTTCTGCTAAACGAACACAAATATTCCAAGCGGTATCGCTTTCTTCAGTATCGTTGATAACAACTGCATTTAGTAATCCTTTTCCTCTTACTAAAGTAGCAATGTTTGAAGTTTCGATAAATTTACCTAATTCCTCACGGAAGATTTTTCCTAATTTTCTAGCGTTTTGAGCCAAGTTTTCTTCAGAAACTACTTCTAAAGCAGCCATAGCAACTGCAGCCGCTACTGGATTTCCTCCGAATGTAGAACCATGTTGTCCTGGTTTGATAACATTCATAATGCTATCATTTGCCAAAACCGCAGAAACTGGATAAGCACCGCCTGATAATGCTTTTCCTAAAATTAAAATATCAGGTTGGGTATACGTTTCTTGTTTTTCACATTTTGCTTCACAAGTACAATTTCCACAAACCGCTAATAACGAACCCGTTCTTGCAATTCCTGTTTGTACTTCGTCAGCAATGAATAAAACGTTATTGGCTTGACAGATTGCTTTAGCTCTTTTTATAAAATCTTCTGATGGCGTATAAACACCAGCTTCACCTTGAATAGGTTCTACTAAAAATCCTGCAATATTTTTTGATGATGCAATTGCTTTTTCTAAAGCATCAATATCGTCATAAGGAATGCTAATAAAACCAGCCGTATATGGCCCGAAGTTTTTACGTGCATTCTCGTCGTTTGAAAACGAAATAATTGTTGTGGTTCTTCCGTGGAAGTTACCATCACAAACTATAATTTGCGCTTCATTTTCATTAATTCCTTTTTGCTCGTAAGCCCATTTTCTACACAATTTCAAAGCCGTTTCTACTGCTTCAGCTCCTGTGTTCATGGGCAATACTTTGTCAAATCCAAAATAGTTGGTTACAAATTGCTCGTAAACTCCTAATTTATCATTGTAAAACGCTCTTGATGTTAAGGTTAATGTTTGCGCTTGTTGCACCATTGCTCCTACAATTTTAGGATGGCAATGACCTTGATTAACAGCAGAATAAGCTGAAAGAAAATCGTAATATTTTTTTCCTTCAACATCCCAAACATAAACTCCTTCTCCTCTACTTAATACTACTGGTAGTGGATGATAATTGTGTGCACCGTGTTTGTCTTCTAATGCAATAGCTTCAGCCGAACTCATTTTTTCTAAAACTGACATAAAATTTTGTTATTGATTGTTACATCGCAATTCCTTCTTAGTGGTGAGAAATCAACCATATAGTTGCCAAAAATACAAAAATCAAGGGAAAGTTCAAAGTTAAATTCAAAAATCAAGGGCAAGTTCAAATTCAAGGGCAAGTTCAAGTACAAAAATCAAGGGCAAATTCAAATTCAAGTTCAAATTCAAGTTCAAAATCAAATTCAAAAATCAAATTCAAGTTCAATTTTCAGAAACTAATCACTATCCAAACATTTCTAACAACGTCGTAACCGTATTCCAATTTCTAATTGTGGCAACAACGTTTAATTTTTTCTCGATATATTTTTGGTCTAATCTTGTTTTTCCGGCTCCTACAGCGTATTTGATGTAGATTCTGCTTTTATCTATTGCTGCTTCATCGCGTTTGAATTGACTTATTTTTAAATCGTTTATGGCACTTCCTTGCAATTCTTTTGAAAGAAAGGCCACATACAATTTCTTAGTATCACACTCTTTTTCTTTTAGATAAGGATTATTCTTAAAACACGCTTCCAAATCTTCTTTACTAATAACTACAACAGGAACTTCCAAACCTAATTCTTTGAAAATTTCTTGTTTGATTTTAAACCCAACACTCGCACCGTGTTCTTCTTCTGAATCTACAAAAACGTTTCCTGACTGGATATAAGTGCGAACATTTTGAAATCCTGCATTTTCTAAAAGCGTTTTCAAAACATCCATTTTAATCATATTGTGACCGGAAACGTTAATTCCGCGAAGTAAAGCTAAGTGGGTTTTCATAGTAATAATTTGGTGCAAAAATAGGAGTTCTATTTCATTCGGTTCAAAATATCGTTCATCATTTCGATTTGCACTTTTTGAATTTCGATTAACTCTTGTTGTTGGTGCATTACCAAATGATCAATTTTATCATCTAACATTCGAATTTCTAGTTCTGATTTTAAATTAATCATGTAATCTTTCTTAGCGCGTTCACGGTCTTTTTCTTCCTGACGGTTTTGGCTCATCATAATGACCGGCGCTTGCAATGCTGCCACACATGATAAAATCAAGTTCAATAAAATGAAGGGATAAGGATCGAATTCTTTGTTCGTAAATATAATTACATTGGAACCAATCCAAATGGAAATGAAAATAAAAAAAGCAATAATAAAGGTCCAACTTCCTCCAAAAGCCGCCACTTTATCCGCTACAATTTGACCATAATTTCGAGTATCAACTTCCTCTTCAACTTTGGCTACAAAAGAAGTATCATCGCCTAAAGATCGAACTACATCTTTTTCTAATTTTGATAACTGACTAATTTCGGTTTGTAAAAATTTAGAGATGTATTTTTCACGATACACATTCAATTCTTGTACAGCAATAGAATCATTCACATCAAAATCGGGAAAATCTTCTAAAATTAGGTTTAAAATGGAAGTTCGAATTGTTTTCCCAGAAACTCTATCATGCTCAGGAAATTCGATATTTGAAATAGCACTTTTAAACGTTGTATTGTTACTCATAATTCAAAAACATTTCTGCTAATTTACAATTTAAACCGTTGCATTCTATTAAATTGATTTTAAAAATAGTAGAAATCAAAAAAAACCTATCAAATCCACTGAACAATTCTTATTTTTGTCTCATGGGAAAAAAGAGAACAGAAAAAATCGTATTCGAAAACGTAAAAATCCTTGATGCAGGTGCAAAAGGTGTATCGGTAGCTAAAGCTCCTGATGGAAAAGTAATATTTCTTCCAAATGTAGTACCCGGCGATGTGGTAGACGTGCAAACGATGAAGAAAAGAAAAGCCTACTACCAAGGTAAAGCTATAAAAATCCATGAATTTTCAGAACATAGAATTGAACCTGTTTGCGAGCATTTTGGTGCTTGTGGTGGTTGCAAATGGCAAAACATGAAGTACAGCCAACAATTGTTCTATAAAAATCAGGAAGTTTATAATAATTTAAAGCGAATTGGTAAAATTGAATTGCCAGAATTCGAGCCTATTTTAGGTTCCGAAAAGCAATTATTCTACAGAAATAAAATGGAATTTGGTTTCTCGAATGCGCGTTGGATGACGGATGCCGAAATTCAATCGGGAGCTGAATTTGACAATAAAAATGCGTTGGGATTTCATATCCCAAGAATGTGGGATAAGATTTTAGATATTGATAAATGTCATTTACAAGAAGATCCATCTAACGAAATTCGTAACGAAATTAAACGATTTGCTAACGAAAACAACCTAACGTTCTTCAATGCTAGAGCTGTGGAAGGTTTGTTGCGAACGTTGATGATTCGTACCGCTTCAACTGGAGAAATCATGGTATTGATTCAATTCTTTGAAAATGATAAAAACGGTATCGAATTGATGATGAATTTCTTGGCAGAGCGTTTTCCACAAATTACGTCGTTGCAATATGTTATCAATCAGAAATTGAATGATACGTTGTATGACCAAGACATTATTTTGTTTAAAGGTCGCGATTATATTTTGGAAGAAATGGAAGGCTTGCATTTTAGTATTAATGCGAAATCGTTCTATCAAACCAATTCGGACCAAGCATATGAATTATACAAAATTACAAGAGAATTTGCAGGTTTAACTGGAAACGAAACGGTTTACGATTTATACACCGGAACGGGAACTATTGCGCAATTCGTATCGAAAAAAGCGAAAAAAGTAATTGGTGTTGAAGCCGTACCTGAAGCCATTATTGATGCAAAAGCAAATGCCGAACGCAATAACATTACGAATTGTGAGTTTTATGTTGGGGATATGAAAAACGTTTTCAACGACGAATTCATCAACCAACACGGAAAACCAGACGTTATCATCACCGATCCACCACGTGACGGAATGCATAAAGATGTGGTAGAAATGTTATTAAAAACAGATGTACCAAAAATTGTGTATGTAAGTTGTAATTCAGCAACACAAGCTCGTGATTTGGCTTTGATGGACGAAAAATACAAGGTAGTTCGTGTACGTCCTGTAGATATGTTTCCGCAAACGCATCATGTAGAAAACGTGGTTCTTTTAGAAAAAAGATAAATATGAAAAAAATAGTTTTAATAACCCTATCCTTGCTTTTAGCATTCTCCTTTTGGAATTGTGAAAAAGATGATATTTGTGCCGAAGGAACTCCAACTACACCAAGAGTAATTATAGAGTTTTACGATGCTGCCAATCCTACGGTTTTGAAAAATGTTACGAATCTTAGGGTTGAAGAATTCGGAACAGGTGAAGGTGTAGTTTTTAATGAAAATCTACCAGAAACAAGTCCAGCACGTTTTTTAACCAATGGAAATAAAATTGCGATTCCGTTGAAAACATTCGCTAATATTTCTGAGTTTGATTTTAAATTCAATTACGGCGATGCTACTGAAAATAATGATGTAATTTCATTTACATATGATAAAGAGGATATTTATATTTCACGTGCTTGTGGTTACAAAACAATTTTTAATTTAACAGATAATAATCCGAATAGTTTTCCTGTTTCGGGATATTGGATTCAAAACATCATAGTAAACCAACCTAATATTGAAACCGAAAATGAAATACATGTTAAGATTTATTTTTAGTCTGAGCTTATTGTGTGTTTCATTACTAGGAAATGCACAAACTAAAGACACTGCAAAAGTTATGTATCCTGAAAGCTACGGATTACGTTTAGGTGCTGATTTACACAAAATTGCGCGTTCATTTTACGAAAAAGACTATAGAGGTTTTGAAGTAGTAGGAGATTACCGCTTAACTAAAAAGTTTTACATCGCTGGAGAACTAGGAAACGAAGATAAAACGGTTGACGACGACCGCTTAAACTTTACCACAAAAGGTTCTTACTTTAAAGTGGGTTTTGATTACAATTCGTTTGAAAACTGGCTCGACATGGAAAACATGATTTACGTAGGAATGCGTTATGGAGTTAGTAGTTTTAGCCACACCTTGAATAGTTATAAAATCTATGACCCTACCAATTATTATGGAGAAAACGTTGTTATTTCAGGAGAAGAGTTTGATGGTTTAACAGCGAGTTGGTTAGAAGTTGTCGGAGGTATTAAAGCGGAGTTGTTTAGCAATGTGTATTTAGGATTCTCGGTACGATTAAACTATTTGGTTTCCAATAAAAAACCAGATAATTTTGACAATCTTTTTATACCAGGGTATAACCGAACGTATGATGGAAAATTTGGAGCAGGATTTAATTACTCATTGAGTTATTTTATTCCAATTTACAAGAAAAATAAAACCACAACGGAGAAAAAATAAGAAATGAAGCGTTACGAAAGTGACGCTTTTTTTATGTTTGTACTACTTTTAGAAAGCTACAATATACTTTTGGCATACTTCATCTATGTAGTATCCATACTTCTGGCATACACTCCGCATACACTATCTATACTTTATCTATACTTTATCTATGCTTTATCTATGCTATATCAGTGCTATATCTATGCTATATATACTATTTATGTACTTAGAATCTTCCTAGTATCTATAATCTTTTTTTACTGGATATTGCTTTTGTCTCGACTTCGCTCGAATTGACAATATTGGAGTTTCTGAAATTCTATATTTTTTTTGTGGCTGTCTTGACTTCGCTGGACTTGACAGGATTTAGAATTGATATGATGAGTTCTCGACTTCGCTCGAATTGACAGGGTGTGGAGTTGTTTTGGTTCTACAGTTCTTGATACATTTTGCAATAGTAAATCTTTGGCTTTACTGTTACAAAATACTTGAAGTGACGGTGGTGGAAAATCGGTACTACAGTTCTCGACTTCGCTCGAATTGACAATATGGGAGTTTTTGGGTTTATATATTTATTTTGTATATTTGTATCATTATAAGCCATTTAAATTTTGTGTTTGCCATGAAGAGTGTACGTATTGAGAAGATTTTTCACCATGGTGCTTATCGCATTGGGGTGTTTTTTGATAAGGATTTTGAAATTATTGCCATTTTAAAACGTTTGGGTGCTACTTATAGTGGTTCTCGTAGGTGTTGGTATTTGGATTATTCTAAGGCTTCTTATCATTTGTTGCGTTCTCATTTTCCGGATTTAGTGGTGGTTACTGAATCTTCTATTCCTAATATGGTGACCGGTGTTGATAACCGTGACCTTTCACCCATAGCTTCTTCAAGCGCACTTCAGTTAGGCTCTTCTGTGAGTAATCCTGAACATAAATCAACTTTGCTAACTTCGGATAAATTGAAGTTACAATTGTTGCCAAGTATTGGTAAATATTGGGTTTTTAAGATGCATTTTCATCATGAAATTAGTAAACAACTTTTGAAAACTAAAGGGGTTTATTGGAACGGAAATTATAAAAGCTATATGGTTTTTAGAAATGAAGTTGTGAAGCATGAAGTGGAAAAGGTTTTAGGCGTTTCTGAGTTTTTTGGTACGGACTATTTTGTTAAAGATTCGTTTGTTGGTAAGGGAGAAATTAGGGTTTTGCCTCATTTAGAAGATGCAGCTTGGATGGAAGTTCATGTTCCTAAAATGGTTGCGGTTCATGAGAAATTAAAGCGTTTTTCGATGGCTCGCTACAGTAAGATTAAGGGGTGTTATTTGCTTCCGGCTGCGCCTGTTGTGATGGATTCTTTGCATTTACAGTTTGAATCTTCTAGCATTACGATTACCGCTTTGCTTCCGAAGAATTATTTGGATAAACGAAATTTGCCTAATAAAAAACAATTGGACTTATCTAAAACGAAGAAAAGCTTACTGGACTTGGTTCCAGAGCAAGCTCAAAGTTATTTAAGTAAGATGATTGATACTTTATTGGCTTTGAATTATAGTAGTTCGACCTTGCGAACGTATTGTGGTGCTTTTATTCAATTTTTACGCTTTTTTGAGTTTCGAAATCCTGAGGAGATTACTAGGGAGGAAATTATTCGTTTTTTAGGCTCTTTGATGGAGCGTGGTTTGTCTGCCACAAGTGGACATAGTATGGTGAATGGGGTTCAATTTTATTATCAGCAAGTTTTATTGAAAGTTGACTATAGTTTTGTGCTTCCACGACCAAAGAAGGAGAAAAAGTTGCCTGTTGTATTGACTATGGAGGAATGTTTGCAGATTTTTAAAGTTGTAGATAATCCGAAACACAAGCTTTTGTTGTTGATAGGTTATGGTGCTGGCTTGCGTGTGAGTGAGATTGTGAGTTTAAAATGGAGTGATATTTTATTTGAGGAACACAAGATTCATGTTAAGAATGCTAAGGGTAAAAAAGATAGAATGGTAATGTTGCCCTACTCTATTGTTACTTCTTTGCAGCTTTATAGAGAACTTTATAAGGGTAAACATTATGTTTTTGAGGGTCAGTTTGCGGGTGAGCCTTACAGTACTGGAAGCGTGCAACAAGTGATGCGGAATGCAATAAAATTATCGGGTTTAGAGAAGAAGGCTACGGTGCATACGTTGCGTCATAGTTTTGCGACTCATTTATTAGAAAACGGGACGGATATCCGCTACATTCAGCAATTTTTAGGGCATTCGAGCATAAAAACCACGACTGTTTATACACATTTAACAAAAACTGCTGTTGATAGAATACAGAGTCCTTTAGATCGCATGGTTGACATAAAAGGTAAGCAAAAACTTGATGAATAGTTTTAAAGTTAAAAAAAGTTGTATATATTTGATGATATTTACTAGTTGGCAGAAACCTTGGAAAAAAAACAGAACGCAAAAAGAACAGAAATTTGAAAACAAAAAAAATACTTTTATTAGTTTTAAGCATAGTGTTATTTTCGTGTAGTGAAAATGACGATATTCCAAATCAACAATCAAATTTACAATCTGGAGTTGTAATCTCTTTTGATGATGATTATGTTGACGAGTGGTTTGAAGTAAATAATGTTTTAGAACCTTACGATTGGAAAGCAACATTTTTTGTAACTAAATTTAATCAGTTATCTACAGCTAAAATACAAAAGCTAAAAGATTTAAAAATTGACGGACACGAAATTGGTGGACACGGATTAAATCATTTAAACGCTCCTAATTTTATTTCAGCAAACGGAACCGCCGAATATTTAAATCAGGAAATTATTCCAATGGAAACTTTAATGAATAATAATGATTTGTCAACTACATCATTTGCATATCCTTATGGTGCAAGAAATACAACAACTGACAATTTGCTACTAAATCGATTTGAAATAGTTCGCGGAACAACATATGGAAACGCAAATCCAGCTTCTCAAAATTGTTATTACAATAACAACAATCTTGTTTTTGGTTTAGGAATTGACAAAAATTATTCACATTTCAGTATTTCTTATTTTTTATCACTTTTAGAATATGCAAAAAATAATAATAAAATCGTAATATTTTATGCTCACAAACCAGTTCCGACTTTTCAAAATAATTATGAAACGGAATACCAAACTCTAATTGAAATTTGTAACTATGTTAAAAGTAATAATATGAAATTCTACAAAATATCCGAATTATACAATCTACAAAATAGTATCTAAAACGACAACACAAAAAAGGCATCTGCCAACACAGGTTTTACGCTATTGCGGGTTTCGGGCTTAATTTAAAGTTTATTTTGTATCACTGAAGTCAGTGCAAAATCGAAAGTTACGGCTTCTTTAGTCCGCAACAGACGTAAAGCCTGGGAACGTTGTGTGCAACATATTTTCCGAACTTACGCCGATAGCTTCTCTCCTAT
>NZ_JAYRPD010000062.1:0-1691 GCF_041911335.1 Flavobacterium sp.
ATACAAAAAGGAAAATGCAGAACAAGACGACTTTATATTCCCTGTAATCACAAATAAAGAGCTGTATTTAAAGAATGATGAATACCGTTATACTTTTATAGAAAGTGCCAATAAAGCAGCTAATTTTCAATTACAGCGCATTGCAAAGAAATTAGAAATTCCAGTAAAAGTAACATTTCACATAAGCCGCCATACCTTTGCAACCAATGCTTTAAATAACGGAATGAGAATTGAGCACGTTTCAAAACTAATGGACCATCGCGATATCAGCACAACCCAGGTATATGCTAAAATCATTTCAGAAGAATTAGACAAAGCGGTTGACAACTACATCTACTAAAACAGAACGAGAGTAATTTTTATAAAAAACTACTCTCGTTTTCTTTTTCGAAGGTAAATTTTACCTTTTTTTACTCTCGAAATCCAAAACCTTAGCAAATACAAGCCCTCGCAATTTTGTTAAAAACTTGTACGAAAAACAACGCAAAACGGTACTGAATTTGTTCTAATTTTAGGCATCCCAAATAGTAAAAAACTTCCAAAATCATAATGAAATCAACTTGAAGGATACCTGAACTTCAAGCAACTATAACATTTCAAGTCGTGACATTGGAAAAAGTGTAACCAAATAACAAATAATGAACAAATTTAACACCGGTAAAAAACGTGAACTTGAAAGGGCAAAACATCAAAAAATCATTATTCTCAGAATGGAGAACCATCGACACAGCACAAAGTGCAGCTTCTATTTTTGACATTACTCACGACCAGGAACCCACACTGGAAAACTATTGTATTGCTTTACTCGAAAAAGTATTTACAATCCCACAATCCCAACTACCCGAATTCATTAACTACCAACTCCAAATTGCCCAAGACGGAAACACTTGGTTAAACAAATTCGAAAAATTATTAGCCAACAATGAAGAACTATTCTTTAGCCAAAAAGCTTTGAGTAGATTCAACAAATTGTACAACATCATCGAGAAAAAACGAACAGAGCTGCAATCTACGAGCGTAAAAGAAACCAAACAAATTACTCCAAAAAGGTTAATCAATGCCGAATCGGAAGATCGTTATTTTTCGTTTTTTGAGATCAAACATCAGGTTGAAAAAATGGAATCGTTCAATGAGCAAATCTTGTTTTTAAACGAAGAAATTTTCGAATACCGACAAGCCGACATAATTTCAATAAACAGTAAACTACATTCTTATGACCAACAATGTGTTCAGCTGATTGAAAAATTACAAACGCTTCGTAAAATGCGTTCCGAAATTGAGAAGGAAAAAGAACTAGAACTGGAGAAAAAACTAACCACTAAAAAACTAAAATTCAACGGAAATCTAAACCAATTAGTCGATATATTCTACCAACTAAGTCGCGAATTATTTGTAGAGGGTAAATCATTTATTGATGCTTCCAATGGTGAAATCGTAAATATGATCGTCAATAACTTCATCGACAAAGATAATAACGAAATAAGTCCCCAAACAGTCGAAACCATCCTCAAACCATCAAGAGGCGATAAACGACCAAAGACCCACAAAAGAATAGACCTCGACAATTTCCTCTAAAAAATAATAGTCCCTTGGGACCCGATTGGGACTAAGGGACTTTTTTTTACTTCACAATTTTGCTCCATAAACTTTTAAAAACTACGAAAATGGAAGCAATTATTTTAACAAAAGAC
>NZ_JAYRPD010000063.1:0-2871 GCF_041911335.1 Flavobacterium sp.
ATACAAAAAGGAAAATGCAGAACAAGACGACTTTATATTCCCTGTAATCACAAATAAAGAGCTGTATTTAAAGAATGATGAATACCGTTATACTTTTATAGAAAGTGCCAATAAAGCAGCTAATTTTCAATTACAGCGCATAGCAAAGAAATTAGAAATTCCAGTAAAAGTAACATTTCACATAAGCCGCCATACCTTTGCAACCAATGCTTTAAACAATGGAATGAGAATTGAGCACGTATCAAAATTAATGGACCACCGAGATATAAGTACAACCCAAGTATATGCTAAAATCATTTCAGAAGAATTAGACAAAGCGGTCGACAACTACATCTACTAAAACAGAACGAGAGTAATTTCTTCAAAAAACTACTCTCGTTTTCTTTTTCGAAGGTAAATTTTATACTTTTTTACTCTCGAAAATCATTTCGAAGGTAATTTTTTAGTATTTTTACTCTCGAAATTAAGTGCAAGGAAAAATTTACCTTCGTTTTTTTAAAGATTTTTTATAATGATGAATTCAAACTACAACCCTGAAACACCTTACAATGACTTACCATTGTTACCTCCCAATTCTGATTTAGAATCTAAAAATATTTTAAAAAAATTAATTACATCAAGTAGAGCTTTATCGGAATTAAAAGGTGCGATTACGAATTTGCCAAATCCTACTTTGTTTATTGATACCATCAATTTACAAGAAGCACAAGCGAGTTCGGCAATCGAAAACATCATTACAACGCAAGATGAACTTTTCATGGCATCAATTGCAGAAAAAAAGTACGATAATCCTGCAACAAAAGAAGTCATGCATTATAAAGATGCATTGTGGTTTGGCTTTCAAGAAATAGAAAAACGACCAATACTGACAACAAATTTGTTTATTCAATTAATGCAAATCATTAAAGAAAACAAATCGAGTATCAGAAATACTCCTGGAACGCAATTAAAAAATCCAGTGACTGGGAAAGTAGTCTATACACCACCAGAAGGAGAAGAAGTAATTCGTCAGAAATTAAAAAATTTAGAAGATTTTATACATGCTGAAGATACGATTGATCCATTGGTAAAAATGGCAATCATTCATTATCAGTTTGAAGCGATACACCCGTTTTTTGATGGGAATGGAAGAACCGGTAGAATAATTCTATTATTATATTTAAAACTTTCAGGTTTACTCGATTTACCAGCTTTGTATTTGAGCAATTATATCATCACTTACAAAAATGAATATTATACCAATTTAAGAAAGGTAACCGAAGAAGGAAATTGGGAAGATTGGATTTTATACATGTTGGATATGGTAGAACAAACAGCATTAAAAGGAAGAAACCAAATTGCCTCAATAGAAACATTGATGAATAATATGGCAGCAGAAATGCAACAAAAATTGCCAAAAGTTTATTCTAAAGATTTAGTGGAAGCATTATTCCGACTACCATATACCAAAAGAACACAGTTAGAATCAGAAGGAATAGCATCTTTAAAAACAATTGGTAATTATTTAATAGCTTTAGAAGAAGCCGGATTCTTAAAGAGCGAAAATATCGGAAAGGAGAAAATATACATTAATTTTAGATTACTAGAATTATTGAAAAACACCTAACTTTTTTTCATCCCTAGCAAATACAAGCCCTCGCAATTTTGTTAAAAACTTGTACGAAAACCAACGCAAACAGGTACTGAATTTGTTCTAATTTTAGGCATCCCAAATAGTAAAAAACTTCCAAAATCATATTGAAATTTACTTGAAGTATACCTGAACTTCAAGCAACTATACCATTTCAAGTAGTGACATTGGAAAAAGTGTAACCAAATAACAAATAATGAACAAATTTAACACCAGCAAAAAACGTGAACTTGAAAGGGCAAAACATCAAAAAATCATTATTCTCAGAATGGAGAACCATCGACACAGCACAAAGTGCAGCTTCTATTTTTGACATTACTCACGATCAGGAACCCACACTGGAAAACTATTGTATTGCTTTACTCGAAAAAGTATTTACAATCCCACAATCCCAACTACCCGAATTCATTAACTACCAACTCCAACTTGCTCAAGACGGAAACACTTGGTTAAACAAGTTCGAAAAATTATTAGCGAACAATGAAGAACTATTCTTTAGCCAAAAGGCATTGAGTAGATTCAACAAATTGTACAACATAATCGAGAAAAAACGAACAGAGCTGCAATCTTCGAGCGTAAAAGAAACCAAACAAATTACTCCGAAAAGGTTAATCAATGCCGAATCGGAAGATCGTTATTTTTCGTTTTTTGAAATCAAACATCAGGTTGAAAAAATGGAATCGTTCAATGATCAAATCTTGTTTTTAAACGAAGAAATTTTCGAATACCGACAAGCCGACATCATTTCAATCAACAACAAGCTGCAAGCTTATGACCAGCAATGCGTACAATTCATCGAAAAATTACAAACGCTTCGCAAAATGCGTTCCGAAATTGAGAAGGAAAAAGAACTAGAACTGGAGAAAAAACTATTCACTAAAAAGCTAAAATTCAACGGAAATCTAAACCAATTAGTAGACATATTCTACCAACTAAGTCGCGAACTATTTGTTGATGGAAAATCTTTTATTGATGCTTCCAATGGCGAAATCGTTAATATGATCGTCAATAACTTCATCGATAAGGATAACAACGAAATAAGTCCCCAAACAGTCGAAACCATCCTCAAACCATCACGAGGCGATAAACGACCAAAGACTCACAAACGAATAGACCTCGATAACTTACTCTAAAAAATAATAGTCCCTTGGGACCCGATTGGGACTAAGGGACTTTTTTTTACTTCACAATTTTGCTCCATAAACTTTTAAAAACTACGAAAATGGAAGCAATTATTTTAA
>NZ_JAYRPD010000064.1:0-1976 GCF_041911335.1 Flavobacterium sp.
ATAGCCTTTAGGAAGTCTATCTATAGTAAATGCTATGTATTCAGATATTTTCATTGTTTTATTATAATACAAATATAAATCATTTGTCCAGTTTATTAGTAAAAAAACTGGACATTTTTAAATAAAATATCTCTTGACTATAATCATAACCTTTTAATCTAATAGAACGCCGTTGGTGTTTTTTTGGTTGGTATGAGTGCATGGTTTGTTAATTATTTAATTAAATCTAATCTCTTTTCACGTTATTTAGTTTATTTATTTTAACTCCTCACCATTCTCCCCAGCAACAATTCCTTCAATCCCTCTAGTTTTTGATGATTTTGTCCTCTAATTAACAGTTGCTTGTTTAATTTTTGTAGTATTGAAGTCAATCTATTTATCATTTTTTTTTCAGGTACAAATATTCTATATTCCTTTAAAATTTCTGTTTTTAAATTGTTAAAAACACTTCCGTTACTTGATGAAACTATATCCTTTTTGTTAAAAATTAAAAATTCAACTAAAATTTCTCTAGTTATATTTTTGTAATTTTTGAAAATTAACCAGCCATCATGAACACAAGCGTCAATCATCATTAATCTTGGCAAACCAGGAGAAGCGCTATTAGATAAAATCAATGTCCCTGTTTTTACCTCTCGACTTTTAGAAACTCCTTTTTGAGATATATATTCATTTGTTTCAAATAAATATCTTGTTGAACAAGCTGTTGCATCAGAAATTTTAACCCAAGGCTTACCAGAATTGTCCTTACTCATAAACTCATCAATAGGTCTAGGAGATGCTCCTCTTATTATAGTAACTTCATCTTCTAATCTCTTTAGTTCCCACCCCTCTGGAATTTCTTTCTCCAACTCCTCGCACCAAACCATTTTACCGCCATTACTTTTGTAAGGTTTTCCATTTTCACTGGGTTTACCCTGAGCGAAGTCGAAGGGAAACTCAAAATCCACAAACCACTGTTTATAAATCGTTTGTGCAGTTTCTTCTAATTTGGCAATCAGTTGGTTGTTCAGGTTAATGCGGTTTTGTATGGTGTGGTATTCGTTTACCATTTCCTGTTGCTTTTCTAGGGAAGGAATGGGGAGCATAACCTCGCTCATTTCTTGCCAATCAAAGATTTCTCTAGCACTTCCGTGAGATTTGTAACGAGCATATCTATCAAATTCAGGTCTTCGAAACCACATCATTAAATATTCGGGTAATAATAGATTATTGGTTTCAAAAACTACATAAGCCTGTGACAATAACGCTTGTTCTTCATTAGATAAAGCAATAGAAATTTTGTCTCCATTTCTAGAAGTTACTGGTCCGTAAGCAAACTGATTTTTTTGGATAATTTTATACGTTGACATATCTGTTCCCACAGTATTAGCAATAGAAATAATCATTTCTTTTTTAATACTCACACCCAACAAAGGATATTGTTTCAAATCTTTGTTTCGGATGTTTACTTCTTGTATATAATCGCCTAATCTTTTATAATTGGATTGCATAACCTAACTCCTTAAAAACATTCAACAAATCTTTTTTAGATTGGGCTTCTTCTTGCAATAATTGGGTAATATCCTGTTGCAATGCCTTCATTTTATCCTCATAATCTATCTGCTCATCTCGGTTTACAAAAGCAATGTACTTACTCGGCACCAGAGAATAATCTTTGGCTTTCACTTCTTCTTTGGTCGCACTGTAACAGAACTCTGGGATATCTTCATAACCTTTCAGCTTGTTTTCAGACGTTGCCTGAGCCTGTCGAAGGCACTGCCAAGTGTGATACGTTCCTGCAATTTCTCTAATTTCTTCTTCAGAAAATTGGGTGTATTTTTTCTCAAAAGGGATTCCTTTTTGTCTTAAATCCAAGAACAATATTTCGTTTTCACGGTTTCGGTATTGTCGCACTTCATCAGGCAATTGTACCGTTTTTTCTTTTTTGTTTTTATTGAGAATCCAAAGCGTTACACTAATATCTGTTGTATAAA
>NZ_JAYRPD010000065.1:0-2034 GCF_041911335.1 Flavobacterium sp.
GGTTAGATGTAGGTAGGTATTTTAAAATCCCAAGACTGAATGGTAAAGATTTCCCTCAATTCAATTATTTGGGTAAAAATAGAAAATCTGGTCTTAAGGTATTGGTAAGAAATTGCATGTACGAAGCCAATATGTCAGAAGAAGACAATGGCGTAAATCGTTGTCTGTATGATATGGAACAAGCTTTTAAAGCAAATCAGCCTGCAATAATTTCCAATCACAGAGCTTCTTTTGTTGGTGGTATTTCCGTTTTAAACCGAGATAATGGATTACAATCGTTAGACTTGCTTTTAAAATCGATATTATCGAAATGGCCAGATGTAGAATTTATAGCTGCTTTGGATCTAGAAAAGATTATCAACAAATGTTAGAAAAATTAAGAAAAACGATTAATAGGCACTATAGAAATCTAAGTGGTTGGAAAACGAATCGAAAAATTATAGTGATTGAGTCCGACGATTGGGGGAGCATTCGAATGCCTTCAAAGGAAGTCTATGAATTATTTATCTCAAAAGGATTTCCTATTGATACAAGGGTTTTTGAACAAAATGATACCCTCGCCTCAAATAGTGATTTAGAATTACTTTTTTCGAGCTTGTTGTCTATTAAAAATTCAAAAGGACAATCTCCAATTATTACGGCTAATGTGGTAATGGCAAATCCTGACTTTGAAAAAATTAAGGAAAGTAAGTTTGAAAAGTATTATTACGAATCATTTGTAGATACGTTAAACACATATTATCCAGAACAGAAAGTGTTTGATAAATGGAAACAAGGAATAAAGCAAAAGGTCTTTTATCCTCAATTTCATGCTAGAGAGCATTACAATATTGCTAAATGGATGCAATTGTTGAGAAGTGGAAGTAAGGATGACTTGGAAGCCTTTTCTTCTAATATGGTTGGTATACCCTCAAAGACAAATCCAGAGTTAGGAAACCAATTGCAAATAGCCTTAGGCGTTGATGGTGGTAATACTTTGGACAACCAAAAAGCTATATTAGAGGAAGGACTTTCGTTATTTGAATCTGTTTTTGGGTTTCAATCCAAATCTTTTATTGCCCCAGTTTATACTTGGCACTCTGATTTGAATCCTTTTTTAGCACAAAAAGGGGTAAAATTTCTACAAGGAGGTAAAATTCAAAATGAACCACTACTTGAAGGTGGATATAGAAAAATAAAGCATTTTTTAGGAGAAAAAAATAAATTGGGTCAATACTATTTGGTACGAAATGTTTATTTTGAACCCACAACAGATCTCAAAAAGAATTGGGTAGACGAATGCTTTAAGGATATATCCGCAGCATTTTTATGGAAAAACCCTGTAATAATGAGTACCCATCGACTGAATTATGTTAGTGGAATTAATAAAGAGAACGGAAAAAATGGAGTTTCTCTTTTATACGAATTGTTACTAAAAGTGGTAAATAAATATCCTGATGTAGAATTTATGACATCCGATCAATTAGGAGAATTAATTAAATCGTCTAAATAATGAAAATAGCCATACACAAGTCCAATTGGGGTTTTTCGCCAGATTGGATAAAATATTGTCAGCAAAATGGAGTCCCTTACAAAATTGTAAATTGTTATGATTCCGATATTATTCAATCATTAAAGGATTGTGATGCATTATTATGGCACCATCATCATTCTAGTGCTAAAGATGTTTTATTTGCAAAAGGGCTTTTATTTTCGTTAGAGCAAGCTGGTAAAAAAGTATTTCCAGAATTTAATTCAGGTTGGCATTTTGATGACAAAGTAGGTCAGAAATATTTATTAGAAGCCCTTAATGCACCCGTAGCAAAGTCATGGGTGTTTTATGAAAAAGAAGAGGCATACAAATGGATTGAATCAACAACTTTTCCTAAGGTTTTTAAATTAAGAGGAGGTGCGGGTTCTACTAACGTAAAACTTGTTCGATCTAAATCGCAAGCAAAAAAATTAGCTAGAAGAGCATTTGGTAGTGGTTTTCCTGCCTATGACAAGTGGAACGACTTAAATGAACAGTATCTACGTTTCAAAAGAGGAAAGTTA
>NZ_JAYRPD010000066.1:0-3922 GCF_041911335.1 Flavobacterium sp.
TGGAGCTTATTTTGAAAAAGTAGGTGACACACTCAAACTGAAGATTGCACTCACCAAAAAACGCAGAAAATGGTTCGTCGGAATTTGGGATTACCCCATAGACTTATCTCAAAAAATTTCAACTGCGTGATTTGGGTTAATAGTAGAAATTTCAGAATTGTGTAATTTCTCACCAAAAAGCTGTACTTTATTTTCTAAATTCCGGATGCTACTCTTGCGCTTGAAAGCGTCGATAGCCACAAGACGAACATTGGCTTTATTCTTTTTGGCGATTGGCATTACAGACTGCAGTTTATCTTCCACCGCCTTTACATTGCGAATCGGAAAAAGGATTTTTTCAAACTTTTCCTTATTGAAATTTTCAGGAATCGTCATGACCGGTACCGCACTGTTTGCGATAATCTCATAGGTATTCGAACTGATAAAGCCCGGTCTTTTTTTTGGATATTGCACAGGCATCAAAATGAGGTCTATGTTTTTCTGCTTGCTGTATTTCAGAACTTGTGTAGCGACAGATCCAATGGCGTGTTGGGCGATAACATCTTCATTTGTAATTTTCCTCATCACCATTTTGTAAGTTGCTAATTGTTTTTCCGCAGACTCAATCATTGCATTTCCGTAGAAAAAAAATTTTCCGCTCGATACACTTCCTGTTCCCAACAATGAGAAAGGGATCACATTAAGCACATGCACCTTAGCACCGTGACGGTTAGCCACTGCTGCAGCGATGTGCAGAAATTTTTCATTTTTACGGGTAAAGTCTAGGGGAATCAGTATATTTTTTATTGCATCATTCATCTTTATAAAAGTTTAGTGCAAAGGTAAAATATACCATACTTTCTGTGTGGGAAGATTTAGGCGGATGGTGGTACAATTTACATTCGTGAATACTAGAGGCTTGCTATCTACTGGAATATAATCAAAACCTTTAGAAATTATATTATTATTTAGGTTAATTATATTTTTCATAGCAAATTCGTTCCTCAGGAAGCACTAAATGTATTACATAGAAATATTGGTTCTATTCTTACTGATATTATTAAACGGCATTTTCTCAATGAGTGAAAACGCATTGGTATCTGCAAAGAAATTCAAACTTGAAAATTTGGCTACAAAAGGAAGTGCCAATGCTAAAAAAGTAATACCACCCGCCCAAAAAACCAAACACATTTTTATCCACCGTACAGATTGGCATTACCTTACTCGGCATCTTGACAGATAAAAGTAAAAAGCAATCTAGAATCCCATTCTATTTATCCTGTTGTAGATAAGAACCTGGATAATTTGATAGGATATGTATCTGTAAAAGAGCTTTTTTCTCAAGTTACTGATTCTGAAGAATTTCAACTTAGGTCATTTATAAGATAACCACTATTTGTGCATGAAAACACTGCTGCTTACCGGGTTTTGGAACAGTTTAAAACTAAAAGAATTGACTATGCATTTGTTGTTGACTAATATAGCTCCCTGGAGGGATTGATTGCGATGGATGACTTAATGGACGCTTAATATGGGATGCTACCGAATATGGACACAGAGAAATGCAGATTTCTGAAAATACGGATGGGAGTTTTATATTGGACGGTCAATTTTCCTACTACGAACTATTGCAAAAATTAGAATTGGAAGATGAGTATGAACCCGGTGACTATAACACTGGGGGTGGTTTCCTCATCTCCCAACTGCAACATTTCCCAAAAGAGCGAGAAGAAGTTTTTTGGAACGATTATATTTTCACCATTCTTAAAACTGATAAGAAAATGATTGAAAAAGTGAGCGTAAAGCCTGCCGTACAAAAGACTTAGTACAAAAACATCTCAATTTTAATATATTTAAAAATCACGATTTAAAGCGGAACGGAATTTCCTGCTGCACAGCACATACCTTCTTAACCTCTGAACCCTCTTTATTTTTAGCATCTACTATTTCAGGTTCCAAAAAATTAACTGCGTACACATAGGAGTTATTTTTCATCACCCGGTTGTAACCATGTTTTCGTAACGCTTTTCCCAATTTGTTTACTGAAGCATCCGATATATTTAAATTTGCCCGGCTTGTTATCATTTGCAGAATTTGTGTGGTGTTTAAAAAGTACTGGGCGGTTTCTTTTTCTGCACTTTCAAACCAAGTCAGCAACAATTCTTCCTCCGGACTTCTTAACTGATATTGTTCGTTGTTGGCGTTAATTTCTTTGATTTCTTCCTGGTTAAACCAATGGCGAAAATCTGATTTGTAGAGTGATACTGCCTGAGCATACACTTTGTTGATGTCAATATTATGGGTGTATTCAATGTTTTCTACTTCGAAACAAAGAAAACGGCGTGAGCCGGTTGTATCGTTCAAAAACTGAGCGGTATTTACACTTCCGGCAAAGCTCGCTCTTCGTGGCATATTTTCATTGTTGTGACCGTATGCTTTTCTCATTCTGATGTGGGTTTTAGTGATGATTTCTTTAAGGGAACCTATTTCAGTTTTATTTAAGTTTTCTAATTCGTCCAAATTGATTAACATACATTCTGCTAAGTGAATTAAAGTGTCTTTATTGTTTGGATTTATGGTTCCTGAAAAGATATATTCTTTGAGCTGTTTAGGCATCAGTTTTTCCATCCAAGTTGTTTTTCCTAAACCTTGCTTTCCACTGAATACAATTACAGTTTGGTTTACTTGCTTTTCATCGAGTACACAAGCTACCATAGCCACAAACCATTTTTTGAAACAAGTTCTCCAAAGGTCTTGTTTTGTAGTGGTTACTGTATCGGCTAACTCTCAAATATGCGAATATATTTCCAATCTCCCAACATAAATTGCGTGCTAAAAAGTGATTATCCCATAACAGAAAGCACAACCCAAATTTACCAATCATTTCCTTTATCCCAATACGTTAACCCTTAAAACCACATTCCGTGAAAACACCCACAAAAAAACCTGAAATTTGAGGTTGCGCAACGGTTACACATGTTAGCGGTTAGGCTGTTATTCTATGTTTTGATTTTTCTGTTTTTCAAGATTATAATTGATATTATATATACTATAATAATTGCTATTGGAATTACTACAAATCTGTCTGAAGGAAACAAATACCAAAGAATTAAAACTAAAATTGTCCTTACAATTGAATGAAATAGTCCAACCCAATGGTCAATAATCCAAGTCAAAGGAACCCACATTAATCCCGTCAAAATCCCAACGGTTAATGGAAGAGAGGTGTAATCTACTATGAAAAAAGGTATTGCGATTGAATAGACTAAAATAGCTTGAGCCACTGTAAGAAAAAATAAATTATCAAATGTATTTTTAGGTTTACTTTTGTTAAGATAGTCTTCGCCAGTTAATTTCGAAATTCCCAAAGCTAAATAAACTATTGATCCTGTCGCTATAAACAAAACCCAAACAGTAATATTGTCAAGAAAAATAATCCCTGAAATAGCCACTATCAACCACGCAATTAATCCTGCAATCGGAGAAGCTAAAAGTTTCTTGCTTTTAAATTCTTCTTTTTGTTCTTCAAGAGTTCTTTGATTTCCTGTCATTTTCTATAGGTTAATTTCGTTCGGCGGTTTGTTATAAGCTGACCGCTAACGGTTCGGGTATTGCCAAAGGCGGGGATTTTAGCACAAAAGTTGAACCGAAGAACTACAGTTGAACTTTGCAGTTTCGCCCCACTATTGCAAAACCGATTTTAGAAGCAGTTTCTTTATTTCATTTTAAAATATTCCAATGCTTCTGGTCCTTTTAGCATCGTCATTCCAAGTCCAATAAGTCCACCAATAACTAAGAAAATTATGTATCCTAAAATGGCCAAACCTAAAACTCCGAGAACTTTTATAATAATTGACTTTAAAGGTTTGTCTTTGTAAAATTCTCTGAAAAACCAAACTAATATTATTGGAACAAGAAGTAATGAAAATTGAGTAATATTAAA
>NZ_JAYRPD010000067.1:0-1761 GCF_041911335.1 Flavobacterium sp.
ATTTACCTGTCTCAACAATATCATCAAAAGATGTATCTGGCGGGATCACAATTTTGCAACTTTGTTTTGCTTATCTATTAATACTATTTAAAAGATAAAATTATTCATACTTTTAGAATAGAGCAAAGATATGAGCGGGACAAACCTTTAAAAAAATCCCAAACGCTGGTGCTTCTACTAATTATTTTATGTAATTTTGCACCTCAAAATTAAAAGCATGAGAACCAAATCGTTAAAGAAAAATAAAATCAATGTAATTACACTTGGATGTTCAAAAAACACTTATGATAGTGAGGTTTTAATGGGACAACTAAAAGCCAATGGAAAAGACGTAGCACATGAACAAGAAGGCAACATTGTGGTAATTAACACTTGTGGTTTTATTGACAATGCAAAGGAAGAATCGGTGAATACGATTTTGGAATATGTTGACAAAAAAGATCAAGGTTTAGTAGATAAAGTATTCGTTACTGGATGTCTATCAGAAAGATACCGTCCTGATTTAGAAAAGGAAATTCCAGATGTTGACCAATATTTTGGAACTACAGAATTACCTTTATTATTAAAGGCTTTAGGAGCAGATTACAAACACGAATTATTAGGAGAACGTTTAACTACAACTCCAAAAAACTATGCCTATTTAAAAATTGCTGAAGGTTGTGACAGACCTTGTAGTTTTTGTGCGATACCGTTAATGCGTGGAAAACACGTTTCGCAACCTATTGAAAAATTAGTTAAAGAAGCGGAAGGTTTAGCTAAAAAAGGCGTTAAAGAATTGATTTTAATTGCTCAAGATTTAACCTACTACGGATTAGATTTATACAAAAAACGTAATCTTGCTGAATTACTAGAAAACTTAGTTAAAGTTGAAGGAATTGAATGGATTCGTTTGCATTATGCTTTTCCTAGTGGTTTTCCAATGGACGTTTTAGACGTAATGAAACGCGAACCAAAAATTTGTAACTATATTGATATTCCATTACAACACATTTCAGATGATATTTTAAAATCGATGAAACGTGGAACAACTAAAGAGAAAACAACAAAATTATTACAAGAATTTAGAGAGCGCGTTCCCGGAATGGCAATTAGAACTACTTTAATTGTTGGATATCCTGGTGAAACACAAGAAGATTTCGAAATTTTACGTGATTGGGTACAAGAAATGAAATTTGAGCGTTTAGGTTGTTTTACTTATTCACACGAAGAAAACACTGGCGCTTTTGCTTTAGAAGACGACGTACCACAAGAAGTAAAACAAGCACGTGCTGCCGAAATCATGGATTTACAGTCTCAAATTTCTTGGGATTTGAATCAGGAGAAAATTGGTAAAGTTTTCAAGTGTGTAATCGACAGAAAAGAAGGACAATATTTTATCGGAAGAACTGAATTCGACAGTCCTGATGTAGACAATGAGGTATTAGTTGACGCTTCAAAATACTATTTAAAAACAGGTGATTTTGTAAATTTAAAAGTTATTGATGCTACAGAATTTGATTTGTACGCAGAACCAGTTTAATTTCAAATTAGTATTCAAAATTATATCTAAATCCTTGCGTTTTTGTAAGGATTTTTTATTTGAAATGACAATTGTCATATCAAATAATTTTTTTATTGGTAAATCACTACCGTCCGAAAGTTTAATTTTTAAAAGTGCCTGAGAATGATTTATTTTGAAAAAACTTTCAAAAATTTTCAAACATGTCACTCTTCAGGCGTTCCAAAAATACAAATAAACCTATACTTGGGCAAATATTATCA
>NZ_JAYRPD010000068.1:0-19375 GCF_041911335.1 Flavobacterium sp.
ATGAAATAAAACAATATATAAACTATTACAATAACGAAAGAATTAAATCAAATCTAAACAAAATGAGCCCGATTAAATATCGAGCTCACTATTATCAAAATTAATTATAAATTTGTCTAAACTTTTGGGTGCAGTCTAAAATTGAATCCCTTTTTTATTATAGATATCTTTCTAAAATTACGTTTTTATGATGTAATTCATGTCCCAACAAGATATATCCAATAGCTCTTACCGAAACACTATTATTAGAAGCTGTTCCTAATCGGAGTAAATCTTCACTTGTAAAAGTTTCAAATAAACTGATAGAAGCATTTCTTACTGTTTCGTATTCTGTTAATAGATTTTCATATTCTCTATTATTAGCATTTGCAGCAACAACATAATCATTTTCTTCAAAACCTGGTAAAGCAGTCTTGTCATTTCTAGCAATACGTAAAGCACGATACGCAAATATTCTTTCCGCATCAATTAGATGCAATATAATATCTTTAACCGTCCATTTCCCTTCTGCATATCGAAATTCATGTTTAAAAACAGGAACCAATTTAAAGAAATGCAACATTTCTTCTTTTTGCTTTATAAGTCCTTTAATGATATCTTGCTCAGGAACTAATTTGATATAATTCTCGTAATATGGAGCAAATTCGTTTGGCTGTAAATTTTTCATAACTTAAAGATATAAAAAAAGCCTCAATAAGAGGCTTTCGTATTTTACAATTCTTTAAAAATCGTATGCATCAATCGTTTTTTGTCGTTGATACTCTCTTCTAAAGAAATCATGGTTTCAGTTCTGTACACACCTTCGATATCATCTATCATAAAGATAACTTCTTTAGCGTGTTTAGTATCTTTAGCTCTAATTTTACAGAAAATATTGAATTTTCCAGTAGTTACGTGAGCAACAGTTACGAATGGAATTTGATTAATTCGTTCTAAAACGAATTTAGTTTGAGACGTGTTGTGCAAGAAAACCCCAACATAAGCAATGAAAGAATATCCTAATTTTTCATAGTCTAATGTCAAAGAAGAACCTTGAATGATTCCTGCGTCTTCCATTTTCTTAACTCTCACGTGAACCGTTCCTGCAGAAATTAAAAGTTTTTTTGCAATATCTGTAAAAGGAACTCTCGTGTTATCAATCAACATGTCCAAAATTTGATGATCTACTTCATCTAGACGAAACTTACTCATAAGTGCTTATAATATTTGTTAATTTTTTGATTTTTATTCAAATCTGAAGCAAATTTATCAAATAATTTTTACACCATTGTTAAATTCTGTTAAATTATTGATAAAAAAATCAGCTTTTTCTTCTAAAATAGGAAAGTGAATCCCATTACTTAAAAACAAGCCTTCTTTACAATCATACTCTAAATGACCTTTAAAATTTTGTAAATCATCTATTTTAGTAATAGTTGCTACAAATTTTAACTGACCATTTTGTACTACTTCAGTATATTGAGCTGCAAAGTTAATTATTTTTTCAACATTATTATCAATAATTTTGACATTTTTATAAATAAAATCATAAAAACATTTATTATTTTGAGGAATCTTCAAATAATTATTCAATTCTTTATCAACTATAACGTTTTCGTAACTTCCGTCAAATGAACTCAAAAGCGAAATAAAAATAAATTTTCTTACAATATCTCTATTATAATCATCTTTATAATGCCCAGCTTCAAACAAAATCGTTGGTGTATTTTGTGTTGTAAAATAATCTCCTGTACAATTCACATTATAACCATCATCAAAACGCCCAACTTGATTTGGAATATAAAGTTGTAACGCATTATTCATATTGTTTATTATATGGATTGCTTTTAAACGCACTTCGTTATATTCCCTCTCTTCATTATAAGCTGGTGATAAAAAAGAGACGGTTGCAGGTAAATTAAAGCCTTCTGTTCCAAAAATAGTTCGTTGATCGTGTAAATTATAGCAGTAATCTGGCTGAAAACTTTTATAAACGCTATGCAAGACTTGCATTTCAGGCTGCGTAGCATTAAAAGCATCTCTATTCAAATCTACTTTATTAGCATTTTCTCTCGTATACAAGAAAGCTCCGTCTGGATTTAACATAGGAATGCATATTAAGGTATAATCCGATTTAATTCGATTTGCTATTTCATTATCAGATTTCAAGAAATTAAAGAAATCAAACAACCCTTTAGTTGTCGTAGATTCATTTCCATGCATTTGAGACCACATCAAAATTTTGGTAGTTCCATTTCCAATTTTTACTTGATGAATAACTCTTCCTTGAACCGATTTTCCAATTTCTGTAATTTCAAAATCCGAATTCAAAGAGTTTAAAAGAGGTAAAATGATATCTAAATAAATGTATTTCCCTTTAAGTTTCGGTTCTAAATATTGAGTTGCTAATTGTAAATAATCCATGATTCTATTTTGATTTACAAATGTAAACAACTTTAATTTTACATTTGTAAACACAATCAAACAACATGGAATTTACTTTTGTAAACGATTTTAATTGCTACTTATAAATGATAATATTAATTTAATTTACAATATTAAATAAGTTACCAAAATCAATAATTATTTATTTAAAATCAATTAGTTATACTATTCTATATAAAGTTTAAATTTAATTCTATTTACATTATTCACATCTGTAAACTTGTATATTCCTTTTGCTTTGTTTACATTTGTAACTCTATAATTCAAAACAACTATTTACAATGGTAAACATTGATGATTTTATTAAACGGTTAGAAATCATACTCGATTATTACAATTTATCAGCTTCGGCTTTTGCAGATAAAATAAATGTACAGCGCTCGAGTTTGTCTCACCTACTCTCTGGTAGAAACAAACCAAGCTTGGATTTTATCATTAAAGTAATTGAGGTTTTTCCTGAAGTAGATTTGTATTGGATTTTGAATGGAAAAGGTAATTTTCCAAAATCAGAAAATGCAACTCAGACAGTTTTAGAAGAAGAAAAAAAAGCTTCTACATTATCGTTTATAGAAACAACTAATTCGGAACCAGATTTATTTTCAACTGTAGAAAAAGGAATTGCTTCTACTCTTTCAGAACCTAATCCTGTAGAATCGTTTAAAACAGAAAATAATTCTCATGAAGAAATTGAGCGCATTGTAGTGTTTTTTAAAAATGGTACTTTTAAAAACTATAAACCATAAAAAAACTCTGAATTGCTCCAGAGTTCTATTTTTTAAATATCTGTAAAACTTTTTTCAGGAATTTTACCAATTACATCTTTGTAATACGATTTTAAAAATTTTAAATCAGCTTCAATATTTCCTGTTGGATAAAATGGTTCGTGATACACCACCTGTTTTCTTCCGTAATCAAACGCTACAGGAATAATTGGAACATTTGCTTTTAGGGCCATGTAATAAAAACCTGTTTTCCATTCGGTTACTTTTTTTCTTGTACCTTCTGGAGCAATAGCTAATCTAAAAACTTCTTTTTCATGAAATATTTTCGCGATAGTATCTACTTTATTCTCGTTTTTTTGACGATTTAAAGGCGTTCCGCCTGTCCAAGTAAAGAAATAATTAAAAGGAAATACAAATAATTCTTTCTTAGCCACGTAATTAATTTCTAAATTTAGAATTCCACGAGAGAAAATCCCTAGAAAAAAGTCCCACCAACTTGTATGAGGAACGGCTATAATGACACATTTTTTGACTATTGGTGATATTGTTCCAACTACTTTCCATCCAAAAATTTTACAGAAAATAAATTTGTATATAATTTGTTTCATGAGAGGCTATTTTGAGACAAAAATAAAATTATATTTACGATTACAAACAAAGTTACATGATTAAGCGCTTACTTAGTTTTTTATTACCTGTAAAAATTCATCAAAAGAAATCGGTTTACAGTAAAAACCTTGAAGTTACCTGGAATAATGGGTATTTAGTTTTGGATTCGGAGAATACCAATTATTCTTTCGGAAGCTTGCAACGTGTGCTTAAAAAAGGATTGAAATACATTGGTTATGAACGAATTCAGAATTTTAATTCTATTTTAGTCTTAGGTGTTGCTGGCGGAAGTGTAATTGAAACGCTAAAAAAAGAAATCAAATTTGAAGGAAAAATCACAGGAGTTGAAATTGATGCCGATGTGATTGAATTAGCAACAAAATATTTTGGATTAGGAAATTATAACAATGTTTCAATTGTGAATGACGACGCTTTTGAATTCGTTTTAAAAACCAAAGAAAAATACGATTTAATCATTATCGATATCTTTCAAGATACTACAATGCCCAACTTTCTATTTGAAGATTTCTTTATTAATCGTATTAACTTTTTACTTAATGTAAATGGATTTATCTTGTTTAATACTATGGTTTTAGGTTATCAAGATAGAAGAAGAAATGTTGATTATAAAAATAAATTTGATACTAATTATTCGGTAAGATTATATCCAAAAATTGAAGTTCATAACGAACTGTTTACTATTAAAAAATTAGCATAATGAGTGTTGTTAAAAAATTATTGGTTGGAAAAGTAAATAAAATTACCCATCACAATATAAGTCCTCTGAAAAAAACTATTCTAAATATAAGAGCTATTTGGAATAATGACCATGAAGAAGATAACGGAATTGAAAAAATCGTTCGCTTATTTTTATCTTCTTCCCAACTCCTATTTCCAGGAATATACATTAAGCATTTTGCAAATAAATTGGGTCACGAGTACAAAGATTTGGCAATGGACTTTTACATTTTGGCTAAAGTCGTATTTCCAATTTTAATACTTATAAATGATTGGCAAACCAACAATTATGTCGTTTTAGTATTAATTTACATATTGTTGGAAACTGTTTTGTACATTCCAACATTAATTTTTGCTTCTGATTTATTTTCACAACCAAGGTCATATAAAAGATCGATGTTGCTATTATTTTTTAATTATTTAGAATCTGTTTTGGCATTTGCAGTAATTTACAGAACTGGAGATTACTTGAATGCCCCACTAAATAATTGGTTCGATGCCGTTTATTACAGTTTTGTTACCTCTTCTACAATTGGATACGGAGATTATTATCCGGTAGCAACTGAAGGAAAAGTCTTTACTATTTTACAAGTCTTTTTATTTTTGTTCTTTGTGATTCTTTTCTTGAATTTCTTTTCATCAAAAATTAAAACAAAAGGCTATTTTAGTGATAAAACAGAACTTTAAAGCAATTTTCTAGCTCTTTCTAAGTCTTCTGGAGTATCAATTCCAATGCTTCCGTGTGAAGTTTCTACCATTTTAATACGTTTTCCGTATTCTAAGTAACGAAGTTGTTCTAATTTTTCAGAAGCTTCTAACGATAACATTGGTAAACGATAAAAATCCATTAACGCTTCTTTTCTGAAAGCGTAAATTCCGATGTGCTTCATATAACGAACACCTGCATTTTCTTCTCTAGGATAAGGAATTACCGAACGCGAAAAGTATAACGCAAAACCTTGTTGGTCTGTAATTACTTTTACGTTATTCGGATTATTAATCTCTTCTTTGTCAGTAATTTGAAACATCAAAGAACCCAAATCGACTTTCTTTTCGATATCGTTTTTGAATACTTCGATTAATTCTTCTAAAGGTTTTTTGTTTATAAATGGCTCATCGCCTTGAACGTTAATTACAACGTCAACATCCATATTTTCAACAGCTTCCGCAATTCTGTCGCTTCCGCTTTCGTGTTCTTTTATCGACATGATGGCTTTGCCTCCATTCGAAATGATTTCGTTGAAAATCAAATCAGAATCCGTCACTACAAAAACATCATCAAATAAATTTGTTGAAATAGCGGCTTCATACGTACGAAGAATTACGGTTTTGCCTCCCAAATCTTGCATTAATTTGGCAGGGAAACGTGTGGAAGCATATCGAGCGGGAATAACAGCTATTATTTTCATTTTTGATTTTGTTTGATTACAAAAGTATTAATTTTCAAAAAACTCATCCTTAAATCCGATTAAATATAATTTTTCTTCAGCACGCGTGATGGCGGTGTATAACCAACGTACATAATCTACATCAATTCCATCAGGTAAATAGGGTTGTTCTACAAAAACGGTTTTCCATTGACCACCTTGCGATTTATGACACGTAATAGCATACGAAAATTTCACCTGAAGCGCATTGAAATAAGGGTTTTCTTTTACTTTCTGTAATTTTTTATATTGTTGTCGTTCTTCTTCATAATCCAATAAAACTTCCTGATACAATTTATTCGATTCTTCATAAGTCAACGAAGGCGATTCACTCATAATCGTATCTAACATAATAACAGTGTCAAACGGAATTTGATTCGGATAATCCACCATTCTGATTTTTACGGTGGCAAATTTGAATCCGTACAACTCTTGAATTTTTCTAATTTCTAGAATTTCTACAATATCACCATTAGCAATGAAACCAGCTTCTGAATTTTCGGGTAACCAAAAATAATTATTTTTCACGACCATTAAATAATCTCCAGTAGAAATTTCACTTTCTTTGGACAAAATAGAAGCTCTAATTTGTTGGTTGTATTGATTGGCTCTTTTATTGGAACGCAAAATAAAAGCGGTATCTTCTATACTATAATTATCATACGCTTGATGAATGGCATCTTGAATTTCATATCCATCTTGCAAGCGAACAATATCCTTAAACCCTTTTAATTTGAATTGGAACGTATCAATAAAATGCGAATGCAGTAATTCTCGTAATTGAGTAGCATTATACAAAATTCCAGAATGTTCCGCTTGACGCATCACTTCGTCCAACTCTATATGATGCACATTTTTTTGATAATGAAGCGAAAGCGAGTCAATATCCAAAGCAGGACTCACACTCATGTTAACAGGCGGCAACTGAGCGGTATCACCTATTAATAAGAGTTTGCAATTATTTCCAGCATCAACATAAAAAAACAAATCATCTAACAACGAACCATTTTCATACAGTTTAGAATCTTGATTATTATCCGAAATCATCGAAGACTCATCTACTATAAAAAGAGTATTTTTAAATTTATTTTGTTGCAAAGTAAAGCTTACTCCTCCGGTTTTATTTTTTTTGGGGAAATAAATTCGTTTATGTATTGTGTAAGCCGGTTTTCCTGAGTAATTACTGATTACTTTTGCAGCTCTACCTGTTGGTGCAAGTAATACCGCTTTCATATTAACATCGGCTAAATTATTAATTACGGTAGAAATTATGGTTGTTTTACCCGTTCCGGCATAACCTTTGAGGATAAAAATATCATCAGAAGTTGAGTTCAAAATAAAATCGGCAATTTTTTGAAAAAAAATATCCTGCTTTAGAGTGGGTTGAAACGGAAAATTATTTTGTAATAAATTGTAAAACAGCTTGTAAGTCATAAAAAAGATTTGGCCAATATTAATTTTTCAAATATACTGATGATTTTTACAAGAAATTCTTTTGTGTAGAAAAAAAAATTGTAGATTTGCGTACCTATTTAACTAAAAATAAATTAATAAAATGTTAGAAATTGCTATTTATTTAGTCGTATTAATTATTTTAATCTTTGCGTTGGTTAAACTAATTGACAAATTTGTTACTCCAGGAAATAAAAAATTATTCACTATTGTATTATGGGGAATTTCTCTTTTTCTTGTATATTTAATATACGCTTCGATTATGAAACCAATCGAGTTTCAAAATGAAAAAGAAGCTCGCTACGAAGTAGCTGTTAAAACAATGTTAGATATTAAAAAATTACAAACAGGTTACAAGTCTGTTCATGGAAAATATGCTGACACTTTTGATGAATTAGTAAAATTTGTTGAAAATGGCGAATTTGAAATTATTTCAAGAAAAGATACTGCTGTAATTGATGCTGCTAAAAATGCTGCTTTTGGTATTAAAGTTGGAGCTGACGGAGTTGGTGGTTTCTTTAAAGACGAAGTAATTATTACAAAATTAGGAACAGTTAAAGTAAAAGATTCATTATTCAAAAATTCTGACAGATACAAAAGATTAAATGTTGTAAAAGTTGGTGATGTTGAAGTTCCTGTAGTTATGAAAACAGGTGTAGTTTCAAGAAACGACATGAATCTTTCTGTTTTCCAAGCTATTATTGACAAAAATGCTTTATTAAAAGATTTAGATCAAGAATTAGTAAAACAAGAAAATAAAGTTGAGTCTATTGACGAAATCAATGGTCCTCAAATTATTTTAGGTTCACTAGAAGAAGTAACTCTTACTGGAAACTGGCCAAAAAAATATGGTAATAACGAATAACGACATTACTCAAAAAACATACAAAAAGTTGTCCATTCAGGTTTCCTTGAGTGGACTTTCTTTTTGTGTATTTGATTTACTTTCCAATAAAGTAACAAACACAATGTCAATTCACTTTGAGAAAAATAAAGTAATTGAAGAACAATTGTGGCGCACATTTGTTGATTATCCTATCTTAACAAAATCATTTGATGAAGTAATGGTAATTCATGATAATAACTTGAATACTTTTGTCCCTACTTCCCTATTTGATGTTCATTTTTTAGCAAGTTACTTGCAATACAATACTAAAGTTTTTGAAACTGATTTTTTTACACATGATGTTATTTTTCCTTACGAAATGAATAACGTTTATGTGCCATTCGTTAATATCAATAACTTTTTATTAGACCAATACGAAACTTTTGAATACCAAAATGCCAATTCTATTTTAGTAAAACAACTTTTGGATTTGTCCAAGAATAAAGAAGAAAAACAAGTTTTTGTTCATCTTCAAAAAGAGCATTTTGAAATTGTTGTGGTAAAAAATCAGCAGTTAATTCTTTTCAATTCATTTCAATACAATACACCAGAAGATTTTATTTATTTCATCTTGTTTACTTGCGAACAATTACAATTAAATCCAGAAACTATTTCAGTTCAGCTTTTTGGAAATTGTACGGAAGAAGATGCATTTTTTAAAATTGCGTACCAATACATTAGAAATTGTACTTTACTTGATGTTTCAAATAAAGCTTCAATCTTAGACGTTTCTTCTGCAGAATTGAGAAATCACTTTATACTTTATCATTCATGAGAATTATCTCCGGAAAACACAAAGGGCGCCGTTTAGTAGCTCCAAAAAACTTACCTGTTCGTCCTACAACCGACATGTGTAAAGAATCCTTATTCAATATTCTGAATAACTACTTTAATTTTCACGGATTAAAAGTTTTGGATTTGTTTTCTGGTACTGGAAACATTAGTTACGAATTCGCATCTCGTGGTGCTGGACCTATAACTAGTGTTGATGGCGATACGGGTTGTGTAAATTTCATCAAAAAAACGGCAACAGAATTAGATTTAGACATCAGCGTAATCAAAAGTGATGTTTTCAAATTCTTAGAAAAAAGCAAAGCAAATTATGATATCATTTTTGCTGATCCGCCTTATGATTTAAGCCAAGAAAATTTTGAAAAAATAATTGAGCTTATTTTTGAAAACGAACTTTTAGACGAAGAAGGAATGTTAATTGTAGAGCATTCTAAACATACCAAATTAGATCATTTGACTAATTTTTCTTTTTCTAAAAGCTATGGCGGTTCTGTTTTCTCATTCTATGAATTCGAAAGCGACGAAGAAGAAGAATTTGAAGACGAAGATGAAGGATAAAAAAATACTATCATATGTTAAAAAATAACAACCAAAGAGCTAAAAATATAATTACTATTTTTTCAATACTATTTGTTTTAAATGTTATTGCAATTATTTCTGATTTACTACAATATAGTATGCTAAATTCTATTGAAGGATTTTCTTTAGAAGAGGCAGAATTAAATGATTCGAGACAAAGAATTGTAGCAATAATAACTTTTGGAATCTATATTCTATGCTATATTTTCTTTATTCTTTGGTTTAGAAGAGCCTATTATAACTTACATCAAGTTGTAAAACATCTAGAACACACTGAAGGTTGGGCTGCGGGAGCTTGGTTTGTTCCTATTTTGAATCTTTTCAGACCTTATCAAATAATGAGAGAACTTTATATTGAAACTGAGAATTATATCTGTAAAGTAAAATCTGATTATAAGAAAAAATTAAATGTGACTTTTGTTGGAATTTGGTGGACGCTTTGGATAATTGCTTCTTTTTTAGAAAGAATTGGAATGCGACTAAACATGGATGCAGAAACATTAGAAGAAATAACTAGAGCAACTAAAATAAATTTAGCTAACGAATTTTTCACGATTCCACTTTGTTTGATAATTATCAAAGTGATAAAAGATTACAATAACGTTGAAAGAGAATTATTTGAAATTGAAAAAAATAAAAATCTAGAAGTTTCAGATAATCCAAACGAAGTTATCTCAACAACAGAATAAAAAAGCAGACCTATAAGCCGGATTCTGTCTCCAATAAATCGGAGCCTTATCATTTATCTAGACTAAACATTACTGCTTAGCTCAAGCTGCCTACCCTTCAACATCGGACGAGTCGCCCTTATTCTGATTGCTCAGAAACTGCTGATATACTTGGCATTTCACCGCATAGAGTTTACCTGGTTTCACTACAGCATTACCTGTACATACTTTCTGTTGCACTTGTCCTCACCTTTCGGCGGATGGGCGTTACCCACTATGCTACTCTGTGGTGTCCGGACTTTCCTCCCCGCCAAGGCGGGACGATAAGGCGGTCTGCGGTGCAAACTTACAACAAATTATATCGTTTTAAAGAAATTTTAATAGATAGTTTAACATAATCTTTAGCTTTTAAGAGCTAATATATTCGTAAATTTATAGTTCGAAAATTTTATAATACTTAATTCTCATGTCAACTATTTATCACTACGCTTCTGTCTCCGAAGCGCTTACAAAATTAAGAGAGAAAGGGTTTACATTTGATTTTAATCAAAATGAAGAAGATATTATTTTGCATCCCGAAAATTATACCATCAACCACATTTATCATTACGAAGGCAACTCCAATCCAGATGATGAAGCAACCGTTTATGGTATCGTTTCAAAATATGGATTAAAAGGAGTTTTTGTGACTGGAACTTCGGCTAATTCTTCTGATAAAAATGCTGAAGCTATTGCTAAACTTTCAATTAAAGGTAAGCATTTCACAACACTTTAATAGCAAAATATCAAATTGTGAATAACTTTTATAAAGATTCCCTCCAATTTGAATTGCGGAATTTGCTTTTTGGAATTTCCCAACCTATATTTGTGTTTCAATAGAATTTATGGAACAATTTATCGTATCAGCTCGTAAGTATCGTCCGCAGACATTTAAAGATGTTGTCGGACAACAGGCTATTACTAATACTTTGTTGAATGCTATTGAAACGAATCACTTAGCGCAAGCTTTACTATTTACTGGTCCTCGTGGTGTTGGAAAAACAACTTGTGCACGAATTCTAGCTCGAAAAATCAATCAGGAAGGATATGATGATCCGTATGAGGATTTCTCTTTCAACGTTTTTGAATTAGATGCGGCTTCTAACAATGGTGTGGATGATATTAGAAGTATTATCGATCAAGTTAGAATACCTCCACAAACTGGAAAATACAAAGTATATATTATTGATGAGGTGCACATGCTTTCACAAGCGGCTTTTAATGCTTTCCTGAAAACATTAGAAGAACCCCCTAAACATGCCATTTTCATCTTAGCGACTACTGAAAAACACAAAATTATTCCAACGATTTTATCGCGTTGTCAAATTTTTGATTTCAAAAGAATTACGGTTAAAGATGCGAAAGAACATCTAGCGGAAATTGCGAAAGAACAAGGAATTACCTTTGAAGATGATGCGCTTCACATCATTGCTCAAAAAGCAGATGGTGCTATGCGTGATGCTTTGTCTATTTTTGATCGTGTCGTTTCTTATTGTGGAAAAAACCTTACTAGACAAGCGGTTACCGAAAATTTAAACGTACTCGATTTTGAATATTACATCAAAATCACGGATTTAATTTTAGAAAATAAAATTCCGGATTTGCTTTTAGCTTACAATGACATTTTAGCAAAAGGTTTTGACGGACATCATTTTATTGCTGGTTTGGCTTCGCACTTTAGAGATTTATTGGTTTGTAAAAATCCTGCAACTTTATCTTTATTGGAAGCGGGAGAACATGCCCAAAGTTTATATGCAGCTCAATCTCACAAAGCCATGCACGATTTCTTATTAAAAGGAATTGAATTAGCTAATGAATGCGATTTGAAATATAAAGTCAGTCAAAATCAGCGCCTTTTAGTTGAACTTTGTTTGATGCAATTAGCCTCTATCACTTTTGATGGAGAAAAAAAAAAGTAGCTAAATTTATCATTCCGGCTACGTATTACAAGAACAACTCCTACTCTATTACTGAAGTTCCAACGGTTAAAACTCAGGTTCCAACTGAGGAAACAAAACCTGTTGTTGTATCTGAAACCGTTGTAAACGAACCTATAGTTACGGAAATTCCTCAAGTTCAAAATGAAGTAGTTGCTGCAATTGTTCCTGAAATTCCAAAACCTGTTTTAACCAATTTAAATCCAACTGGAACTAAAGTTTCGGCACTTTCATTAGCGAGTATTAAAGCGAAAAAAGAGTTAGAAGCCCAACAACAAACCGTTCAAAGGCATCGCGAAGAATTACCTTCAGAAGCCTTTAACGAAACCGATATGTTGTTGCAGTGGAATAAGTTTGCTCAAAAAATGGTAGACAGCGGAAAACGTTTGATGGCAACGTACATGCAAATGAACGACCCAACATTAAACGGTACAAAAATCACATTAGAACTTCCTAACCAAAGTACAAAAGAAGAGTTTTTATCAGGTTCAATTGAATTATTAGGCTATTTAAGAGGTAAATTACACAACCACGATATTACTATTGAAGTTGTTGTAAATGAAACTACTGAAAATAAATACGCCTTCACTCCACAAGAAAAATTTGAACGTTTAAAACAAATTAATCCAGCTTTAGATTTATTGAGAAAGACGTTTGATTTGGATGTGTAAAACTATTTAAACTCTTCGATTTCAAGATTTGTGGTTTCTAATAATAATTGTATGGTTTGCTTTAAATCATGCAACTTATTGATATCAATACCAGACATTTTAAATGAAATGGAATCAGATATAGAAAAACCTATTTCTAATTCTGTAATAGAACCATCTAAAATATCTTGATAACTATTTAAGACTTCAGAAATATTTACTTTTTTAAATTGTTCTATAATTTTTTGAAATTGAATATCTGTTATTGTCGTTTTTGTTTTTATTTTCTCCAATCCTGAATAGCTAATAATATTGACAACTAAATAATCTTTTTTTTGATTTTCTTTAGTAATTAATATTTCAACACTAGAAAATGCAACACTAGAAATGTTGTATTTAAATTTTAAAAAATCAACTTTTACGTCCTGAGCTTGCGAAAAAGAAAATAAAAACAGAAAAATAAACGTATTAAATATTTTCATAAAAATTAATTAAATCTTCCCATAATACATCGCCTTAACAATTCCATCTGATAATCCAATTTTTGGTACGTAAATATGTCGGGCACCACTCCATTTCATGGCGTTAAGATAGATTCTTGTAGCTGGAATAATTACATCGGCGCGGTCTGGGTTTAAACCTATTTCAGCGATTCTTTGTTCGTATGTCATGCTGTTCAACTTTTGGTATTGCGAACTCACATATACATACGAAAGCGGTTTATCTTGTTGTTTTTCAGATAATTTGAATAATTTATTAATATTTCCACCGGAACCAATTAGTGTGATGTCTTCAAAAGGTTCGGTGTTGGTTTTAATCCATTTTTCAATTTCTTGCCAAACGACTTCGTTTACCATGTTATTTAACAAGCGAACGGTTCCGTTTTTAAACGATTTAGATGCGATGATTTTCCCTTCGTAGAATAAAGAAAATTCGGTACTTCCACCACCAACATCCACATATAAATAGGCTTTATCGGTACTAATGAATTGTTTTAAATCGGATGCCGCAATAATAGCGGCTTCTTTTTTTCCATCGATGATATCAATTTTAATATCGGCTTTCTTTTTGATGATTTCGACTACTTCTTTACCATTATAAGCTTCTCGCATGGCTGAAGTAGCACACGCTTGATATTTTTCTACCTTGTGTACTTTCATCAATAATTTGAAGGCTTTCATGGCGTCAATCATTCTTTCAATATTTTCCTCGGTAATTTCGCCTACGGTAAAAGCGTCTTGTCCTAAACGAATAGGAACACGAACTAAGGAACTCTTATTGAATTGAGGCGCTTGACCTTCTTGCTCTACAATATTGGTTACCAATAACCTCATGGCATTGGAACCGATATCGATAGCTGCATATTTTTTTATTGTAATCATCTATATTTTTATTGCACGTTTTCGGCAATCACATCTAATTTGTTTTGGTAATAATTGTACATTTCTTGTTGGGCTCTGAATGGTTTTTCATCACCACGTTTTCTGTAACGATTTAATAAATCTGCCGAATGAATACGGGCTTTTACGTTAGCTTTCCAACCTATTTCGAAAGTTTCAATTAATTCTTTTCTAATTTCAGGATCATAAATAGGACAGGTTACTTCTACCCTTGCATCTAAATTACGTGTCATAAAATCTGCCGATGAAATAAAAACTTCAGGATCGCCTTCATTTCCAAAAATATAAATTCGGGAATGTTCTAAATAATTATCTACGATACTGATGGCTTCAATATTTTCGCTTAAACCTTTAACTCCTGGAATTAAACAACAAATTCCTCTAATTATCAATTGAATTTTAACTCCTGCTTGACTTGCTTCATACAGTTTATCCGTCATTTTAAAATCGGATATACTGTTCATTTTCAATTTAATATAAGCTTCTTTTCCTGAAAGCGCATTTAAAATTTCTCTATCAATTAGTTTATTAAAACGGCTTCTGGTATAATGTGGTGACACAATTAAGTGCTTGTAACGATGTACTCTATAATTCACATCGAAGAAATCGAAAATCTTAGCAGCGTCTTTAAGAATTTCAACATTGCTTGTAAATAAAGTCACATCTGTATAAACTTTAGCTGAATTTTCATTGAAATTTCCGGTCGAAATAAATCCGTAGCGTTTAACTCTTCCTTCTTCAATGCGCTCGATAACACATATTTTGCTGTGAACTTTTAAACCTTTTACTCCAAAAATCAATTCGATACCTTCGGTTTGCATTTGTTCGGAATAGGAAATATTACTTTCTTCATCAAAACGCGCTTGCAATTCGATTTGAACCGTTACTTTTTTTCCGTTTTTAGCAGCATTAATCAAAGAACTCACGATTTGCGAATTCTTAGCCAAACGATACAATGTAATTTTTATAGAAGCTACTTTTGGATCTAAAGCCGCTTCTCGCAAAAATTTGATGATATAAGAAAAAGACTGATATGGCGCATAAAGCAAGTAATCTTTCTTTTTAATTCGTTCTAAAATACTACCTTCTAATGATAATCCTGGAACGGGTAATGGTAAGTTTTCTCTGTAAAGCAAGTCGTATCGACCTAAATTTGGGAAGTTCATGTAATCTCTACGATTGTGATATCTTCCTCCAGGAATAATACTATCAGAACTTAAAATATTCATTCCTTTTAGGAAAAATTCCAAAGTATCTTTTCCAATAGCTTGATCGTAAACAAAACGAACCGGTTCTCCTACTCTTCGTTCTTTAACCGAATTGGAAATCTTTTCCATTAAACTTTTACTCAAATCACTATCAAATTCCAACTGAGCATCACGAGTAATTTTAATCATGTTAGCCGAAATGCTTTCATAATTAAATATGTTAAATATACTATTTAAGTTAAGACGTATAACATCGTCAAGAAGAATAATATACTGTTTGTCAGAATTAGAAGGAAGAACTACAAATCGGTTAATCGTATTAGGAATTTCGATTACTGCATATTTAATTTCTTCGTTTTGAGATTCTGATTTCATAACCAATTTAATTGCTAAATATCCCGAAGTATCCTTTAATAAAGGAAATTCTTCTAAGTCATTTAACATGATAGTTACCACAGCCGGACTAACTTTTTGAATGAAATAATCGTGAATAAAATTTTCTTGATCTTTAGTAACTTGATTTTCGTTAATAATGAAAATATTTTCTTTTTCCAGCTTTTTTTCAATTTCACTTAAAATACGTAAACTTTCCGATTGTTGTTCGATAACAATATCGGTGATTTCTTTAAGTAACTGTTTAGCTGGAACTCCCAGAATTTTTTCAGTTTCATTAGTTTCAAGACTCATACGACGAATTGCCGCATAACGCACTCTGAAAAATTCATCTAAATTGTTAGAGAAAATCCCAAGAAAACGAAATCGATCTAATAAAGGTACATTTTCATCATTGGCTTCTTGAAGCACTCTTGCATTAAACGTTAACCAACTTTTTTCTCTATCTATGTAGTTATTTGTAGGATTGTTCATTTTTAAACTGGCTTGGAAATAATGTTGCTTTAGTTTGTCCTTTTGATATGTTATTCCAATCATCGGTATCAAATTGCAAAGCAACTACTCCAGATGTTGGTACATTATCTATATAAAGGTCTCCAAATTTATTAACAAATTTTGTAATAGCTTCATTATGTCCGAAAAGAATTAAGCTATCATATGAATTTTCACAATTTTTTACGCTTTTTTCTAAGCTCTTAGCATCAAAAGTGTACAAATCCTCTGAAAAACGAATTGTTTCGAGTGGAATTGAAAGATATTGAGAAAATATAAAAGCCGTTTCTTGTGTTCGTTTTGCTTTACTGCACCAAACAATGTAAGAAGGAGGTAAAATTTTTGGTGTTTTTGAAGCGATTAAATGCGCATCACGAACACCTCGTTGAGAGATAGATCTATCAATATCTTGAACTGGAGCATCCCAACTTGATTTAGAATGTCTAATAAGTATTAAATTTTTCATAGTTATTAGTTTAGAAAATTAAATTACTCATTTTTTTTGAATTAGAAGTTAAAGCTTTTGCTAATTTTAAGTTAGTTAATAGATTTTTTTTAACACTTTATCGAAAACACTGACCTAATTGTATCTAACTATTAGTTTTTGAGTAATTTAGCTCCAAGAAATTTCTACAATAGTTGCCCTAACTAGAACTTTAATTACTTTTTATAAGAAATAGATATGAGTTAAAAAAGTTAATTTAAATTATTTTAAAAAAGATTACTCCCGTTTTGTTTTTCCCCAACTATTAATCATTTACTACTCGTTTTTGGTCTATTTTTTCAATTATTGTTAAATTAAATCAAAACGTTCATGAAAATAAAAATTACCATTTCGATATTATTTATCTGTCTTGGGTTTAATTTTGTTCATTCACAATTTACAACAACAAAACCCGATTTAAGATTATGTGGTACTGCTCCTAATTATTATCAGGATTACTATAATTGTACGTCAAATAACTACACTTTAGATGATGTATTTTTAAGTTTAACCGATGTTAATGGCGTTCCACTAAATAATACTACGTGTACACCAGGTGTGCCTCAAACCATGTATGTAATGCTAAATTACACATCAAATTCAAATAGTAATATATATCATGTAAGAATGTTTGCTGATTAAGAAATTGATGGTGTTGTTACACAATTAAATGTTAACTTAGGAACAGTTGCCCCTGGTTCAGGACAACGTCTGCTTTATGGCCCATTTACATGGGTTTGTGGACAAGAAATGATTCTGAATAGAATTTTAATTGTTTGGAAAACCTCAGGAAATGGAACCGAATTAGTTCCTTATTCTTGTAGCACCTATAACAAATCACAATGCGAATTCCCTGCAAGCGTTGTTATTACTGCTCCACTAGCCGTTCAATTTGATTATTCTGGTTGTACTGTAGGGAATATTTCAACCATTAATTTCGATTCAACAACTAATGGAGGAACTCCTCCTTATACTTATGCTTGGGATTTTGATTCTAATGGAACAGTTGATTCTACACAAGAAAATCCTACTTTCAATTACAATAATTCTTCATCCAACACAGCTACTTTAACAGTAACTGACGCGATGGGATTGACAAATACATATTCTGTTCCTATTGTTTATCCAAGCGAAGTTAATGTAAATGCAAATGTTCAAGGTTTAACTTGTGTACCTGGTTCAACTGCTTCAATTGATTTAACTATCTCAGGAGGAACGGCTCCTTATACCGTTTTATGGAATACTGATGCAACTTCTCAAGATTTATCAAACTTAGGAATAGGAACTTATTCAGCAACAATTACTGATGCTTTAGGATGTATTAAAAATTACACAACTACAATTTCTGCTGTGGTTTGTTGTGAATTTTTAGTAACCTGTCCAACATTTTCACCTATAAGTTTACAATGTTATGATTTATTACCTCAAACAACTTTTTTAACTGAATTAGAATTTGAAGCTTTAGGAAATGGTAATGGTATAATTGGAAACAATCCTTGTGGTGTAATTCAAATAACTGCTTCAAATAGTGCTTATTTAGGTTGTAATACACAAGTAACCCGAACTTATACAATTACCGAATACTTAGATGCAAATGATAACGGAATAAGAGATGCTGGAGAAAATACAATTTTAAATGTTGTAACATGTAGCCAGATATTTACTATCAATGATACAACGAATCCAACAATTACAACTCAAGCTTCAAATTTAGAAGTACAATGTGATGGAAGTGGAAATACTGCTGCTTTAAACGCTTGGTTGGCTTCTAACGGAGGCGCTTCAGCTAGCGATGCTTGTTCTTCAGTGACTTGGAGCAATAACTTTACTGCAGTTTCTGATACTTGTGGAGCAACGGGTTCGGCAACAGTGACTTTCACTGCTACTGATGCTTGTGGAAATGCTTCTACTACTTCGGCAACTTTCACTATTGTTGATGATACTAATCCTGTGATTGCTACTGAGGCTTCGGATCTAACAGTGCAATGTGATGGTTTAGGAAATACTGCTGCTTTAAACGCTTGGTTAGCTTCTAACGGTGGCGCTTCAGCTAGCGATGCTTGTTCTTCAGTAACTTGGAGCAATAACTTTACTTCAGTTTCGGATACTTGTGGTGCTACTGGTTCGGCAACAGTGACTTTTACTGCTACTGATAATTGTGGAAATAGTTCATCTACAACTGCTACTTTTACCATCATCGACACAACAAATCCTGTGATTTCGGTGCAAGCTTCTAACTTAGAAGTGCAATGTGATGGTGCTGGAAATACGGCTGCTTTAAACGCTTGGTTAGCTTCTAACGGTGGTGCTTCTGCTAGCGATGTTTGTTCTTCGGTAACTTGGAGTAACAACTTTACTTCGGTTTCTGACACTTGTGGAGCTACTGGTTCGGCAACAGTTACTTTTACAGCTACTGATAATTGCGGAAATAGTTCTTCAACTACTGCTACGTTTACAATAATTGATAACACAAAT
>NZ_JAYRPD010000069.1:0-6666 GCF_041911335.1 Flavobacterium sp.
AGATTCTTCGTGTATTTCTACGAATGTCTTTAATGAAATTCTCTGCTGTTTTTTTCTTAGGTGTTTTCATACTATTTCAAAGTTAATAATTTTTGAAAACACTCTCTTAGTTTTGAACTAAATCAGTCCACTTTTTGCTGATGATTTACATCAGTTTAATTATGCCTTTCTGTCTAGCCATAACTTCAAAATTTTGTTAAACATTCATCTAAAATCTCCTTCATTCCATCAATAAGTTGCAACCACATTTTGAATGATTAAAGCAAAGATTACAAAGCATTTCACAAAAGAAAAAGTCAAAGATGTACCATATGTCCAAAATCGACACAAGTGTCTTAAATTAACATAAAAAGCCAATAAATAAGTATGAAAAATTATAACTAAATTGCAAAAGATTTTCTGCACATCAGAAGTAAGTCATAGCTTAATCAAAGGTATAGATAAAGTATGAAATTGAATAATCAGAGGGTGTGCATCTATCCAAAGGACATACAACGAATAACAGGCAAGAGTTATCGTCAAAGTACTAGATTGATGCAAAAGATAAAAAAAGACCTCAACAAACACGAAAATGAGTTTCTAACAATTGAAGAGTTCTGTACATATAGCGGCATAAAATATGAACAAGTAACTCACTTGATTTTTGGTTAAAATAGGGTTAATACAAAAACAAATTTTAATCAAGAAAAGGACTTATAAACACTTAAATAACCAGTTCATTTTTTAGTATCATTTAGTAATAAATTAATTTGTAAAAGATTATAAAAATTATTAAATTTACTGTATTAAGATTTAATGATATTTGTTTCTATATGCAAGGAGCAAAATCGAGACCTTTGATTTTTAGACTTATATAATTTATTATATATGAGCGTATTATGAGGAAAGTTCGAATCCCTCATCGCCCACAAAAAATTTAATCCTACAGTAATGTAGGATTTTTTGTTTTTATCATATTTATATCAAACCATAAAAAAATCCCGCACTAGCGGGATTTTATCATTTATAACTTTCTACGTTCTTTTTCTTTCTTAATCAGTGTTAACTCTCTACTAGTTTGTCCAGCAACTGAAGTATTTTCTTCTGCTCTTCTTATTAAGTAAGGCATCACATCTCTTACTGGACCAAATGGTAAATATTTTGCAACATTATAACCTTCAGCTGCCAAATTAAAGCTGATATTATCACTCATCCCTAATAATTGTCCGAAGAAAATACGTTTATCATTTTTAGCAATTCCTTTTTCTTGCATCAATTGCATCAACTTGTATGAACTTTCTTCATTGTGAGTTCCTGCAAAAACTGCCATAATATCCAAATGATCTACCATATAAGAAACAGCAGAATCGTAATTTATATCAGTAGCTTCTTTTGAAATACAAATTGGAGATTTTTGTCCGCGTTCTGCCGCTCTTTCATTCTCTTTTTCCATATAAGCACCACGAACTAATTTCATCCCAATATAAAAACCTTCAGCTTTTGCTTGTTCATGAAGATTTTTTAAATAATCCAATCGATCCCAACGATACATTTGTAACGTGTTGAAAACAATTGCTTTTTGCTTGTTGTATTTGCGCATCATATCGGTAACAATTGCATCTGCTGCATCTTGCATCCAACTTTCTTCTGCATCAATTAACAATAAAACGTCTTTTTCAAATGCTGTTTTACAAGCTATATCAAAACGTTCGATAACTCTGTTCCATTCTTTTTGTTCGTTTTCAGTTAAATAAGCCTTCTCTCCTACTTTTTCGTATAAGGCTAAACGTCCAAATCCTGTTGGTTTAAAAACCGCAAACGGAATAGCTTCCCTTTCTTTAGCAAATTCAATTGTTTTTAAAGTCATGTTCAAAGCAGCATCAAATTGCGCTTCTTCTTCTTTTCCTTCAACTGAATAATCTAAAACCGAAGAAACTCCTTTCGTATACATTTTATCTACCACACGAAGACAATCAGTTTCATTTACACCACCACAAAAGTGATCAAAAACAGTAGAACGAATCAATCCTTCTACTGGCAAATGCGCTTTTAAAGCAAAATTAGTTACGGCTGTTCCAATTTTTACTAAGGGTTGACTATCGATTAATTTGAATAAAAAATAAGCTCTTTCTAATTCGGTGTCACTTTTTAAAGCAAAAGCAACTTCTGTATTATTAAATAGTGTGTTCATTGTGTTTTGAAATAAGGTGATACAAATATACGCCACAGTTATCGAATAATAAATAAAAAATGACGTATTTTGCAGTCAAATTTTACACATTTTCATGCAAACCATACAAGCAACTAATTATTACGTATTTTTTAATGAAACAGGTTATGAAAAATTAGCTTCGTATCTTGTTCCAACACATTATTCTAAAATTTTCATTCTAGTTGATGATAATACATCTCAGTTTTGTTTGCCGCATTTACTAAATAATTTGGCAACCGAAATTGAAATTGAAATTATTGAATTGGAATCAGGTGAAGTTCATAAAAACATTGCTACTTGTACAGAAGTTTGGGCTGCTTTGTCAGAATTAGGAGCCGATAGAAAAAGTATCATCATCAATTTAGGCGGTGGTGTAATTTCTGATTTGGGTGGATTTGTAGCTTGTACTTTTAAAAGAGGAATTGATTTTATCAATATTCCTACTACATTGCTTTCCATGGTAGATGCGTCTATTGGTGGAAAAAATGGGGTTGATTTAGGAAATTTAAAAAATCAAATCGGGATTATTCGCGAACCTAAAGCTGTGATTATTGATACCGAATTTTTAAGTACTTTATCACAAAGAGAAATGCGCTCCGGATTAGCTGAAATGCTAAAACATGGATTGATTTTCGATAAGAACTATTGGAATAAATTTAAAAGATTAAAAGATTTAAGCACAGATGATTTAAACGAATTAATTCATCAATCTATTGAAATAAAAAACACTATTGTTTGCGAAGATTTAACCGAGAATGGAATTAGAAAAGCACTAAATTTCGGACATACTTTAGGTCATGGAATCGAAAGCTATTTCTTAGAAAATGAAAATAAAACGAGCTTACTTCACGGAGAAGCAATTGCTGCAGGAATGATTCTAGAAAGCTATATTTCTAAAGAAAAAGGATGGCTAACTAATGAAGAATATCACGAAATTAAATACATTATAAATGATATTTTTGAACGTATTGAATTCAATGAAAATGATATTAATCAAATCATTGAACTATTGATTTACGATAAGAAAAATGAATTCGGAAAAGTACAATTTGCACTTCTTGATGGAATTGGAAAAATAAAAATCAATCAAGAAGCTGACAATAAATTGATTTTCAAGGCATTTGAAGATTATGCTGTCTAATTATTTTTTTACATTTTCTTTAAATAATAGCCATTTTATTTTTTTAACTTTGCACCGATGAAAGAAAACAACTATACGAACAATTTCAACAGAATTCTTAGCAATAGGAATGCTGACTTGTCTATTATTGATCGGCTGTTCTTTTCTATTTTTTGTTTTCATATAATTGATTTATTCGCGTTATCGAAGACTTTTAGCGAAAAACTATTGATTCGATTTGCAAATATTAGGGTTTGAAAATTAAGATTAAAAACAGGTAAACATTTAAGCTTTTTTAATTTTTAATCTTATTTTTCAAAATGAATACAAAATATTACGACTTAATTAATCAGACTTTTTACTTTCCACAAGAAGAATTTACTTTAAATAAAGACGAACTACAATTTCATGGAATTGATTTAATGAAATTGGTTGAAGAGTACGGAACTCCTCTGAAATTTACCTATTTGCCTAAGATTTCTCAAAACATTAATCGTGCGAAAATGTGGTTCAGAAATGCAATGGAAAAACATGATTACGATGCTAAATATTTTTACTGCTATTGCACAAAAAGTTCTCATTTTGAGTTTATTTTAAACGAAGCTCTAAAAAACAATATTCATATTGAAACCTCTTCTGCTTTTGATATTAATATTGTTGAAAATTTAATGGAGCAAGGTAAAATCAACAAAAACACATTTGTAGTGTGTAATGGGTTTAAAAGAGCTCAATATGTTGAAAACATTGCACGATTGATAAATAATGGTCATAAAAATACGATTCCTGTTATTGATAATTTTGAAGAATTAGATTTACTTCAAGAGCAGATTGATGGTAAATTCAAAATTGGAATTCGTATTGCAGCTGAAGAAGAACCAAAATTTGAGTTTTATACATCTCGTTTAGGAATTGGATATAAAGATATCGTTCCATTTTATAGAAAGCAAATTGCTGAAAATAAGAAAGTAGAATTAAAAATGCTTCACTTCTTTATTAATGCTGGTATTCGTGATACAGCGTATTATTGGAACGAATTATTAAAATGTATGAAAGTGTACATTGCTTTGAAAAAAGAATGTCCTTCATTAGATAGTTTAAATATTGGTGGTGGTTTCCCTATAAAAAATTCATTAGCTTTTGATTACGATTACCAATATATGGTAGACGAAATCTTAAACCAAATCAAAATTGCTTGTGACGAAGCTGAAGTAGCTGTACCACACATTTTTACAGAATTTGGTTCGTTTACTGTTGGTGAATCTGGCGGTGCTTTATACCAAGTGTTATACCAAAAGAAACAAAATGATAGAGAGAATTGGAACATGATTGATTCCTCTTTCATCACTACCCTACCAGATACTTGGGCAATTAATAAACGTTTTGTTATGATGGCGGTGAATCGCTGGAATGATACGTATGAAAGGGTATTATTAGGAGGATTAACTTGTGATGGCGATGATTATTACAATTCGGAGCAACACATGAATGCGGTTTATTTACCAAAATACAACAAAGAAAAACCATTATACATCGGATTCTTTAATACAGGAGCTTATCAAGAAACTATTGGAGGTTTTGGAGGATTAAGTCACTGTATTTTACCACAACCAAAACACATTTTAATTGATAAAGACAAAAACGGAATTATTGCTACCGAAGTATTTTCAGAGCAACAAAAAGCCGAAGACGTTTTAGAAATTTTAGGATACAACAAGAAAAAAGAACAATAAAATAAAAAGTAATGAGCAAAGGACCAATTAGTCAGTTTATCGAGAAACATTATCTTCATTTTAACTCAGCTGCTTTAGTAGATGCAGCAAAAGGATATGAAGAGCATTTATTAGACAACGGAAAAATGATGATTACATTAGCAGGTGCCATGAGTACTGCAGAATTAGGAAAATCATTAGCCGAAATGATTCGTCAAGATAAAGTACATATTATTTCTTGTACAGGAGCTAATTTAGAAGAGGATATCATGAACTTGGTAGCTCATAATTCTTATAAAAGAGTTCCAAATTACAGAGATTTATCACCACAAGAAGAATGGGATTTATTGGAAAATCACTATAACCGTGTAACTGATACTTGTATTCCTGAAGAAGAAGCTTTCAGAAGATTACAACAACATTTATTTGATATTTGGAATAATGCCGATTCAAAAGGAGAAAGATATTTTCCACATGAATTTATGTACCAAATGATCAATTCAGGCGTTTTGGAACAATACTATGAAATCGACCCAAAAGATTCTTGGATGGTTGCAGCTGCTGAAAAGAATTTACCAATTGTAGTTCCAGGATGGGAAGACAGTACAATGGGCAACATATTCGCTTCTTACTGTATCAAAGGTGAATTCAAACCTACTACAATGAAAAGTGGTGTGGAATACATGATGTGGTTAGCGGATTGGTACACGAAAAATTGCGAAGGAAAAGGAATTGGTTTCTTCCAAATTGGTGGTGGTATCGCAGGAGACTTTCCTATTTGTGTTGTTCCAATGTTATATCAAGATATGGAAATGCATGATGTGCCATTTTGGAGCTATTTCTGTCAGATTTCTGACTCAACAACTAGTTATGGTTCGTACTCTGGAGCTGTTCCAAACGAAAAAATTACTTGGGGTAAATTAGATATTACAACGCCTAAATTTATCGTAGAGTCTGACGCTACGATAGTTGCGCCGTTGATGTTTGCTTACGTTTTAGGCTGGTAAAATTTTTAAAAAAAATATTAAATTTTACTTGAAAATATAAGCTAAGGATATTACATTTGACGAAATTACAAGATTAAAACCTACCCAATGAAAAGAGTTATTGTTGATTACGCTAAATTAACAAATGAAATCTTAACCTTACTAGTTGAGAAATTTCCTGACGGATATGATGATTCGGATGTTATTCGTTTTAAAAATGCTAAGAATGAAACGGTTGAAGCTGTAGAAGTTCGTACTGAAGACACTATTTACTTGGTAAAAGTGAGTACTAAACTTGCTGATAGAATCGAAAACTATGACGAGGATGACATTATCGAAGATGATGTGGTAGCAGTACCAGATGAAAAAATCGGAGCTTTAAAAGACTTAGATATCGATGAAGACGATGAAGACGATGACGATTCAAATGATTCAGATGATATCGAAGATTCAGTAGACGGAGACGACGATGATGCTGATGAAGACGATGAAGATTAATACATAAAAAAAAGGGATTCTAAATAGACTGCCCCCAAAAAGTTAGACACTATTTGGGGGTATTTTTATGGAAAGAAAAGTCAAGTATGATTATGCATTTAAGTTAGAATGCGTAGAATTAGTTTTAAAGAAGCATTATTCTTGTGAATTGGTTTCTAAACA
>NZ_JAYRPD010000070.1:0-11157 GCF_041911335.1 Flavobacterium sp.
AGAAGAGCATCTTTTGCAGGTTCGGTAAATACGGCTCAGTTTCTAAATGACACCACTGGCTCACGCCGTTTCTTATGCTTCGAAGTAGAACACATCGAGTACACCCATGATATTGATATCAATAAAGTCTACGCTCAAGCAATGCAACTAAAAGAGGACGGATTTAGACATTGGTTTAACCAAGAAGAAATCAAAGAAATAAACCAAAATAACGAACAATACCAATTGCGAAGCCCAGAAGAAGAATTGCTTTTAACGTGGTTCGAACCTGCCGAAAAAGACAAAGCTCAATATTTTTTCAATACCACACAGATAGCCCAAATCCTTTCCACAAGGGCAAATATCAACATCAACGAAGCAACAGTACGTAAATTAGGAATGGCGTTGAAAAAACATGGCTTCAAGAAAATTGTTAAAAACAAAGTCTATGTATACCCATTAATTCTCCATGAATACGAAGAAGTTGATAAAGATAACAAACAATTTGAAAATCCAAAAACAGAAGTTCTAGAACAACAAAAAATACCTTTCAGATTCTAATACAAGAAAGACCGACTTTTCGGTCTTTCTTGTTGTTAAAAAGATTTCACAAACTTATTTTAGGATCAATCTTTGGATCAATTTCGAAAACAATAGTTTCATCTGGATATTCAATCATAATCCTATTTTGATTAAACTGTTTCATCATTTTTTTACCTAGAAGGTTAATATTTTTTTTGAAAATATTTATTTCTAATGGAAATTTTGGATAATTAACAAAATTCAAAACCAAATGTTTTTCAACTAAATTTCCATAAACCAACTCAAATTCCTGTACAGCAGCACTTAGATGGATGCCTTTTTCTGTAATTAATTTTGTTTGATATTCTTGTAAGAACTGGATGTAATCACTTTTAGCATAATACGTATTATCATAATTTTTTTGTAACCCAATATTAAGTTTTGCCGTATACGTTTCCAATTTAATTTCATTAGTCATATCAAAGGCAATTTTATCATCCATTAGAATTATTTTTTTTGAAAGTTGCAATGAATCTTTTTGGGCAACTAAACTAAAATTTATCGCTCTACCAAGCATTTCTTCTCTAAGTTCTGATAGAAATTTTGCTCTTGTAGAGCCCCAACCTGGATTTCCAACTTCGTTATTGAAAATATCAACTAAATCTTGATTACTTTTTTCTTTAAATCTTGTGCCCATATTCTTAGTTTTTTGATTGTTTTTTTTCTGATATCCATTGTTCCAATTCTTCGATTCCGCCTTTTCTTTTGCAATATCCACAGCCCCATTCTTCTTTTTCGGGACTTATGGAGATGAAAAGATAATGGTTTCCAGAATTAACGCATCGGCTTAAATATAAACCTTTTTTTGCGTCATGTACTTTAGGAGAAAGACCATTTACTTTCATTAAATCCAGAAGTTTACTTTTTGCAGCGCCTTTTTTTCTATTTGCAATATTTTCTTGAATTTGACGAAATTGTATATCCGAAATGAGGTCCGATTTAAATTTTATTACCCTTCCGTCAAACATACTTCTGGCGTGAATGAATTCTGTAAATACAATGAGTAGATTACCAATAAAGCTAAAATCATAATCGTATTTGTACTGACAAACAATTTTTTGAGGTTTTTTTGAAGCTTCAACAATAGATTTTTCATCATTTTCGTCATTTAAGAAAACATCAATCCATTGGATGTAGTCGTCATTAGTAATTCTATAAAAATAGAATATAGGTGCTTCACCGATGTTTAGATCGTATTCAATAAACGCTAATTTTCGAAAATCAGAAAGGTCGCCTATGCCGAAATCGTCTTTGTAAGTTGTGCCTTCTTGTTGTACAAAAGCTTTTTCTGTACTGAAATGTGGATGTACCATGTTGCATAATTTATAATGTTAATAATTACAAATCATCGCAAGAGAATTTTTTAGGGAGATAACCTTATAATTTTGGCAGGTTTGCCCTCATTCTAAACCACCGTGGCAGGTTTAAGCTCGGTTGGTATTCTGATAGATCAGAAACTCTTGATGATTACTTCTGCAATATTACAGTTTATTCTTAATAAAATCCAAATTTTTATCTTTTGGAGTGTTAAAACTTTTTTTTTCAATATGTTAGTGGTTGCTATTCAACAAGCTTTTATTTTACTGTATTAATTTTCTTTTTATTTCTTCAAAGTAACAACGTAAGTAACGTAAGTGATTTTTCAGAAAACACTTTTTTATTTTTTTTTGAGAGAAAAAAAATGCTGAATTAGCGTATAATAGTGTAAACCCCCAACCCTACTTCTTTTCTTTGCTCTTATCCCCTTCTTTTAAATAGTTTTTTTTACTACTGAAAAATAGAAAAATCTTTTTGCGGAATTTCTCTTACGTTCTTACGCATTTACGGTTTTCCTCTTTTTACTTTCGTTTGATCTTTGTATATTTAACAATTAATTTATTTTTTAAAATTCAGTAAAAGTAATGGCTAAAAAGAAAAAAGAAGAAGTTCAAGAAACGATAGAAAAAACCTTATGGAAAGCAGCGGATAAGTTGCGTAAAAATATTAATGCTGCGGAGTATAAAGATGTGGTTCTTGGATTGATTTTCTTAAAATATATATCAATTGCATTTGAGAAATTACACGCAGAATTAACAGCACAAATCGATCAAGGAGCTGATCCGGAAGACAGAGAAGAATACACGGCAGAAAACGTATTCTTTGTGCCGCCTTCTGCTCGTTGGTCTTTTTTGCAAAGCTCGGCAAAGCAAATTACAATTGGTAAAATTGTAGATGACGGAATGGATGCTATTGAAGCAGAAAACCCACAATTAAAAGGTATTTTACCAAAAGTATATGCCAAACAAAATTTGGATCCTACCAGCTTAGGCGATTTAATCGATTTGATTGGGAATATTGACTTTGGCGATACGCAAGAGCGTTCTGCCGATGTATTAGGTCACGTTTTCGAATATTTCTTAGGTCAGTTTGCTTTGGCGGAAGGTCAAAAAGGCGGACAGTTCTATACGCCACGTTCGGTAGTAGAGTTATTGGTAGAAATGCTGGAACCACACAAAGGTCGTGTATTCGATCCGTGTTGTGGTTCGGGTGGTATGTTTGTGCAGTCGGAAAAGTTTGTGGAAGACCATCAGGGAAGAATTGATGATATCTCGATTTACGGACAGGAATCCAACCAAACCACCTGGCGTTTGGCGAAGATGAATTTAGCCATTCGTGGAATTGATTCTACAGGGGTAAAATGGAACTCAGAAGGTTCGTTTTTGAACGATGCTCACAAAGATTTAAAAGCCGATTATATCATTGCCAATCCTCCGTTTAACGTGAGCGATTGGTCGGGAGATTTATTGCGTAATGATGCGCGTTGGCAATTTGGTACTCCTCCCGTTGGGAATGCCAACTTTGGTTGGTTACAACATTTTATTCATCATTTAGCGCCAACAGGGCAAGCCGGAGTTGTATTGGCAAAAGGAGCTTTGACTTCTAAAACTTCGGGTGAAGGAGAAATCCGTAAAAACTTGATCGAAGAAGGTTTGATTGACTGTATCGTGAATTTACCAGCGAAGTTGTTCCTGAATACGCAAATTCCTGCGGCCTTATGGTTTATGCGCCGTAAGAAAGTACCGAATGCCAAATTCCGTAATACCGAAAACGAAATCTTGTTTATTGATGCGCGTAATTTGGGGCATTTGATTAACCGTAGAAACCGTGAGCTGAGTAAAGAGGATATCGACTTAATTGCTTCTACTTACCACAATTGGCGAAACGTAGATGGACAGTACGAAGATGTAGCCGGTTTCTGTGCTTCGGTGCCGGTGTCTAAAGTCGCCGAGTTAGATTATGTACTAACGCCTGGGCGTTATGTAGGTTTACCGGACGAAGAAGACGATTTTAACTTTGTAGAACGTTTTACGTCTTTGAAAACGACTTTGGAAGAACAATTAGCCAAGGAAGCGGAATTGAATGCCATAATTGCTGAAAATTTGTTAAAAATTGAATTGCCAAAAGAATGAGTAAAGATTTAACCCTTTCCCAACAACATATAGAAAACCGAATTTTTACGATTCGGGGGAAACAAGTCATGTTCGACAGAGATCTGGCAGAAATGTATCAGGTGGAAGTAAAAAGGTTAAATGAACAGGTAAAACGCAACATTGACCGGTTTCCTGAAACATTTCGTTTTCAGCTGAATAGCCAAGAAAAACATGAACTGGTCGCAAATTGCGACCGGTTCGAATCGTTAAAACATTCCACTGTAAACCCGTATGCATTTACAGAACAAGGGGTCGCTATGTTATCAGCCGTTTTACGAAGCGAAATTGCTGTAAAAGTCAGCATACAAATTATGAATGCTTTTGTAGAATTAAGGAAATTAGTTGGCCAAGAAACACTCCAGCATTTACGTCTTTCAAGTATTGAAAACAAATTGATCGAGCATGATCAAAAATTTAACAAGCTCTTTTCCGCATTAGAGAATAGTGAACTCCCACAGCGCGGGGTGTATTTTGATGGACAGGTTTATGATGCCTATCAGTTTGTAAGCGATGTAATAAAAAACGCTAAATCATCCATTATTTTAATAGACAATTACATAGACGATAGTATACTAACCTTGCTTAGCAAACGTAAAAAAAACGTAACAGCTACGATATATACAGCAAGTATAAGTAAACAGCTTCGGTTAGATTTAGAAAAACACAATGCACAATATCCTGAGGTAAAAGCAGAATTGTTTAAACAAAGCCACGACCGCTTTTTAATCATTGATGAAAAGGAGTTGTACCACATTGGCGCTTCGCTAAAAGATTTGGGGAAGAAATGGTTTGGTTTTTCGAGAATGGATAGCTTGTGTAAGGATGTATTGAGTAAAATTAAAAAAGGAGAATGATGGAGAATAGAGGTTGGAAGGTAGTTAAATTAGGTGAAGTCACTACTAAGATTGGTAGCGGTTCAACTCCTACAGGCGGTAGTAATGCTTACAAGGAAGAGGGTATTTCGCTAATACGAAGCCAAAATATTCTTGATTTTTCCTTTAGTATAGATGGTTTAGCATTTATAGACCAAGAACAAGCCTACAAATTAAGAGGAGTTATTGTAGAAGAAAATGATGTCTTATTTAATATCACTGGTGATAGTGTTGCAAGAGCATGTAAGGTACCAAATAGAATATTACCAGCAAGGGTAAATCAACATGTAGCAATTATTCGCTCTGATCAAGAACGATTAGATAATGACTTTTTATTGTATCTGCTCCAAAGTAAAAAGGAAGAGTTATTAATTCTTTCTGAAATCGGTGCGACAAGAAATGCTATTACCAAAGTGATGTTGGAGAATTTAGAAATCCAACTCCCCCCACTTCCCGAGCAAAAAGCCATTGCATCGGTATTGTCGAGTTTGGATGATAAAATCGACCTATTGCACCAACAAAACCAAACCTTAGAAGCTTTGGCGGAAACTTTATTCCGTCAGTGGTTTATTGAGGAGGCGAAGGAGGATTGGGAGGTATTACCATTAAGTGAGATTGCTGAAGTTAAAAATGGAAAATCATTTAAAAGTTCTGATTTTACAGATAATGATTTTAATTCATATGAAGTTGTCAAAATGGGACACATCGAAAGAGGTGGCGGTTTAAAATTAAATCCAAAAAAAGATTTTGTATCTCGAGAGATGGATGTTGAAAAATGGATTCTAAATAAAGGTGACATTATTATGGCGATGACAGACATGAAAGATAATGTTGTTATTTTAGGTGTGCCAGCAATGATTGATAAAGATGATCATTATGTACTAAATCAACGAGTTGCCAGAATTTATTTGAAAGATAATTCGAAACTAATCAGTAATTATTTATTATACATTCAACTAAACAATAAGGACTTTATTGCTGAATTGCAAACTAAAGCAAATTCGGGAGTACAAGTAAATTTAAGTACTGAAGCAATTAAAGAATCTGAAATTTTAATTCCTCCAATTGAATTACAGAAAGAATTTGGAAATAAAATAATTGATTTGTATTCAAAAATTGAAATTAATAGAGAACAAATCCAAACCCTAACCCAACTTCGCGATACCTTATTACCAAAGTTAATGAGTGGCGAGGTGCGGGTGAAGGTGTAAAAACATAAAGGAGCTATTTGCCAATGAAGCTCCTTTAGAGCTATTAACCAAAGAATAACCAAAATAAACATGAGTGCTTTACTAGCGACAGTACAATTTATTACGGAATTGCCTTTTCAAGAATTGGTAATTCCAGATTATCAGCGCCCATACGTTTGGCAATTAAAGGAATTGCGCCAGTTGTGGGATGATATTTTACAGAGTTTGGCTCATGACAGAAAAGACTATAGAATAGGCACTATCATTTTACATGAAAACGCAGATAGTGGAAAATTAGAAATTGTGGATGGGCAACAACGTCTTACCACTTTGTCTTTGTTGTTATATATGCTAAATCATGAAGAAACAGCTAATTTATGCTGTAGCTCTTTTTTAAGCGAAAAACAATTTCTTCATCAAAGTTCTGCTCAAAACATTCTAAACAATTGTAATGAACTTCGCCAATGGATAGAAGAAGAATTAATAGAGCCTTCCGAATTATACGCCTATATCCTCAACCACTGTTCGGTAACTGTACTCAAGGTAAACCATATTTCTGCAGCCTTCCAAATATTTGATACTCAAAACGGTCGTGGGTTAACACTTCAAGCCTATAATCTATTGAAAGCGTATCATATGCGCTTCCTGGATCATTTACCTGAAGATGAAAAAATAAAAATTGATAAAAATTGGGAATCCAGCGCACGTAACGAAAAGCACAAAGACTATCTAGAACAAGTGATTCACGAACAATTGTATCGAACACGTGTTTGGGCTAATAATCAAGAGGCATACGCATTCACCAAAAAGCATATTAAAGAATTCAAAGGAAGCTCCGTTACCAAACTATTGTATCCGTATGAAAATTATGTGTATCAAAGTTCCATATTGAATGAAGATATGGTACGACGCTTTCCTACAGAAAAATATGGAATTGGGTTTGAAATAACACAACGCATCAAAAATGGCGATCATTTTTTTGAATATATACAAGCTTATGTTAGTATATATCAATATTTGTTTGAGTCTACTTCAGATAATGAGGACATAAAAGATTTCCTCATTTTTTACAATAAATATTGCACAAGATTCAGCAAAAAAGGAGATGAATATTTATTAGAATTGTATAAGTCGTTAATTATGTGTTTATTCGATCGTTTTGGCATACTTGGCTTAAATAAATATTATAAACTGTTGTACGCTTGTGTTTTTAGATTCCGACTAGAGAAAAAGTTTGTAAAATATGCGAGTGTGGCTAAACTTCCTACCTCATTATTTACAGGGATTTGCAATGCGAAAGACATTTTAGACTTACGTTTTATACGCGAGTATGCATTGCAACCTATCGAAAAAAAGGATAATGGAAATAATGAAATCGTAGAACAGTTTTTTGATAAACACATAAAAGTAGAAATGTACTCATGAGCGCAACTTTAAAATCTCTTAATATGGCTAAGCCAATCTTAGATATTGTCACAAAGCCTTATATCATACCTATTTATCAAAGAAACTATAATTGGGGATTTGATGAAATTACCCATTTACTTCAAGATATCTACGAAAGTTATCATAAGGATAAAACGCAAGATTACTTTCTAGGAAGTTTAATCGTGTTTAAAAGACAATCAGCGTCAATTTATGAAGTGATTGATGGGCAACAAAGATTAACAACACTACATATTATTCTTAGTTTACTTTGGAAAGAGATAAACCGCATTTATCCCTTAGCATACGATTCAAGACCAGAAGTAGTTTCATTTTTTATCAATCTTAGAAGACAACAAATAGATTTTAAAGCTTCCAATCAAGAGATATCAGAAGCCAATCTGATTAATTTCCTTAAAGCTATCGATACGATTCTCAATACCAAATTAGAAAGTGATATTGAGTCAACTTTAGCAATTCATAATCTTATTGAAAATGACGAAATAGATTCTTTTATAGATTACATACTTCATAAGGTCATATTAGTAGAGGTGGTAATGCCCGAAGATACAGATGTAGCTAGTTATTTTGAAATAATGAATAACCGTGGAAAGCAATTAGAGGAGCATGAGATTATCAAAGCTCAACTAATGGCTAAAATCAAAAATGCCAAACAACGCCACTTTTTTGCAAAGGTATGGGATGCTTGTTCAGAAATGAATCGCCCTGTACAAAAGTTTTTTACACCAGATGAACGATTGATAGTATTTGGTGAAGAATACGACGCTATTTTCCCAATAAAAATCACACAGTTAGCCTATCAAAATGATAAAGATATAGCCTCATCTATATTAGATATAATAAAGAATCCAAATCAAAAATTACGAAACGATGTTGTAGCTGAACATGAAGATGAATTAGATGAAGATGTTACATACACCGCAATAATTGATTTTAATAATTTCTTAATTCATGTATTAAAACTAGTGTATCCTCAAGTGGATATACCATTGAGCAGCGATCAATTACTAAAGATATTTAAAAATATACCTCATAATGTATTAGATTCGGTAACACCTTTAGAATTTGTTCAAAAATTATTATTTTATCGTGTAGTATTTGACCGATTTATCGTTAAATCCACTGCTGGATTAGAAAATAATGATGCATTGGATGAAGAAGCTAATGGCGCAAGATGGACTTTGAAAAGGCCAGTGATGCGTTGGCAAAATCGTCAAAAATATGCCAAGTATTATAGAACCCTAAAGTTTGTAAATTCTTTTGACGAGTATAATGGTAATTTGCCATATCAAGAAAGAATTGTAAAACTATTATCTATGTTGCAAGTGACCTACAGACAACGTAAAAACAAAAATTACTTGCAGTATATTTTAAGTTTGTTTAGTCCAACAAACTCATCATCCTTAAATATAAATGCGGATGAATATCTAAAAAAAGTAGAGGCTTTTGTACTTCAACAATTTGAAAAATTAGATATTGTAGATTTCCTTTCAAGCGACTTAGAAAGTAATTTTACTCACGAAAATGTTTATTGTAAAGGTACTGATACACCACACTTTATATTTAATTTTATAGATTATCTATTGTGGGTAGACCAAGTATGGAATCAAGTCGATTATGGTATTTTACCAAATTTTGATTTTACTTATCGAAATTCCGTAGAACATCATTTTCCTCAAGCACAACAAGATTTACTTACAACTACTGATATAGATAAAAATATGATTTTACATTGTTTAGGAAATTTATGTTTAATCAGCAAAGGAGCTAATTCAAAATTGAATGATCGTTCAGCCTGGGACAAAGCTACAGATCCCCGTTATTCAAATGGAACCTTGACTCCTAAAAGAAAAATTATGTATTCAATTACACAAGAAAATAAATGGAATACAAAACAAATCATAGAGCACTATTACGAAATTGTAAAAGTATTATCTGAACGAAATGAAATTCTAAATATTAATTGCTAACCAACCATGACCGAAAACGAAATAGAACAACTCGCTATAGCATTATTAGAACATCAGGGGTATACGTATATCAATGGGGTTCATTTAGCTCCTGATGCAGGAGATCTAGAAAGAACATCATTTGAAGAAGTAGTGCTAAAACAACGGTTAGAAAATGCGGTTCGTCGTATCAATCCTAATATTCCTTTAGATGCACAACAAGATGCCGTAAAGCAAATCTTGCGTATTGCTTCGCCTGATGTGCTATCAAACAATGAAAGCTTTCACCGCTTATTAACGGAGGGTATTCCAGTTACTAAACGGGTAAATGGGCAAGAACGTGGAGATCGTGTGTTTTTAATTGATTTTGAAAATCCATTACACAACGAATTTTTAGTAGTAAATCAATTCACAATCGTAGAAAACGGAGTTAATAAAAGACCAGACATCATTCTTTTTGTCAATGGCTTACCATTGGTTGTGATTGAATTAAAGAACGCTACGGATGATAAAACCACCATTCAATCTGCCTTCCGCCAAATAGAAACCTACAAAGCAATGATTTCAACATTGTTTACTTTCAATGCTTTTTCGGTCATTTCTGATGGATTGGAGGCGAAAGCAGGAACAATTTCGGCAGGCTTAAGTCGTTTTATGGCTTGGAAAACCACAGATGGTATGTCCGAAGCTTCTAAACAAATCAGCCAGTTAGAAACATTGATTAAAGGAATGTTGCAACCAAGCGTATTATTGGATTTGGTCAGACATTTTGTGGTTTTTGAGAAATTTAGAAAAGAAGATGCTGATGGAATTGTTACTGTACAAACAGTAAAGAAACTAGCAGCTTATCATCAATATTATGCCGTAAATCGTGCGGTAGAATCTACTAAAAGAGCTTCTGGTTTTGTTTCAAAACAAACAATAGGGAATTTATTAAATGAATCTCCTGAGAGCTATGGTTTACCAGGCGTTAAAAACCAACCCGAAGGCGACCGTAAAGGTGGTGTAGTTTGGCATACGCAAGGTTCGGGTAAATCATTATCCATGGTGTTCTATACCGGTAAAATTGTATTAGCATTAGATAATCCAACGGTTTTAGTCATTACGGATCGTAATGATTTAGATGATCAGTTATTCGACACCTTTGCGGCTTCGAAACAATTATTGCGTCAAGATCCTGTTCAAGCGACTGATCGCAAACAGTTAAAAGACCTATTGAAGGTAAATTCTGGAGGGGTAATATTTACCACGATACAAAAATTTCAACCGGAAGAAGGAAATATTTTTGAAACATTATCTGCTAGAGAAAACATTATAGTAATAGCTGATGAAGCACACCGTACACAGTATGGTTTTAGTGCTAAAACCGTAGATGATAAGGATGAGAACGGGAATGTAATTGGTAAAAAAATAGTGTATGGATTTGCCAAATATATGCGTGATGCCTTACCCAATGCGACGTATTTAGGTTTTACAGGAACACCAATTGAAAGTACGGATGTTAATACGCCAGCAGTTTTTGGTAATTATGTAGATATCTACGATATAGCTCAAGCTGTAGAAGATGGAGCAACAGTTCGTATTTTTTATGAAAGCCGATTAGCGAAAGTAAAACTAACAGAAGAAGGAAAAGAATTGGTGGATGAGCTGGATGATGAATTGGATCAAG
>NZ_JAYRPD010000071.1:0-111549 GCF_041911335.1 Flavobacterium sp.
AATTTTTTACTATATTTGACATAGATATTGTTTTGTTTGGCGACATCAAGATACTGAATTTCAGTATCTTGAACAATATCTAAACCATTTTTTTTTACTAAATTCTCTCTTTTTTCTCTCAAATAATTACACCCAACGGGTTAAATTAGTAAATTGCTAATCTATTTAACCAAACTATTTAAAATGAAAACCAAACTTTTCCTTTTTGCTTTATTGGTATCGTCATGCTTATTTGCGCAACGCACGCCAGAAACTATCGAATCAAAAAAATTAGGCACACGAACTTTTACAGTTGTAACACCACCATCATACGCTACTAGTCCAGAAAAAAGCTACCCAACTTTATTAGTTTTAGATGGCGAATATCTGTTAGATCCATTTGAAGGAATTTTAAAATATGGCGCGTATTGGGACGATTTACCAGAAATGATCATCATCGCTGTAAATCAAAATTATGGTGAAACTCGTTTTGCTGATAGTGAATTTGATGATGCTGGATTTCCAGCAGGATCTGGAGCGAATTTCTTCGAATTCATTGGACAAGAATTATATCCGTACATAGATAAAAAATACCGTACAATTCCTTTCCGAATGATTGCAGGTCACGATACCACTGCAGGTTTCTTGAACTTTTACCTTTACAAAGACAACCCAATTTTCAACGCCTACATTTCGTTAGCTCCAGAAATGGCTCCAGAAATGGAAAAACGCGTAGCAGAACGTTTGGCTAAAATAGCAAAACCTATTTTCTACTATCAAGCTACAGGCGAAGGTGATTTAAAAGAAATCAACGAAAAAGCTGCGGAATTAGACGCTAACATCAAAGCGATTCCAAATGCTACGTTTAAATATCAAAACGATGCATTCAAAGGTGCTTCGCATTATTCGTTAGTAGCTAAAGCGGTACCCAATTCTATTTACTTTATTTTTGATGGGTACCAACCGATTTCAATGGTGGAATTTCAAGATAAAATCCTAAAATTAGATGCCGGTTATACCGATTATTTGATTGCCAAATACGACGAATTAGAAAAACGTTTTGGTTTTAAAATGAAACCAAGATTGACCGATTTCAAAGCTATTGAAGCAGCAATCATGAAGAATAAAGCGTATAATGAGTTGTTACCATTAAGTGATTATGCTAACAAACATTATCCAAAAACAACTTTAGGAACGTACCACGAGGCATTGTATTACGAAAAAACAGGAAACTACAAAAGAGCAATCAAAACGTATCAACGAGCTTTTACTCAAGAAGCGATTCGCGAGATCACAAAAGATTTCATGTTAAATAGAGCCGAAGCTTTGAAAGGTAAAGAAGACAAACCAACTGAAGATGTTCCAGCGGAAGTACCTGCTGAAACTCCTACAGAAGAACCAACAGAAAAAAAGGAATAAAACAAAATGAGTAAAGTAAAAACCGCTTTCTTTTGCCAAAATTGTGGCACCCAATATTCAAAATGGCAAGGCCAATGTAATGCTTGCAAAGAATGGAACACCATTGTAGAAGAATTGGTTCAAAAAGAAGAAAAAGTAGCTTGGAAAACCACAACAGCTACATCTAAAGCGGCTACAAAACCTTTACTTGTAAAAGAAATAGACACCGCACAAGAAATCCGATTAAACACGACTGATAACGAGTTAAATCGGGTTTTAGGTGGCGGATTGGTTCCGGGTTCCTTAACTTTGTTAGGTGGTGAACCAGGAATTGGAAAAAGTACGTTGCTCTTGCAAATTGCTTTAAAATTACCTTATAAAACCCTTTATGTTTCGGGAGAAGAAAGCCAAAAACAAATTAAAATGCGTGCCGAACGCATTACTTCTAATGGCGATAATTGCTACATTTTAACCGAAACCAAAACCCAGAATATCTTCCGTCAAATTTTAGAAATTGAACCTGATATTGTGATTATCGATTCGATTCAAACTTTACATACCGATTATATTGAATCGTCGGCAGGAAGTATTTCTCAGATTAGAGAATGCACAGCCGAGTTGATAAAATTTGCCAAAGAAACCAATACACCGGTACTTTTAATTGGACATATCACCAAAGACGGAACCATCGCTGGACCGAAGATTTTGGAACACATGGTCGATACTGTTTTACAATTTGAAGGCGATAGAAATCACGTGTACCGAATTTTACGTTCGTTAAAAAACCGTTTTGGTTCAACTGCCGAATTAGGTATTTATGAAATGCAAGGTTCGGGTTTACGCGAAGTTGACAATCCGTCTGAAATATTAATTTCGCATAAAGACGAACAACTTTCAGGAACAGCAATTGCTACTACATTAGAAGGAATGCGTCCTTTGATGATTGAAATTCAAGCTTTAGTTAGCACTGCTGTTTACGGAACACCGCAACGAAGCACAACAGGTTACAATGCCAAACGTTTGAACATGATTTTGGCAGTTTTAGAAAAACGTGCTGGTTTCAGGTTGGGAACAAAAGATGTTTTCTTGAATGTAACCGGAGGAATTTCAGTTGAAGATACTGCGATTGATTTAGCTGTTGTGGCTGCTATTTTATCCTCAAACGAAGACATTGCAATTGAAGAAGGCTTTTGTTTTGCTGGAGAAGTTGGGCTTTCAGGTGAAATTAGACCCGTTAACCGAATTGAACAACGCATTCAGGAAGCAGAAAAATTAGGATTTACCACAATTTTTGTTTCCAAACACAATAAAATTTCTTTAAAAAACACCGGAATCAAAATTGTTTTAGTAGCTAAAATTGAAGATGTGGTGAGTGAATTGTTTGGGTAACCTTTTTAATCTTTTAAATATGATGAAAGAAAAATTAAAAATACTTCCTTTTTTACTATTGTTATTCTATTATGGGATTACCAAACTTTTTAAAGATTTGTCTTTTGAAAAGAAAATGATAATGTTATTACCTATTATTATAATTTCATTAATAATCTACATCATTCAATACAAAAACAATCCAGCGGAAAACAAAAAAACAAAATTTTACATTTTCTTCGATAGCGCGGAATTGCATTCCGTGCCCACAATCAATTTTAAAACAAATCTAACAATACGATTTCCAATTCATTCTCTAAACCGGCATAATTTCTAGCGGAGCTAAAATAGTAATCTTCAGGTAGCGTAACTATTTTATCTTTAACAGGATTATTGTGAATGTATTCAATCTTTTGTTTTATAAAGGAATTGCTATAAATATGCTCGGCATGATAGCCATCTTGCCAAACTTTATATTGTTGTTCTCGTTTTAAATGTTTACAGGCTTTTTGAAAATAGGGTAACAACCATTCTCTTCTGCTCTCAGGCTCATCTATTATGGTTTGGATAATTTTTTTGGAAGTAAATTTTTTGAAATCTCTTATTACATCCGATAAAATAAAACCATTAGTTGCTTTGCAGAATAAATGAACATGACTGCTCATGATGCAATACGCATAAATTTCTAATCCTTTATTTTGTTGACAATGCTTTAAAGAATCAGTGATAATATATTTTTGATTTAATCGTGTAAAAACATCTACCCAACCTACAGTTGTAATAGTAATAAAGTAAGCGTCTTCTGTTGTAGTGGCTTTGTATTTTGTTGACATGGCGTATAATTTATATTCAAATATAAAAAAACTATGTCAATTACAATGTTGTGCTTTTTATTTACTTTGTGGGCACGGAATGCAATTCCGCGCTATCGTTGCGGTGGGATATCCGAGCGGTAGGTTGATTAAAAAATCTTTATTTTATTAAAACATCTTCAATATCTAATACAAAAGAGTCAATATTAAAATCTTTTAACCTTTTATCATCTAAAATTATTTTAGACTTCGATATAAATTCATTTTTTAATATTTTTAAACGTTCCTCATCATTAGCTTCGTAAAACACATCAAAATCAAGTTTAATTTCATATTCGATTGCTGGTTCATTTCTGAGGATTTTTAAAGGCCTAACCATAAAAAATGGTTCAAATCCTTTTGATACACATATAAAACTGCAATATACTTTCGCTATTCTTTTATGATATACTTTCTGTTTAAACTCATTATTTAAAACTTCTTCCAAGACATCTACAATTCTAGTTTTTTCAAAACTAATTTCTCTAGAAAACTGCCCCCCAATACTAAATTCCATATCATTAATAAACTTAAAAAAACATATAATCCTAAATCCCCTCCAACAACTCCAGCGCCTTATTCACACTTTTCACGTTATCAAAAGTAAGCAATAAACGTAAGCCGTTTTTAGTTTCTTTTTCTTTTATTTTACAAACATTACCGTTGCGTTGGGCAAATTGAAGCACTTTCATAAAACGGTTACTTTGGTAAAAATCACTTTGTTGGTCGCCAATAAAATAACCTATCATTTTACCTTGTTTCATCATCAAACGTTCAATTCCCATTGCGGTAGCTTTCCATTTAATACGCACGCTATTTAGCAACGCAATAGCTGGTTTTGGTAACGCTCCAAAACGGTCGATTAGTTTTTGTTCAAATTGTTGTAAAGCTGCTTCGTCTTTAATTTGGCTCAACTCGTTGTATAAATTCAAACGTTCGGTGATGTTGTTGATGTATTCATCTGGGAACAGCAATTCAAAATCGGTATCAATTTGAATGTCTTTGACAAATTCTTTGGTTTCGATGTCGTTTTCTTCTTGGTATAAATCTTTGAATTCGTTTTCTTTCAACTCATCAATGGCTTCGTTCATGATTTTTTGGTAGGTATCAAAGCCAATTTCGTTGATAAAACCACTTTGTTCTCCGCCTAATAAATCACCCGCACCACGAATTTCCAAATCCTTCATCGCAATATTGAAACCGCTTCCTAATTCGCTGAATTGTTCCAAAGCCGTAATACGTTTTTGCGCTTCACCCGTCATCATCGAATACGGTGGTGTAATGAAATAACAAAATGCTTTTTTATTACTTCTTCCCACACGACCACGCATTTGGTGCAAATCAGACAAGCCGAAATTATTAGCGTTATTGATAAAAATTGTATTCGCATTTGGCACATCTAAACCACTTTCAATAATGGTAGTTGCGACCAAAACATCAAATTCGCCTTCCATGAAAGCTAACATCAATTCTTCTAGCTTTTTCCCATCCATTTGACCGTGACCGATGCCCACTTTTGCTCCTGGCACCAATCGCTGAATCATTCCGGCAACTTCTTTGATGTTTTCAATTCGGTTGTTAATGAAATAAACTTGTCCACCACGCTGAATTTCGTACGAAACCGCATCTCGAATAGCTTCTTCGTTAAAACGAATTACTTGTGTTTCTATAGGATAACGGTTTGGTGGAGGCGTTGTAATTACCGATAAATCGCGAGCTGCCATCAATGAAAACTGCAATGTTCTCGGAATCGGAGTTGCAGTTAACGTTAATGTATCAACATTAGTAGCAATCGTTTTCAATTTATCTTTTACGTTCACGCCAAACTTTTGTTCTTCGTCGATAATCAACAATCCTAAATCTTTAAAAACGACATTTTTATTTACTAATTGATGGGTTCCAATCAAAATATCAACTTTACCATCAGCTAATTTTTGAATAGTTTCCGATTTTTGCTTGGCAGTTCTAAATCGATTCAAATAGCTAACCGTTACTGGCATATCTTTCAAACGTTCCGAAAATGTTCGGTAATGTTGATACGCTAAAATGGTTGTTGGCACTAAAACTGCGACTTGTTTCCCATTATCTACAGCTTTAAAAGCAGCACGAATTGCCACTTCTGTTTTTCCGAAACCAACATCACCACAAACTAATCGGTCCATTGGTCGTTCGCTTTCCATATCCGTTTTTACATCTAATGTAGCCGTAATTTGATCTGGCGTATCTTCGTAAATGAACGAACTTTCTAATTCTTTTTGCAAATAACTATCGGGTGCAAACTGAAAACCTTTGTCTAATCTTCGCTTCGCATACAACTGAATTAGGTTGAAAGCAATGTGTTTTACACGTGCTTTTGTCTTTTGTTTTAGGGTTTTCCAAGCGTTGCTTCCTAATTTGTAAATCTTTGGAGGCGCGCCATCTTTTCCGTTATATTTTGAGATTTTATGAAGCGAATGAATGCTCACATACACAATATCGTTATCGGCATAAACCAATTTTATGGCTTCTTGCGTTTTACCTTCTACCTGAATTTTCTGCAAGCCACCAAACTTTCCAATTCCGTGGTCGATATGCGTTACATAATCGCCAACCGACAATGAAGTCAGTTCTTTTAACGTAATGGTTTGCTTTTTAGAATAGCCATTTTTGATGGAAAACTTATGATATCGCTCAAAAATTTGATGATCAGTATAACACGCAATTTGATTTTCTTCATCGATAAAACCTTCAAACAAAGGCAACACCATGGTTTTATATTGCTTGCGAATACTTTCATGATTGGCTTCGTCGATATCTTCAAAAATATCATGAAAACGACTCGCCTGATTTTCGTTGGAACAACATAAATAATTTTTGTAACCGTTGAAATGATTCTCGCTCAAGCTATTTAACAATAAATCGAATTGTTTATTAAATGATGGTTGCGGTTGAATATGAAATTCAACTTTTTTATCTGTTTTAAAAACGGTAGTTGAACTTAGCTCAATTACAGTAAAATCAATCGCACGTTTTAAAAACTGTTTTTGGTTAAGGAATAATTCTTCTGGTGGTGCGTGTTGAATATCTTTTGATAATTTCTCGAAAGCTTCATTGGCTTTGTCAAATAATTTATCTAATTGTTGCCCTAATAATTCGGTGTTTTGAATTACTAAAACCGTTTTTTCGTTGATATAATCTAAGAAACTTTCGCGGTTTTCTTGTAGTAATTTATTTTCGACATTGGGAATGATGGAAATCTTTTTCAGCTTTTCAACTGATAATTGGGTTTCCACATCAAAACTTCTGATGCTATCGACTTCGTTACCGAAAAATTCAATTCGGTATGGATTATCATTGGAAAACGAAAACACGTCGATAATTCCACCACGAACAGAAAATTCGCCTGGTTCTGTTACAAAATCGACGCGTTTGAAATTGTATTCGAATAAAGTTTCATTGATAAAATCGATAGACAAATTATCGCCAACCGACAATTTTAAGGTGTTTTTCTCTAATTCTTTTCGAGTAACTACTTTCTCGAAAATGGCTTCGGCATAGGAAACAATAATCGCAGGTTTTTTACGGGAATTGATTCGGTTTAAAACCTCAGCACGTAAAAGAACATTGGCATTATCCGTTTCTTCAATTTGGTAAGGTCTTCGGTATGAACTTGGATAAAAAAGAACGTCTTCGGTATTAATTAATTGCTCTAAATCGTTCAAATAATAAGCTGCTTCTTCTTTATTACTGAATAAAATCAAGAACGGAAGTTCGGATTTTTTAAACAACGAATTTGCCACAAAAGACAACGACGAGCCGACCAAACCCGTCATTTGAGACTTTTGGCGCGCTGCGAATGTACTTTCTAAAACGGCAATCTTTGGTGACTTATCGTAAATGGATATAATGTCGGACTTGCTCAAAATGAATTTTTTAATTGAATACAAAAATAAAAAAACCACTACGTTTTCAATAGAAAAGTAGTGGTTATATTGCTGAAACGTTTGTTAAAAAATGAATTTCTTAGCAACCGTAACGTTATTTTCTAATGTTGTTTTAATGATTAATGCTTGATTGTTCGCTATTAAATTTGAAAGGACAACTTCTGAAGCGTTTATTTTATCTTTTGAAAATACAACTCTACCAAGCATATCGTAAACCATTACACTTGCAATATTTGATTTTGTAGAAACCACTTTTGGTTGGTTATCATTTTTGAAAACATATACCGAATTTTCGTTTCCTGTAAAATCTTCATTTGACAATGGAATATTTTGATAGTGAATTTTAAATCTAGTATCAAAAGTCCCAATGGCAGTACTGAAAGTAAAAGCACTATTTTTCAAATTATGGAAAGTTCCGTTAGTCGTGTCTTCTAAGAAAATGTCTTTATCAGCGAAAAAAGTATCAAAATGATCAATCGCAATATCAAAAGTTCCCGCTTGTGTTGTCATATATCCTAAAGGAACAACATCTGTAATTACCCATGGATACGCTTTTGCTTGAATTCCTAATGGATACGTTAAAGACGGAATTAAAGAATAAAAACGAATTGCTCCCTGAGTTGACGCTAAGGCATCAGATCCAAAATCATAACCATCCGTTGCGTCTTCTTGATAACCAATCGCTATTTGTTTAAAAGCCCCTTGTGTATTAGTCATATTTAGATGGTAATAATAATTTAAAGGTAAGTCTTGCGCTTCTCTATAAAATTGCGAATTATTTCCGTCAACACGCATTGCATTAGTTAAATTAAAAGATGAAGTAGTAGCTGCTGAGGCAAAGAAACCTTGTCCTGCACCAATGTAAATTCCAGGAGCATCACCACCAGTTACTGCGGCAGTTCCCGTTGTTCTTGTACGAATCGCGTAATCATCTGTTGTAAAAACATTATTCGTAATTGCGGAATTATGCGTCCAAAAATAAAGTGTCCCTAAATTACTATTATCAATCAAAGTAATTACATTAATTGCAGAAGGGTAAGGATTTGAAATAAAATTATAGTTCAACAACATTGGATTAAATGCTTCTACATTTACTGAAATATTTCCGTTGTTTGGAGTTCCAACAAATTCTCCGTTAAAAACTTGCGGTGTAGTTGTATAACCCTGTGGCGCTCTAATTGCATAACCTTTACCTGGAGCCATAACATTTGATTGGTTTTCAATCACCCAGTTATTAACTGCCGGATTTGCATTATATGAATAAAATTTATCTCCTAAAGTAAGCGGTGAAAACACATTTAAAACTTGACCTGAAACTGGCGCTCCCCAATATGTAAATTCGTATTGGCGCATTGGTTTTGCATTTCTCTTGTAATTAATGTTTCCAGTATTTACAGCTAAAGCATTTGCTTGTAAAAGAGCTGCATCATTTTCAAAAACCAAATTTGATCCAGCAACAACATTAACTCCATTTTCAACAGATATAGTGTGATTTGAATTGATAGTTACAATTGCGTTGTTTGAAACAGAAATAGAACAAGCTGCTAAATTTGCTGTAGAAGAATAATCTCCTGTGAAAACAACATTTTTATTAGCATTTGGTTCACCTTTATCCCATGACGTTCCGTTCCAAGTGGTAGTCATTGCACACTTTTGAACCAATAAATTGTTAGCATGTAAATTATTTAAATCATTTCCAGGATCTGTATTACCAACATATAATTTGAATCCAGAAAACTGCCCAGTTCTTATTCCTGAAGAATAAACTTCTGAACCTCTCGTTATGATTACTTCATACGAATTTACATCTGTTTGATTTACTTGCAACATAAAAATTGATGCTTGATCATAAGCCCAACCCAAATCTGCAACCGTTGTTGTTGAATATACATCTGAACCAACATTAAAATTGAATAACGCACCAAAGTTCTGGTCCATTAAATCGATTCCTTTATAGCCGTTTCTATATGCAATTGCCAAATCAATCTTAAAAGATTGTCCAGGCAACAAATACTGACGACCACTAACAGCAGGCGAACCAGTGTTTGTTAAAAAACGTTGTGCATTTGCTTGAACAGATGTCCCTCCTGGATTTGCATACATAGAAAAAGAACTTCCAGAAGTATTAATATCTCCAAATCCTTGAGCAGAAGAACTCCCTAAAAAATGCCCTGCAAAATGAGTTCCATCGGTATTTTGAGTCCATAAATCCCAAACTGAAAAACCAGTTCCAGCGTTACTTCCATTTGTCCATGTACCATAATTAGCAGCACTATCAGAGAATAAAGTAGCCTGAGCTAAACTTGATTGTAAATGAAATAATGCGAAAACTGTCGCGATTATTAAAGAGCAATTTTTTTTCATGTGTAACTATTTGATAGTAAATATAATAAAATATTTTATTTGATTCCGTCTGAAATTTCCATCTTCTCACGCATTCTGTTTGGATCAGCATGGCGAGCAGTATCTAATGCTTGTAACATTAGTTCTTCCCCTATTTCTTTTGGGATAGCTTTTTTGATAATAATTTCATCCCATTGATTATACAATCCTTTAATTTCTTCATTTATTTCTGGAATTAATTTGGCAATTCTTTGCTCTGGAATTACTCTTAAATTCATAAATGTTTCTAACGATTTTAATTTCGTATTAAGGGTTGTTATTCTACTTAAAATTTGAGGTTTATTGTATTCTAATGGAATAGTTAAAGACAAAGTATCTGCTTTTTTTGACAAATTCTTAGTTTTCATTTGAAAAGCCGACAAAGTAGATTGTGGTTTTTGAAGCATTTCGATTTCAAACTGGCGCCATTCGTTCCATTTGTTCAAAGTAACATTTATTTCTGGTCGTGCATTAGGAAAATTAAATTGCCACATTTTAGAAATGTTTTTAAAAACAGCTTCGTTTCTTTGTGCTACTTTTTGGGCTTCTAATTGCTGGTTTTCATTTTCGCATGAAATTAATGTCAATACTAAAAGTGTTAAACTATATAAAAAAACTTTCATTCGGATAAATTAAAAAGCAAAGGTACAAATGTTTACTTAACGTAGTTACTTTTCTAATAATATCTTAACACTGGTTTTGCACCTAAATTGTTAATCCATTAAGAAAAGTCTTTGAAAAGATGTTAATTTATTAAATATCCAAATTAAGCTGGTGATTTGTAAAAATATCACAAAAAATCATCTAAAAAATTACTTCTAAATGTTATATTTGTTACCACTTTTACACAACCAAATGGATACGAAAATTTTAATAATTGGTGCTTGTGGTCAAATTGGCACCGAACTTACAGCTAAATTAAGAGCAACTTACGGAGTTAACAACGTTATTGCATCAGATATTAGAAAATTAGAAAATGATGTAGTTAAAAACGGAATTTTTGAAGTAGTAAACGCTCTTGATTATAACCAAATTGAGCATTTACTTGAGAAATATCAAATTACTGATGTGTATTTAATGGCGGCATTGCTTTCGGCTACAGCTGAGAAAAATCCGGCTTTTGCTTGGGATTTAAATATGAATTCGTTGTTTCATGTTTTAAATTTAGCCAAAGCAGGAAAAATCAAAAAGATTTTTTGGCCTTCGAGTATTGCCGTTTTTGGACCTACAACTCCAAGACACAATACACCTCAATATACTGTTATGGAGCCTTCAACGGTTTATGGAATCTCGAAACAATCAGGCGAAAGATGGTGTGAATATTACCACAAACAATATGGTGTAGATGTAAGAAGTATTCGTTATCCTGGTTTAATTAGCTGGAGTACCGAAGCTGGTGGAGGAACTACCGATTACGCAGTAGATATTTATCACAAAGCGATTACCGATGGAAAATTCACGAGTTTCTTATCTGAAAACTCTGAATTACCTATGATGTATATGGACGATGCAATTAAAGCAACTATCGGAATTATGCAAGCTCCATCGGAACAAATTAAAATTCGTTCGTCTTATAATTTAGCTGCGATGAGTTTTACTCCTAAACAAATTGGCGAAGAAATTAAGAAACACTATCCAAATTTCGAATTAAGCTACGAACCTGATTTCCGCCAGAAAATCGCTGATAGTTGGCCAGCAAGTATTGACGATACTTCGGCAAGAGAAGATTGGGGTTGGAAAAACGATTTCGACTTAGAGAGTATGACAGTGGATATGTTCAAAAATTTAAAAGAAAAAATTTATAATAAATAAAAAAAACGTCCCGAAATATCGGGACGTTTTCCATTAAAACAAAAAACAAACCTACTCCTGAACGATAGGAGCTCTCAATGATTCTAACACTGCCACAACTTCATTTATAAGTGCTGGATCAGTTACGCCATTTAAACCTGCCGCTGCTCCAACATATCCAATAAATTTATCGTATTCTGCATTATTTGATTTTTTTCCCATTCTAGGATTTTGAGCTGGATCATGAGCTGCCACCATGTTTAATCCTGTGTAGGTATTAGTAGCTCCGCCACCTGTATTTGCCGAAAAGAAATCAGTTAAATTATCACTCAAAATAGCTACGTTAGTAGTGTTTCCGCTTAAAGCTTCTGAAATTACTGGTGCAAAATGTTGCCCTAAATTTCCTTCTGCTCCTACCACAATGTCAGAAACAATTAAAGTAATTGTAGAATCTACAACCGAACGATAGCTTAAACGCCCTTGTTCTATCATTTGTCCTGGATTGTTAGGATCCGCAACCATTGTAGTTCCTCCTAATTTTTGATATAACGTTTGTGGTTCTGGAGTCTTATCATCGTCACTACATGAAGTAACAAACGCTCCCGATGCAATAAATAAAGCCAATAAGGCTAGTTTTGAAAAATTTTTCATAGTAATAGTATTTAGAAATTAATTAAAAATTCGTTGAATTCCTCTTGAAAATTTATAGCTGAAGCTATCCTCATTCATTACTGGACAAGCTGTTTTGTTTTCTAATTCTTTTGGTAAAACAAAACGCTCTGCTTTGTAATTACCCATAGCCATAAGTTTATTGTAAATAGTTTTCGAATCAGCCACTTTGATATCATGAAAGAAAACTAAAACACCTGTTTCTTTATTTAACCTATCTGTTTTTACACCTGGAATGGATTTTAAGTTTCGATGAATCTCTTTTGCTTTAAGCGAATCTATTGGCTCTTTGAAATCGATTCGACTAATTTGCAAGGACGCGTTATCTACTTCAAGCGGTTTTGCAGTTGCAATATGAACCACTAAAACCACAAATAAAATCAGGAAGATTCCGAAGATACTTCCTAAAGCAATTTTGACTTTTCTATTAATTTTCATTTTGTTTGAGATTTTTGTTTAGTTGCATTTACGAGAACTACATCAACTTGGTTTTCTCAAACTATAAAAAATTAAATTTTTTAACATTTGGCTATAAAAAATCCCAAGACAAATTATCTTGGGATTAACTATTACTTATGTTTATTTTTACTTCTTTTCGGAAAGAATTTTATCTTCTATTACCGATTTTATTTTTACAACTTCATCCACATTGTCATTTGGAACCGTCATTGAAAGCACATAATGTTTAATTTTCCACTGCCCATTTTCTTGAACCAAAACACCTGAACCGCGACAGATTTTCATTTGTGTACTTAACAATTCATCAAACCAAACGATTTTTCCATTTTCACTAAAATAGATATTACGTTCAATAGCTTTAAAATTCCATGCTCTTCCTTTATCAAAATAAGGTTTTGCAAATGCTTGAAATTCTTTTTTGTTCCAATTTTCTGTTGCATCAGTACCAATAAAAATTGATTCATCTGACATTGCATTAAAATAGGCATTGAAATTTGCTTGCGCTGCCGCCTTATGCCAATTATCTAAAATAGCATTAATTGATGATTTTTGAGTATCTAAATTCTGATGAGTTGAACAACTAACAATAACTAGAAAAAAAAGATAATAGAGTTTCATTTTTGATTGTTTAAAAAATTGAGTATATCAAAAATAACATATTCTACCTAAAATTTTTCGTTATGTTGAGACAAATCAAGACCAAGTTGCTCTGATTCTTCTGAAACTCGTAACGGAATAAACCAATTTGCTACTTTGTATAATAAAATAGATCCAAAAAAAGTAAAGAAAGCAACCAATATCAATGCCATCATGTGGTGTCCAAAAACCGACCAACCACCGTGAAGTAAACTTGCATTTTCTCCTTCAGCAAAAATAGCTGTTAAAATCATTCCCATAATACCACCAACACCATGACAAGCAAAAACATCAAGTGTATCATCAATTTCTTTAAGTTTTTTCCAATACAACATTTTATTAGAAACTATTGCGGTAATAAATCCAAAGAAAATACTTTTTGGAATGGATACAAATCCTGCAGCTGGCGTTATAGCAACTAATCCTACAACAGCTCCAATACATGCTCCAAGAGCGGAAGCTTTACGACCATTAATTCTATCAAAAAACACCCAAGTTAACATGGCTGAGGCTGAAGCTACAGTAGTTGTTGCAAAAGCCATTGCTGCAGTTCCATTAGCAGCCAAAGCCGAACCCGCATTAAAACCAAACCAACCAAACCATAACATTCCGGTTCCAAGTAGTACAAAAGGAATATTCGTTGGAATATGTTCGCTATTTTTACGTTTACCAAGCACTAAAACACCTGCTAAAGCAGCAAATCCTGCGCTCATGTGAACTACTGTTCCACCTGCAAAATCTTTAACTCCAAAATAAGAACCTAATAATCCGCTAGGATGCCAAACCATATGACATAATGGAGTATAAATAAATAATGTAAACAAACAAATAAAGAACAAGTAACCTATAAAACGCACACGTTCTGCAAATGAACCTGTAATAATTGCCGGTGTAATTACTGCAAACTTCATTTGAAACAAAGCAAACAAAACAAAAGGAATTGTTCCTGCTAATTGTTTGTGAGGCAACGAACCTACATTATCAAAAAACATAAAATCAAATGGGTTTCCAATTATTCCATAATGTTTTCCTCCTATTTCAAAACCTAGACTATCTCCAAAAGAAAGACTAAATCCTACAACAACCCAAAGTAAACTCACCACACCAAGTGATATAAAACTTTGTAACATCGTAGAAATTACATTTTTCTTTCCCACCATTCCACCATAGAAAAAAGACAATCCTGGCGTCATTAATAACACGAAGGATGATGATGTTAACAACCAAGCAACATCGGCAAAATTTATAGCTTCAACCGTTGAAAATTGTGATTGCAATTCATTTTTATTTTCCCAAAACAAACTAATTATCGATACTATCGAAATAATCACAAAAGAAACCAACCATCTTTTTTTTACTTTCATACCCCTATTTTTTTATAGGGTAAATTTAATAAAAAGTATTTTATTTAAAAAACTTTATGAAAAATAGGGGGTTGTTTTAATAATTTATATAAATTTTTTATTTAATACCTCTAAAAATATAGGGTAAAAATTAAAAAGTATTAATTACAACCGTTTTTACATTTATAAACTCTTTAATACCATCTTCAGACAATTCTCTTCCATAACCAGATTTTTTAACACCACCGAAAGGCAGTCTTGGATCTGATTTCACCATTTCGTTAATGAAAACCGCACCTTCATTAAAATCAACAATTCTATTTTTAATTACATCTACATTTTGTGTAAAAACCGAAACCCCCAATCCAAACTCCGATTGATTACTTAATTTAATTGCTTCATCAACATTTTTAAAAGTCACAATCGCAGCAACTGGTCCAAAAGTTTCTTCTTTAAAAATCGGCATTTCAGTAGTTACTTCAGTCAAAATAGTAGGTTCATAAAAAGCGTCTTTCCTGTTTCCGCCAACAATTAACTTTGCTCCCATTTGAATGGATTTTTGAACTTGAATTTCCAATTCTTCGGCTAAGTCAACTCGTGCTAACGAACCAATTTGAGTTTGTTTATCTAACGGATTTCCAGTTTTTAAGTTTAGAATGGCAACTTTGAATTTATCAATAAACTCTTCTGCAATATTTTCGTGAACTAAAAATCGCTTAGCTGCAATACAACTTTGACCTGTATTTTGCATTCGAGCGTTTACTGCTGTTGCAACTGCTTTTTCAAGGTTTGCGTCTTCTAAAATGATGAAAGCATTACTTCCGCCTAATTCTAACACGCACTTTTTTAAATGTTTTCCTGCTTCTGTAGCAACTGCTATTCCGGCTTGTTCGCTTCCTGTTAAAGAAACAGCTTTAATGATTGGATTTGCGATTATATTTGCTACTTCACTGCTTGAAATCGGTAAATCTAGACAACAACCTTTTGGAAAACCAGCTTGTTCAAATATTTCTTGAATTAATTTAGCCGATTTTGGAACATTACTCGCGTGTTTAACCACAACGGTATTTCCTGCAATTAGTGTTGGAACCGCAAATCGGAATACTTGCCAAAACGGAAAATTCCATGGCATTACGCCTAAAATAACACCCAAAGGTTCGTAAGTAACAAAACTTTCAGAAGCTTCGGTTTTTATGTTTTTTGTGGCTAAAAAAGTTTCAGCATTTTCGTAATAGTAATTACACAAAAGCGCACATTTTTCAACCTCAGCGATGGCTTGTGAAATGGGTTTGTGCATTTCGGTAGTGATACAGGTTGCATATTTTTCTTTGTTTTCTAAAAGTAGTTTAGCTAATTGAGGCAAAAAAGAAATTCTATTTTGAATACTTAAATTGCGCCAAGAAAGCTGTGTATTTTCTGAAACTTTTAAAAGATGTTGCATGCTGAAAGGTTTTTGTAAAAATACTAATTTTAATTGAAACCGAGGTTCGCGTTAAGGATGGAAGAGGAAATCCTTTATTTGTAAAATTGCCAAATTTTATAAATAAAGATTGCAACGAACAGCCCGACTCGCTAAAGCGGAGTAACGCCCAAATTAAAAAAGGAAATGATATCTTTGTAAGGTATTTTACAACTTAAATAAAATGGAAGATTGTTTTGAAACCTTAATTTCGAGTTATTTGGATTCGAAAGTGGGCATTGTGGAACATTTTGTATCGGAAGAGTTAGCGCAACATTTGGTAAAGAGATTGTTTGAATTGAAAGAACAAAACTTACTAAAAGCCGCTGGAATTGGAAATGCCGCAAAATTAACTCAAAATTTGGCGATAAGAAGTGATGCTATTTATTGGCTAGACCGAGCGAATAATAATGAATATGAAAATGCATTTTTAGATCAAGTAGATGCTTTTGTGGCGTATTTGAACCGCAGTTGTTATACTGGAATTACGGGTTATGAATTTCATTTTGCGTTGTTTGATAAGGGTAGTTTTTACAGAAAGCATTTAGATCAATTTCAAGATAATTCAAGCCGACAGTTTTCGATGATTACCTATTTGAACGAAAATTGGCAACCAGAAGATGGTGGTGAATTGTGTATTTACGATGGTGATGTAACTCAAAAAATAGCTCCAACCAACAGAAAAACCGTTTTCTTTAAGAGTAATGAATTGGTTCATGAAGTTTTGGAAAGTCACAAACCTCGATTGAGCGTTACGGGTTGGTTAAGAAGAGATTAAAATAAAAAAACCGATACAATGTATCGGTTTTTTGCTGCTCCCCCTCTTGGGCTCGAACCAAGGACCCTCTGATTAACAGTCAGATGCTCTAACCAACTGAGCTAAGGAGGAATCACCTCAAAGGTTTATGTTTTGCTAAAAAGTTGCTCCCCCTCTTGGGCTCGAACCAAGGACCCTCTGATTAACAGTCAGATGCTCTAACCAACTGAGCTAAGGAGGAAGGTATTTATCTTTTTAGCGAGTGCAAATATAAACTGATTTTTTGTTATCGCAAATTATTTTATTGAAAAAATTATAAAAGTTTATCTACCACTAATTGGTAAATATCTTTTCCAAAAGTTAAAGCCATTAGCGTCAACAAGATAATCATTCCAGCGGTTTGAACATAACCTGCTGCTTTGTCTGATAATTTTTTCCCCGTAATCATTTCAACTATTGTAAATAATGCATGTCCGCCATCTAATCCAGGTATTGGTAACAAGTTCATAAAGGCTAATCCGATTGAGAATAAAGCGGTAAAATTCCAAATGAATTCCCAATCCCAGGTATCTGGTAAACGACGCGCAATTCCGATTGGACTTTGAACGTGTTTGTAAGCTTCTGTTTTAGGACGTAATATTAATTTGAACTGTTTTACATTATAAACCAATAATGCCCAAGATTCTTTGACTGCAGCTGGAACTGCTTGTCCAAAAGACAATTGATTATTTACTTCGTAATCTGATTTATCTAAGGGTTTATTAAAGAACCCTAATTTCCCTTCTTTATCTACCTTAGCTTTTAAAGTTAATACTTCGGCACCTCTTAAAATAGATAAGGAAATACTGTCGTTTTTATGTTTAGAAATATTTTCTTTATATTCATCATAATAATTGAAGAATGTTCCGTTTACTGCTTTTATTTTATCTCCTTTTTTTAATCCTGCGATATCAGCTTGTGATTTTGGAACTACAGAATCTACTACTGATCCTAAAAAACGAGGTCCAACAAACTCTTTCCCTTCTTTACTGATGATTTCACCTTTCATTTCATCGGTTAAAATCACATCTACTTTTTGACCATTACGTTCTACCTCAACTTTATCACCAAGTAAAACATCTAATGTCAATCGGTTAAAACTTGGTTGGTGTTTTCCGTCTACTGAAAGAATTTTATCACCATTTCTAAATCCTGCTTTCTGACCTACTTCACCAAATACTAATCCGTTTTCTTGAATTTTTTCAGTAGCAATGAATTTCTGTCCAACAGTTGCATACATAATGGTAAAAATCAACCATGCTAAGATTACATTTACAATGATTCCGCCCAACATAATAATCAAACGTTGCCAAGCTGGTTTTGAACGGAATTCCCAAGGTTCTGCAGGAGCATTCATTTGTTCTGTATCCATACTTTCGTCAATCATTCCTGAAAGTTTTACATAACCTCCTAATGGTAACCATCCGATTCCCCATTCAGTTTCACCTATTTTCTTTTTCACTAAAGAAAAACCAGCATCCATAAACAAGTAAAATTTCTCTACTCGCACTTTGAACATCTTAGCCGTGATGTAGTGACCAAATTCGTGAAGAATTACTAAAACTGATAATATGAATAATATTTGTGCTACTTGAATCATTTTTACGCATTTATTTAAACGACAAAAGTAAGGTTTTCACCTTACTTTTCATCATTATTTTATTTGTGAACTATTTTTTTATAAAATTTTTATGAATTGCGCCTTCTGAAGTAGTGATTTTCATTACGTGCATTCCCGAACTCAAATTATCAATTCTAAAATCAGCTGTTTGATGTGTTGCTAATAATTGGCCTAAAGTATTATAAATTTCAACTTTCTCTAATTGTGTAGTTGTTGGCATCATAATGTGTAATTCATCATTTGCTGGATTTGGGTAAACCGAAATCGCTCGTTCTAATTCGAAAGATTCATTTGCTAATGTTACCACATTATTTTTAGAAATAATATGTTTGTTTGGATCAAATGTCACTCCAGCCACAACAAACGGAACTGGCACTATAAATTCTTGATTATTAACTGTGTTATTTACAACCACATCATGATTTATACCTCCAGCACTTGTTAGTCTAATTTGTAAAGGCATTTCAAAAAAAGAAACTGACGCATGCGACTGTGTTTGACTTACTGTAATTTTTGCCTGACCAGCACCCCAATTTTGAGCCGTAATGGTATATGTAGGATAGCCTTGCATGTAAAGCCAATCGTTGAAAAATTCCGATAGACTACTTCCATGAACTGCTTCCAAATGACTTTTTAAATTATTTGTTAGGGCATATCCATAAGCCAAATTAGAATCAGACAAATAATTACGTAAAGCTTGGAAAAAATTTGCATCACCCATCACCCAACGCAACATATGCGTTACCATAGACCCTTTATCATATGTTAATCTAGAAGAAAATATTCTATTTACGTTTGTTAAATCAGAATCTTGAAGATATACATATCCTGTTGTTTGTGAAGTAATAGAATTTATTTTATTAGTTTTCCAAGTCACAAATGGAGTAGCTCCGTCTAAATTTTCAACTACTAATCCAGACATGTATTCTGTAAGTCCCTCATTTAACCAAATGTCTTTCCAAGAACCACATGTGATTTTATCGCCAAACCATTGATGTGCCATTTCATGAGCGATTAAATTTCTTCCAAAACTTCCCATAAAAGAAACCGTTGTATGCTCCATTCCGCCACCCCAGCCAAATTGAGCATGTCCGTATTTTTCATTTCTAAACGGATAAGGCTCCAGTAAAGATTCGTATAAATTTATTATTGTTGGAGTAGTTCCTAATTGTGTTGCAGAAGTTGCAGAAGCATAACTTTCAGGATATAAATAATTTACAATAGGAAAATAAGGACTTGCAACTGTTCCCAATCCGCCTTGTTGATTATAAATTTGATAATTTGTTACTGCAATAGCTATCAAATAAGCTGGTATTGGGTAACCGTGATGAAAATGAGTTGTTTTATTACCTCCAGAAATAGTTTGAGAAACTTCTAATCCATTAGAAACACTAACATAAGCAGATGGTGCAGTAATATAAACATCTATTGAATTAACTTTATCATTCAAATCTTGTTTACAAGGCCACCAATCTCTTGCTCCGTAGGGTTCAGAAAGTGTAAAAATCACTGGAGTACCACCATGAGTTCCTCTAGTAAATGCTCCTTCCGCTTGAGGCGGAGAACCTGCATACGTAATTACAACTGTTGCAGAATTACCTGTAGCCAAAGTAGCAGGTAAATTAATATTTAACTCGTAATTGCTTTGACTAAAAGTTAAACTAGAACTATTCATTGTTACTGAACTCACTACTAATTCGGTTGCCATATCAAAAGTTACAACATTCATATCGCTTAATGCAGTAAAAGTTGTGGTAACTATTCCGCTAATATATGGGGTGGTATTATTCGGATCTACATTAAATCGCAATTCATGATAACTAATATCATAATTTTGAGTATTGGGGTTGGCTCTAAAATTTATGGTTGCTGAAGCCGACTTCATTTCTGCTTCTACCATTCTATCAAATTCAGAATTATCCGTTTGGGCAAAACCGATAACTCCAAATAAGAGTAATAAACTTAAAGTAATTTTTTTCATTTTTTGTAGGTTATAAAATTTTGGGGGAACTTTTATGTAATTTTACTTTATTAAAAACTAATAGAATTAAGCTTAAAATTATCAATTTAAATAAAAATCAAGCGAATATACAACAATATCTTCGTTTTAATACTACTTTTTGTAAGAATTTAATCAATTCACAAAAACACATAAGTGAAATCGTTTTTTATGTATTATCTGAATCCAATTTCTTAAATTTGCATCCTTAAAATCCTATATATTATGTTACAGATAGCGTACATTAGAGAAAACAAAGACGAAGTAGTAAAACGATTAGCTAAGAAAAACTTAGATGCTAAAAGTGCAATCGAAGAAGTAATTGTACTAGACGAAAAAAGAAGAGCAACTCAAGTTGAATTAGACACTATCAAATCCGAGTCAAATAAGCTATCCAAAGATATTGGCGATTTAATGAAAAGTGGTGAAAAAGCAAAAGCTGAAATCTTAAAAGAAAAATCAGTTCAACTTCGTGAAAAAGACAAAGAATTGACCGAAGTATTGAATACATATGCCACTAAATTACAAGAAGAATTATACAAATTACCTAATTTACCAGCCGACATCGTTCCGGAAGGAAAAACTCCAGAAGAAAACTTAAACGTGTATCAAGAAGGTGAAATTCCGAAATTACACGAAGGTGCTTTACCTCACTGGGAATTAGCAAAAAAATACGATTTAATTGATTTCGAATTAGGCGTAAAAATCACAGGTGCAGGTTTCCCAGTTTACAAAGGAAAATGTGCTAAATTACAACGTGCTTTAATCACTTATTTCCTTGATAAAAATACCGATGCTGGTTACTTAGAATACCAAGTTCCACATTTAGTAAATGAGGCTTCTGGTTTTGGAACAGGGCAATTACCTGATAAAGAAGGACAAATGTACCATGTAGGTGTAGATGATTTGTATTTAATCCCAACAGCGGAAGTTCCAGTAACGAATATCTTCAGAGATGTGTTATTGAACGAAAATGATTTACCAGTACTTTGCACAGGATACACGCCATGTTTCCGTCGTGAAGCAGGTTCTTATGGTGCTCACGTTCGTGGATTGAATCGTTTGCACCAATTTGACAAAGTAGAAATTGTTCGTATTGAACATCCTGAAAAATCTTACGAAGCATTAGATGGAATGGTGGAACACGTAAAAGGAATTTTACAAGAATTAAAATTACCATATAGAATTCTAAGATTATGCGGTGGCGATATGAGTTTTGCTTCTGCCTTAACTTATGATTTTGAAGTGTATTCAACAGCACAAGAGCGTTGGTTAGAAATTAGTTCGGTTTCTAATTTTGAAACCTTCCAAGCAAATCGTTTGAAATTACGTTTTAAAGACAAAGAAGGTAAAAACCAATTAGCACACACGTTGAATGGAAGTTCATTGGCTTTACCAAGAGTATTAGCTGGAATTTTAGAAAACTATCAAACGCCAGAAGGTATCGTAGTTCCTGAAGTTTTAAGAAAATACACTGGATTTGATATCATTAACTAAACGTTAATCTTTATAAAATAATGTACTAATTTGACGCTAAAAAGTGTTACTTTAGTACATTATTTGTTTTATTTATGTTGCAAAAAATAGTTTTTTTTATTCTCTTTTTGTCCTCGTTTTGTGTTTCGGCACAGAACGAGCAATTGGCTATGGACTATTTTGAAAAAGGCGAGTTTCAAAAAGCACTTACTCTATTTGAAGAAATTTCGACCAAACAACCTTCCAACTATTTCTTCTTTCAAAAAGTGGTGGAATGTTACCAACAATTGCAACAATACGATAAAGCGGAAAACGCCATCACCAAACGAAAAGACAAATACAACCAACCTTTATTATTAGTTGAACTTGGTTATAATTACCAACTTCAAAAAAACACGGATAAAGCAGAAAAAAATTACGAATTAGCCATTCAAGAAATTGAAAAAGAGCCAAATTATGCCTACCAAGTTGCTAATTCATTCGAGAAAAAAGTATTATTGCCTTGGGCGTTAAAAGCGTATGAAACGGCTCAAAAGAAAAATCCTAATCTAAATTTCGATTACCAAACTGCTATGATTCAAGGGCAATTGGGCAATTTAGAAGTCATGTTGAACAAATTATTAGATTACGGTTTCAATACGCCAGATGGAACTCCAATGGTTCAAAATCAGTTGACTCGTTTTTTAATGGACGATACCGATGGTACTTTTGCAGCGACTATTCGAAAAAACTTATTGCTAAGAACTCAAAAGTCGCAAGATGTATATTGGAACCAATTTTTAAGTTGGTTTTTCGTTCAGCAAAAAGAATACGGAAAAGCATTTATTCAAGAGAAAGCGGTTTACAAGAGAAATCCAGAAAGTTTTTACAACATTGTCACTTTGGGAAGCATGGCAATGGAAGAAAAACAATTTGAGGATGCTAAACTAATTTTGGAATTTGTTTTGGAAAATACCCAAGATGTAGAATTACAAATGAAAGCGCATCATTTTCTAATTTCCATGGAAATGGAATCAGCGACTTCAAAAGACTATCCTGCTATTGATTTAAAACTTCAAGAGTTGTTGAAAAAATATGGCATTAGTCCGTATTCAACAGACTTGCAAATTCTCTCGGCTCACTTTAAAACGTTTTATTTGAATCAATCGAAATTAGGAATTGAATTGTTGCAAAACACCTTGAAACTTCCATTAAATGTGAGAGAACAATCAGAAGTTAAAATGGAATTAGCTGATATTATGGTCTATGATGAAAAATTCAATCAAGCCATTTTGTATTATGCACAAGTAGAAGATAATTTAAAAAACGATGTTTTGGCTCATGAAGCTAGTTTAAAATTAGCAAAAGCCAACTTCTACAAAAAAGACTTCGATTGGACCTTGCAACAAGTAAAAGTCTTGAAACAATCGCCAAGTTTATTAATTGCAAATGATGCGATTGAAATGTTTTTACTTATTCAAGACAATTCAGCCGAAGACAGTTTACGAGTAGCACTTCAAGCCTATTCAACAGCAGATTTAAAATTGTATCAGAATAAAAAAGAAGAAGCACTTCAACTCTTTTTAGCCATTTTACAAAAACACAAAGGCGAAAGCATCGAAGAAGGAACCTTATTCAAAGTTGGCAAAATTTATGAAGAAAAAGGCGATTTCAACAAAGCCTTAACGTATTATCAAAATATTTTAGACAACCATAAAGACGGAATTTACAAAGATGAAGCTTTATACTTTTCAGCAGAGATTTATAGAAAACATCTTTTAGACAACGAAAAAGCAAAAGCATTATACGAAAAAGTAGTTTTAGAACATCCCGATAGTTTGTATTATACCGAAAGTAGAAAACAATACAGAACATTGCGAGGTGATTCGACAATTTGATTTTACACAGAGATTCACAAAGATCCTTTTCCTAACTTTGTATTGAGGAGAGATACATAGAGACATTTAGTTTTATTATATTAAAGTAGGGTTTTGAATTTATTCTTTGCGAACTTTGCGAAAAACTTAGCATTCTTTGTGTTATAATATTGAACTTGAAATTTATTAAAAATGATTATATACAACGTAACGATAAACGTAGACGAAAGCATTCATTCCGATTGGTTAAAGTGGATGCAAAACAAACATATTAACGATGTTTTAGCAACCGGTTTGTTTACCAATGCTAAAATGGTTCGCGTTTTGGTAGAAGAAGAAATGGGTGGCGTAACATATGCCGTTCAATATTTTACCGATTCTAGAGCCAAATTGGAAGACTATTACCAAAATCACGCACCAAGATTACGCCAAGAAGGCTTACAACTTTTTGCAGATAAAATGTTAGCGTTTAGAACGGAGTTGGAAGTGATGGAAGAATTCTACAATGCAGGAAACTAACCTATTTTGTCTTTTCCGTGAAAACGGAAAACTCTTTTATGAAAGCACATATATATTATGTTTACATATTAGCCAATAAAAACAACTCTGTACTTTATGTTGGAGTTACAAATGATATTATTAGAAGAGTTGCAGAACATAAAAGCAAAATAAATAAAGGATTTACATACCGATACAACGTTGATAAATTAGTTTACTTTGAAGTTCATGGCTACATTGAAGATGCTATTCTTCGGGAAAAGCGTTTGAAGAAATGGAACCGTCAATGGAAAATCGATTTGATTGAAAAAGAAAATAAAAATTGGGAAGATTTATCATTGGAATGGTATAATAATTCTAATTAAAAGATTCCCGACTTCTCGGGAATGAAAAAAAAGGAACATATAATGGAAAAAGTAACCGCAAAAAAACACTTAGGACAACATTTCCTAAAAGACGAAAGCATCGCAAAAGATATTGCTGATACACTTTCGCTAGAAGGCTATTCTAAAATTTTGGAAATTGGTCCAGGAATGGGTGTTTTAACCAAATATTTATTGGACAAACCAACCGAAACCTTTGTAATTGAAATCGATAAAGAATCGGTGGAATATTTGGGCGTTCACTATCCAAAATTAGAAAATCATATCATTTCGAAAGACTTTTTAAAATACAATTTAAACGAAGTTTTCAATGGCGAACCTTTTGCAATTATTGGAAATTTTCCATACAATATTTCGACTCAAATTGTATTCAAAACTCTAGAAATGCGCGATCAAATTCCGGAATTCGCTGGGATGTTTCAAAAAGAAGTAGCCGAAAGAATTTGCGAGAAAAAAGGAAGTAAAACCTATGGAATTCTATCCGTTTTAGCCCAAGCATTTTATGAGGCAGAATACTTATTTACAGTTCCGCCGGATGTTTTCAATCCACCACCAAAAGTAGATTCTGGTGTAATGCGATTAAGAAGAAAAGCAGATTATTCGTTACCATGTGATGAAAAATTATTCTTCCGAGTAGTGAAAACCGCTTTTCAACAAAGAAGAAAAACGTTGCGAAATAGCTTAAAAACATTCAATTTTTCTGATAATTTAAAAGAAGATAGTATCTTTGACCTGCGTCCGGAGCAACTTTCGGTAGAACAATTTATTGAAATCACCCAAAAAATAGCAGCCGATGGAGTTTAAAATCAGCAGAGAGTTTCTAACTGAAATAGAACAACTTATAAGTGAAAACAAGTCGCAAGAATTACTTTTGCTTCTTGAAGATATTCACTTTGCTGATATTGCCGAAATCATGGAAGAACTCGATGATTATGGCGCTTCTTACATTTTTAACACCTTAGATTCTGAAAAAACAGCCGAAATTCTTCTCGAATTAGATGAAGAAGTTCGTGAAAAAATCTTACGCAATTTATCTCCAAAAGAAATTGCAGAAGAGCTTGACGAATTAAGTACAGACGACGCTGCCGACATTATTGCCGAGTTACCTCAAGACAAAAAGGAACAAGTAATTTCGGAATTAGAAGATGTTGAACACGCAAAAGACATTGTTGACTTATTACGCTATGACGAGGACACCGCTGGTGGTTTGATGGGAAAAGAGTTGGTAAAAGTCAACGAAAACTGGAATGTTTTAACTTGCGTAAAGGAAATGCGCGCACAAGCCGAAAATGTTTCAAGAGTACATTCCATTTATGTGGTTGATGATGAAGAACGATTAAAAGGTCGTTTATCATTAAAAGATTTATTAACTACCTCAACAAAAACACCTATTAGCGATGTTTACATTAAAAAAGTAGATTATGTAAAAGTTGATACAAAAGATGTAGAAGTTGCCCGAATTATGCAAAAATACGACTTGGAAGCCATTCCAGTTGTAGATGAATTAGGAAGATTAGTAGGAAGAATTACCATTGATGACATCGTAGACGTAATCAAGGAAGAAGCTGACAAAGATTACCAGTTAGCAGCCGGTATCTCGCAAGACGTTGAAGCAGACGATAGCGTTTTACAATTAACAAAAGCGCGTTTACCTTGGTTGGTTTTAGCCTTACTAGGAGGTTTTATATCGGTACATGTTCTAGGAATATTTGAACCCATAATGGCTGTTCATCCTGAATTATTTTTCTTCACTCCATTGATTGCCGCAATGGCGGGAAATGTGGGAGTTCAATCTTCTGCGATTATTGTACAAGGTTTAGCTAACAACACTATAATTGGTCCTGTTGTAGAGCGATTATTAAAAGAACTTTCTTTGAGTTTGTTAAACGGAGTCATTCTTTCAGTAATCTTATTAGCAGGCAGTTATTTCTTATTAGGTTACGAAATTCATGTGGGTTATACCGTTGCAACTGCCTTACTTTCGGTAATTATTATGGCATCATTAATTGGAACTTTTATTCCGATTATCTTGAACAAATACGGAGTTGACCCTGCATTAGCAACAGGTCCGTTTATTACGACAAGTAACGATATCTTAGGGATTTTGACCTATTTTACTATTGCTAAGATTATTTTGGGGATTTAGTATAATCGCATTCTTCTGGAATAGTCAAATATTTATCAATTTTTACCACATTTAAAAGTTCTTGTTTGAAAGTAATTTCTCCTTTTAGATTTGTATAATAAATAATTTTAAATAAACCATTTGGCAAAATTGGCGTTTTACTATATAAATTATAAAAAAGTGGATTATATAATAAGGGCCTGAAATCTTGACTATTTTTATCGATAATAATGTGTGCGGACTGAATTTTTTTTCTTTTCTGATATTTAATACTTTTTATAGATTTTATCTCATAATGAAAATAAGAAACATCATTAATTAAAGTGTCGTTGTGCTTCACAAAAGCATATTCATTAGCTTTATTATTGTATTGATTCGTATATTTTACTACAGAATTACATTCATTAGAAAATACTTCAGCTTTATAAAAATCTTGAATTGCAATTCTTGATACTGATGAAATACCATTATGATCTAGAAAAATCAAATTCATATTTATGGAATCTTTGTCTCTTGATTCACCCAAATAATAGTTAATACTTTTAGAGTTAACTAAATATAAATTTGACTTTTTAGTTTTGGAATCGATGGAAGTATACTCGTATAACAATTTATAATCAAAATGATATTGTTTCTGAGAAAATCCAAAACCACTAAGGAAACAAATTAACAATAAAAAAAAAACGTTTCATAATTCTATATTTTCTTACAATTTTACAAAATATTTATAAGCTTCCCAACCTTTTCCATTTTATTTCACTCTATAGAATAAACACTAAAGTTTATAGAGATGAAAAAAATACTTCTAATTACATTATTCTGTTTTTCGGCAATCACATTTGCTCAAAAACCTATTTTTACAACTGCTAAAATTAAAAGCGCAACTGTTTATGGCAATTCGGCTGAATTATTACAATCAGCAGCCGTAACACTTCCTTCAGGAACTAGCGAGATTGTTATTAAAAATGTTGCCGATTATATCAATGAAAACACCATTCAAATTGGTGCTCCCGCAAACGTTACGGTTTTATCAGTTCAGTTTACACGAAATTTTATTTCGGAATATGAAATTGATGAAAGCAATCCGATGATTAAAAAAGTTCGTGATAGCATTGCCATCATCGAAAAAGAAATGGGAAAAATTGCCAACGAAAAAGTGTCTTATTCCAAAACCATTGATTTATTAGATAAAAATCAAAATGTAGCGGGACAAAATTCTGGATTGAATGTCACCGAATTAATGAAACTAGTAGATTATTACCGAGCGAAAAGAAATGAATTGAGTAATTTGGTTGATATGCTTTATGAAAAGGAAAACAAGTTAAAAGACAAACTATCAAAACTGAATTCAAAATTAGAATTGAACACTCAAAAACAAGAGAAAACCTCACAAGGAAAATTAGTTTTACAAGTAATGACTGATGCTGCAAGTTCAGTGAATTTAGACATCAATTATTTAACGAATAACGCTTCTTGGTCTCCCTTTTACGATTTACGTGCGGACAATATCAATTCGCCAATCAACTTAATGTACAAAGCAAAAGTGGTACAAAACACAGGAATCGATTGGAAAAAAGTAAAACTAACGCTTTCAAGTGGTAATCCAAATCAAAACAACACAGCTCCTATTTTACAAGCTTGGTTTTTGAGATATGGATATCCAAGAACTTATGGTTATACAAATGATGACACTAAAATGAATGAAGTTGTGGTTACAAGTTCGGTTGGTATTAAAAGAAAAGATTATGAATCCTCAATCTCCAACTACACCACTATCAACGAAAACCAATTGAACGTTTCTTTTGATATTGATATTCCATATGACATTTTATCGAATGGAAAAGCGCATAGTGTTGCCTTAAAAGATTTGAAATTACCTGCAACTTATAAATATTACGCCGTTCCAAAAGTTGAAAAAGAAGCCTTTTTATTAGCTGAAATTAGCGAATATTCTAAATTCAATTTATTACCTGGTGAAGCGAATATAATCTTCGAAGGAATGTATGTTGGTAAAACAATGATTAACCCAAATCAAACTTCAGATACTTTGAATTTGAGTATGGGAAGAGATAAAAAAATTGCCATCAAACGTGAAAAAATCGCAGATAAATCGGGAACTAAATTCTTATCAGGCTACAAAGAACAAACGTTTACATATGATATTACCGTGAAAAACAACAAAAAAGAAGCAATTGAAATGTTGTTAAAAGATCAATATCCAATTAGCACCGATAAAGAAATCACAATCGAACTGTTAGACAACGGAAAAGCCAAAGCAAACCCAGAAACAGGAATTCTAACTTGGGATATAAAACTTGGCGCTGGAGAAACCAAGAAATTCAGAATCAGTTATAAAGTCAAATATCCAAAGGATAAGTTTATAGATAACTTGTAAAATAGTCGCAGTTGACAGTCTCAGTTTTCAGTAATATACTGCTAACTGAGACTGAAAACTGTACACTATTATGGTGCTGGATTTGGAATTAATTCCTGAATTTTTTCAATTTCAGCTACTATTTCGTCTGATAAAATGGTGTCAAAAGCTTGAATATTTTCTTGCAATTGTTCTAAAGTTGTTGCTCCAATTATCGTTGAAGTCACAAATTTTTGACGATGCACAAAAGCAATCGCCATTTGGGTTAATGTTAAACCGTTAGCTTCTGCTAATTCTTTGTATAATTTGGTTGCTTTGAAGCAATTTTCATTGGTATAACGAACGAAATTTGGAAACAATTTCATACGTGAATTCTCAGGATAACCGTTCAAATATTTCCCAGATAAAAATCCGAAACCAAGTGGTGAATACGCTAACAATCCAACATTCTCACGCATTCCAATTTCTGACAAACCAACTTCATACAATCGATTTAATAGAGAAAACGGATTTTGTATGGTTGCAATTCTTGGTAAACCGTGCTTTTCACTTTCCATTAAAAAACGCATCACACCCCAAGGATTTTCATTTGAAAGTCCAATATGTTTGATTTTGCCTTCCTTGATTAAACCATCATACACTGTTAACACATCAAAAATATTGTCTTGCCATTTGGTATCAATTTCTTGAACACCGCGTTTTTGAAACATGTTCATCACTCGTTCTGGCCAATGCATTTGGTATAAATCGATATAATCGGTTTGAAGATTTTTTAAACTCAATTCTACCGCTTCGTGAATGCTTTTCTTAGAAAAATCTAAAGGCTGACGAATATATTCCATTCCACGATTTGGACCAGCAATTTTTGTTGCCAACACTAATTTCTCACGTTCCGAAGCACCAATTTTCTTAATCCAAGTTCCGATATAACGCTCTGTGCTTCCAAAAATTTGAGCGTTGCCACCAATAGGATACATTTCGGCAGTATCAATAAAATTGATTCCTTTTTCAATAGCGTAATCCAATTGACTATGCGATTCACTTTCAGTATTTTGATTTCCAAAAGTCATCGTTCCTAAACAGATTTTACTGACTTTTAGTTCGGTATTTGGTAGTGTTGTGTAGTTCATTGTTATATTAAAAGTAGCAAAGATACAAAGTAGTAAAGTTTATTAAAAAGAAAAAAGTTCAAAGAAATTCTCTGAACTTTTAAACTTTTAAACTATAACCTTTTAAACTTCTTATAGTTCATTCAACATTTTAGAAATCTCATCTAACTTAGGCGTTAAGATGATTTCGATTCTTCTGTTTTTTGCTTTACCTTCTGCCGTATCGTTACTCATTAATGGTGCATACTCACCACGACCAGCAGCTGTTAGGTTTTCTTTTTTCACTTTAGCATTAGCCGATAAAATATTTACAATTGCAGTAGCACGTTTTGTAGACAAATCCCAGTTGTTTTCCACTCCACCACCAATAGTTCCAGTGATTTTATCGTTATCCGTGTGTCCTTCAATTAAAACTGAAATTTCAGGATTATCTCCTAAAACTTTACCAACTAAATCCACTGCTTTCTTCCCTTCTGAACCCACTGTCCAACTTCCTGATTCGAAAAGTAATTTATTCTCCATAGAAACGTATACTTTTCCATCTTTTTCCGTTACTGTTAATCCTTTTCCTTCGAAAGCTTTTAACGATTTGGTTAGTGTTTCTTTTAACTTTTTCATAGCCGCATCTTTGTCGGCCATCATTTTTTCTAGCTCAGCTAAACGTGCTGAAGATGCTTCTAGGTCTTTTTTCAATTTATTTAAACGATCTTGTTCCGCTGCTAAAGCTTTTTGTTTTGCTTCTAACTCAGCCAACAATTGTCTGTTTTTATTAATATTAGCTTCTAAAGCATCATTGCTATCTTTTTCAAGTGCAGCGTATGAAGCTTTTAGATTGTCTAAACTCTTTTTGGTTGCTGCATAATCTGCTGCTAATTTATCGCGCTCTGCCTTAGTTTTATCTAATTCCGATTGCAATTTATTTTTATCCGCTTCTAACTGATTTTTATCGGATTTTAAAGTGGTATTTTCATCCGATAAAGCGTTGTGTTCTTTCTTTAAATCGGCATATTTGTTTTCTAAATCTTGGTAGATTTTTTTAGAAACACATGAAGTAGTTAAACTTAAAACTACACAAGCAAGGGCAATTTTTCTAATCATTTTATATTGTTTTTACATTTTAACTTTACACAGAGATTCACTGAGTTTTTTATTATTTAGATTCTGTTGAAAAGAGATACACAGAGACGTTTTACTTTTTACCTTTATTGAATTTGAACTTGTTTTTTTATTTAATTTCTACTAAAACTGGGCAATGGTCAGAATGTTTTGCTTCAGGCAAAATTAAGGCTCTTTGAATTTTATCTTTCAAAGGTTCGGCTGCCAAACAATAATCGATTCTCCAACCTTTGTTATTATTTCGAGCATTGGCTCTGTAACTCCACCAACTGTAATTATGTGGTTCTTTATTTAAATGACGGAAAGTATCGATAAATCCACTTTTCATGAAACTGTCTAACCAAGCGCGTTCTTCAGGTAAAAAACCAGAAATTTTGGCATTTCGTATAGGATCATGAATATCAATAGCTTCGTGACAAATATTGTAATCACCACAAATTACCAAGTTAGGAACTTCCTTTTTCAAGTCGTTTACATAGTTTTGAAAGTCGTCCATATACTTGAATTTATGATCCAATCTATCAATATTTGTGCCAGATGGAAGATACAAACTCATTACTGATAAGCCATCGAAATCCAAACGTAGATTTCTTCCTTCAAAATCCATGTAAGGAATTCCTGTTCCAAAAACCACATTCTTGGGTTCAATTTTGGATAAAACTGCAACACCGCTATATCCTTTCTTCTCTGCTGGAAAATAATATTGGTACGGATAACCTGCAGCTTCAATTTCTAATTTTGGAATTTGGTCTTCGGTTGCTTTAATTTCTTGCAAACAAATAACATCGGGGTTTGCTTGATGTAACCATTCTAAAAAACCTTTGGTAATGGCAGCACGAATTCCGTTAACGTTGTATGATATGATTTTCATTTACTTCTCTAGCTTTTGACCAAATATAGGAAAAAGGTTTTTAAAAATAAAGTTTAGCATTTGGAGAATTCTTAATCCACTAACTATCAACCCAATAAAAAATGTAACAAATTTGCATTTTTATTGCAAAACTAAAAGTATAAAAATTCAACAATATTCTTATCTTTGTTTCTTGCTCAAAAAACAAAAAATAAATGGGTTTAGTTACTGCTAAAGAAGTTGCAAAAGCAATCAATGCTGACAAATACGGGGTTTTCGGGACTTTCTCGGGCTGGTTGCTCATGAAAGTGCTAAAGATTTCTTCGCTGAACAAAATTTATGATAGAAACAAACATTTGAGTGAATTGGAATTTTTAAATGCTATTTTAGATGAATTCCAAATCAAATTTGAAATCCCAGAAGAAGATTTAAAACGTTTACCAAAAGACGGCGCTTATATTACCATTTCCAATCATCCACTTGGCGGAATTGATGGTATTTTACTACTGAAGTTAATGCTTGAAAGAGAACCTAATTTCAAAATTATCGCCAACTTTTTATTGCATAGAATTGAACCGATGAAGCCGTACATTATGCCGGTAAATCCGTTTGAAAATCATAAAGATGCAAAATCGAGCGTTGTTGGAATCAAAGAAACATTACGTCATTTAAGCGATGGAAAACCATTAGGAATGTTTCCTGCGGGAGAAGTTTCAACTTATAAAGACGGAAAATTAGTAGTTGATAAACCTTGGGAAGAAGGCGCTATCAAAGTGATTCGTAAAGCGCAAGTTCCAGTAGTTCCTATCTATTTTCATGCTAAGAATAGTAAATTATTTTACTTCTTATCGAAGATTGATGATACGCTTAGAACTGCTAAATTACCAAGTGAGCTATTAACTCAAAAAGATAGAGTAATTAAAGTTCGTATTGGAAAACCTATTTCGGTAGCGGAACAAAACGAATATCAAGATATTGAAAGTTATGGCGATTTCTTACGCAAGAAAACCTATATGCTTTCGAATGCTTTTGAAGATGAAAGCAAAATTAATTTGCCGAAATTAACAATTCCAAAACCTCCAAAACAAATTGCAAAACCAGCCAATCAGGACCAAATTTTAGAGGAAATGGCTTGTTTAAAAAAAGGTGATTATCGTTTATTACAAAGTAAAAATTATGAGGTGTACTTCGTAACGGCCGATAAAATTCCGAATATCTTACATGAAATTGGACGTTTACGAGAAATCACGTTTAGAGAAGTTGGCGAAGGGACTAATGAATCTTTAGACTTAGACGCTTACGACAAATATTATCACCATATGTTCTTGTGGGATGAAGAAGCACAATGTATTGCAGGTGCTTATCGTATGGGACTAGGTTCGCATATTTATCCAAAACATGGAATTGATGGTTTTTATTTGCACGAATTGTTCCGCTTTGAACCAGAACTGTATGATATGATGAGTAAATCTATCGAAATGGGTAGGGCGTTCATTATTAAAGAATACCAACAAAAACCAATGCCATTGTTCTTGTTATGGAAAGGAATTGTACATACCACTTTACATTATCCAGAACATAAATATTTAATTGGTGGTGTAAGTATTAGTAATCAATTCTCTGATTTTTCTAAATCGTTGATGATTGAATTTATGAAATCGCACTATTACGATCCGTATATTGCGCAATACGTTCACCCGAAAAAAGAATACAAAGTAAAACTAAAAGACGCCGACAAAGATTTCGTATTCAACGAAACAGAAGCGGATTTGAATAAGTTTGACAAAATAATTGATGAAGTAGAACCAGGAAATTTACGATTACCAGTTTTAATTAAGAAATACATCAAACAAAACGCTAGAGTTGTAGCATTTAATGTTGACCCTTTATTCAACAATTCAGTTGATGGCTTAATGTACATCAAAATTGCTGATTTGCCTGAAAGTACAGTAAAACCTGTTATGGAGGAATTTCAAGCAGAATTGGAAAGAAAAGAAAAAGGCTAATCGATTGATTAGCCTTTTTATATAGTTTTAATAATTACAATTCAACATCCTCTACCTTTTTCTTAAACTCTTCCCAAGCTTCTTTTGTTAAAATTGGCTTTGATTCTATCTTTTTACCTTTTAAATAATTCAAAATAGTTTTGGCTCTCGCTTCTGATTCGGGATGTGTGGAAACCCAATACGTGTATTTGTGTAACTCATTATCTAAAGATAATTCGTAAAGAAAATCAGCAAATGGTCTTGGGTCGATATTCGCGTTAAGCAAATATTTCACACTTTGCATGTCGGCTTCCGTTTCTAAACTTCTGTCGTAGGCTGATGATGAAAGTGTTTTTAAAATCTCACTTAAAACCGCACCATTTGAACCCGTTGTAATCGATAATAAAACAGAAAGTCCAATTTCTTTCGATAATTTTTTCATTACGTGATTGCCTTCAATATGCGCAATTTCGTGACCTAAAACACCTAATAACGCTTGCTCGTTTTTACAAGCTTTTATTAAACCTGTGTAAACCACCAAATGATTATCAGGCATTGCAAAAGCGTTTACTTCGTCTTTATCAATAATATGCACTTTTAAACTATCTCTTTCGATACCGTTTTCTTTACAAATGGGCAATAATAAGGAATCCAACGTATTCACAATCGAATCATCAAAAATAATGGTTTCGGTGTCTTCGATTTCGTTCCAAATGATATCACCCAAACTTTTTTCGGTACCCGATTTAGCTTCTTCTACTCTAAAATGTTTCACAAAATCAATTTGCGATAACAACATCCAAACACCAAAAAATAGTGCTACTACAATTAATCCTTTACTTAATACTTTCATTTGTTTTGCAAATTAAATTAGTAACATCTCCAAAAAAGAAGAATTCAGTGTGTTGTCCTTTTCTTACTTTAGTTGCAATAATTAAAGTTGAGAAAAACTCAACCAAGTTAAAAATCACTAGTGTAATAATATAGGCGAAGTAATAATTGGTTGCTGTTTCGTCATAAAATAAAACAGAAACCGTCCACCAAAAACCTGCACTGTTAAAGAAAAACAACCCTAATTGAGAAACCAAAGCTTGCGTACAATGCCATTTTACAAACGCCGTACTTTTTCGGTTTCCTAAATAAAAGAAAATACTCGCCATTAAATTTAAAATAGGCAAAGGCAAACCTCCAATTACGGCTACTAATGACATCAAATAACTATTCGATGCACGCTCTAATTCCGATTCGTGAGGTTGATAATTAAATTTTGCTGTTGTAATCATAGATTTTTTTTAATGTTCCAAATCCAATTAGCTATTACCAGAACGATAAGTACAATAGCGACTTTTCGCTTTCTTATTATCGTTTCAATTTTTAAATAAGCGGTATAAAACGTTTCCTTTTTTTGAATGAAATCATAGCCAATCCAAACGGGAGCGACTAACATGATTAATCCAACAATTATACCAAAAGGATTGATTAAAATTGCAGAAAGAAAATTTCCGTGCGAAAGTTGCATTACAGAACGTGTAGTTCCGCAAGAAGGACAAGGAACAGTGGTTACTTTTTTAAACAAACAAACAGTAAATTCTTGACTTTGAATTTCGTGTTCGTGTTGTAACGAAAAAAGCAACCAACCATACCCTATAAAACAAGCAAATAAAATAAAAAGGTATAGCTTGTTTTTATTCATATATGTAAAATTAGATTTTTTATCGGACATATATGCAATCGCCCTTTTCATTGGTTTTTGCTAACGCAAATTTTTTATTGGCGATTTCATTATTAGAACATAAAAGTTCTGTTGAATAATTCCATGTTTTTCTCTTTGGTAGCCCCTTGAATTAAAAACCAATCCACGATAGCCCAAACTCCTAAACCACCACAAGTAAGTAGTTTTCCAACTCCCATACCAGTATCACCAATATAAAAACGATCAATTCCATAATATCCTGCAAAAATCGAAATTAATAATGCCGTTGTTGGATCTTTAAATTGAAGTGTTTGTACCATTGGCCATTTATCATCATCCATTTGTAATAAACGTTCTCTGATTGCATTTAATTGATGACCTTCGAAAAATTTGGCGTTCGTCATCATGAACATGTCTACTTTTTGTGATTCCATTGTAAAATTGTTTGTTTTAGTTGTCTCCTACTCGTAAGGCTTTTCGGATGCGCCATAAAATGCTAATATAAAAATATTTTCTGTATTAGTCGACAACGAATAGAATTGTTACAAACATTATTGATAAATCTTACAAATCTTATCTACAATGGTTTGCGCTAACTTTTGATGACTTTCAAAAGTCCATCCTGCAATATGTGGTGTTAGCAATACATTTTCAGCTTGTAATAAATATTCGAAAGCGGCTGGTTTTTCACCTTCAAATAAAGTTTCGAAAGATAGTTTTTCGTATTCCAAAACATCTAAACCTGCGCCTAAAATTTTACCTGATTTCAATGCTTCAACTAAATCAGCCGTTACCACCGAATTTCCTCTTGCCGTATTAATGAACCAAAATGGTTTTTTAAATTGATTAATAAAATCAGCATTTATCATTTTATCAGTTTCAGGAGTCCAAGGTGTGTGTAAACTTAGAACATCGGCTCTTTCTTGAAGTTCAGATAATGAAACTTGAATCGCATTGGCATCTCCCATATTCGGTAAAATATCATGACATAAAACGGTTACGTCAAATCCGCGTAATTTTTTTGCGAATGATTTTCCCATGTTTCCATAACCGATAATTCCAATCGTTTTGCCTTCTAACTCATGTCCGCGATTGGCTTCACGCTTCCATTGACCGGATTTCACTTCGTTATTGGCTTTGTTTAGATTATTAAAAAGCGATAATAACATTCCAATAGCGTGTTCGCCAACGGCATTTGCATTTCCCTCTGGAGCAGCGATTAAATGAATTCCTTTCGCTGTAGCGTAATCACAATCAATGCTTTCCAAACCAGCACCAACACGGGCGATGAATTGTAAATTTGTGGCTTTATCTAAAAAGGTTTTATCAATTTTAAAACGACTACGAATGACAATACCATGATAGTTTTCAATTTTAGCTTCTACTTCTTGTTTGGATGAAGAAAAATCGGCTTCATTTTGAAAACCGGCTTGTTCTAATTGTTCCCAAAGTAAAGGGTGATTACTATCGATATGAAGTATTTTAATTTGTGATAAATTCATAATTTTCTATTGAAATATAAAAGTACAAAATTGATTCAAAAAAAATGAGGCCCATTCGACCTCATTAATTTTTACATGCTCAACCAAGTTTCTGGATTTAAAGTTGTGGTATTTTGCAATACTAAAAACTTAATCACCGCTTTACCTGATGAATCCGTGTGGATTCTTCCTATATTTTGTTTGATACTTACTTTTTGTCCTTTTGAAACACTAACAGATGACAAATTCAGATACACCGTAATGAAATCTCCATGTTGAATGTAAACCGCTTTATTATTGGCCGAAATTACTTGTACTTGTAATACTTCACCACCAAAAACTGCTCTTGCCGATGAACCTGGTTCGGTTGAAATTTCAACACCACTGTTGTGAATCGTTAGGTTTTTATGAATCGGATGCGGTTGATCGCCGTGTTTCAATGACACATATCCTTTTGCTACTGGCCAAGGTAATTTTCCTTTATTCGCTTTAAAATTATCCGAAGCCACTTTTCCTTCTGCAGATAAAACAAACTTTGAAGCTGCAGTTGTTCCGGCTTTTGGAGCTGTAGTTCCTGACTTCTCTGCGTTACGTTTGTTAGCAGCAGCAATTTCGGCAGCAATTAATTTTTTAATTTTTGCATCAATATCTTTTGCTTCTTTTTGCTTTTTGGTAATCTCAGCTGCTAATTTCTTTTTATCTTTTTGTATCGACTTAACTAAGCGTTCTTGCTCTTGTTTTTCTTTTTCTAACTCTTGCTTTTCTTTTTCAGTTTGTGCTAAAACAACTTCTTTTTCCTTTTTGCTTTCAGACAAACGTTTTTCGGCTTGTAATAATTTTGTTTGCTTGTCTTTAATTTCTTCACCTTGCATTTTTCTGAATCCTGCATATTGTTTCATGTATTGGATTCGTTTGTAAGCTTGGAGGAAATTCTCAGAGGAAAGAATAAACATAATTCTACTTTGCTCGTTTCTACTTTTATATGATTTTACAATCATTTTTTCGTAGTCTTCTTTTAGCACTTTTAATTCTCTATTTAACTTGTTCATTTCTAACTGAGTTAAATAAATTTCATCGCTTAAAATTCGAGTTTGCTTTGCGGTTGTATTCAATAACTTTTGTCGTAATTGAATCAACTGCTTTTGTTGATTTATTTGGCTTAAAACCGATTTTTCTTTCTTCTTCTCGGTTTCTAAACGCGATTTACTTTCTGAAATTTCTTTCAGAATTTGTGCTTTGCGCTCTTCTAACTTTTGCTGTTCAGAAGGTTGAGCAAAACATAGGCTTGTAATGAAAAAGAAAAAAACGATTTTAATGAATTGGTTCATGCAATAAGGATTTTTACAAAGGTAGTTTTTTTACTTAAATAAAAAATTAATTGATTTCAACCGCAGTGTAACCACTAGGTACTGAATAAGGATAACTCAAATTCTCATTAAATGTTGTGTTCTTATATTCAATATCAATTGCTATTTTGTCTTTTTGTTCCGCTTTAATATTGATTTCGTTTGGTAAAAACATACCTTTATCTTCTTTGTACGAAGGATAACGAATTTCTAAATTTCGGTTTTTACTAGCTTGATTTATCGTTTCTTTTTTCAACAAATAATTAGCGCCCTCAAAATAAAATTCTTTTGCAACATCAGAATCATTTGGCAACGACAACTTAAACATTTTCTCTATTACTTCAGAAACCCATTTATCTTTTGTTAAATCATCAATTGCTTTCCCAAGAAATAAATTCTGCACTTTATTGAAATCTAAATCAGTACCCAACCAATTACTTAACATACTAAAATCGCCTTCAAAATACGTATTATTTATTTTTTCATAATAACTTACTTTGGTTGGAGTAATCATAGCTTTTGCCATTGGTATTCCTAAGAACTTAATGTTTATCCAAATGATTTCATCTTTTTTAATTCGAATATCAGCATTTAGAGAATGTGATTGCTTTTCATCTTCGTACTTTGCATTTGCTCTAATGCTCAAGGTTTTAAAATCGTGTTGATTTTTGTAATGCCCTTTGATTACTTTAGAAACTTCGGTGTTTTCATTGGCAGCTGCTGTTGCAACGGTTTGCTTTGATTTACATCCGATTAAAAAAACGATTAAAATGGCTGATATAATTGACTTCATTTATTTTTGTAATTGCTTTAATTTGTTGGTATACACTTGTTTTTTAGCATTATCATTCAAATTTTCGCAACTGATAATTAATTGTTTGTAAAAATTAACATTGAAACGATTGTTGTAAATTCCAGATTCTGACGGATTAAATTCAACAACAAAATCCAAGCCATTTTCTAAAATATTCTTTGCTTTTTTATATTCTTTAAGTTGATTGTATCCTAAACCGGCATAAAAATAAAACCCAACTTGGGTAGGAAATGACTCCAAATATTCTTCTGCTTTCTTAGTTACTAATTGAAAATCTTGCTTTTGAATTAACACTTCTAAATACAATTCCATGGCTTCTACATCATCTGAATTTTTTTTGATTCCTTTCTCAAAATATTTCGTCGCATTTTCTAAATCATTCTTTTTCCAGAAAAATTTGGCTACTTCTTTTGCTACATTGATTTCTCTATCGTTATCAAAATAAGGAATTGCTTTGTCAATATCTTTTAAATAGGTTGGATTTTTAACAGCAAAAATCAAAAACTCATTGAACACGCGATGTTTGATTTTCAAATCCATTCGGTCGTTGTCCAAAACTTTAAACATCGATTTTGACGCATTTTCGCCATCGTTATTATTTAAGTGAAATTTCACTAAACTTACGTGTGCCCAATCGGAATTTGGAATTTCTTTTTCCAATTGTTTTGCCACTTCAAAAGCTTTATCTTCTTGATTGAAACTCGTATACAAAACAATCAAATCGATATAATTTTGTTCTACTTTTGGACTCTTTTTGATCGCTTCTTCTAATTGTTCTTTCTGTGGTTTTGAATAAGTGTTTGATTCTTGAATCTTCAATTTATAGAATTCCATGGCGCTGGTCAACTTGGATTTCGATTCCATGTCTTTCAACAATTCCAAGGCTTTCGTGTGTTGATTTGTGTTCATGTAAAGCGAAACCAAATCTTCTTTCATGTTAGCATCAAACTCAATTAATTTCTCTACAATAGGAATTGATTTTTGGTAATCTTTCGTTTGATAATACACGTCGTATAATCCGTTCCAATACCAACGTTGTTTGTTGTCTAACTCGATTGCTTTTTTGAAAGCATTTTCCGCATCAATATAATTTTTAAGGCTCAAATAATTTTTACCCAATTCATATTGAAAAGAAGCATTTTTAGGTTCTTTTTCAATACATTTTTGAATCGCCACAATCGCTTTATCGTAATTTTCGATGCCGCGTTGTTTCACGGCTTCGTAAAAATTATTTTCCAATTGGTCATCCACCAAAGCAATCGCATCGGGATTTTCTTGCGCAAACAAGTGATTCCCAAAACTGAAAAGCAGGAACGCCAAAAAAGCTATATGTTTTTTCTTTATCATCTATTCTAAAACCGAATAATCTCCGATACTAATACTTGTAAAATTGCCATCAAAACTAGCATGATTTCCTATCATTGCGTTATCTAAATTGGCATTTTTAATATGTGCGTGAGTTTGAATCAAACTATTTTTTATAGTAGAATCAATCACGTGACATCCTTTCCCTAATGAAACATTTGGTCCAACCGTAGCATTAATCAACACTACATCTTCACCAATATAACATGGAGGAATAATAGTTGAATTCTCTAATTTCACATCGTAATCAACTAAATGTTCGCCATCGTTATGTAAAAAACCTAACATTCTCGTGTTGGTTTCTACTGTAACGTCTTTATTTCCACAATCCATCCACTCGTCTACTTGTCCTGGTACAAATTTCATGCCTTTTGCCATCATTTGTTTGATACCATCGTTGATTTGGTATTCGCCACCATGGATAATGTTGTTGTCTAACACCGATTGTAATTCGTTTTTCAACACCGCAATATCTTTGAAATAGTAAATTCCTATAACCGCTAAATCAGATACAAATTCTTTTGGTTTCTCTACCAATTCAATTATTTCTCCATTATCATTCAAGTTTACCACACCAAAAGCTTCTGGTTGATCCACTTGTTTTACCCAAATAACGCTATCAGCAGTTGTGTCTAAATCAAAATCGGCACAAATTAACGTGTCTGCATAAGCAATAACCGCTGGTCCAGACAAAGAATCCTTAGCACACATAATCGCATGACCTGTTCCTAATGCTTCGTTTTGATAGTAAATCGTTCCTCTTGCGCCTAACTTTTGAGCAATCGCAATTAAATCTTCTTCTACTTTTTTACCAAAACTCTCATGAATAATAAACGCCACTTCGTCTATTTTCTGATTTAAAACGCCAGCAATATCTTCCACTAAACGGTGAACAATTGGTTTTCCAGCAACTGGAATTAATGGTTTTGGAACTGTTAATGTATGTGGGCGAAGGCGTGAACCACGACCTGCCATTGGTACGATTATTTTCATGGTATCTTTTTATTTTAAACACAAAGCTTGCAAAGGTTTTTCGCAAAGTTCGCTATGATTATATTTTTGATTTTTCTAAACGTTTTATACTGAAGACTTCGACTTCGCTCAGTCTGACAAACTGCTAACTGAGACTGAACACTGAGCACTTACTTCACTCCCGTACTACCAAAACCACCTTCTCCTCTTGAGGTTTCGGACAATTCAGTTACTTCAACCCATTCTGCTCTTTCGTGTTTGGCGATGATTAATTGGGCTATACGTTCTCCGTTTTCGATTACGAAATCTTCATTGGATAAATTTACTAAAATCACACCAATTTCTCCACGATAATCGGCATCTACTGTTCCGGGCGAGTTTAAAACGGTGATTCCTTTTTTGGCCGCTAAACCACTTCTTGGACGTACTTGCGCTTCGTAACCTATTGGTAATTCAATAAAAAGTCCAGTTTTTACGATGGTTCTTTCTAATGATTTTAAGGTGATGGGTTCTGAAATATTCGCACGTAAATCCATTCCTGCCGAAGCGATAGTTTCGTAGTTAGGTAGCTCGTGATTGGATCTATTGATGATTTTGATTTGCATATTATTTTCTTCTGATAATCGTTAAAATGGTTTCTTTTTCGTTTCGATACACAAAGTAAGCAAAAAACAAGATAGCTGCAATTCCGAATACATAAGTTTCACGTAAAATTGGCACATAAAATGAAGTTCCCGAAAGCACTATTGCCAATCCCAAATAGGTGAAAATCGATTTCTTGTCATAAGGAATTGGATATTTCTTTTGTCCCATGTAATACGAAATAAACATCATGGTTCCGTAAGCCAAAATAGTAGCAATTGCTGAACCCATGTAACTTATGATTGGAATTAAAAGTAGGTTTAAAACTAAAGTTACAATTGCTCCAACAATAGAAATGTATGCACCAATTCGGGTTTTGTCGATTAGTTTGTACCAAATGGATAAATTGGTGTAAATACCTAAAAAGAAATTCGCCAAAACGATTAATGGCACGACATCCATCGCATCCCAATATGTTTCTTTCGGTACCAAAATCAATTTCAAAATATCGGCAAAAACGATAACGCCTAAGCAAATAAACGAACCAAAAATGACAAAATACTTGGTAATCGTAGCGTAGGTTTGAGGCGCATTTTCATTCTTAGCATGACTAAAGAAAAACGGTTCAATTCCTAAAGAATAAGCGGTTCGGAACAACACCATAAACATCCCTATTTTATAACAAGCGGAATAGGCTCCAATATCTGCCATGTCGACATCCATCCAATCCAATAAGATTTTATCAAAATGTTCGTTGATAGCGAATGCAATTCCGGCTACTAAAATGGGTAAACCGTATTTCATCATTTTCTTCCACAAGTCAGCATCAAATTGCCATTTGATTTTGAAATAATCGGGTAAAACGAATAATAATGTTACTAAACTTGCGATTAAACTTGAAACGAAAATATAACCAATTTGAAAATCATCATGATAAATAGTTTGTATGAATGCATTAGAAGATTCGTTTGCGATATCGGGTAGAAAAATCAAAAAGAAAACGTTGCAAAGCAAATTAATTAAGACGTTTGAAATCTTAATTACGGCATATTTTATAGGACGACCTTCGGCTCTAATTTTGGAAAACGGAATAATCGCCAACGCATCTAAAGCTAGAATCCAAATGGTAAAAACGATATATTCCACATTGATTTCTGACCAAAGTGCTAAGTTGTTTCGAAACAAAAGGAATAATACTAAAAAACCAATTGTTGACCAAAAAAGCGAAATAGTAGATGTTGAAATTACTTTTCCTTTATTTTCTTCCGAATTATAAAATCGGAAAAAAGCAGTTTCCATTCCGTAAGATAAAATCACATTGAAAAAAACCAGATAGGAAAAAATAACGGAAACTTCACCCATTTTTTCTTTATCGGTAAGATAATAAACAAAAATGGGATTCAGAATAAAGCTGATAATTCTAGGCAAAACCGTTGCTATGCCGTAAATTGCCGTTTGTTTAAAAAGACTTTTATAGAGGCTCAAATTTTATTTATTTATAGACAACAAATATAATTAAAACTTTGGTCTAGCAGAAGGATATTCTAAAGCTGGTTTTTCAACTACATTCGTAATTTTTTGTTGGTATTCTTTTCCGTTTTTTGAGAATACTAGAATAGCCTCATTATCTTTAAGTTCTATATTGTTTTTTGGACTAGTGGATGTGCTTTTTTTATCTCCCTCAAATCTTTCCTGATTAACTCCTGTAATTATTGCAGCGTTATAAGACAAGGCATCTTGCTGGGTAAATGGCACTTCAAAACCTTTAAAAATAATGCGTTTTAGTTCTACTCCTTTTGGCAATTCAGATTTTAATTTTAAATTAAAATTTATTCCTCCTCCGCCTCCACGAACACCACCAATCCAGCCTTGATAAAAAGCCTCTGCTACTTTAATTTCGGACTGTGCTTCTGCTTTGTTAGCAGTTCCACATGAAACTAAAAACCCTACAAAAAAAGCAACAATTATATTTTTCATATTTCTTATTTTAAATATTTCACAAAATGAAATCCTTTGGGTACAAATCCGTGATTCATGTAGAATTTTTGTGCTCCAAAATTGGTAGTATATGCATCTAAAGCAATCATATTACAATTTTCATCAATGGCCTTTTGGTTGAGATATTCTGTCATGATACTGCCAATTCCTTTGGAACGAAAATCTTCGTGTACGACCACATTATCCATTTCTAGATATTTGCCACTCCACAATTTAGTTCCAATCCAAAATCCTGCCAAACCCATAGTGATTCCATTTTCGACTACAATCAATTGTTTGTAATTGTGCGGAATCATTTTGTCTAACAAGTTTCCATAAATTTCAAGCGTATAATCAGGATACAATTGTTGGATGATAGGCAATTGCTCTAACATTTCGGCTTTTGTTCCTAATTCGAGTAACTTTGGCATTTTATTTTTCTAATAGATTTTCGTTGAATAAATTTAAAATTCTTCGGTATTCATCAACCCAAGAATACGTTTCGGTAAACCCATGCGCTTCTACTGGAAATACAGCTAAATCCCAATCTTTCTTTCCTAATTCGATGAAACGTTGTGTTAATCGCACAATGTCTTGGAATTGCACGTTATCATCTACCATTCCGTGTAACATTAACAATTTGTCTTGTAAGTTATTCGCAAAATAGATTGGCGAACTTTTTTTGTAAGCTTCTGGATCAGTTTCTGGGAAATTCAAAATGTTTGACGTGTATCCATGATTATAATGCGCCCAATCGGTAACTGAACGCAAAGCGGCTCCTGCTTTGAATTCACCTGGTTCTGTCAACAAAGCCATTAATGTAATAAATCCACCATACGAACCACCGTAAATTCCTACTCGGTTAGCGTCGATTCCTAAATTTTGAACCAAATATTTCTTTCCATCTAATTGATCTGATAAATCTTTTCCGCCCATGTGACGATAGATTCCCGTTCTGAAATCACGACCATAACCATCGCTGGCTCTGAAATCGATGTCTAAAACTGTATAACCTAAATCGGTTAACATATTGTGAAACATGTATTCTCTGTGATACGTGCTCCAATAATTGTGTGCATTTTGCAAATATCCCGCGCCGTGCACAAAAATTACTGCGGCTTTGTTCTTGTTTTCTACTTTTGGTTGGTACAAACGCGCGTAAACATTGGTTCCGTCTTCGGCTTTGAAGGTGATAATCTCTGGCGTTTTCCAGTTGTATTTTTTGAATTCTGGCGTAGTGGAAAACGTAATTTGTTTCAATTCCGAATTTGGCTTATTAGCTCCAACGTATAATTCCCAAGGTTTGTTTTTATACGAATAGCGCACCAAAAGTGTTTGTTCGTCTGGAGATAATTCTACTTCGTAATTGCCATCATTTGTTAAGATTCCGGTCATTTTTTTGGAAGCGATATCCAATTTATAAAAACTTCTGTTACCTGGATGCGTTGTTGTGGTTATGATGTAAAATGATTTTTTATCGTTGGATAATTTCACTTCACGAACTTCCCAATTTCCTTTTGTTAACGCTTCTTTTTTCTTGGTTTTTAAATTGTACGTGTACAAGTGTGAAAAACCACTAGTTTCCGATTGAAAATAAAAAGTAACATTATCAATAAAACCTAAAGTTCCGCCACCAAAACTATAATTTGGAATTCCCGGTCCGCCAATCCAAGCGTCATCATGTTGATGATCTAACTCGGTGATTTTTCCTGAAACCAAATCCAATTGCACAATCCAACGGTGTTTGTTGTCTTGGCTTCTAATTTCAAAAACGGCATTTTTTCCATCTTTGCTATACACTGGACTTTGCATTACTATAGGAATATCATATTCCGAATCGCCTTTTAAATTTTCGTAGTCTTGGTAATATTTTGGTGCGTCTTTAATTCCGGTTAAATTCGAAAAAGAAACATAATACGTTGTATCTTTTTCTATATTGAAAATTCCGAATTTATGTTTGCTGAAATTTTCTGTTGAAACTTTTGCTCTTGCTTTTTCTTGACGTGTAAATCCATCATCTGTAATGAAGTTTTCAACGTTTGTTGATGGCTGGTTTGGATAATCTGAAAGTCTGAAGGTTACAAATTTTCCATCTGTTGAGGGTTTAATTTGCTCTAAAGAGGATTTGTCGTAATAAATTTCTTTTGGGAATTTCTCTTTTTTAGATTTTGATTTTTCTTCATACCATTTCGAAGATGCTTCTTCATCACGAACAAATTGAAACAATTCTTTTTGTTGGTTTTTTAAGAACGAATCTTCTTCCTTTGATGCTTTATTTTCTTTTCCCGATTTAAAATTGGTCAATTGTACAATCGAAAAATCTTTGGTATTGAATTGATACACATTTCTATTTTGCTGAAAGAAAATCACATCAGCATTCGTACTCCTTTCAACCGAGTTAATTCTGTCGGCTAATTGAATGACTTTTTTCGTCTTTTTAGTGGTTTTGGTATACGAATACAAAACGCCTTGATTCGTATAATACACCACGTCATAGTCTTTTTGAGTTGCCATGAAATCCAAATCGTAAATAGGATTTGAAGTCGTTACTTTTTGAGGTATTTTTAAGGAAGCATTCCAGAAATAAGTGCTGTTTCCTATTTCGTTATTTGGATTCCAATCAAATAAAACGGTTTGCCCATCAATAGACCAACGGTGATTATCAGGTTGGTGCCCGATGAATTCATTTCCTTTCATGATGTCTTCTAAACGAAGATTTTGCGAATAACCAAAAAACGTGAAAAGTAGTAAGAAGAAACAGCAATATTTTTTCATTGGAAATAGTTTGTATACTTACAAATATACCAATAAAAGTAAATGAGGGAAAAAAGGTTTTGTTAAATGAATAATCTTTATTTGAAGAATAATTCTTTGAATATGAGGATTGTGATTTCGAGTTATTGGATTTTTTTAATTTTTACATTTCAGTTTTACAGAATTGGAAATTAAAATTCCATGAAAAACTTCATATCCGTTTTTATTTAATTCTTTTAATTGATCCTTGTTTAAAAAATCCAAAATCATTTTTTTGTCTTGTTTAAATCCTAACCTAAAGTCATATTCTTTTTTTGAATCAAGAAAAATAAAACTATAATCTCCAATTAAAGAATTATTACTATCGTTTAAAATGGGTAAATAAACTACGCTTCTAAAAATTCTTGATTCATTTGGTTGTAATGTGATTAAATTTTCATTAAACAAACTTTCTCCATAATTGATGTATTTGTCAGAAAATTCATTACTCAATATTTTTAAATTCTTTTCATTGCAATCATCTTTAAAATTTGATGTTCCTATTTTATTTTGAGACATATCATAATCAATATTCAATAAAAAGTTCAAACCTCCTAAATTTAAATCTAACTTGTTTTCAAATTCATTTTTATAAATTCCCGCAAATGATTCAATTTTTTTATAGTCCAGAAAAATAACATATTTTTTATCACTAACATTTGTAATTTTAAAATCAATTCTATTAAGGGCTTTTTCTCTCTGTTCGTCAGAATACACAACAATTTCTGACTTAAGTTGTTCAGGATTAACTTGAATAAAGTTGATTTCATCGTTTAATAACTCAAATTCCAAATCATTTTTTAGAGAAAAATCCGCAATCTCTTTTTTTTCTTCACAACCAAATAAACATATTAAAATTAAAACAAATATAAATTTCATACTATTAAAGATTTATCATCCTCACAAATATAAAACAAAAAAGTCCCGAATAAATCGGGACTCTTTATAATATCTAAATTAAAATTAGTTATTCAAAGCTTCTGCTCCACCAACAATTTCTAAAATTTCTCCAGTAATTGCTGCTTGACGTGCTTTGTTGTATGTTAATTTTAATTGGTTTCTTAATTCTGTAGCGTTATCAGTTGCTTTGTGCATTGCGGTCATACGTGCTCCGTGTTCTGCTGCAAATGAATCTCTAATCGATTTGTATAATTGTGTTTTTAATGATTTTGGAATCAAAGTCAACACAATTTCTTCTTTAGAAGGTTCAAAGATATAGTCAGAAGCTACAACTTCACCTCCAACAATTGGAGCTAAAGGTAAAAACTGTTGGGTTCTAACAATTTGAGTCGCTGCATTTTTGAATTCGTTATATACGATTTCAATTTTATCATACTCACCTGCCACGAATTTATCCATTAACTGTTGCGCAATTGCAGCTGCATTGTCAAAAGTCAATTGATCAAAAACACTGTTTTGAACGTCAACCACATTGTGTGTTTTACGTAAAACATCGTTTCCTTTTTTACCGATAGCAAAAACATCTACTTGTTTTCCTTGGTAAGCATCAGCTACTACTTTTACTTGTTTGATAACGTTTGAATTGAACGCACCACACAAACCTCTATTAGAAGTAATTGCAACGATAAGTACTTTTTTTACTTCTCTTTGAGTTGTAAAAGCACCACCTACTTCTCCTTCAAGAGTTGCACTTAAGTTTTGTAATAGTTCAGTAAGTTTTTCTGCATACGGACGCATAGCCGTAATGGCATCTTGCGCTTTTTTTAATTTAGCAGCAGAAACCATTTTCATCGCCGATGTAATTTGCATCGTAGATGAAACAGAAGTAATCCTATTACGTATTTCCTTTAAGTTTGCCATTTTGTTAATTTGTCAATGTGCCAATTTATCAATGTGTCAATTAATTGTCTAATTGACACATTGTCTAATTGATTAATTAATTATATTTTGCTGAAATTTCTTTAGCTACGTTTTCTAAAACGTCAGTAATTTTGTCGTCAAATTTACCAGCTTTTAACGCATCTAATGTATCTCTGTGTTTTGCGTTTAAGAACTCTAAATAATCTTTTTCGAATTCTTTAACTTTATCAACTGGCACATTTCTTAACAAGTTTTTAGAACCTGCATAGATAATTGCTACCTGATTTTCAACTGTAAATGGAGAGTTTAATCCTTGTTTTAAGATTTCAACGTTTCTCTTACCATTTTCAATTACGTTTAAAGTAACCGCATCTAAGTCAGAACCAAATTTCGCGAAAGCTTCTAATTCACGGAATTGCGCTTGGTCTAATTTTAATGTACCTGCTACTTTTTTCATTGATTTGATTTGTGCATTACCTCCAACACGAGATACAGAAATACCTACGTTGATAGCAGGACGAACTCCAGAGTTGAATAAATCACCATCTAAGAAGATCTGTCCGTCTGTAATCGAAATTACGTTTGTTGGGATATAAGCAGAAACGTCACCCGCTTGTGTTTCGATAATTGGTAACGCTGTTAACGAACCACCACCTTTAACGATTCCTTTGATAGAATCTGGTAAATCGTTCATGTTTTTAGCGATTTCGTCGTTAGCGATAACTTTACAAGCTCTTTCTAATAAACGAGAGTGTAAGTAGAAAACGTCTCCAGGGTAAGCCTCACGTCCTGGTGGTCTTCTTAATAATAAAGATACCTCACGGTAAGCTACTGCTTGTTTAGATAAATCATCATAAACAATTAAAGCTGGACGGCCAGAATCTCTGAAATATTCTCCGATTGCAGCACCCGCCATAGGAGCGTAAACTTGCATTGGAGCAGGATCTGAAGCGTTAGCCGCTACGATGATAGTATAAGCCATAGCTCCTTTTTCTTCTAATGTTTTTGCTAAAGCAGCAACAGTTGAAGCTTTTTGACCTACAGCTACATAGATACAGAATACAGGTTGACCTGCATCATAAAATTCTTTTTGATTTAAGATCGTATCGATACAAACTGTTGATTTACCTGTTTGACGGTCACCAATAACTAACTCACGTTGTCCACGACCTACCGGAATCATCGCATCAACTGCTTTTACTCCTGTTTGTAATGGCTCAGTTACTGGCTGACGGAAAATAACTCCAGGTGCTTTTCTTTCTAATGGCATCTCATATAACTCACCACCGATTGGACCTTTACCGTCAATTGGGTTACCTAAAGTATCTACAACACGACCTACCATTTGCTCACCTACTTTAAGAGAAGCAATACGTTGTGTTCTTTTTACAGTAGAACCTTCTTTGATTCCTGTTGATGGTCCTAAAAGTACCACCCCAACATTGTCTTCTTCTAAGTTCAATACGATAGCCTCTAATCCGTTTTCGAATTGTACTAACTCTCCGTATTGAGCGTTTGATAATCCGTAAACACGAGCGATACCGTCTCCAACTTGAAGTACTGTTCCAACTTCTTCTAACGATGCACCAGATTCAAAACCTGATAATTGTTGTTTTAATATTGCTGAAATTTCAGCAGGTTTAATTTCCGCCATTTTGATATATCTTTAATGGTATATTAATTACTAAACTCTCTTTTTAAATTTTGCAGTCTGCTTGACACAGATGCATTGTATTGTTTGTCGCCCATTCTTAAAATAAATCCACCAATGATAGCTGGATCTACAATATTTTGAATGGTAATATTTTTATTTGAAAACGATGCAATTTTTGCCAATACTTTAGCTTCTAACTCAGGTGTAATTGGGAAAGCGGTAGTTACCTTTGCAATCTCAATTCCGTTAAGTTCATCGTATAAAGCATTGAACTGTAAAGCAACATCATTTAATAATTCAAATCTTTTGTTTACTAAAAGCAATTGAAATAATCCTTTTGTCTCTTTTTGAGCAGAAGCAAAAATTTCGTTTAAAGAAGAAAATTTAATTTCACCTTTAACTATTGGACTTTGCAAGAAATCTTTTAATTCAGCGCTGTCTTTAATTGCATTTACAATTGAAGTCATGTCAGAATTTACAGCTTGTGTGCTGTTGTTTACTTGGGCAATGTCCAAAATGGCTTTAGCGTATCGAATTGCTGCTCTAGTTCCTGCCATGATATTAGTTTAATTTAGCGTCACCTAACATTTTCTCAACCAATTTAGTTTGAGCTTCTTTGTTAGATAATTCTCCTTTTAATAATGTCTCAGCAATTTCTAATGACAAAGAAGAAACTTGATTTTTCAATTCTGCCATAGCTGCATTTTTCTCACTTTCGATTGAAGCTTTCGCTGATTCAATCATTTTTTCACCTTGTGCTTGCGCTTCAGATTTAGCATCAGCAATCATTTTTTCTTTGATTTCTCTTGCTTCTTTGATCATAGCATCTCTTTCCGCTCTTGCTTCAGCTAATAATTTTTCATTATCTGATTTAAGATTTTGCATTTCTTTCTTAGCATTTTCTGCAGCTAACAATGCATTGGAAATTCCTTCTTCACGAGCGGCTAATGCTGCTAAGATAGGTTTCCAAGCAAATTTAGCTAATAATACAATTAATATTACTAAGATAATAGCTTGCCAAAAAAACAAACCGTAAGAAAAATCGTTGATTAACTTATCCATTTATATAGTCTTTATAAAATTCTTTTTTAAATACTCTGTTTAATTAAACAACACTTGTAGCCAACCGCTACAGGTGTTGTTTTTTTTAATTAAGCTCCTAAGATTAAAGCACCGAATGCTAAACCTTCTAATAACGCTCCAATGATAATCATTGCAGTTTGGATTTTTCCAGCAGCTTCTGGTTGACGAGCAATAGCATCCATTGCAGATCCACCAATTTTACCTAAACCTAAACCAGCTCCGATTACGATTAAACCAGCTCCTACTAAATTTGGAATTGTCATGATAATTGATTTATATAATTAAACAAAATTTATACTAATTAATGGTGATCGTCGTGATGATGATCTTGTACTGCCATACCTATAAATAAAGATGACAACATTGTAAAAATATACGCTTGTAAAAACGCTACTAATATTTCAATAACCGAAATAAACAAAGTTAACACTAATGAAACTGCTGTAGCTCCACCTACTGTTAATTGTTCTTTCATTAAAAATACGATTGCAATTAATCCCATTACTACTGTGTGACCCGCTGTAATGTTAGCAAAAAGACGAATCATTAATGAGAATGGTTTTGTGAACATACCTAATACCTCAATTGGTGCTAAGATAATTTTCATTGGAACAGGAACTCCTGGCATCCAAAAAATATGTCCCCAATAATCTTTGTTCGCACTGAATTGTGTAATAAAGAAAGTAAATAAAGCAGCACATAAAGTGAAAGCAATATTTCCTGTTACGTTAATTCCTAGCGGTGTTAATCCTAATAAGTTTAGTAACCAAATTAAGAAGAATACCGTTAACAAATAAGGCATGAATTTTTTATACTTTTTCTCACCAATGTTTGGTCTTGCGATTTCATCACGCACATAGATTACTAAAGGCTCTAATACTCTGCTGAAACCTTTAGGTAAATTATTGTGTCCGTTTTTGTATGTTTTTGCTAATCCAACAAATAAGAAGAATAAGATTGCCGCAGTAAGAATTAACGAAACTACGTTTTTAGTCATCGAAAAATTCAAAGGCATTTTATTTGTTGGGTGGTGGTGATCATCCATAGTTAAATCACCAGCAGCGTTTGTTTCGTAAATTTTTCCGTGGAATAATTTGTAGAATTTACCATCTACTTCAGCAACTGTTTCACCGTAGTGGAATTTAGATGCTGAAAAAACTTTTAAACCTCCATCAATTAAAATTACTGGAAGTGGGAACCCATAATGCTTACCTTCTGCCTCATCAGCAAAAAATGTAAAATAGTAATCATCCTGAAGGTGGTGCTGAATATGAGCATTAACAACTTCTTTTGGCGATTTTGCTTCTTCTGCGTGCTCTCCATGTGCTTCAACTTCTGTTGTTGCAGGCGCTGTGGCTACTTGTAAAGAATCAGTAGTTTCACTTGCAGAAAAAACCATTGAACTTGTTAAAAACAATATCGCTGTTAAAATGGAAATGGGTTTCCTTAAAATCATCATAACTATAATTCTTATGTTTCCTAAAAATTTTTGCAAAAGTACAATTTTAATTAATATTCCAAGTTTCTTGAATACATATTTTTTAAAGAATTATCGATTTTTCATTCCTTTATCCTTTTTTGTTTAATAATCTTATTACAAAATAGGCGTCTAGACATAAAAAAATTAGAAAAGCGATGAAAAAATTAATTTTTAATTCTTTTGCGATAACCGTTCCTTGAAACAAAAATTGGGTAGCAATCACATAACTTAAAATCACTTTTGCAGAGGTTAACCCTAAAAAGGCATATCCTAATTGTTCTTTTGCTTTTTTATCAATTTGAAACAACGCTAATAAAATAAGTGCCGTTAAAACCGCCTGACTCACATAGGAAACCAAAAAATTGGTCATATTAAAATTTGCATCCACAAACTTAGCGATTCCAAAATGAATTCCAAAAAGTATTCCAACTACTATTGCTGCCTTGGCATAAACTGACATATCTTATTTATTTTTATTTATTTGATTCACTTGACTTATTACTTGATAAATGGCGATGAAGACTCCAATTAATGTAAAAATCTTAAAATTGGTTTCCGCTACATTATAATTCGTTTTATCTAACCAGGTTCCTAAGTAGGAAAATCCAAAAATAACTAATCCCATTTGAAATGGTATAGTGATTAAAGCTAACCATTTATTCGGTTGTCTTTTTTTGGAATCCATGTTAATTTAGGATTTATTTTATTTACAACTAAATTTATGAACTGCGCATTTCGCAACTTGCTTCAAACCTAGCACCTGGTTCAACAGATAATTTACCAACGATTACTTCTCCCGTAATATGTGCTTTTGATTTTACATTTAGCATTCCTTCGGCTTGTAACTTTCCTGAAAATATACCTTCGATGTCGATACTTTTACAAACGATATCACCTATTACTTCTCCTGTTGGACCAATTACAATTTTTCCTTCGGAAGTGAAATTTCCTTTAAGCTTTCCATCTAAACGAAAATCGGCCAAAGTGGTAATGTCTCCTGTAATAGTAGTTCCTTCAACAATTCTATTTGTTTTGCCTAATAAATGGTCTTGATTCTTTACTTTTTCAAACATATTAATAGGGATTTGGGTTCTTATTTATTTAACAAAATCCATTCGTCCAACTTTTTCTTCATTTGTACAATCTTGTAATCCTCAGTTGAAATGATATAAACTTTGTCAGTTAGTTTGTAATTTTTATGCAATTGTAATACCAATAAAACCGATATCGCAGCATCTTTATTGTCAAAACCATGAATGACAATAAAATTATCGGTTAAGGTGTAAATATCTTCAGATGATTTTAATGCTACTGCATTGGTGTCTTTAATATACTTCGCTATTTTATCTGTTAGATTTTTAACTTCTTTTCCGTAAGGATACGTTTTAGGGAAGATAATTTTATAGCTTGTTGGCTGAGCTAATCCAAAATCAAGTGCTTCAATTAATGGCACTTCCATTTGCACCATTTTTTCAGCTTGTTTTCCTTCTTCTGTATTTGGATACGTTAAAGCAACGAAATTTAATGCTTTTTTATACTCTTCAACACCTTTTAATCGTCCCGTTATTTTTGCTTTTAGCATTTCAAATTTTGGAAGCGATTCTTCTCCTGCAAATTTAAAAATTGCTTCGTCGACCTCTACAAAAACTTCTCTTAATTCATTGCTTTCAAACTTCTTATACAAAGCATTAAAAACCAATTCTGGATTGTCATTATCGGTAATCTCAACTTCTGGATTGTTCAAAATTTGCGCATAACGGCTATCTGGATATTGAGCCAAGATTTGTTGTTTGATATCTGTCGCTTTAGAAGGCGAAATTTGCTGATAAATTTTGTACAAATTGTACATCGCCGGAAGCACCAAACGTTCTTCGGGTTTGTTTTTTAATAATTGCTCTAATCGAGAAGCCGCTAATTCATATTCTTTGAATTTTTCTTTGTAAATTAATCCTAACTGATAATAAGCTAAGTTTCTATCTTTTGCCAAACTATCTAAGAGCTTTGAATCTGTTGGAATTTGATTTAAATAAAAATCAGTAGTATATTTTGGATTTTCAACGACCGCAACTGAATCTTTATCCGTTTTATTTTCATCAACATTTTCGGCATCAGCATCAGCATTAGCTCCTTTTTCAGAAGACCATCTCCAATTATCTTTTGATGCCCTTTTCCCCCATTTGTTTTGGAAATCTTTCTTACCAAATTCAACTGCTACAGGATTATAAAAATAAAAACTAGAATTATCTGTTCCCATACCCGGTGGCAAAAAAGAAGGATTATTTGGACTTTGCACTTGAATATCCTTACTTTTTGTGTTTGGATTTACCAATCCTAATCCATTAGAATTATTATTGTTGGCCTGTAAATTAGCTTCTTTTTGAGCTTTTTCAGCTGCTATTTTAGCCTTTCTATCATCTTCCGCTTTTAATTTTATGATGTAATCCTCGTAATATGCTTTTCTCTCAGAATCAGACATGGCAACAACATCTAAAATACTATCGTTTTTCTGTGCAATAGTTTCATATTTGATTACATCTTCTAAATTATCTCGTTTCTTTTTTATCTTTCTGTATTCTCTTGTACGCTCGTTCAAATTTATAAGTGTACTATCATAATATTTTCCAGCCGATCTGTAATCCGCTTCTCTAAAGTAAATCTCTCCTAAATTTCTATAATTAGACGCTACTAAATATTTATCATTAGAAACTGATTTTATCGATTTGTTATAATACTTTTTGGCCGATTTATTCTTAGTATTTTTATCATAAAAAACACCAACTTGATGATTCAAAACATCCAAATAAGGACGGTTTTCTCTATCTTCAATTAACTTGTTGAATTTTTCTAAAAATGCTAACGTATCTCCTTTTGTATAATTAAATTGTTGGGCTTGTTTGGCATGAGCCTGAATTACATAACGACGTGGTGCTTTTCGATTCATTTGAATTACTTCTTCAAAAGCAGCATATGCACTATCATTATATTGCATTTGCTCGTAAAGTTGACCTAAAATAAAAGTATATCTTGCTTTTTCTTCATTATTTTTTGTTGCTTCTTTAGCCACTTTTAAAGCCGAAATAGCCGTGTCTTTAACTTGAATGTTCATGTAAGCTTGTGCCAACATTGCATTTGCGTCAGCCAAATCCTGCCCTTGAATTTTTGAGTCTTTTAAAAGTCGTTTTAAATTTTTGATGGCTACATCTTCGTTATCTAAACGAATGTTTACTTTTTCGCGCCATACTTTAGCATGGTAAATTCGATCACTAAGTGGATATTTATACAAAATGTAATTTAGTGATTCTAAAGAAGGAATGAAACGATTTTCATAATAACGAGCTTTTGCTAACAAAAGATAAGCTTCATCCATTTGCGGATTTTTTTCAGTTCCGGCGATATTCATAGAGTGCTTTTGAATAGCTTTTACCGCTTTTTCTTCAGCACGCTCAAAATTTTTATTTTTTGTTTGTCCTGGTAAAATAGCTTCTTCAGCATCAGATGTTCGCTCAACAGGAAGCACTTCCCAAAAGTTATCTTTATAGGTTTGCTTAAGCTCTTCAAGTCCTTTTTCTAAAGCAATATTACCATTATACAAAACGTTATATTTTGTAGTGACAGCATGAAAATTACGATTAACAAACTTATCTTTTTTAACAGAACAAGCTATTAAAAAAAACAAAAAACCTACGACAAGAGAGTATTTAATTATAGTGCTTTTCAATGTAAAAACGTTTTTGTACTTTAACTACTAAAATCACTTTTTAGTATGTATAGAATGGTAAAAATACGTTTCTTTTTTTGATGTGAAAAAAAATAGAAGACTTTTTATTAATCGAACACATTTTTAAGGTCTTTTATTACCTTAAATGCTACATCAATTTGGTCGTCACTAACAATAATGGTAAATTCATTTGTAGTTGAAATTACTTCGTGAATGATAATTCCTTCCCAAGCCAATCTTTGAAAAATATAATAGTAAACACCTGGAGTCGAAATGTTTTCCTGAGGCAATTTTACTGTTATAGAAGATAAATTTTCGATTTTGTGTGTTAACTTCTCGTTTTTAAAAATAGCCTCCACCATTGGTTCAATTGATGTGCTTGTTACAATATTGGTTTCATTAACACCGCGAGAAGAAGTATAAAAAATATCTTGTTGCTTGTTAATTTCCGAAATTAACTTGGCTTGATTGTCTAAAAGTGAATCCGAACTAATAAAAGTAAAATCGGTTAGCGAAGAACGAACAGTGATTTCGCCAATATTTTTTAAGACTTTAGAAATTTTATAATTGATTTTGAAATCTAATTCTTCAGAAAGTCTTTTCAGAGACATTACTACAGCACCTTGTTTAACATCTTTTCCTAAATGTGCTTCTAATTCGGGCATCATTATTCTTGCTAAAGAAGTTAAATTAATAATTCCTTGCGAAAGTGAGCTCAATAAAAAAGGCTTCGATTTAATGTATTGCTCTACTACTGAGGATATTGTTTTCATGCTTTTAGTTGTTTGTTTGGCGCAAATATAAAAACAAAAAACAAATTGTTATAAATTTAACATTAAAAATAATAAAACGCTTCTTCAATATGTTCTATAACAAATTCCGAATTTTCTTTATGAATAGCCACAATATCAAATCGAACTTCAACATCTAAATCGTTTTGAGTAACATACTCATTTATAGCTTTTACCAACAATTGAATTTTCTTAGGTTTTACAAAATCTTGAGGCAGACCAAATTCAATACTCGAACGCGTTTTTACTTCTACAACAGCTAGTATTCCATTTTTTTGGGCAATAACATCGATTTCGGCTTTATCAAAAACCCAATTCGTTTCCAAAATTTCATAGCCATTTTTTTCTAAGAAATCAACCGCTAATTCTTCTCCAAATTTTCCTAAATCGTTATGTTCTGCCATTTTATTTCTTAAATCAGCAATCGTTAATCATCAATCAAAAATCAATTTTACTTCTTTTTCGTTAACTTCAAAATCTACTTGTTTTCCAAGAATCAAAGTTCGGTTGTCTTTTTGATGTCCGGCTGGAAATTCGAAAGCTATTGGAATATTATATTCTTTGGCAATTGCAGTAATAATTTGCACTTCGTTTTGCCCGAACGGAATTTCGTTATCGTGCATGTCGGCCATACTTCCCACAATAATTCCTTTTACATTTTCGAAATAACCATTGCGTTTTAGGTTGTACATCATTCTATCGATGTGATACAAATATTCATCCAAATCTTCAATAAATAGAATTTTTCCTTTCGTATCAATCGATGATTTCGAACCCAATAAACTATATAAAATAGAAATATTTCCACCTACTAACTCGCCCGAAGCTTTTCCTTTTATATCATACGATTTTGATGGAATTGTATATGAAATATCTTCTCCAAAAATTGCTTTTCGCAAAGTTTCTTTTACATCTTCCGGTGCTTTTGGAACTGTAAATGGCATAATCGAATGCAAGGTCGCAACTCTTTCTACATTCAATTGACTGTGTAAAACCGTAACATCAGAAAATCCCATAATCCATTTCGGATGTTTTTTGAATTTGGTAAAATCTAACGAATCGATAATTCGAACCGTACCATAACCGCCACGCGCACACCAAATCGCTTTGATGTTGTCATCATCCATCATTTCTTGAAAATCGGCAATTCTTTCGGCATCAGTCCCACCCAGTTGGCAACTATCTAAGCCTATGGTTCTTCCTAATTTAGCTTTTAAACCCCAAGATTCTAATAATTCAATAGCGGGTTTTGCATCTTCTGGAAAAAATTTACGAGCCGTACAAACAATAGCAACTGTGTCGCCTTTTTTTAGATAAGGTGGAATTTTCATTTTCTTTTGCGAATGAGAAAAGTTTGAAATTAAAATAAGTACCAAAATAAATCTATACATCGTCAGATTTTATTAACTCAAAAGTAAACAAAATCCAATTAAAATTCGGGATTTCGTCACTAATCGATTATTTTTGTTTCAGTTTTTAATAAAATAATCTTTGCGTTCTTAAATTAACAGTTCTGTTGTTCGGAATTTAACGCAAAGTTTGGAAGTTTTTCGCAAAGTTAAAAAAGGAAAAATGACAGAAAATGAAATCTCAAATAAAGTTATTGGAATTGCCATTGAAGTTCACAATGCATTAGGTCCTGGCTTACTTGAAAACACATATAAAGAATGTCTTTATTATAAACTAATTCAAGCAGGATTTAAAGTTGAAAAAGAAAAATCAATTCCATTGATTTTCGAAGAAGTAAAACTAGATTGCGGTTACAGAATCGATTTAATTGTTGAAGACAAACTCGTTATTGAATTAAAAAGTGTTGAAGAACTTTCCGAACTTCATTTTGCTCAAACTTTAACTTATTTAAGGCTTGGTAACTTCAAATTGGGCTTACTTTTAAACTTTAATTCCGTTCTTTTAAAAGAAGGTATTAGACGAGTTGTGAATAAATTATAATTTTCACGACATTTGCACTTTTAAAACTTAAAATCGCTTTAGCGAAAAACTTAAAAAGACTTTGCGAAGCTTTGCGAAAAACTTTGCACCTTTGCGTTAAAACTCAACTTAAAAAACTTAACTCCCGATGCTTCGGGATTTACGTTAAAATAAAAAAATTATGTTAGAAAATCCGAAAAGATATACGATTACAGCGGCTTTACCTTATACAAATGGACCTATTCACATTGGACATTTAGCAGGTGTTTATGTTCCTTCCGATATTTATGCAAGATATTTGCGTTTGCAAGGAAAAGATGTGGCTTTCATTTGCGGAAGTGATGAGCACGGTGTGGCGATTTCAATGAAAGCTAAAAAAGAAGGCATTACGCCTCAACAAGTAATTGATAAATATGACGGAATTATTCGTCAATCGTTTTTAGATTTCGGAATTTCTTTTGATAATTATTCAAGAACTTCTTCGGAGATTCATCATAAAACAGCTTCAGAATTCTTTAAAAAATTATACGATAACGGCGATTTCATCGAAGAAACTACCGAACAATTATACGATGCAAAAGCTGACCAATTTTTAGCCGACCGTTTCGTAACCGGAACTTGTCCAAAGTGCGACAATCCAGAAGCATATGGCGATCAATGTGAAAAATGTGGTTCAACTTTAAATGCTACGGATTTAATTAATCCTAAATCAACTATCACAGGAGAAACTCCGATTTTAAAATCAACGAAGCACTGGTTTTTACCTTTAAATCGTTACGAATCGTTCTTAAGAGAATGGATTTTGGAAGGTCACAAAAACGATTGGAAACCAAATGTTTACGGACAAGTAAAATCGTGGGTTGATGGCGGTTTGGAGCCAAGAGCGGTAACGCGTGATTTGGATTGGGGAATTGATGTTCCAGTGGAAGGTGCCGAAGGAAAAAAATTATATGTTTGGTTTGATGCGCCAATCGGCTACATTTCTTCAACCAAAGAATGGGCGGCTCGCGAAGGAAAAGATTGGGAACCGTATTGGAAAGATGCCGATACAAAATTGGTTCACTTCATTGGAAAAGACAATATCGTTTTCCATTGCATCATTTTCCCTGCAATGTTAAAAGCAGAAGGAAGTTTCATTTTACCCGATAATGTTCCAGCAAATGAATTTTTAAATTTAGAAGGAAACAAATTATCGACTTCTAAAAACTGGGCGGTTTGGTTACACGAATATTTACAAGATTTCCCAGAAAAACAAGATTCGTTGCGTTATGCGTTAACAGCAAATGCGCCAGAAACTAAAGATAACGACTTCACTTGGAAAGATTTTCAAGCGAGAAACAACAATGAATTAGCAGCGATTTTTGGAAATTTCATCAATCGTGTTGTAGTGTTAACCAATAAATATTACAACGGAATTGTTCCTGCTCCAAACGAATTTTCAGAAGTTGACGAACAAACATTAGCCGAATTAAAAGCGTATCCAGCCGTAATTTCAAGTTCAATTGAGCGTTACAGATTCAGAGAAGCGTTAGGCGAATTAATGAACGTAGCTCGTTTAGGAAACAAATATTTAGCGGATGAAGAACCATGGAAAATGGTAAAAGAAAATCCGGCAAGAGTACAAACGCAAATGTATGTGGCGTTGCAAATTGCTTCTGCATTAGCGGTTTTATCAGAGCCATTTTTACCATTTACAGCTAAAAAATTATCAAATATTTTAAAAATCGATGCTTTAGGTTGGAACGATGTAACGACTAAAACAGATTTGTTACCAGCTGGACATCAAATTGGTCAAGCCGAAATTTTGTTTGCCCAAATTGAAGATGCCGAAATCCAAAAGCAATTAGACAAATTAGAAGCAACTAAAACTGCCAATAAAGTGGAAAACGCAAAAGCGGAACCGCAAAAAGAAATCATTACCTTCGAAGATTTTGCCAAAGTAGATTTACGAATTGGAACCATCATCGAAGCAGAAAAAATGCCAAAAGCTAACAAATTGTTAGTTTTAAAAGTAGATACTGGAATTGATGTTAGAACCATTGTTTCTGGAATTGCAGAGCATTTTACCCCAGAAGAAGTCATTGGAAAACGCGTTACGGTTTTAGTAAACTTAGCACCAAGAGCTTTACGTGGTGTAGAAAGTGAAGGAATGTTGTTGTTAACGAATAATGCAGAAGGTAAATTGGTTTTCGTAAATCCAGATGCGGAAGGTGTAATTAATGGTGCGATGATATCTTAGTACTATTTGTAAAGACGAAGCTATGCTTCGTCTCTCTATTGTCATGAAAAAGTACAACAACAAATACCGTATTGAATCTGTAAGACTTAAAAATTGGGATTACAGAAATAATGGTGCTTACTTTATTACTATTAATACTGGAAATAGAAAACACTTTTTTGGCGAAATCATCAATAGCGAAATGCAACTATCACCAATTGGTGAATATGCCCAAAACTTTTGGATGGAAATCCCAAAACATTTTTCTTTTGTAGAATTGGGTAACTTTGTTGTAATGCCAAATCACACACATGGTATATTGATAATCAATAACGTAAAATCGTTACACTGTTACGATATGGATAAATCGTTGCATTGCAACGATTCTACAGGGAATCAATATTTTTCAGATATATCACCAAAATCGGGTTCTATATCTACAATTGTTCGGTCTTATAAATCTGTGGTTTCAAAACATGCTCGATTATTAAATCCTGAATTTAATTGGCAACCCAAATTTCATGACCATATAATACGTAATTCGGAATCATTCGAACGTATTCAAAATTATATTGAAAACAATCCTTCTAATTGGAAAGAAGATAAATTTTACTCAACATGAATCCAAAAATAATCGCTTTCGACGCCGACGATACTTTATGGCACAACGAACCTTATTTCGATGAAGCACAAGAACGCTTTTGTGTGTTGTTTCAAGATTATGCTTCGAGTCAGGAAATTTTGGGAATGATTTTGAATCATCAGGTGAAAAATTTGCCTTTGTATGGTTTCGGAATTAAAGCGTTCACGTTGTCGATGATTGAAACTGCATTGCAATTAACCAATCATCAAATTTCTGGAAAAGGAATTGAGCAAATTTTAGCCATTGGGAAAGATTTGTTGCAAAAACCGGTCGAATTATTACCAAACGTAGAATCCGTTTTGGAACAGTTGAAAGGAAAATATAAATTGGTTGTAGCCACAAAAGGCGATTTAAAAGACCAACATCGTAAATTACACGATTCTGGAATTGGACACTATTTTCATCATATTGAAGTATTAAGCGACAAAGCCGAATTAGACTACGAAAAAATGTTAGGTCGTTTGGATTGCAAACCTGAAGATTTTCTAATGATTGGAAATTCATTAAAATCTGATGTTTTACCTATTTTGAACATTGGTGGGCATACGATTCACATTCCCTATCATACTACTTGGGAATACGAGAAAATTGATTTTGAAATTCAACATAAAAACTTCAAAGCATTAACTAATATTGAAGAGGTCTTAACAATATTATAAGAATTATCATTCGTTGAAATAATTATTATTTCATAACTTTACATCAAAACGGAAAAAAGATGTTGACAAAAAGTATTTTAGACGCTTTAAATAAGCAAATTAGAATAGAAGCCGAATCTTCGCAAATTTATTTATCAATGGCTTGCTGGGCAGAAGTTCAAGGCTTAGAAGGCGTTGCACAATTCATGTACAATCAATCAGATGAAGAGCGTACGCACATGCTAAAATTGGTGAAATATGTAAACGAAAGAGGTGGCCATGCAGAAATTACCGATTTGAAAGCTCCGAAAACAAAATTTGGAACTTTTAAAGAAATGTTTGAAGAATTGTACCAACACGAATTGTTTGTTTCAAACTCAATTAATGAATTGGTTCACATTACGTTAGGTGAAAGAGATTACTCAACACACAATTTCTTACAATGGTATGTGGCGGAACAAATTGAAGAAGAAGCACAAGCGAAAACTATTTTAGATAAAATCAATTTAATTGGCGAAGATCGTGGTGGGTTGTACTTATTTGATCGAGATATCCAACAATTATCGGTTACCAGTTCTATTGCGATAAATCCACAGTAATTTTTATTTAGAATATTTAAAAATAATATTATCTTTGCAAAGTCAAATGAATTTCTGATGAGCAAAGACGAAAAAAAGAAGGACAAAAAGAAAAAGAAGAAGAAAAACAAACAACTTCTTTTGACCGAAATAAAAATTACAGAAAACTGCAAATCAAAATGTTGTGGCAAATTTGAAAAAGGCGAACACAAACGCTGTAAACGCTGTCCAATGTTTGATTTAATAAAAAAAGCATCCTAAACCTTCTCCTTACCGAGAAGGTTTTTTAATTTCAAAAACGAAAAAATTGAAAAAAGAAATAGACATTAGTAACTGGAACCGAAAAGGACATTTTGAATTTTTCTCAGCTTTCCAAGAACCTTTTTTCGGAATTACCACAACCATTGATTGTACGATTGCTTATGGAAAATCGAAAGCAATGCAAATTTCCTTTTTTGTATATTACCTTCATAAGACTCTTGTGGCGGTAAATAAAATTGAAAATTTTAGATACAGAATCGAAGGTGAAAATGTATATCTATACGATGAAATCGACGCTTCGGCAACCATAATGCGAAAAGACAAAACATTTGGATTTTCCTTTATGAAATTTCATGAAGACATTCACGAATTCAATACAATTGTTCAAACAGAAATTAAAAGAATTCAAACCACAACTGGAATTTTAACTAGAGAATATCCGGAAAATATTATTCATTTTTCTGCTGTTCCTTGGATTAATTTTACAGGTTTAACCCATTCACGAAATTTTAAAATTGAAGACAGTTGTCCAAAAATTTCCTTTGGAAAAGTAGTGGAAGAAAACGGAAAAAAATCGATGGCGCTTTCTGTTACCGCACATCATGGTTTGGTTGATGGTTATCACGTGGGATTGTTAGTAGAAGAATTTCAAAATTTAATGAATTCGTAAATGTTTTCCATTGCTTTTCATCCCATTTTTAAACATCCATTACCCGAAGGACATCGTTTTCCGATGTTGAAATATGAGTTGTTACCACAACAATTAGTTCACGAAGGCATTGCTCAAAAAAGTGATTTTTTTGAACCTGAAATAATTCCAATTGAACCCGTTTTGAGAGTTCATACCAAAGAATATGTGTCCGATTTATTACAGTTGACTTTGGAGCCAAAAGCAGCTAGAAAAATTGGTTTTCCCCTTTCCAAAGAATTAGTAGAAAGAGAATTACGAATAGCACAAGGAACCATTTTAGGCGCTGAAAAAGCATTTGAAACCAAAATTGCATTTAACATCGCTGGCGGAACCCATCATGCTTATTCTAATCGTGGAGAAGCGTTTTGTTTATTGAATGATCAAGCTATTGCAGCGCAATATTTGCTAGACACAAGATTGGCAAAAAAAGTATTAATCATTGATTTAGACGTTCATCAAGGAAACGGAACGGCTGAAATTTTTCAAAAAAACGATAACGTCTTTACCTTTTCTACACATGGAAAATCGAATTATCCATTTAAAAAAGAAACTTCTGATTTAGATATTGCCTTTGAAGATAACACTTCAGATGATGAATTTTTAAAAACCATTTCAGCTATTATTCCAAAATTAATAGAAGAACAAAAACCCGATTTCATTTTCTATTTGTCCGGAGTTGATATTTTGGCTTCCGATAAATTAGGAAAATTAGGTTGCTCTATTGAAGGTTGTAAAAAAAGAGATGAAATTGTTTTCGAAAATTGTGAGCGTTACCAAATTCCCGTTCAAGTAAGTATGGGCGGCGGTTATTCACCAGAAATAAAAACAATTATTGAAGCACACACGAATACGTATCGTGTAGCTCATGATATATTTAGTCGAAATAAGTCCAATTAAGTCCGTCACTGATAACAATAACCGTTCTACGAGTGCCCCCGTACATATATATGTAAGTAGAACCAGTAGTTGAATTTTTTGGAAATAACAATTCTGATGCAGTAGTCAATTGTGCTGTAACTGAATTTTGAATGTTTCTAATAATGTAAACGCGCCCTGGCACTAATTTTGGATCTGGTAATTGAAATTTATCATCTTGAGCTAGAGGTCTTACTGAAATGTAAACTCCGTCATTTATTAAAGTTGCCGTCCCTAGGCCTCCAGTATTCGTTCCGTTTAATGTTACTGTTTTAACAGACAAATTACCATTAATGTCCAACGTACTTAACGGATTTGTTGTATTGATTCCCACTTGTGAAAAACTCAGGCTTGAAACCAACAAAAAGGCTAAAAAAATGAAAGAAGGATAAATTTTTGACTTCATAATTATCAATTTGATAAAGTAAAGTTATCTTTTTAGTAATAAATAAAAAAACGCGCACACTTACGAAAACGTTATAGTGTTGATAAATTATTGATTTTGAATAAAAAAAGCGACCTACATGGTCGCTTTCCTTTCAAACAGCATTCAAAATAGCTAAAATATCTTCTCCGAATCGCTCCGATTTTTGTTTCCCAAAACCTTTAATTTGTTGTAATTCATCTAAGTTGCTTGGCTTATACATCGCTAAATCGATTAATTCTGAATTGTGACAAATCATATACTTTTTTAGTTTCAAAGCTTCCGATTTTTCGTTTCTCCACTGATTCAAATAACCGTAAACTTGTTTGTCTTTCGGATTCAAATCTTCATACGATTTTCGTTCTATTCGTTCAGGTTTTTCTTGTTCTTCTGATTCGTAATGAACAATCACCGACCAATGGGCTTCTTCACTTTCCACAAATTGTGTACTCGACTTTTTAAAAACAACCGAATTCAAAAAAGTATTCAATTGTTGTTGATCGTACTCCAAAAATGCGTTATCCAAACGGATTGAAAATACTCTAACTTGCATAACATCTTATTTACCGATTAACAAAATTTCGTTTGCTATTACTTCTGTAACATAGCGTTTGTTTCCGTCTTTGTCGTCGTAACTTCTGTGTGTTAACTTACCTTCTATTCCGATTTCTTTTCCTTTAGTTACAAATCGTTCGATAATGTCAGCAGTTTTTCCCCAAGCGGTTACTCGGTGCCATTGCGTTTGTTCTACTTTGTCACCGTTTTCACGATAATAAACTTCGTTTGTAGCGATGCTGATGTTTGCTAATTTTTTTCCTCCTTCAAGGTTTTTGATTTCTGGTTCTTGACCAACGTGTCCGATTAATTGTACTGAATTCTTCATGGCGTATAAATATTAAATGTTTATGTTAATTGAATTTTGAAATTGAATTTGTCCCGAAGCTTCGGGATTGAACTTGATTATTTGCTTAATAAAACTAATTCATTCGCAACCACTTCTGTGATATAACGTTTGTTTCCGTCTTTATCATCGTAACTTCTGTGGGTTAGTTTACCTTCAATGGCTACATGACTTCCTTTGGTTAATAATTTTTCTATGATGTCTACTGTTTTTCCCCAAGCGGAAACGCGGTGCCATTCGGTTTGTTCTACTTTTTCACCTTTGGCGTTGGTGTAACTTTCATTTGTAGCGATAGTGAAGTTAGCTACTCTTCCAGATTCTAAGTTTTTGATTTCTGGTTCTTGACCTACATGTCCGATTAATTGTACTCTGTTTTTCATGGCGTGTAATATTTAATGTTAATAATTATGTTACTTTTTTAGTCGCAGTCGCAGTTTTCAGTCGCAGGTATTTAATTTAATGATTTACAACCGAATTTAGTTGGATTTAGAATCATATAATTAATTATTTTACCAATTTCTTCTGACTTATTTACCAAATCAATATATTGTGACTTCGATAAATAATTACATTCTAAAGCAAAATCTAACCAAACTGAAGTTTCAGAATTTTCTCCGTCTGAATCAGTAAGCTTACTTATAAAATGATTTATATATCTTCTCTTTCTGTAAGCTTTCGCAATATTGGCACATACACTTCTTGATGATCTTCTAACTTGATCTGTTAATGCATATTTTTCTTCTTTTGGAAATGAATCAGATACTTTTTTAATTTCCATAGCTAATGAAAAAGCTTTTTGATAGGCTAATAATTTTTTGAAATCCATTCTTTTTAATTTTCTGAAAACTGTGACTGAACACTGCGACTAATATTTCGTTCATTTCGACAGTGCAAAGATGGGACAAGAAAAAACCTTATTCGGTATTTAGCCATTTAATTTCGGTTGTAAATATTTGTAAGCGTTTGCAAACGGAAAATTTTTTTGTATATTAGCTTTAATTATAAGACTTTACAGATGAAAAAATCAATCTTTCAAAAAAGTATTTATTTTTTACTTTTTATTTGTTCATTTAGCGCATTTGCACAAAACACTCTGAATTACAACGATGAAAAAGGTTCGCCAAAAGCTACTTTACAAGATGTAAAATGGTTTGTTGGCAATTGGAAAGGTGAAGCTTTAGGTGGCATTTGTCAAGAAACTTGGAATGAACCTATTGGGAATTCGATGATGTTTAGTTTTAAATTAGTGGTTGATGGGAAAGTTGCTTTTTATGAATTAGGTCACATTATTGAAAAAGACAAAACGCTTTTATTACAGCTCAAACATTTTGATATGAACTTAAAAGGTTGGGAAAAAGCAGAAGTAAGCGAGAATTTTAGATTAGTAAAAATTACCCCAACCCATGTGTATTTCGACAAATTTACATTTGAGAAAATTTCGGATAATGAAATTAATATTTATGTGGTTTTTGAAGAAAGTGGTAAAGAAATGAAGTTTAATTTTAAGAAGTAAGCCATGAGTAAAACCTGTTTAGAATGTGGCGATAAAATCATCGGTCGCGAAGACAAAAAGTTTTGTTCGGATGGATGCCGCAATGCGTACAACAACAAAATGAACAAAGATCAGAACAATCTGATGCGCAACATTAACAACAAATTGCGTAAAAATTACCGCATTTTGTGTGAACTCAACCCAGAAGACAAAGGAAAAACCACGAAAACTAAATTACTAAGTAAAGGTTTCGATTTTGAGTTTTTTACCAGCATGTTACAAACCAAAACCGGCAACACCTATTTCTTTTTGTACGACCAAGGTTATCGTGCTTTGGAAGATGATTTTTATATGTTGGTGAAGAAAGATAGTTAAGAGAATAGATGAAAGAAGAAAGAAAAAAGATTGCCATCCTCGGCTGCGGTTGGCTGGGTTTACCTTTAGCCAAATCATTGCTTTCAAAAGGTTACAAAGTAAAAGGTTCTACGACTTCGGAAAGTAAATTAAAATTGTTGAAAAATGCTGGGATTTCGCCATTTCAAATTCAGTTGGAAGAACATCAAATAATTGGATCCATTAAAGATTTTCTAAAAGAAACTGATGTTTTAGTTATTGATATTCCGCCTGGATTGAGAAGAGAAACTTCGACTTCTAAGGAAATGACATTTGTAAATAAAATAAAAAATCTAATTCCATTAATCGAAAAATCAGGTGTTCAGAAAGTTATTTTTGTGAGTTCGACTTCAGTTTATGGTGATGGTTTTCCAATTGTTGAAATTACAGAAGAAACAAAACCCAATCCCGATACCGAAAGCGGCAAACAACTAGTTATTGCCGAAACGCTTTTACAATCAAATAAGGATTTTAAAACAACTGTCATTCATTTTGGTGGTTTACTAGGCGATGATCGTCATCCAGTAAAATTTTTAGCAGGAAGAACAAATGTTGAAAATCCGGACGCTCCAGTAAATATGATTCAAAGGGAAGATTGTATTGGAATTATTGAAAAGGCTCTCAATTTCGCTCGAGATGACAATTGGGAATGGAATCAAAACTTTAACGCTGTCGCACCTCAGCACCCAACACGCAAAACATATTATCACAAAAAAGCTGAAATATTAAATTTGCCATTGCCTACCTTTGCCAAAAATTCGGAATCGAAAGGCAAAATCATTTCTAGTGAAAAAGTAGAAACGATTTTGGGCTATTCGTTCCAAAAAGAAATTTAGTAATGGCGTATTTTAGCGTATTTCACAATTACATCAAGCAAAAGAAAAATGCAATTGGCTTGCCCTTTTTGGCATTAATTTGGATCAGCTTTTTTTGGGGAACCACTTGGATTGCTTCCAAAGAAGGCGTAAAACACATGCCGCCGATGCAATTGGTAGCGCTGCGTCAACTTTTTGGCGGTTTGATTTATTTACTTTATTTCTTAATCAAAAAACATCCCTGGCCAAACAAACGACAATGGCGAAACATTCTTATTTTGAGTGTATTGAATTTTATACTAAGTAATGGTTTAAGTACTTGGGGCGTGAAATATATTTCAAGTGGTTTGGGTGCGATTATTGGTTCGATATTTCCACTTTGGATTGTAATCATCAGTTTGTTTCGGGGACAAAAAACATCTTGGAAAGCGGTTGTGGGTTTAATTGTAGCTTTTAGTGGCATTTGCGTTATTTTCTACGATTACCTCAACGATTTCTTACAACCTGAATTCCGATTTGGGATTTTACTTTCGGTAATTGCTACGTTTACTTGGGCGTTGTCCTCGATTTATATCAAGGAAAATAAGACGAATTTCAATCCGTATTTTAGTTTGGGATTGCAAATGTTGATTTCAAGTATTGTGATTTCGAGCGTTATTGGATTTAATGGTACTTCAGTTCCGTTGAGTGAAATTCCTGCGATTTCTTGGTGGTCTATTGTTTACTTGGTGGTTTTTGGTTCAGTGTTGACGTTTATTGCTTTTATTTATGCGTTGGAAAATTTACCAACAGAAATCAGCAGTTTATATTCGTATATCAATCCGATGGTGGCGTTGTTTTTCGGTTATTTGTTGTTTAATGAACCTTTGACCACAGCGATTATCATTGGTGGAACAATAACGATTATTGGATTATATTTAGTGAATCGAGCGATTAAGAAGAAATAGTTTTTAGCCACAGATTAAAGGATTTTCACGGATTGTAATCCTTCTAATCTTTTAATCCGTGGCGATAATCTTTACTAATCAACAAAAAAAATCCCACCTAAAAGATGGGATTTGATTTATTTTTTGAATTTGATTACCAAATTTTCACACGTTTCTCAAAAGGCAAATACATACCGTTATGTGGTAAAATATTGAACGCTTTGTAGAACGCTTCCACATTTTGTAACGGCACATAAGCACGATACATTCCTGGTGAATGTGGATCCGTTTTTACTTGGTTTTTAATCGCTTCGTCACGCATTTTACTTCTCCAAATGGTTGCCCAAGAAATAAAGAAACGTTGCTCTGGAGTAAATCCGTCGATTAATCCAGGGTTTCCATTTTCTTTCAAATAGATTTGTAATCCATCATAAGCTGCGTTAACGCCACCTAAATCTCCGATGTTTTCACCTAAAGTGAATTTTCCATCAACAAAAATTCCAGGTAATGGTTCTAAAGCTGAATATTGATCTGCTAAAGCGCTTCCTAAAGTGGTGAATTGTTTTAAATCTTCATCGCTCCACCAGTTTACTAAATTTCCATCAGCGTTGTATCTTGAACCTGAATCATCAAATCCGTGAGAAATTTCGTGACCAATTACGGCTCCAATTCCACCATAATTTACCGCTTCATCTGCTTTGTAATCATAGAAAGGTGGTTGCAAAATCGCAGCTGGAAATACAATCTCATTGTTTGTTGGACTGAAATATGCATTTACCGTTTGTGGCGACATTCCCCATTCTTCTTTGTCAACAGGTTTTCCTAATTTCTCAAGATTTTTCTTGTGGCTCCATTTTGCGTACATTCTTGAATTATCAAAATACGTTCCGCCTTGTTCTGGAGATTTCACTTCTAAAGCTGAATAATCTTTCCATTTATCAGGATATCCAATTTTCACTCGGAATTTGTTCAATTTGATTTTCGCATTTTCCTTAGTAGCTTTGGTCATCCAAGGTAAATTGTCAATTCTGTTGTCAAACGCTTTCATCACGTTAGCAATCATGGCTTGCGCTTTTTCTTTCGCTTCTGGCGGGAATTTTTTAGCTACGTATAATTTTCCTAATGCTTCACCTAATCTTCCGTTAACCGTTGCTAAAGCTCTTTCCTCTGCTGGACGTTGTTTTACTGCACCAGTTAAGGTTTTTCCGTAGAAATCAAAATTTGCATTTTCAATATCCGTTGATAACAAACCTGCCGAACCTCTTAAAGCAGTCCAACGCATATACGCTTTCCAGTCTTCAACTTGGTTGTCTTTCAAAATCGTTTCAACCGCTTGTAAATATTTTGGTTGCGAAACTACTAACGAATCTACTTTTCCAATTCCAACGGTTTGGAAATACGTATCCCATTTTACGGTTGGTGCTAATTTTTGTAAATCAGCAAAACTCATTGGATTGTACGTATTTCTTCTGTCTCTTCTTTGAACACGGTCTAAAGTAGCCGTTGACATTTTAGTTTCTAAAGCTAAAATTTTCTTTGCATTCGCATTTGCAATAGCTTCAGATTCTCCGATGAATTGTAACATTTTCGTTACGTGAGCTACATATTTTTCGCGCTTTTCTTTGTTGTCTGGCGCATCTGAAACGTAGTAATTTCTATCAGGTAAACCAAGACTACCTGTTCCTACATAAATTACATTTTTGTTACTGTTTTTAGCATCCGCTCCAATGTAACTTCCGAAGAAACCTAATCCCATTTCAGGTTCCATTTCTGCTAATAAAGCTACTAATTGGTCGGCATTTTGAACGCTATTAATTTTCGCTAAATAAGGTTTTAACGGGTCGATTCCTGCTTTATTTCTACTTACTGTATCTAAAACCGTTTTGTATAAGCTAATTGCTTTTGCTTGGTCTGAATTTGGATCGATCGTTTTGTCTTTAATAGCTTCTTTCAAGATGGCCATTACATCGTCATCGGTGTTTTTACGAAGTTCATCAAAACTTCCCCAACGCGTTCTGTCTGCTGGAATTTCGGTTTTATCTAACCATGCTCCATTTACATAACGATTGAAATTATCGGCTGGATTTACTGATTTATCCATATATCCAACGTTGATTCCTACAGCCTCTTTTTTTGTAGTTGCTTCTTGTGAAGATTTACACGAATATAGTGCAACTGACAAAAAAAGGAAGCCGAAACTTCCTTTTAAGATGAATTTATTCATAGTTATTCTTTAATAATTCTTTTAACTGTTGATTGATTGTTTGCTGAAATTTTTACAAAATAAATTCCTTGTGCAACGGCTGATAAATCTAATGAAACTTCCGCATTTGAAATTGCAAAATCTTTTTTAGACCAAACGATTTTTCCTGTTACATCGTAAACATCAATTGCTGATGGTTCAATAGTACCTAATGCAATGTTGAATATTCCTTTTGAAGGGTTTGGATATAACACAATATTTTGTAATTCAAAGTTTTGATTAGAAAGTGTTCCATTGATTACAAAATCATCAATGTTAACTCCTAATCGATTTGCCGATTCATCAGAGTGGAAAACTATTCTAAAAATCACATTCGTTTCTGTGTTTAGTGCATTTAATGGATAAGAATAGGTTTTTAAAGTTGTATCAGCGCCTGTCCATTGAGCACCTGGGCAATTATAACAATCATTTCCAGCAGTTGCAGATGTTCTATCACTATTATACCATCCTGCACCCATAGTTCCTAAAACTGTCCAACTTGCTCCAAAATTAGTTGAGTATTGAACATAAACCACATCCCAATTTTGCTCTAAATCAAACTTCATTGCAAAACTAATTTGTGGATTAATTATATTGGATAAGTTATAGCATTGAGAAACTAAATAAGATTTAGTTGCATCTGGATAGTTACCTGTTAAATTTGTGGTATAAACGGTATTACCAGATGTTGTCATTGTTCCTCCTAACCTCGTTCCTCTAACCCATAAAGAACCTGTTCCTCCTTCGTTATATGAAATTAAGGCATCTGTAGTATTTGTAAATGGGTTTACTACGCCAACAACTCCTCCATCATTAACATAAAACGTTGTACTTCCTGAATTGTTATCAGAATAAGCATCGCTAGCTGTGGTTGTATTAACATTTAAAACATGTGTACCTCTTGTTAGTGTAGCTGAAGGTAAATTAATAACTGCAGAAGCTGCAGAAGCTAAAGTATTATTCCAAACATAGTTGTAAGGCGTTCCATCGATTGTGTAATTAACCGTTACAGAAGAAATAGAAGTTGTTCCATTATTTTTTACTTCAACTTGTGGGGCAACACTACCACCACAATTGATATTGATTCCAGGATTTTGAATACTAACAAATTTTAAATCAATTGGTGGTACTTGAACTGGAATATCAGTTTGCCATATTCCTCTTCCGTATGTTGCGGCAATTAATTTTGCATCTTCTAAATTAATTTCCAAATCTCTTACTGATACATTAGGCAAATTGGTATCAAAAGGAGACCATGAAGACATAGAATCATCACGATAATAAACGCCTAAACTAGTTCCTACATATAATGGATTATCTGTATTTCTTCCTTGATGAACAATACATTCTTTACCAATTGAAGGAAGTCCTGTTGAAAAATCAGTAAAATTAACTCCTCCATTTGTTGATTTCAAAACTTTACCCGAAGCACCTTCTGTAACTAAATAAACGATGTTGCTATCTGTAGAATGAACTTCGATAAAAGTTATATTTCCATTTACGGAATTGAACACATTTGTAAAATTCACTCCTCTATCAGTGCTCTTGTAAAGACCAACACCATTTGCAACATACATAACGTCATCATTTGATGGATCTACAGCAATTTCTTCTAAATTACCCGTTCCTAAAGATGTTGCATTTTGTTGTACCCAAGCACTACCTACCAATTTGTATAAACCAGCAAACCCAGAAAACAATTCTCCTGAATTATTCGCTATTAAAGGAGTTACCCAGTTACCATTTACTCCTCCTGGAGAAGAGACTGATCCTGAATTAGAATTTCCAGCATTATTACTGATGTACATATTCTTTCCGTTTTGAATAAATCCATAATACTGATTTGGATTATTTGGATTAATTGCTGTATCCATACCATCAGCACCATAATAATTTTTCCATTGACTTCCGCTGTAGGCATGGCCTCCGTTATCTTGCAACCCTCCTACCATATTAGCAGAAGATTGTTTAGCAACCGCAATCTTATAAAATTGGCTAATTTGAGCTCCAGCTGTTAAGTCTGTGAAATTAATTCCATTGTTTTCCGAAACATAAATTCCCCCATCACTTCCACAAAACAACTTAGTTCCATGAAAACCTAAATAATGAATATCTGCATGGGTATAAGAAGGACCTGTAGGATTACTCCAACTATTAATTTTGGTTAAGTTTGTTCCTCCATTGGTTGATTTCCAAACATTCAAACAACCCGTATAAATTTCTTCTGCGTTAGTGGAAGAGACCCCTAAAGCTAAATCATACCAAGCTTGTGATGGTGATGTTGTATTTTCAAAAATATTTGTTGTTGTATTTCTAGCAGTAAATGTCGTCCCTCCATCAGTTGATCTATAGATTCCTTGAAAATTGTAATTATCTGTACTTAATTTAGAACTCAATATGTAGATATATTCTGGATTTGCTGGAGTAACATCCATTACAAATCTTCCTGAAGTAGCGGGTAATCCAGTTGAAACTTGAGTAAAAGTGGTTCCAGTATCTGTAGAACGATAAAAGGCATTTGAAGTTACCGCATACACAGTAGAAGGGTCTCCTGGTTTCAAACGAATATTTCCTTGAGAAAAACTACCCGTTTGAACTCGAGTCCATGAAGTTCCTGCATTTATAGTTTTGTATATTCCATTATTGGTAGCACACCAAAGTATTTGATTGTTCGTTGGATGAATTACAAGATCACCAGCTCTTGATGGGTTTGAACCTCCCATAGTTCCAGTAGGATTCCAAGTTAGTCCACCATCTGTTGATTTATAAACCCCTACTGAATAAGAATCTCCAGCATCTTTATCTCCAGTTGCTATATAAATGGTATTTGAGTTCGAATAATCTACTGCAATACCAGAAACCCCAATTTGAGGCAATTCATCTGTTAAAGGCGTCCAAGCAGTCCCATTATTGGTAGATTTCCAAATTCCACCTGCAGGCGAACCTAAATAAATTGTATTGGGATTGGATGGATCAACATGAATAATATTTACACGACCTTGCCCAGAAGACCACGAACCTGTATTTGTATGTGTAAATGGTCCAACAGGTTGCCAATTACTTAGAGGCAGCGCTCTGCTCGTACTGTTTCTGTTAGCCTTAACTTGATTTTTTTGTCTCCATGCATTCCAAAATTGCTCAGATGGAATAATATAACCTTGTTCATTGGTTAAATTTTTCCAATAATATTCCCAACGCATAAAAGGTTTATAACCTGATCCTTTAACATTTTTATCTCTGGTAGACCAATAAGTGTTAAAAGCCTCAACTATTTCATCAATAGTTGCTTCTCCTTTTTTAGTTGTGTTGATGTCAGCCATCCATGGAGCAGAAGGATTGTATTGTGAAAAACCTAAAAAGGAACACAATAAGCTAATAATCAAGTAATTTTTAATCATATTTTTAGTAATTTTATGGTATAATTTTACAAATATAACTAAGAAAATCAATATTTTATAATTTTAACAAATATCTATTGGTGTTTTAACAAAACTCATTTGATTTATGATTAATTTTGCAAAAAAAATATATGCTTGATTTTCTAGCTCCTTATAAAAAGTTTTTCATCATTTTTGGAATACTTTCCATTGTTATTTATTTAGGTATTTACAGCTTACTGGCTCCCAAAAAAACATTACCTATCTATTCTCCAAGAGATATTAATCCTGAATTAGTAGATTCTACAATACAACATATTGGTAACGATCATAAAATTGCCGATTTTGCATTTATAAATCAAAATGGAAAATTAATCACTCAAAAAGATTACGAAAATACCATTTATGTAGCCGATTTCTTTTTTACCACTTGCCCTACAATTTGTCCAAAAATGACAAACAATATGGCTTGGTTACAAAATCAATTAAAAAATAATCCTGAAGTAAAATTGTTGTCATTTTCGGTTACCCCAGATATTGACACACCTGAAGTTTTGAAAAAATATGCTATCGAAAAAGGTGTTGATGATTCGAGATGGAATTTAGTAACTGGAGACAAAAAGGATATTTATTATTTAGCAAGAAAATCCTATTTAGCTGTAAAAACAGGTAAGCCAGAAGAATTATACGACATGGTGCATACCGAAAATTTTATTTTGGTAGATAAGAATAAAAGAATTCGCGGATTTTACGATGGCACTAATCTAGACCAACCCAAGAATGATCCCAAAACAAAGAACATGAAACAACTTTTAGAAGATATTTTGTGGCTTAGTGAAAACCAATAATGTTAAATTCATGTTTAAATTTACTAATTCTGATAAAAATCAATTTTTGTCCAATTATAATTTTTACTTTTGTATTTTAATTCAATCTAAATAAGGAAATGGAAATTTGTTCTTCTGAACTTAAAATTGGAGAAGTTGCCGAAATAACCTCCATCAATCTAGATGAAATCCCACTAAAGTTATTAGAAATGGGGTGTTTGCCTGGAAATTCCATTACCTTAATTCAAGTTGCACCATTAGGTGATCCTTTATACTTTAACGTTAATGATTCGCATGTAGCTATTCGATTAGAAACGGCTAAAGAAATCACCGTTACCAAATTGTAATTCTCATGAGTAAAAATCCTATCAAAGTTGCTTTAATTGGAAACCCAAATGTGGGCAAAACATCGGTTTTTAATGAATTAACAGGATTGAATCAACAAGTGGGAAATTACCCAGGAATTACGGTTGAAAAAAAACAAGGGATTTGCAAATTAAACGAAACCACAAAAGCTAAAATCATCGATTTACCTGGAACTTACAGTTTAAACGCAAGTTCTATTGATGAAAATGTGGTGATTGAATTATTACTAAATAAGAATGACGAAGATTTCCCAGATGTTGCCGTTGTGGTCACCGAAGTGGAAAATTTAAAACGAAACTTACTCCTTTTTACCCAAATTAAAGATTTAGAAATTCCAACTATTTTAGTCATTAATATGGCGGATAGAATGGAATTGAAAGGAATTGAACTCGATATTCCTGTTTTAGAAAAAGAACTAAAAACGAAGATTGCTTTAATTAGTTCCCGCAAAAAAATCGGAATTGATAACTTAAAAAAACTAATTCTTAATTACGAAACGCTTTCAACCGAACCTTGTTTGAATGCTTCGTCAATTGATCCAGAATATTTTAACAATTTAAGAAGAGCATTTCCAAATCAACTATTGTATAAACTTTGGTTGGTGATTACGCAAGATGTAAACTTCTTAAATTTAGACCGAAACGAAATCAAAAGTTCGTTTACCAAATCACATTCCGATTTAAAAAAACTACAACAGAAAGAAACCATAAAACGTTATCAATTTATCAATGATACGCTAAAATTAGGTCAAAAAATAGACGTTTCAAAAGCAACGGATATTCGTGCAAAAATCGACCGAATTCTGACGCATAAGATTTTTGGTTATGTGATTTTCTTCGGAATTTTAATGCTGATTTTCCAATTTTTATTTGATTGGAGCAGCATTCCGATGGATTTCATTGATGAAACCTTTGCTAATTTAAGTTCGCTTGCCAAGCAACATCTTCCAGCAGGAGAATTTACCAATTTAATCAGCGAAGGATTGATTCCAGGAATTGGTGGAATTGTGATTTTCATTCCGCAAATTGCCTTTTTGTTCTTGTTTATTTCCGTATTAGAAGAAAGCGGTTATATGAGTCGCGTAGTATTTTTGATGGATAAAATCATGCGAAAATTTGGGTTGTCTGGAAAAAGTATTGTGCCTTTAATTTCAGGAACTGCTTGTGCGATTCCAGCGATTATGAGTGCGAGAAATATCGAAAATTGGAAAGAACGATTGATTACGATTTTAGTTACTCCATTCACCACTTGTTCCGCAAGATTACCGGTTTATGCGATTTTAATTTCCTTAATTATTCCTGAGAAAAGAGTGTTAGGTTTTTTGAGTTTACAAGGTTTAACCTTAATGGGATTATATTTATTAGGATTTGGAATGGCTGTTTTTTCAGCTTATCTATTAAACAAATATTTGAAATTAAACTGCAAATCGTATTTCGTAGTTGAAATGCCAAGTTATAAAATTCCGATGTTTAAAAATGTTGGGATTAACGTTTTAGAAAAAACTAAAGCCTTTGTTTTTGGTGCTGGAAAAATCATTTTAGCATTGTCTGTTATTTTATGGTTTTTAGGTTCACACGGATTAAGTGATGATTTTAACAACGCTGAAAAAATCATAACTGAACAAAATCAGAACAAAAACATTACTTCAGAAGAATTTGAAGACCAAGTAAACTCCTTCAAGCTTGAGAATTCATATATCGGTTTCATGGGAAAAGCCATTGAACCTGTCATTCGACCTTTAGGTTACGATTGGAAAATTGGCGTTGCCGTGGTAAGTTCGTTTGCTGCTCGTGAAGTTTTCGTTGGAACTTTAGCCACCATTTACAGTGTAGGAAGTCATAGTGAAGAAGAAACAACCATTAAAAATCGAATGGCTGCCGAAGTTCATCCTGAAACAGGAAATAAAGTATTCAATTTTGCAACTGGAATTTCATTGTTGTTATTTTATGCTTTCGCCATGCAGTGTATTTCTACTTTAGCGATTGTGAAAAAAGAAACCAATTCGTGGAAATGGCCGATAATTCAGTTGGTTTTCATGAGTGGATTTGCTTACATTACATCTTTAATTGCTTATCAATTCTTGAAATAAAATGATACAGGAAATCTTAGTCTATCTTTCTCTTACCATTGCAGTAGGCTTTTTAGTAAAAAAATTCTTTTGGAAAAAACGCAAAAAGAAATCAAAACCTTGTGGCGACGATTGTTCGTGTCATTAACCTAAAGCGACATCTAAAGTCATCATCACTATAAATCCGCCTATAAAACCTAAAGTAGCGATATCGGTATTTTTATCTTGTTGCGTTTCGGGAATTACTTCTTCAACCACCACAAAAATCATGGCTCCGGCTGCAAAAGCTAAAGCATAAGGCAATATTGGCGTGAAAAAAGTAACCGCAACTGCTCCTAAAACTCCAAAAATAGGTTCTACTAAAGCCGACGATTGTCCGTACATAAAGCTTTTTCTTCTGCTCATTCCCATTCTTCGTAACGGCATTGAAACCGCAATTCCTTCAGGAAAATTTTGAATTCCAATCCCAATAGCTAAAGTAACCGCTCCAGCAATTGATGCTTCTGGAATTCCCGCTGCCACTCCACCAAACAAAACCCCAACAGCTAATCCTTCTGGAATATTGTGTAAAGTTATGGCTAAAACTAATAGTGTAGTTCTTTGCCAAGGCGATTTAATTCCTTCCGTTTCTTTGAAATTAATGTGCATGTGTGGCAAGACTTTATCCAATCCGAAAATAAATAAAGCTCCTAAAGCAAACCCAAAAGCAGCTGGAATTACTTTTACAAAACCATCACCATCACTCATTTCAATAGCGGGTGCTAACAAACTCCAAAAACTTGCCGCAACCATTACGCCGCCAGTAAAACCTAGCATTCCATCTAACACTACACGATTCATATTCTTAAAAAAGAACACGAACGAAGCACCAAATGCTGTTAAACCCCAAGTAAAAGTAGTAGCCAAAAATGCCGCCAAAATCGGGTCAATACTTTCAAAAAAATCTATAATCGCATCAAACATAATTATTGTACATATAAATTATTAGCAATTTTATTCGAAATCGTTAATCTTTTTCCATCAATTTCAACCGTTAACGTATCATCAAAATCTTCTTTGTCGATTACTTTAACAACCGAACCTAATGCTATTTTTTGCTTGTCTAAATATTTTAAAAAATCGGTAGAAGAATCTTTTACTCCGACACAATGAAAAGAAGCGTTAATTTCTACTTCTGACAACAATTGTTTTTCGATTTTCTTAATCACACCTTTTGCATCAGGAATAGGATCACCGTGTGGATCAGCGACTGGAAAACCTAAAAAAGCATCTAACTTATTAATCAATTGTTCCGATTTGATGTGTTCTAATTCTTCCGCAATTTCATGCACTTCATCCCAGGAGAAACCTAATTTATCCACTAAAAAAACTTCCCACAAACGGTGTTTTCTCACAATCATTTTTGCTGAATGCAAGCCTTTATCAGTAAGCGTAACGCCTTGATATTTTTGATAACTTACCAAATCTTTATCTGAAAGTCTTTTCATCATATCGGTAACCGATGACGCTTTGGTATCGAGCATTCCCGCAATAGCATTCGTGTTGACACCTTTTGGAGAAACCAACGACAAATGATAAATAACTTTAATATAATTTTCTTCAGAAATGGTCATAAACATTTTATTTTGACAAATATACAAAGTTTTTAAATATCAAAATATTTTTTTAGACAAGGCTAAAAAACGATTTGAAACTATTACAACAAATTATTTATCTTTGAACAATGCAACATTATCATTACATCTTCACAGGTTCAGGATTATCGGCTTTGATGACAGTTTATGAAATGCTTTCATCAGGCAAGTTTAATGATAAATCGATTTTATTAATTGATGAGAATACTAAAAAAGTAAACGACAGAACATGGTGCTTTTGGGACGAAGATAATTTGTTTTATAACATCGTTTCAAAAAAATGGAATCAAGCTATTTTTGCGAATGAGAAATTTAATCGAGTTTTAGAATTAGCACCTTATCAATACAAGAAAATTAATGGTTTGGATTTTTACGAATTGGTTTTCAAAAAGATTTCCGAACATAAAAACATTCATTTTCTAAATCAAAAAGTAGTTGATTTTACAGAATTAGGAAATCATTGCATTGTAAAAACAGAAAACGAAACCTTCACTTGTAACAAAATTTTCAATTCAATTTACAATCCAGAAGTTGTTACAGCGCAAACCAAATTCCCATTAATTCATCAACATTTTATTGGTTGGTTTATCAAAAGTAAAGAAGCTGTTTTTACACCCAATTGCGCTACTTTCATGGATTTTTCGGTAGAACAAAAAGGTAACACAAGATTTATGTATGTTTTACCAACATCAGAAAATGAAGCTTTATTGGAATACACCTTATTTTCAAAAAACTTACTTTCTAAAGGAGAATATGAAGCTGAAATTCAAAAATATATTGAAAATTTAGGAATTACAGAATTCGAAATCATCGAAAAAGAACAAGGCAATATTCCGATGACGTGTTACCCTTTCTGGAAACACAACACTAAAAACATTGTTAATATAGGTTCAGCTGGCGGTTGGACGAAAGCAAGTACAGGTTATACTTTTAAAAATGCATCCAAAAAATCAAAAGCTTTAGTTCGATTTCTAAAATCAGAATCCGATTTTACAAAATTCCATAAAAAAGATAAATTTTGGTTTTATGATTTATTACTGTTGGATATTTTAGGTTCTAAAAACGAATTGGGTTCTAAAATATTTTCATCGATGTTTAAAAGTGGAAATTCAACTGTGATTTTCAAATTTTTAGATGAAGAAACTTCCATTTCAGAAGATTTACAAGTCATTTGGAGATGTCCAAAAATGATTTTTGTACAGGCGCTTATTGGTAGAATTTTTAAATAAGAACTAACTATCAAATCATAACAAATCTTTATGAATTCCAATTCTGTAACAAGCAAAAAACTTTGTAACTTTGTCACTCGTTAACTTATAACACTATACATTATGTATCCAGAAGAAATGGTAAACCCAATGCGTGCTGAATTAACAGACGCAGGTTTCAAAAATTTATATACAGCAGATGACGTAAAAAACGCTATCAAAGCTGAAGGCACAACTTTAGTTGTAATTAATTCGGTTTGTGGTTGTGCTGCTAGAAATGCGCGTCCAGGAGCGAAAATGAGTTTAGAAGGCGGTAAAAAACCTGCTAACTTAATCACGGTTTTTGCTGGAGTTGATAAAGAAGCAGTAGATGCAGCAAGAACTGAAATGTTTCCTTTTCCACCATCGTCTCCAAGTATGGCTTTGTTTAAAAATGGCGAATTGGTTCACATGTTAGAACGTCATCATATCGAAGGTCGTCCGGCAGAATTAATTGCTGAAAATTTAAAAGACGCTTACAACGAATTTTGCTAAAAAATTTAGTTGAAAAATAGTAACCCTGAAGGAGTTTAAAAGCACTTTCAGGTTTTTTTTATTATTAAAGCAACCATTTTACTTTTTTTACATCTTTTATATAAACAACTATCATGAAAACAAAAATTCTATTAATATGCTTTTCATTTTTATTGTTAAGCATGCAATGTGATGATGAAAATCATTCTGGTATTACTCCAGAAATGTTAGATAACAAAAAACAAGAAATTCTCGATTATATCAACAGTTTTTCTTGTGCTGAAGCTTCAGGATGTAATTCTATTGCGTTTGGCGCTAAACCTTGTGGTGGACCAAGAGAATTTTTGGTTTATCCAAACTCGGTAGATCAAGTTACATTACAAAACTTAGTTGATGAATATTACGACATGGATAATGAATACAACATACAAACGGGAGCTGTTTCTGATTGTATGGTAGTAACTGCTCCAAGTAATATTGATTGCGTAAATGGCGTTTGTACAATTATTGATTAAAAAACAGAAATGATTACTATGCAAGCATATAGAAAGACCACCAAATATGGTGGTTTTTTTATTTTATAACTTACTTTTGCACAAATTGGTTTCAAATGGAAAAAATTCTATCCTATCCACTTTCAATAGTTTATTACATTCTATTTTTACTTTGGCTATTTGTTTTTCATCCTATACAATGGGTTTGCTTTAATCTTTTTGGATATAATGCACATCGTATAAGTGTTGCTTACCTAAATTTATTTTTAGTTAGAACAGCGCATTTTTTAGGGACAACCTATCACATTAAAGGAATGGAAAATGTTCCTGAAAACAAACCTTTAGTTATTGTTGCGAATCATCAAAGTTTACATGATATTACTACAATCATTTGGTTTTTACGAAAAGTACATCCAAAATTTATCAGTAAAATCGAATTAGGAAAAGGAATTCCGAGCGTTTCCTATAATTTAAAACACGGAGGATCAGCATTAATTGACAGAAAAGATCCAAAACAAGCTTTACCCGAAATTAAAAAAGTAGCCGAATTAATTAACAAAAATAACTACTCGGTTGTCATATTCCCAGAAGGAACAAGAAGTAAAACTGGAACACCTAAACCATTCGCTGTAAACGGTTTAAAAATGTTATACAAATTTGCTCCAGATGCCTACTTCTTACCCATTACCATAAATAATTCATGGAGAATGACTAAATTCGGTACTTTCCCTCTCGGATTAGGAACTCGTTTAGAATTCACCATTCATGAGCCTATGAAAATTTCAGAACATCCGTTTGAAGAAATTTTTGAAAAAACCGAATCTGTAATTACAAAACATATTAAAATATAACCCCTATGTCTATTCAAAATGTCCGTTTAGAAGTGATGCAATTTCTAGAAAAGAAAATTGACCACTTCATGGAAGAATTCTTAATTCCAGTTGAAAAAATCTGGCAACCTACTGATTTATTACCTGATTCGTCAAAAGAAAATTTCTTAGAAGAAGTAAAAGAATTACGTGAAATCGCAAAAGATTTACCTTATGATTTTTGGGTAGTTTTAGTGGGTGATACTATTACTGAAGAGGCTTTACCAACCTACGAAACGTGGTTAATGGATGTAGAAGGTGTTTCGCAAAAAGGAGAAAAAGGCGATAACGGTTGGGCAAAATGGTTACGCCAATGGACCGGTGAAGAAAACCGTCACGGCGATGTATTAAACAAATATTTATACCTTTCGGGAAGAGTTAATATGCGCGAAGTTGAAATTACAACACAGCATTTAATCAACGATGGTTTTGATCCCGGAACCGATAGAGACCCATATAAAAACTTTGTTTTTACCAGTTTTCAAGAATTAGCTACGTATGTTTCACACAATCGTGTAGCACAGATGGCGAAGAAATTTGGTGATAAAAAATTATTCAAAATGTGTAATTTAATTGCTGGAGACGAAATGCGTCATCACTTAGCGTATAGCGAATTTGTGAAGCGTATTTTTGAAATTGACCCTAGCGAAATGATGTTGTCATTTCAATACATGATGAAGAAAAAAATTACGATGCCAGCGCATTTGATTAGAGAATCAGGCGAAAGCATTGGAACTGCATTTGAAAAATTCTCAGAATCAGCACAACGTTTAGGTGTTTACACGGCGATGGATTATGTAGATATTCTGAAAAAATTAAATGAAAAATGGGAAATCGATAAAATTACTAATCTTAGCGATGAAGCTGAAAAAGCTAGAGATTATTTAATGAAATTACCTGAAAGAATGACAAGAATTTCTGAACGATTGGTAGTTCCTGCTGAAGGACAACTTTTTAAATGGGTACAACCTGCCTTAGTAAAATAAGATTCAAAAAACATAATTTCAGATTCCAAATTCGATTATGAGTTTGGATTTTTTTTTTGTAAATTAGAACCATGCAAATTATCAACAATACTATACTTTTTGTAAAGAATCAACTAACTCATGCTGAGGGTGGTCACGATTGGTTTCACATAGAACGCGTTTATAAAAATGCTTTATTAATTGCCGAAGAAGAAGAATGTGACTTAACTGTAGTGAAATTAGCCGCTTTACTTCATGATATTGCCGATTCAAAATTTCATGGTGGCGATGAAATGGTTGGTCCTAAAACAGCGAGAACTTTTTTAGAATCGCAAAATGTTTCAGAAGACATCATTTTACACGTAATTGCTATTATTGAAAATATTTCGTTTAAAGGTGGGAATTTCGAAAAGAAATTCAATTCCAAAGAATTAGAAATTGTTCAAGATGCCGATCGATTGGATGCGATTGGCGCGATTGGAATTGCTCGTACTTTCAATTATGGAGGATTTAAAAACAGACCACTTTACAATCCAAATATTCAACCAAACTTAAACATGAGTAAGGAAGAATATAAGAATAGTGAATCGCCAACTTTGAATCATTTCTACGAAAAACTTCTACTTCTTAAAGATAAAATGAATACCGAAACAGGTAAAAAAATCGCCCAAAAACGCCATGATTTTATGGTAACATTTTTGAGTCAATTTTATGCGGAATGGGATGGTGAAGTATAGTGAGCAGTCGCAGTTTTCAGTATTCAGTCACAATAAAAAACTTATTTTGGTTTGTTATTTTTAATATCATTTTATCTGCTAAAAAATTTCTAAATGATATTAAATAAATATTCTAAATACCCTTATCGTGAAAACTGAAAACTGTGACTGAAAACTAAATCCTATTTCCCAGGAAAATCGGCTTTTCTTTTTTCTAAAAATGCCGTTGTTCCTTCTTTAAAATCTTCTGTTCCGAAAGAAAGACCAAAGTTTTTAATTTCTACTTCATAACCGTTTGTGCCGTCTTCAAAATTGGCATTAATTGCTTCAATTGCTTTTGCGATAGCTACACTAGAATTTTTTGTGATTTTTGTTGCAATTCCTTTTGTAAAATCTAACAATTCCTCTTGAGCTACAACATGGTTTACTAAGCCGTAGTTTTTAGCGGTTTCAGCATCAATCATTCCTGCTGTCATAATCATTTCCATAGCACGACCTTTTCCTACTAATTGTGCTAAACGTTGTGTTCCTCCATAACCCGGAATAACTCCTAAAGTTACTTCAGGTAATCCCATTTTTGCATTTGTTGAAGCTGTTCTAAAATGACATGACATCGCTAATTCTAATCCACCACCTAAAGCAAAACCATTAACTGCTGCAATTACTGGAGTGCTTAAATTTTGCACAAAATCAAACAACAATCTTTGGCCTTCAGCAGCTAATTTTCCGCCTTCTTCTACTGAAAAATTAGCAAATTCTGAAATATCGGCTCCAGCTACAAAAGCTTTTTCTCCGCTACCCGTTACAATAATTGCTTTTACGGATTTATCTTCGTTTAACGATTTAAACCCATCGTGTAATTCTTGAATGGTTGCTTTATTTAAAGCGTTTAATTTTGTAGGTCTGTTAATCGTTACAATTGCAATAGCGTCTTGTTTTTCAATAAGAATATTTTCCATTTTTGTTTGTTTTGATTATTTATTTATTGGGAAAGAAACCAAAAATTCAGTTCCCACATTAGGTTCCGTTTCAAAGGTAATCGTTCCGTTATAATTTTCTATGATATTTTTAATAATAGCTAAACCAAGACCCATTCCGCTTGATTTTGTAGTGAATTTTGGTTCAAAAACGCGTTCCTGATTTTCTTTTGAAATTCCTTTTCCGTTGTCTTTTACTGCAATTTTAACTTCGTTATCTTGTCTAAAAACCGTAACAAAAACCAATTTATTTTCTTGTTCTTCCGGGATAGCTTGAATTGCGTTTTTAACCAAATTGGTAATTACACGAATTAGTTGTGTTCGATCTAATTTAGCTATAATTTCATCTTCCAATGCTGAAAACTGAATGTAATCTTCATTAAAAATTTCCAAAGCCATTTTTACAATTCGAACTACATTTAACGTTTCATTTTGTTGAGCTGGCATGGTAGCAAAATTTGAAAAAGCACCCGCAACTGCCGTCATGGTATCGATTTGTTGTAAAATGGTTTTGGTGTATTCATCCAATTTTTGAGCTATATTTGGGTCATTAACATCAAATTTTCTTTGAAAACTTTGCACAGTTAATCGCATTGGTGTTAGTGGATTTTTGATTTCATGTGCCACTTGTTTTGCCATTTCGCGCCAAGCTTGTTCTCTTTCGCTTTGTGCTAAAATGGTGGCGCTTTCTTCTAATTTATCCACCATATTGTTATAGGAATTAATCAAAAGATTAATTTCTTTACTTCCGTCCTCTATGACAATTTTTTCGTTGCGTTGGTTCAGTTGTGTTTCTTCCATTTTATCACTAATTATCTTAAGTGATTTTGTAATATAACTCGACAAGAAATAAGACAATATGATTGAAATTAAAAACATGAAAATATAAACTTGTCCAAATCGAATTAAGAAATTTTGAACTTCATTATCGTAAAACTCCGTATTTTCTTCGTATGGTAAATTTAAAATTGCTAAAGGTTTAAATTTTGTATCTTTTAAGTAGGTGTAGGACGAACGAAAAGATTGATCATCTACTTTTGAAAACTCAATATAACGTTTATCAAGTGAAGATTGAATAATCTTTAATGTGGAAGGATTAATTTTTGGTTTGTCTTGATCTAATTTAAAAATAGCTTTTGATGAAATAATCAACTTCCCTTTTAAATCAAACAAATTGATTTCCATACTGTGAACATCAGCTATTTCTGTAATTTTATCTCTAAAAATATATTTTAAATTTTCAGTTGTTAATTCAAAACTTGTGTTTTGTAAAACATAATTAATGTGCTCGGTGATAGCAACTTCTTTTCGTTCTAAACGATCTTGATGATATACACGAGCTTCTTTTCTGAATTGATAAATAGAAACTGCTGCAATAAGGACAGATGCTATCAATGTTAAGAATATCATCGAAAGAAATATTCTTACACGAAGCGAAAGGTTTTTAAAGTTTAATATTCTGTCCATTAATTACGCTAAAAATTAGCTGTTATTTTTTTCTCTAATTTTTTTATACAATTTGAAACCCAGCATTAATAGAATTGAGAAAGTAATAATTCCTACTACTCCAAAAATCCAATTAATTGCATTCTTTAAAATTACTAAAAAAACTACAGCAAAAAGAATAATAGTAGCACCTTCATTCCAAATTCTAAAAAAACTTGATGTGTGTTTCACTTCATTATTTTGTAATTGTTTAAATATTTGATGGCATTTTAAATGATACAAATACAATAAAAACACAAATGCTAATTTTACATGCATCCATGGTTGGGTTAACCAAACCTTACCTACTTCAGCAAAAAACAACATCCAAAAAGCAAAAATACTTGCTAAAACAGCGCTTGGCCAAGTTATAATGTACCACAAACGATATTGCATTAATTGGTATTGTTTAATCAATATGTCTTGTTCAGGTTGTGGTTTTTGTTTAGCCTCTGCGTGATAGACAAATAATCTAACAATATAAAACAACCCAGCAAACCAAGTAACCACAAAAATTAAATGCAACGATTTTATGTAATTGTATAATTCCATTTATATTAATTTTGAAAAGCCCATTGATCAATCCAACGGCTCATGGTTTTTACCCAATCTTCACTATCGTTTAAACATGGAATGGATAAGAAATTTTCACCTCCGTTTTCTTTAAAACTATGTGCTGCTTCCATTCCTATTTCTTCTAATGTTTCCAAACAATCCGACACGAAAGCTGGTGTTACAACTGCTAAGTTTTTGATTCCTTTTTGAGCCAAACCATCAATTGTAGCATCAGTATAAGGTTGCAACCATGGATCACGACCTAAACGTGATTGGAATGAAGTACTATATTTTCCTTCCTCCAAACCTAAAAACTCAGCCACTTGTCTTGTGGTTTCATAACATTGGTGACGATAGCAAAATTCATGTGCTTTTGAAGGCGTATTACAACAACTTCCATCAATTTTACAATGCGATTTTGTTACATCTGATTTTCTAATATGACGCTCGGGAACACCGTGATAAGAAAACAATAAATAATCCGATTTGAAATTATCTAAAGCTGATTTGATAGAATTAGACAAATCACGAACATAATCTGGTTGGTTGTAAAAAGCTGGAAGAACCGTGAATTCCATATTTGGGAATTGTTTTTTTCGGATTTCCTCTGCTAATACTAAAATAGTTTCGGTTGTAGCCATGGCAAATTGAGGATACAATGGAATTAATAAAACCTCACCAACCCCTTGGTCATGCAATTGTTGTAAGCCAAATTCGATACTCGGATTTCCATAACGCATGGCCAGACCAACAGGAATACTGACTTGTTCTTGAACTTTATTCTGTAATCGTTTTGACAACTCAATTAAAGGCGATCCTTCTTCCCACCAAATTTTTTTATATGCTTTAGCTGATTTTTTTGGACGTGTATTCAAAATAATTCCTTTAACTAAAAGCGCTCTAAGTAAATAAGGAACATCAATAACGCGTTCGTCCATTAAGAACTCATCTAGATATTTTCTAACATCTTTAGGTTCAGGACTATCTGGCGAACCTAAATTAATTAACAGTACTCCTTTTTTCATTTTCTTTTTTTTATAAAAGTAATCAATCTTATTCTTAAGAAAAGTTTTATATACGTTTTTTATTTATGATACGATTTACAAAATCAATATAATTGAACTATTCAATATTAGCATTCAAATTCATCAAATATTTTTTGGGAGTTGTTCCAAACTTCTTCTTGAAAGCCGCAATAAAATGACTTCCTGTACTATATCCAATTTTTAACCCCACTTCGTTTACATTATACGAACCACTATCTAGCAATTGTCGTGCGTAGTCCATTTTGTAATCAAATAGAAAACCATAAACCGTATCGCCATAAATTTGCTTGAAACCCATTTTTAACTTTTTAAGACTCAACCCTACTTGTTCAGACAAAACTTCTAACGTAGGTGGTTCCGCCATATTAGCGATAATAATTTCTTTTGCTTTCTTAATTTTTAAAACATTTTCTTCATCAATCAAAAACGGACATTGTTCTGCATTTGGATCTTCTGAACGATTGAAATATAAACTTAACAGTTCATATCCTTTTCCTTTATAATACAAGTTTTTAATAAAAGAATTTAAATTATAATGAAAAATCTGACTTAACACAATTGACATAGAAGGACTTATATCGTTTTCTTTGTAATATTTCTTGTCTTTATTTTCTTCACTTAAAAAAGGAATGTTCTCAGCTTCTGCTGAAAATAATCCATGAAATTTTTTTATCGAAACAATTACCGAAATTATCCAAGTATTGGGTGCCAATTCTAAATGAATTGGTAATTCTTTTTGCGGATTATAAAACAAAAGGGATTTCTCTTCTTTTAAATCTAAAGCATAATTTCCCTGATTAAAAATAAATTTACCTTTTCCCTTTAAACCAAAATGAAACTGAATAAGGCCTTGATTTACAGGTCGTTCAATTTTAATTGTTTCGTTACTATCATTTTGAAAACGCAATAAAATAAATTCGTTTTCAATTTTTATTTCTTCTAATGAACCCATAGCGATATTTTTCCGTATATATACAAAATAGGTCGAAACAATATTATTTAGAATTATTCTATATAAAGCAGTTCTCAACCCTCGAATACATTACAAATTTAGTGAAATATCACAAAAGAGACACCATTGTCTTTAAAATATCGTTGAGCGACACAAAAAGTACTTTTAGCGTTGTTTTTATAAAATTGGAAAATATAATTTTGTTAAACTTTTAGGAAAGATTAGATCATATGGAAAACAATACATTCGCAAAGCATCCAACTTTCTATGCCGTAGGTTTGAGTTATAAGAAAGCGGATGCTGAAATGAGAGGGAAATTTAGTTTGGATGAACAAGCCAAGACCAACTTATTGCATCAAGCCAAAGCTGAAGGTATTGATAGTTTAATTGTAACTTCTACTTGCAATAGAACTGAAATTTATGGGTTTGCACAACATCCATTTCAATTAATCAAATTATTGTGTGAAAACAGTCAAGGAACGGTTGAAGATTTTCAAAAAGTAGCTTTTGTATACAAAAATAGTGAAGCCATTAATCATATGTTTCGTGTTGGTACTGGTTTAGACAGTCAAATCTTAGGTGATTTTGAAATCATCAGTCAATTAAAAAATGCCTTTGTAATAAGTAAAGAATTAAACTTAGTAAATGCTTTTTTAGAAAGATTAGTCAATGCGGTAATTCAGGCGAGTAGAAAAATCAAAAACGAAACCGAAATTTCTTCAGGCGCAACTTCTGTGTCTTTTGCATCGGTTCAATATATTTTTAAAAATGTAGAAGACATTGCTTCTAAAAACATTTTACTTTTTGGAACAGGAAAAATCGGAAGAAATACTTGTGAAAACCTTGTAAAACATACAAAACACCAGCAAATCACATTAATCAACAGAACTAAAGAAAAAGCCGAAAGATTAGCTCGAAAACTTGATGTTATTGTAAAAGATTATGCAGATTTACAAATAGAACTTCAAAAAGCAGATGTGGTTGTGGTAGCAACCGGAGCTCAAAACCCAACTGTTGACAAAGCCATCTTAAATTTGAAAAAACCTTTATTGATTTTAGATTTATCGATTCCGAAAAACGTAAACGAAAATGTAAAAGATATTGAAGGTGTTACTTTAGTTCACATGGATGAACTTTCGCAAATTACGGATGAAACTCTTGAAAATAGAAAAAAACACATTCCAGCTGCCGAAGCTATTATAGATGAAATTAAAGATGAATTTATCGCTTGGACCAAACAACGTAAATTTGCACCAACCATACATGCTTTAAAAGCAAAACTGAATACAATAAAAGAAGGAGAATTGAATTTTCAACGTAAAAAATTAGCAAATTTCGACGAGGAACAAGCTGAATTGATTACTGCAAGAATCATTCAGAAAATAACGAATCATTTTGCTAATCATTTAAAAGATGATGAAACTATGGTGGACGAAAGTATTGAATGGATTGAGAAAATTTTCCAATTAGAAACGGTTTCAAAATAATGAGCAAAACAATCCGAATAGGAACTCGTGATAGCGAATTAGCCCTTTGGCAAGCACACACAGTACAAAAGAAATTAAATGATTTAGGTTACAAAACTGAAATTACTGCAGTTAAATCACAAGGAGATATCATTCTTGACAAACCACTTTACGAATTAGGAATCACTGGAATTTTTACCAAAACCTTAGACATCGCAATGATTAATGGCCAGGTAGATATTGCGGTACATTCAATGAAAGATGTGCCAACGGCTTTACCTATTGGAATTGTTCAAGCCGCTGTTTTGGAACGTGCCAACACAGTTGATATTTTAGTTCATAAAGGCAATTTAGATTTTTTAAATTCGGAAGGAACTATTGCAACGGGAAGTTTGAGAAGACAAGCCCAATGGCTAAATAAATATCCAAATCACAATGTGGTTGATTTACGTGGAAATGTAAATACGCGTATGCAAAAACTACATGATAGCGATTGGAACGGAGCTGTTTTTGCAGCCGCTGGATTAGAACGCATCAATTTAAAACCAGAAAATTATATCAATTTAAGTTGGATGATTCCAGCACCAGCACAAGGTGCAATGGTTGTTGTTGCTATGGAAAAAGATGATTTTTGTAAAGAAGCATTATCCAAATTAAACCATGCTGAGACCGAAATTTGTACCCACATTGAACGTGAATTCTTAAAAACACTTGAAGGTGGTTGTACAGCACCAATTGGAGCTTTAGCAACATTTTCATCAGATAAAATTGATTTTGAAGGCGTTTTATTCTCTTTGGACGGAAAAGAAAAACACACAATCAAAAAAAGTTGTACTTTTGATTCTTTTAAAAACTTCGGAAAAAATTGTGCCGAAGCAATTTTAAACAATGGCGGAAGTGCTTTAATGGAAAGCATTCGTCGTGATTTAAAAAAGTAATTTTGTTCCAAAATGGAGAAAGAATCGTTACTCAATTATTTATATCGCTTTTTTGATATCATCGTACTCCTTTTCATAGTTTTTGACTTTGGATATGACTTCGAAGAAAATTATAATTCGCCACATGTTATTGGGTTAATTTTTCTTACCATTGGACTTCTAGCGTTCAACACGTTTAAATTCTTAACCTTTAAATACAAAAGCAATAAAAAAGTAGCACTTGTAAATATGGTTTTAATAACCGGAATGTTGCTTGCCTCTGGAATAGTTGCTATCCTAAATTTTAATTTTCCTTTTGATTATATTCTTCAAAAAGTAAAACCAATATTTGAAGGTGGACTTATCTTTTATTTTTTACTAAGACTCTTAGTTTTAGTTCGTCATATTTATGATATTTATTTTAATCCTGCCATTGTATTTGTTGGAAGTTTTATGATTTTAGCCCTAACAGGAGGCTTTTTATTGATGCTTCCAAGTGCAACCACAAATGGAATAACTTTTACAAATGCCTTGTTTACCTCTGCAAGTGCCGTTTGTGTTACGGGATTAACGGTAGTTGATACATCATCAGCATTCACGATTGTAGGACAATCCATAATTTTAGTTTTAATTCAATTAGGTGGAATCGGAATTTTAACCTTCACTTCCTTCTTTGCTTTCTTTTTTAGAGGAAGTTCTTCTTTTAAAGAAGGTTTAAACACTAAAGATTTTATTGCTCATGAAGGTTTAAAAGACGTTTTTAGAGCGGCATTGAATGTGGTAATTTTTACTATTGGTGTAGAAGCAGTTGGAGCTGCTTTTATTTACTCTTCCATTTTAGATGTCACAACCATTGAAAATAAATTTTTCTTCTCCATTTTCCATTCAATTTCCGCTTTCTGTAATGCCGGATTTTCCATTTTGTCTGCAGGACTTTATGATGAAGCCATTCGTTTTGATTATTTCTTACAATGGATTGTAATGACTTTGATTGTTTTGGGTGGTTTAGGTCATAACATCGTCTTTAATTTTTATCAGAAAATCAAAACCCATTTGGTGGAGCTATTCGATAAAACAATTATTCATAAAAAGGTTAGAATCATTACTTTAAACACACAAATTGTTATTTACACTACAATATTTTTATTGGTGGGTGGTTTCATTTTCTTGTTTATTTCAGAATACAACAATACTTTATTAGAACACCATTCTATTTTTGGTAAAATAACAGCCGCATCGTTCAACGCAGTTACTCCAAGAACTGCCGGATTTAATGCTGTTGATTTCACACAAATGAATGTTCCTTCTCTTTTGTTTATCATTTTTTTAATGTGGATTGGAGGTTCGCCTGCATCTACTGCCGGTGGTATAAAAACAAGTACCTTTGCATTAGCAACACTAAATATTTTTGCCGTGGCAAGCGGAAAGAGCAGAATTCAATTGTTTGGAAGAAGAATTTCATCAGAATCTACCTCTCGTGCATTTGCTATTTTGTGTATCTCGTTAATAACAATTGGGATATCAATTGTGGCAATGTTAATTTTTGAACCAAAAGGAACACCATTATTAACCGTTGCTTTTGAATGCTTCTCTGCATATAGTACAGTAGGATTAAGTTTAAACTATACACCAACCGTTACAGAACCAAGTAAATATGTTTTAATTGCTTGTATGTTTATAGGTCGTATTGGAATGCTCAACTTAATGGTAGGTTTATTACGTAGATTGAATCATCAATTTTACGAATATCCAAAAGAAAATATATTAATCAACTAAACTTGTCCAAATGAAAATCATCGTATTTGGTTTAGGAAACTTCGGAATGTCGCTTGCTATCAGTTTAACTGAAACAGGAAACGAAGTAATTGGTGTAGATAAAAACATCGAAAAAGTAAATTTAGTAAAAGATAAAATTTCGCATGCAATTGCCTTAGATTCTACTAATGAATTGTCTTACGAAGCTTTACCTTTAAAAGATGCTGATAAAGTAGTGGTAGCCATAGGAGAAAATGAAGGTGCAGCTATTATTACAACAGCCATTATTAAAAAATTGAGTGATGTAAAAATCATTAGTAGAGCTTTGTCGCCTATACACGACACAGTTTTAGAAGCGATGGGAATTCACAGCATTATTCACCCAGAACAAGAATCGGCAGACCGATTAACGAAGCAAATCAATTTTAAATCGACTTTAGAAAATTACCAATTAGATGATAATTATACCATTTCTGAAGTAAAAGCAAAACCAGAATTCTTTGGAAAAACATTAGCTGAATTAGATTCTATCGATAAATATCGTTTGACATTAGTTACTATTATCCGAAAAAGAGAAAAACGAAATCTTATTGGAAAAAAATCCATTGTTAAAGAAACGATTGGTCGTCCGTCACCAGATACCATTGTATTGGAAGACGATATCTTAGTAGTTTACGGATACAATAAAGACATTGAAACGTATTGTTTAGGACAAGAAGAACACCAAATTAGAAGTTAAAATGACGCGAATTCTCTCTACAAAAAAACTTTCAAAAGCATTAAAAGACAAACTTTCTGATGCTAAAATTGGACTTGTAGAAAAGAATTTTATTCAAACTAAATCTATTGATTTTGAAACACCTCAGCTCAATGATTACTTAATATTTACAAGTAAAGAAGCGGTAAAAAGTGTTTTAAAATCTGAAACAAAAAACGTTCTTTCAAAGTCTTGTTTGTGTGTGGGAAATAAAACCCGAAGTTTTCTAGAAAAGAAAGGATTCACCGTTTTAGAAAGTACCGATTATGCCGAAGAATTGATTCAAATAATTGCTTCGAAATATAAAAGTAATACGTTTACTTTCTTTTGCGGAAATATCAGAAGAAATACGATTCCTGCTTTTTTTCAGCAAAATAAAATCGCATATAACGAAATTGTCGTATATGAAACCAAGCTGAAACCACACCAAATCAAAGAAATATGTGATGGTGTTTTGTTTTACAGTCCGTCTGGAGTCAATAGCTTTTTAGAAAAGAACACTTTAGAAAATAAAACTTGTTTTTGCATTGGAACCACCACGGCAAAAGCATTAGAAAACAAAACAAAAAACATAGTAATTACATCACAACCCACCGTGGAACATGTAATTGATGAAGTAATAAAATATTATAAATAAAATAGCGCTTTTGATTTTTCTCGAGAAATTATCAGGAAGAAACAAATTGCAATTAAAACAAAAACCATGTTAAAGAACGACTTATTTTTACGAGCATTAAAAGGAGAAACTGTTGAACGTCCACCTGTTTGGATGATGCGTCAAGCCGGAAGATATTTACCAGAATTTAGAGCTTTGCGCGATAAATATGATTTCTTCACCCGTTGCGAAACTCCAGAATTAGCAGCTGAAATCACAGTGCAACCTATCCGAATTGTAAAACCAGATGCTGCGATTTTATTCTCAGATATTTTAGTAGTTCCAAGAGCTATGGGAATTCACGTAGAATTAAAAGACAATTTAGGTCCGATAATTCCAAATCCTATTCGTACAGCTGAACAAGTAAATCAGGTTTTTGTGCCGAATATTCACGAAACTTTAGGTTACGTGATGGATGCGGTAAAATTAACCAAAGAAATGTTGAATGACGAAGTGCCTTTAATTGGTTTCGCTGGTTCGCCATGGACAATTTTCTGTTATGCTGTAGAAGGAAAAGGTTCTAAAAGTTTTGATACAGCAAAAGGATTTTGTTTTTCAAATCCTGTAGCAGCACACTTATTGTTGCAAAAAATCACCGATACCACGATTTTATACTTGAAAGAAAAAGTAAAAGCAGGTTGTAATGCGATTCAGATTTTTGACTCTTGGGGAGGAATGCTTTCTCCAGTAGATTATCAAGAATTCTCTTGGAAATACATCAACCAAATTGTAGAAGCTTTAGCTGAAGAAACAGAAGTAATCGTTTTTGGAAAAGGGTGTTGGTTCGCACTTAACGAAATGTCAAAATCAAAAGCATCTGCTTTAGGAGTAGATTGGACATGTTCACCAAGAAATGCACGTTACTTAACTGGTGGTGACATCACGTTACAAGGAAATTTTGATCCAAGCCGTTTATTATCGCCAATTCCAACCATCAAAAAAATGGTTCACGAAATGATTGACGAATTCGGAAAAGACAAATACATTGTAAACTTAGGTCACGGCATTTTACCAAATATTCCTGTGGATCATGCTAAGGCTTTTGTGGAAGCAGTGAAAGAGTATAAATAATTATGAATGGTGTTAATTTGAAATACTTGTCCATTTTACTATTTCTTTTTATTTGCATTCCAACTCCACATGTTAGTTTGCCTTTTTTTTTAGTAATTGGTTTATTGATACTTCAAATCTTTTCTTTAACAGATGAGTTTATATTGCTTTCAATTGAAAATTTATTTCTGATATTATCAATTTTAGGAATAATTTTATATTTAAATAAAAGATTAATATTGGGTTTTCTAGGTCAATTGCTGCTAATTACAGCGGTTATTGTTTTTGTAAAAATTGAAAATTTAAAACATTTTGAATTCACAATTCCTTTTACAATACACTTACTAATATCAAGCTTATATTTTTTAAAATTGTTTAGAGTAAAAAATGAAAAATAAATTCTACACCTACATACAAAACCTACAAGATCAAATCTGTAAAGGATTAGAAGCTATTGATGGTAGTACCAAATTTCGTGAAGACATTTGGGAACGACCAGAAGGCGGTGGCGGTCGCACACGTGTTATTGAAAACGGTCAAGTTTTTGAAAAAGGTGGTGTAAACATCTCTGCTGTTCATGGAAAATTGCCTGATACGATGCAAAAAATGTTCGGCGTAGGAGAAGCAGATTTCTTTGCTTGCGGATTGAGTTTGGTCATTCATCCAAAAAACCCAATGGTGCCTACGGTTCATGCTAATTGGCGCTATTTTGAAATGTATGACGAAAACGGTAACATCATCAACCAATGGTTTGGTGGCGGACAAGATTTAACTCCGTATTATCTGTTTGAAGAAGATGCCAAACATTTTCATCAAACCTGTAAAACAGCTTGCGACAAACACAATCCCGAATTTTATCCCAACTATAAAAAGAAATGCGACGAGTATTTCTGGAATGCACATCGCAATGAAGCAAGAGGAATTGGTGGTTTGTTTTTCGATTATTTAAAAGAAACCGAAACCATGAAAATGGAAGATTGGTACAACTTTGTAACTGAAGTTGGGAATTCATTCTTGCAAGCATATGTTCCCATTGTGGAAAGAAGAAAAGATTTACCTTATTCAGATGCGCAAAGAACTTGGCAAGAAATTCGCCGTGGTCGCTATGTAGAATTCAATTTGGTTCACGATAAAGGCACACTTTTCGGTCTTAAAACTAACGGAAGAATAGAAAGTATTTTGATGAGTTTGCCACCACATGTACAATGGGTGTACGACCATCATCCTGAACCAGGAAGCGAAGAAGAAAAATTATTGAAAATATTAGCAAAACCAATAGATTGGGTATAATTATCCAATATCAATCACAAATCATAAAATAATATGTTTCCAATACACAGAGGTCGTCGTTTAAGAGTAAACGAATCCATAAGAAGTTTAGTTCGCGAAACCAGCTTGAGTCCGGCTGATTTTATGTTTCCGATGTTTATCATGGAAGGAGAAAATACTAAAGTAGAAATCCCTTCTATGCCAGGAATTTTCCGTCGTACATTAGATTTAACGGTAGAAGAAGTGAAAGAATTATTCGCTTTAGGAATTCGTGCCGTAAATATTTATGTAAAAGTTAGCGATGATTTAAAAGATAACACTGGAAAAGAAGCCTGGAATGATAATGGTTTGATGCAAAGAGCTATTCGTGCTATTAAAGCAGCTTGTCCAGAAATGATTGTAATGCCAGATGTAGCGTTAGACCCGTATTCGATTTATGGCCATGATGGAATTATCGAAAAAGGCGATGTGGCTAACGATGCCACCAATGATGCTTTAGTAAAAATGGCGGTTTCTCACGCAAAAGCGGGTGCCGATTTTGTTGCCCCAAGTGATATGATGGATGGACGTGTTTTACGTTTACGTCAAGGTTTAGATGCTGCGGGATTTCACAATGTGGGAATCATGAGTTATTCAGCTAAATATGCTTCGGCGTTTTATGGTCCTTTTAGAGACGCTTTGGATTCGGCTCCAAAAGATGCTGATGTAGAAGTTCCGAAAGACAAAAAAACCTACCAAATGGATTATGCTAATCGCATCGAAGCGGTTAAAGAAGCACTTTGGGATGTGGAAGAAGGCGCTGATATGGTAATGGTTAAGCCAGGAATCGCTTATTTAGATATTGTTCGTGAAGTTAAAAATGCGGTGGATGTTCCGGTAACAGTTTTTCATGTTTCAGGAGAATATGCGATGATTAAAGCCGCTTCCGAAAGAGGTTGGTTAGACCATGACAAAATTATGATGGAGCAATTAATGTGTATCAAAAGAGCGGGTGCGAGTTTGATTTCAACTTATTTTGCTAAAGAAGCGGCAATTCTATTAAATAAAAAGTAATATGACAAATGTCACAAATTAACTGAAATCTATAGTGTAATTTTATCAATATTTCTAAATCATATCAAAATGAAACTTATATTTAAATCGTTTGCTGTTTTTACATTAGCCATTTCTTTAACGAATTGTGGCGAAAAAAAAGAAACTGATGCCTACGGAAATCCTGTTGAAGAAAAAACAGAAGTAGTAACAGAAACTACAGTTGATCCATTACTAGCAAAAGGGCAAGAATTGTTCGAAGGTAAAGGAACATGTACTGCTTGTCATAAAGCAGATGCAAAAGTTGTAGGTCCTTCTATTAAAGAAATTGCAAAGATTTACAAAGAAAAAGGTGCAAGTATTGCTGCTTTCATTAACGAAGAAGGCGAAGCGATTGTTGACCCATCACAATACGAAACTATGAAAGCTAACTTTGCCATTACAAAAGCCATGACGGCTGAAGAACGCAAAGCCTTAGAAGTATATATGATGAGTTTCGAGTAAAAAATTTACTCAACCACCAATTTAAAGCCCACGCGCGGAATGTTTTCAATTCTCACGTGGGTTTCTTCTTTTATGATTTTTCGCAATCTTGAAATAAATACATCTAAACTTCTGCCAAGGAAATAATCATCACTCCCCCATAATTCCATTAAGATTTTTTCGCGTTTTAAAACGGTATTCGGGTTGTCTAAAAACAGTTTTAAAAGTGAGGCTTCTCTTTCGGTTAAAGTTATGCTTTGATTGTCATTTTTTAATAAATAATTCTCAGGTTCAAACTGAAAACTTCCAAATGTATATTGTTTTTGTGTTGAATTATCGGTTGATTTCTGACTTCGGTTTAAGAAAATTTCTATTTTTAAAATCAATTCTTCTATTGAATATGGTTTTACCAAATAATCATCAGCACCCAATTTTAAACCCTTAATTCGGTCATCTTTCATGGTTTTTGCTGAAAGGAAAATAATCGGAATTTCTTGATTTCGTTTTCTGATTTCAGTTGCCATTTCAAATCCATCCATATCGGGCAACATAATATCCAAAACACACAAATCGAAAGATTCTTTACAAAACAATTGAAAAGCCTCTTTGCCATTTGCACAATGGGTCACATCAAAATGTTGCTCTAAATTATCAGCGGTTAAAAACGCTAAAGTTTCGTCGTCTTCAACATACAAAATACGCTTCTTACTCATAATCGTTTTTATTAATTTGAATGGATATAGTGATTCCTTTTTCTTCGTTGTTTTTGGCATCGACTTTCCATTTATGCCATTCGCAAACGCGTTTTACATACGAAAGTCCAATTCCAAATCCTTCTATATCCTTACTATCTTCTCGTGTTACTCTATAAAATTTATCAAAAATAAATGGTAAATCATTTTCTGGAATTCCACAACCGTTATCAGTGAATTTTAAAGTCAATCCTTTTGAATTTTCTTTTGATTGGATTTTGATTTCTGGATTTTGATTAGAATATTTTACTGCATTATCGATTATGTTGTAAATCACGTTATAAAAATGAAATTCATCGGCTTGAATACTATAATTTCGATCTAATTGAATATCGATGTTAATCTCTTTTTGATGTTTTAAAAATATGTTTTCTCGAACTAATTCCAATAATACTTTCAAATCAACTTTCGATTTTTCTAGTTCAATTTGTTTGCTTTCCGTCTTGGCTACATATAGAATTTTCTCGATATGTTGGTTCAGTTTATTACTTTGATTGATAATAATCTGCATGTATTTTGAAAGCTTAGGATTATCGATAATTTCCTTTTGAGTATTGGCGTAATTGGAAGCAATCAAAATAGAAGCCAATGGTGTTTTAAACTCATGCGTCATATTATTGATAAAATCTTTCTGCAAATCGGTATATCTCTTTTGCTTTAACATCAATAAAACGGAATACACGTAAATGATTAAAACCAAGAACAATACTCCTGTAAAAATCCAATATTGAGATAAACTTCTAAAATAGGTTTGTTTGATATTGGGAAAACGAACTGCAAAATAGTACGTTAAATCACTATTTTTAGAGAAACAATCGGCACAAAATTTTGAAGGTTCTTTTCCTTTTGCAGAAACATAGTTCCCATAAACCATTGCATCAGAACTACAGTCATAAATAGCATATTCATAATCTAATTCCAACTTTACTTTTTCAAACTCGTTTTTTAAATATTGTTCTAAAATATTATTTTCAAAAACATCATTAACATTTGCAACAAAGTAATTTTCTGAAACTTTTTTAATTTGGTTACCTATTGGAAGCTCTTTTTTATTGTCTCTGTAGATTTTATTAACCACATCTTGCAAGGCAAAATGAATTTTATCTTCGATATCCTTCTTCTCAAAAATATAGGCTTGATTGAGTAAAAACAATTGCATTATGATTACACCAACAATTGCTATAAACCCAGCTAAGATTACGGTATTAAATTTGTTAAACTTCATAATGAGTTCGATATTACAAAAAAAGTGTCATTAAAAACCTCTATTAACATGTCATTAACAATCATTAAAATTTAATTAACAACATCAATTTAAAAGTTTTTTAGTTTTGTGTCAACAAATTTAAAATAACTAAAAATATTATAGAGTATGAAATCATTTAAATTATCTATTATCGCACTTTTTGTTGCATCTGCTTCATTTGCACAAGTGAAAGATGCTAAAATTGAAGCGTCTAAATCTATGCAAGTTGCTCCTGTTGAAGTTAAAACCCCTGCTGCACCGGTTCAATCTGCAATCAAATGGGATCAAGAAATTCATGACTTTGGTGATATTGAAAAAGGGAAACCTGTAACTTATGAATTCACCTTCACAAATACAACTAAAGAAACGGTTTTAATTACAAATGTAAGACCAGCTTGTGGATGTACTGCAGCAAATTACACAAAAACTCCAATCAAACCTGGAGAAAAAGGAATGGTAGCTGCTACATTTAACGCTGCAGCTGGTGGTCAATTTCAAAAATCAGTTACTATTACAACAACAGAAAATGGTGTTGAAGCAGTTAAAACTTTATCATTCAAAGGAAAAGTTTTAGAGCCTGCAACTGATAAAAAAGAAGAAATCAAATCATAACAATATTATTAATTCAACTTTTTACATCTTATTAAGCCACCTTTACGGGTGGTTTTTTTATATTTGAAAATGGAAATTATCACGATTAAAACACCTCTAGGTGTAGCCGAAATACAAGGAGATCAAAATGGAATCTCTAAAATATGTATATTGGATGAACCTGTAGAAATAACAACTAAAATTCCCGAAATTTTCAATGAAGTTATTTCCCAACTTCAAGACTATTTTGATGGAAAAAGGAAAGAATTTACATTCGCAATAAATCCAATTGGATCCGACTTTCAGAAAAAAGTTTGGCAAGAATTACTTCATATTCCATTTGGAAAAACCTGTTCTTATTTAGAATTATCAAAAAAATTAGGGGATGTAAAAGCAATTCGAGCCGTTGCTTCAGCCAATGGGAAAAATCCACTTTGGATTGTGGTTCCTTGTCATCGCGTTATTGGAAGTGATGGTTCCCTTACGGGTTATGCAGGTGGCTTGTGGCGTAAAAAATGGCTTTTAGAGCATGAAAATCCTACTCAACAAGAAAGTTTATTTTAGATTGTTGTAAAATCAAATCACTTTTTGCTATTTTTATAACGCAATCTTATAAAATTAGCTCATGAAATTTCTCTTAAAATTCCTCAAATGGTTTGCTATTATTATAGTAAGCATCATCGTTTTAATGTACCTTTTTAATGTAGATTATTTATTACGAGCAGTAAGAACCATTTACTTCAAAGGCTATACGACTGCATTTTTAGAAGATTATAAAGAATTTCCAAACAGAGAAATCAAAAAAGGAACTGCACAACCATGGGCAATTGCTTCCGATTATAATTCCGTTCCCGCTACTGAAGTATTGACAAAAAATCACAAAGAACTGCAAACCATTGCGTATCTCATCATTAAAAATGATAGCATTTGGCACGAAAGTTATTTTGATGGATTTGATAAAAATTCTAAAACCAATTCTTTTTCTATGGCAAAAAGTGTGGTTACTATAGCTATGGGGAAAGCAATCATGGAAGGAAAAATGAAAAGTTTAGATCAAAAAGTAACCGACTTTTTTCCTGAACTAAAAGGAAAATATGCCAAAGAAGTTACTATCGGCGATTTATCTTCAATGGCTTCTGGATTAAGTTGGGATGAAAAATATTATAGTCCGTTTTCTATTGTAACTCGTGCTTATTTTGATGATAATTTGAAGGATGTGATTCTAGGATTAGACATCAAAGAAAAACCGGGACAATCTTTCAAATATTTAAGTGGTGCTACTCAATTATTAGCGATTTGTATTGAAAAAGCCACTGGTGAGCATCTATCAGATTATGTTTCGAAACACTTTTGGCAGCCTATGGGAGCAGAGAACGAAGCGCTTTGGCAATTAGATGAAGCGCCTGACGGAATTGAAAAAGCCTATTGTTGTATTGCAAGTAATGCAAGAGATTTTGCCCGTTTTGGAAAACTTTATCTAAATAATGGAATGTGGAATGGACAACAATTATTAGATAGTGCTTTTGTGAAAAAATGTATCAAGCCTCGTTTCGAAAAAAGTCCAGAATATGGCTATGGGTGGTGGATGCACGAAATTAAAGGAAAAAAACTTTTTTACATGCGCGGTCATTTAGGACAATTTGTAATCGTAATTCCTGAAGACGATTTAATCATTGTTAGATTAGGACATTTGAAAGGACTTCAAACTAAAACAGACCCACATAGTAACGATTTATATATTTATGTTGAAGAAACCTACAACATGTTAGCACAAAGGGATAAGAAAAAATAGCACATTAATTTAAACAACTACTACTCTCATGATTGAAAAAATTAATTTAAACAACATCCTGTTTTTAGACATTGAAACGGTTCCAGAATACCACAATTATCGCGGTTTAGATAATGAAACTCAACAACTTTGGGAACAAAAAACGCAATATCAAAGAAAAGATGAAGTCTCAGCGGAAGATTTTTACGAACGCGCTGGAATTTGGGCTGAATTTGGAAAAATCATTACCATTTCAGTGGGTTACTTTGTTAATAAAGCCGATATTCGAAACTTTCGTGTTACTAGTTTTTGGGGTGATGAAAAGAAAATTTTAAACGATTTTTCTAATTTATTGAATACGCATTTTAATGGTGCCCAACATGTTTTGTGTGGTCATAATGCCAAAGAATTTGATATTCCTTTTATTGCTCGACGTATGATAATTAATGGAATTGCTCTTCCTAATAAGTTGAATTTATTTGGTAAAAAACCATGGGAAGTACCTCATTTAGATACTTTAGAATTATGGAAATTTGGCGATTATAAACATTTTACTTCTTTAAAACTATTAACTAAAGTTCTTGGAATTCCTTCACCAAAAGACGACATTGACGGTAGCGAAGTCGCACACGTTTTTTATGTAGAAAACGACATCGACAGAATAATTACGTATTGTGAAAAAGATGTAATTGCTGTAGCTCAAATTTTCCTGCGATTAAGACGAGAAGATTTGTTAGTTGAAGATGAAATTATTCATGTTTAAAATTGAACTTAATTTTTGAAATTGAACTTGAATTTGATTTACTACATTTACAAAAAATATAACACATGGTTTTAAGTAGATTCTGGTTAGTGATATTTATATCGTCTATCTTTTTTATTGTTTTTGGATTGTTCTCATCGCAGTACTATTCTATTGATTATGTGTTGAATGGCAAACAGGGCGAACCCCTTTTAATCGGTGAAAAATATTTAAATGAACTGCCTCAATTTGTACAAGATAGTGTTCAAAAAAAGGAAGATAAAACATTCGTCTTAAATAAAAATGAAGCCGATGCCGACACCACATACGTCTACAACAAACAAACCGTAAAAATCTACAGCGGAAAACAAAAAGCCGATGGTTTACTTCCTATGACCAAAAGCAGTTTATTCGATTTGATTCTACCTTTAATTGCTTACTTAGCTTTCTTTTGTGGAATCATGGAATTGCTTATCATTTCAGGCGCTTCGGAAAGATTGGCTAAGAAATTAAGTCCGTTGTTTGCAAAAGTTTTTCCTTCGATTCCTAAAAACCACGAATCGATTTCTTATATGACATTGAATTTTTCTGCTAACTTTTTAGGATTGGATTCAGCCGCAACTCCATTTGGATTAAAAGCCATGCAAAGTTTACAAGAACTAAATCCGGATAAAGACAAAGCGAGTGATGCCCAAATCATGTTTATGTGTTTGCATGCAGCGGGTTTAACTTTAATCCCAACCTCCATCATTGGTTATCGTGCGGCTGAAAATGCTGCTAATCCTGCTGATGTAATGTTGCCTTGTATTATTACATCGTTCATCGGAACTATTGCTGCTTTCATTTTAGTCGGAATCAAACAAAAAGTGAACTTCAAAAGTGCTTCTTTATTAGCGGCTTTAATGGGAGTTATCGGAGCGATTGTTGGATTATTATTCTATGTAAACAGTTTGGATTTAATCGGAAAAAACTATTTTACTTCTAACCTTTCGGGATTATTATTAATCTTAATCATTGGAGGAACTTTGATATTTTCTTTCGTTCAAGAGAAGAAATTCGTGGAACAAAAAACAACCATTTTCGACACTTTTGTAGCTGGAGCTAATAACGGATTAAAAACTGGAGTTACTATTTTTCCTTATGTAATGGGAATGTTAGTAGCGATTTCCTTATTCAGAAACAGTGGTTTGTTTGAAATTATTGCCAACGGAATTTCCTTTTTCTTTGCACATCTTGGTGTAGCCAAAGAAATTACCGATTCACTTCCTGTAGCGATGTTGCGTCCTTTTAGTTCTGGTGGTTCACGAGGATTTATGATTGATGCGATGAAGCAATTTGGTCCTGATTCCTTAACCGGAAGATTGAGCTGTATTTTCCAATGTAGTGCCGAAACGACTTTCTATGTAATTGCGGTTTATTTTGGAAGTATCAACGTGAAAAACACTCGTTATACCTTAGGAATGATGCTTTTAGTAGATTTAATTTGTGTTATTACCGCTATTTTTGTGGCGAGTTGGTTTTTTTAACGAGTTGAATTCCTGCAAGGTTTCCAAAACCTTGTAGGTATCAAAAAAAATATACCATGAAATTAGAAGTTTTAGAAAAAGACAAAGTATATCACATTTACAACCGAGGCATAAATAGTGAAACTATTTTTAATTCAGACGAAAACAAACACTATTTTTTAAAACTCTATTCAAAATATTTGGAAAACAAAGCCGATACTTTTGCTTATTGTTTAATGGATAATCACTTTCATTTTATTATTCGAATTGTAAATGAAAAAGAAATTACTCAAGCTCTTTCAAATCTTTTCAATGCATATGCAAAAGCTTTTAACAAACAAAACAATAGAACTGGAAGTTTGTTTGAAAAACATTTTAAAAGAATACAAATTATAAATGAAACGTATTTATTAAATTTGATTCAATATGTTCATTTAAATCCTAAACATCATTTAGATATTAACTACAAAAACTTTCCGTTCTCTTCTTATCAATCAATAATTTCAGATAAACCAACGAAATTACTTAGGAACGAAGTAATTCAATTATTCGATTCTAAAAATAACTTTATTTATTGCCATGACTTTAAAAATGAAATTTTATCTGAAAAACATATGCTTGAATAAAAACAGATAATCTTTCAAACAAACCTACAAGGTCAAAAAAGACCTTGCAGGTTAGTAGACTCAAAACTTTCAAGATTGCTTTTGGAAACCTTATAGGTTATCCGTAACTTTACCTTTCAAAACATACACACAATGGACTTTTTATATCAAGACCCGTATCCAATTTTAAAAGACGATACACAATACAAAAAATTAACTTCTGACTATGTAAAAGTAGAGCAACTTGGCGATAGAGAAATCTTAGTGGTGGACCCAAAAGGATTAGAATTATTAGCTCAAGAAGCTATGGACGACGTTTCGTTTATGTTACGTTCGGCACATTTACAAAAACTAAGAAACATTATCGAAGACCCTGAAGCAACAGACAACGACCGTTTTGTGGCTTATAATTTATTGCAAAATGCTGCTGTAGCTGTAGAAGGTCAATTGCCTTCTTGCCAAGATACTGGAACTGCAATTGTAGTTGCTAAAAAAGGTGAAAACGTTTACACAGGAGTTGATGATGGCGAATGGTTGTCAAAAGGAATTTACAATACGTACCAAAATAAAAATCTTCGCTACTCGCAAATTGTTCCGATTTCGATGTTTGAAGAAAAAAACTCAGGTTCTAACTTACCAGCGCAAATTGATATTTATGCGAAAAAAGGAAATTCATATGAATTCTTATTTTTAACAAAAGGTGGTGGTTCGGCGAACAAAACGTTTTTATATCAAAAGACAAAATCGTTGTTGAATGAAAAATCGTTAGACGAATTTGTTCGTGAGCGCATTATGGATTTAGGAACGGCGGCTTGTCCTCCGTATCACTTGGCTATTGTAATTGGTGGAACTTCTGCGGAGGCAAACTTAGCAGCCGTGAAAAAAGCTTCGGCAGGTTATTATGACAATCTTCCAACTTCTGGAAATATGGCAGGTCAAGCGTTTCGCGATTTAGAATGGGAAAAAAGAGTACAGATTATTTGTCAAGAAAGTCAAATTGGAGCGCAATTTGGTGGAAAATATTTAACACATGATGTTCGTGTAATCCGTTTACCACGTCACGCGGCTTCTTGTCCGGTGGGAATGGGAGTTTCTTGTTCGGCAGATAGAAATATCAAAGGAAAAATCACGAAAGATGGTATTTTCTTAGAACAATTGGAAACCAATCCAGCTCAGTTTTTACCAACAACTGCTCCTCATTTAGAGCCAGCGGTAGAAATTGATTTGAACAAACCAATGGCTGAAATTTTAGCTGAGTTATCAAAATACCCAATTAAAACACGTTTGAAATTAAACGGAACTTTGATTGTAGCTCGCGATATTGCACATGCAAAAATCAAAGAATTATTAGACGCTGGAAAACCAATGCCAGAGTATTTCAAAAACCATCCTGTATATTACGCTGGACCAGCAAAAACTCCAGACGGAATGCCTTCAGGAAGTTTTGGACCAACCACTGCAGGAAGAATGGACGTTTATGTAGACGAATTCCAAGCGGCTGGCGGAAGCATGATTATGTTAGCTAAAGGAAACCGAAGCAAAGACGTAATGAACGCTTGTAAAAAACACGGCGGTTTCTATCTAGGTTCGATTGGTGGTCCTGCTGCAATTTTAGCGAAAGAAAACATCTTATCGGTTGAAGTTGTAGATTTCCCAGAATTAGGAATGGAAGCCGTAAGAAAAATCGAAGTAAAAGATTTCCCTGCATTTATTATTACCGATGATAAAGGGAATGATTTTTTTATGAATCTTTAGTTTAGAAAAAAGAGAAAAGAAGCAAGAAAATAGACAAACCTGCAAGGTTTTTAGAACCTTGTAGGTTTTTTTATTCTAGAATATATTTCAAAATAAATTATTGCAAATACTCCCAGAAATTATCCTTATTAACTATTAACGTTTCTTTTGGGTGGTATTTTTCCGTGAATGATTTTGTGAAATTTACTTTTTTGTTGGGATTGTATTTAATTTCATAAGCCGAAATTTCTCCTTCGTTTATTTCAATAAAATCAATTTCTGCTTGTTGCGTGTTTCTCCAATAATGTGTTTTTCCATAAAAACCAGTATAACTTAGTTGTTTCATTTTTTCGCTAATAAAGAAATTTTCAAACAAAGCGCCTACGTCCTGTCTGCTTTGCAATGGATTGAATTGTCCTATAATAGCGTTTCTTATACCGTTATCATAAAAATAGATTTTTGGTTTTGCTGTAATTTCATTTCTTTGATTCGTTGAAAATGGATGCAGTCTAAAAATAACATATACTTTCTCTAACAAATCGATATAATTGATGACCGTCATGCGATCAACACCTAATATTTTTGCCAATTCATTGTAAGACACTTCGCTCCCTAGCTGCAACGCTAGTGCATTAAGCAATTTCATTAACAAATCAGGTTTTTTTATGTTTACTAGTTCTAAAACATCTTGGTACAGATAACTCCCTGAAAGTTGTAAAAGTATTTTCTTTTTATTTGAATTTGTAACTACTTCAGGATACATTCCATAAATTAAAAACTCTTCTAATCTACTAAATGCATTAGGAAAGGAATAATGATTTTTGATTTCACTCCACGACAAGGGAAATAATTGATGCTCCCATTTTCTTCCCGTTAATGGTTCATTAATTTGATTACCTAAATCAAGAGACGAAGAACCTGTTAAGATAAATTGTTTATTCAATTTTGCATCTACAAGCATTTTAATCGTTAAACCAATATTTTCTATACGTTGGGCTTCATCAATGACAATGGTTTCATAGTCCATAACCATTTGCATCAAAAATTGAAAATTAGCATTGACTAATTGCAATCTGGTTTGTGGATCATCACCATTTAAGAACAAGGTTTTTTTGTCTTCTACTATTTTTTGTATTAACGTTGTTTTTCCTACTTGTCTTGGTCCAATAACAACAACAGCTTTCTTGTTGTCGCAATCGGTTATTAAATTTTGGGTTATCGTTCTTGCTATCATGTTACAAATATAATAAATTATGACTCAAACCACAAAATATTATAATTTTTTAGGGTTTAAACCACAATAAATTATATTTATAAAAAATTGAAGATTTTCCTGCGTTTATTATTACAGATGATAAAGGGAATGATTTTTTTATGAATTTGTAAAGTATTAAGATAGAAGAATTAAGTATTAAGATAGCCTGTAAGTTGAAAGACTTGCAGGTTTTTTTAATGACTGTTTGCAGCCAATGTAATTGGCATATACATTTCAGTATAAGAATTTTATTTGTTTATATTTGTTTTCCTAATTTTAAAAAATGAAATTTATCACATATATATTTTTAACAATCCTATCATTGATTATTTTTTCATGTAAAACCAATAAAAATGTGAGGTTTTACCGTGATTTAAGTGCGGAAATAATTACCAAAACAGATAATAATAGAAAAGTAATTCAAAAAAACGATATTACTAAAGTAATTTCTAAAGATAGTTTTAGTGTTAAAATTCTTAGAATTAAAGAAGATTTTACTTTTAACAATTTTTCTTTAGACACAGTTCATGATTTTTTTAATAATTCAAAAATCATTAAGTACAAACAACTTCAGAAAAATTGTTTTGAAATTCTTGTAGAGAATACATTATTTCAATTTGAAATAAAAAGAAACAATAATAAACAACACAAAGAAATTTATAGAAAATTTATTAATAGTATCTTATTATTAAATTAACCCGTTGGGTGAAATTAAATGATTTGAATTTTGATATTATTAATTGGTCTGTCAAAGATAAATTTATTGATATATTGCACTAATGTTAGAGAGGTTATTTTTGCTAAAATTCTAGTTTTAAAACCTTCAAAAG